>NZ_RKRD01000001.1:717160-1434321 GCF_003814745.1 Hydrogenoanaerobacterium saccharovorans | reverse complement strand
ACATGAAACGAGCAGTAAGCAAAGTGCCAATGATAATGATAGTATTCGATATCGATTCATATTTTTCCTCCATTAGTCCAATACAAAATGAGGTGCAATTTTGTCATAGGTAGCTTCACCTATACCATCTATATTCATTAACTCATCAAGGCTGTTAATAACACCTACCTTATCACGGTATTGAAGTATTTTTTTTGCCATAACCGGACCAATCCCTGAAATTGTTTGCAGTTCCTCTGATGTTGCAATATTCAAACTCACTTTAGCGTCAGGATCCTTTTTTAGTCCCTTACCGCTATTATCCGATGCAGATGACAAAGAACTACTCGTAGTTTCTTCCGGCATATACGATACAGCAACCGGGGCATATTCAGGCATCAAAAAAGCATTGTAAACTACCAAGCCTATAGACAAAACCAGAGCAACGGCAATTAGAAAGTTAACGGAAAAAAAGTCTTCTTTCATTGTGTAGATGCCCCCTTTTATAAGCTAACAGCATTATAGCATTATAAAAGAAAAAGTGCCACTATCCTGTGACACTTTTTTTAAAGTGAGAAGAAAAATTATTTCTGAGAAAAGGCTTGGTTATCAAACCCGGATGCAGCCTGTATACCAGCTCCTTTATCGCTGTACGAATCAATCGTTACACGATCTCCGGATGTTGTTAAAGCAAGTTCATCACTGAGTGCGGCATCTATCAAATAGATTCGGTCTTTATATTCTTGTAATATGACTTTATAGACTGTGCTTTGCCCGTCAAATTCAGATGCAATACGAAGAATAGTACCGGTAACAGAGTTTTTTTCAAGAGTATCATCAATATTGGGTGATATACCTACATTTTTCATTCCTTGCTGATAATCTTTAATTGCTAAAGGAATAGTTTCTCCGGTTCCGACTATCGAGTAATCTGTAACAGATACCATTGCATATTGCTTTATTAGCCCCTCTTTGTCTTTCAATGTTGTAAAATAGGTTGGCTCCGAACCAATATTCAATATAAGTGGGAAAGTTGCTTTATACCCTAAATGCTGAACTTTACCTTCGGCGCTGCCCATTGCAGCAGTCTCGGTCGCACCGTTCATAACATACCGACGTGTAGATTTATTTTTCATATCTACCATTACATAGCCAATTGTACTGGAATCCTGACCAACACTTGTAAGGCCCGTAAATAAATAACAGCGGTTATTATTGTATACAATCATATGGCCTGGAGATGATTTGAATTTGTCTTTATCTGAGAAGTTAAAGATACCATGCACATATTTACCTTGGTTATCAATTTGATTGATAATAAAATCTTCAGGCTGAACTCTATCCACCCAATCCGGTATATTATCCAGATTATATCTAACAGTCTCGCCGGTAGATGCATTTAGTGTAATAACTCCCGTAGCTTCGGGCAGACTAAAGCCACGTTTGTTTTTGTAGGTGGATACCACCCAAAAAGGCTGACCGTTGTCATCAAGTTCAAACGAAAAATCTGTAATTCCTTCAAATAAAGCTTTTGCAAGGCGAACTTTGCGTTTTACATCGTTAAGCAGATAGGAGTTCACTTGATATTTCACATATTTTCCATCTACATAATCTACATCCTTTACGTTAGTTGCGGAAACAGTAATATAACCGGGAGTACCTTGCAAATTGGTAAGCCATTTAAATATGCCGGAATGATGAAGAGGTACAGCCCAAATTAATTTTCCGTCAACTCTTTGGATGGTAGGTTCCCCCAATACCACCTGACTGCCGAGTGATTGTCTCTCGCCAAGTTTTTTATCTGCAAGATTATAGGCAAGCTCTTTATCTACTATCGGGATTTGGTTTACATCAACGGGTTGTACATCTTTACTGAAATCTGTAATTTCAGCCTGACCAAGCTGGTCACGAAATGCTGACCAATTTATTATAACCGATGATGCAATTACCATTACAACAAAGAATACCCAAGGTGCAGCGAGTAGTATTTTTACCCAACGTGGGAATTTTTGACTGGGCACATAATTAAATGCGCGTTTTGAATTTGTAATGTTTTCAAACGTAAATGTTCCAAACCTTAGCAATGACCATACCAAAATATAAGCAGTGATTACTGCGCAGTAAAATAGTGCCCCTTCTGCGTACAAAGGGTTAAGAGTTGGCGCCTCAAAAAAGATATACCCCAATACAAATAAAGTCATAACAGAATAGATAATCAATTTAAATTTTTTCAAATAAATCCCACCTTTTATTTCTATGAAACTAATTTTAACATAAAATATTATAATTTACTATCTTACAATCTAAAATTAGCGATAAAGTATTTGGAGTTTATATCGTAATTGTTCAATTTCTTAATTTTTTCTTAAATAAGATTCAAACACCTTTACTTATTTTTAACGCCATGTTAGGATACTTGTGTATGAATTACAATGAGGTGACAATCTTTGACTGATTGTATTAAAATAATATCATTTAATCTTCGTGCGGATTTTAAACACGACAAATCAAACCGCTGGGATTTGCGCAAAGATTTAGCTATGAAGCTGATTAAAGATTCGGGTGCAACGATTATAGGTGTGCAAGAACTTTTGCCCAAGATGCGTATTGATGTGCAAAACCTACTAACCAACTATACCGTATTGGGATGGGGACGTTACAAAGGAGCAAAGCCCAACAGTGACGAACACTCTGATATAATTATAAAAAACGATAATGCAGATGTTGATTTTTACAAAACTTTTTGGCTGTCAAATAAAACTATAGACGATGTCAGTCGTGCTTATTATGCTTTTTTTCCTCGTATTTGTACTGTAGCCGAAGTGAATGTAAAATCGCTCAATCAGAGCATACGTGTATTTAACACACATTTTGATCATATCTGTGGTATGGCAAGAGTATTAGGTGTTAACATTATTTTGCGCACAATGAGTGAATTAAACCAAAAAAGCCCTATGCCCACAATTTTAATGGGTGATATGAATGCAAGGCCTACAAGCAAACCCATTCGCATACTGCGTGAGAACCATCACCCTTACGATAATGTACATCTTACCGATGTTTATTCTTATTGTAATCCAGGCAGCATAAAAAATACTCATCATGGCTTTAATAAAAAAGGGTTGCTTGCATGGCTAATTGATCGTGCTCCCATTGACTATATTTTTGTATCTGATGAATTTGAGGTACTAGACGCATATGTCGATCGTTCTAATGAAAATGGCAGATATCCGTCAGACCACTTCCCGATTGTAGCAACATTAAGACTGCACAAATAAAAGAAAGGCATCTTTTTTCAAGATGCCTTTCTTTTATGCTATTTAACTGCATCGAGCCCTGCCTGAATATCTTCTAAAATATCATCAATATTTTCGAGACCTACCGAAAGTCGAATTAAGCCGGGTGTAATACCCGCTCCAACCAATTGCTCATCGGTGAGCTGTCGGTGAGTGGAGCTTGCAGGGTGTAGAACACAGGTACGAATATCGGCGACATGCACTACGATAGACGCCAGTTTGAGAGCATCCATAAATTTCACTGCATTATCTCGCCCCCCTTTAATTGAAAACGAGATAACCCCGCTTGCACCCTTGGGCAAATATTTATCTGCCAGAGATTTATATTTGTTTCCATCCAAAGTGGGGTAATTAACAAACTCCACTTTATCCGATTTATTAAGAAAATGAGCAATTGCATCTGCATTTTTGCAATGGCGCTCCATACGGACAGCAAGTGTTTCTAAACCAAGGTTTAATAAGAATGCGTCTTGCGCAGAGGGATATGCACCAAAGTCCCTCATCAGCTGTACCCTTGCCTTAGTAATGTAAGCAGCAGCACCGAATTGTTTTGTATATACAACACCATGATAAGATTCATCGGCCTCGCAAAGACAAGGGAACTTTCCGTTATCCCAATTAAATTTACCACTGTCCACAATCACTCCGCCTACTTGAATAGCATGACCATCCATATATTTAGTGGTGGAATGAATTACGATATCAGCACCATGTTCGATGGGACGGCACAGAAACGGAGTAGCGAAGGTATTGTCAATGATAAATGGAACTTGATTTTTATGTGCAAAACGTGCTAGCTTTTCAATATCAAGTACAGCAATAGCTGGATTAGCAATAGTCTCACCAAACACAGCTTTTGTATTGGAGCGAAATGCCTTTTGAAGTTCTTCTTCACTTGCATCGGCATCAACAAAGGTGCACTCAATTCCAAGCCTTTTCATTGTAACCGCAAATAAATTTAATGTGCCCCCGTAAATAGTAGAAGTGCTTATGAAATGGTCTCCTGCGCTAAGAATATTAAGAATCGAAATTAAACTTGCCGCTTGACCTGAGGTTGTGCAAAGCGCACCAATGCCCCCTTCCAGTGCAGCAATCTTTTTTTCAACAGCATCAACGGTTGGATTGGATATGCGGGAGTACATATGCCCGCTCGCACTTAGATCAAAAAGTTTGCCTACATGTTCGGTAGAATCGTATTTGTAGGTTGTACTTTGGTAGACAGGAAGTACTCTCGTCTCGCCATTTTGGGGTTCATAGCCTTCATGCAGGCATTTTGTTTCTATTTTCATATATTTTACCTCCGTATTAAAATTCTATTTTATGTTTTTCTGAAGCATACTCTGCGGTATTAATCGTAAGCCCCTTTTTTTCAAGACGAGCATCAATAAACTCTCGTACAAGGGTATAAATCACAGCAAATAGAGGTACCCCGATAAACATACCTAAAACGCCTAATAACCCGCTGAATACTACGATAGCAAAGATTACCCAAAATGCAGAAATTCCGGTAGTCTCACCAAGAATTTTAGGACCTAATATATTACCGTCAAACTGTTGGAGAGCCAAAATGAAAATTAAAAACCATATTGTTTTAACAGGGTCGGTAAGCAATATAATAAGTGCCCCTGGAATAGCACCAATAAATGGACCGAAATACGGAATAACGTTAGTTACGCCCACAATTACGCTGATTAACATAACATTTGGCATTTTCAGCAATGACATCCCCACAAAACACATAATACCAATTATAAGAGAATCTAGTAATTTGCCATTGATAAAGCCGCTGAAAGTAACATGGCTTTTATGCGCAATATAGATTGAGCGCTCTACTGCTTTTGCAGGTAACAAAGCGTATAGTGCCTTTTTTAGTTGTGCAAAAAATCTTTCTTTACTCATAAGCAGATAAACAGAAATAATGAGCCCAAGTATGATATTCATAATGCCGTCTGCAAATTGTTTAGTGATATTTAAAATCTTAGGCAAAGAATCTTTTATAATTTGGTAGCCTTTTTCTAACCATTCATCAAAACTCAGCAATAATGTCTGCATCATTTTTTGAGCATCATCAATGCCCCATGATTCAATTGTATCAAGCATGTTTGATATCCATTGCTCTGCTGAATTCACATATTCAGGGAATTTTGTTACTATTCCTGTAAGGCTGGATATAATTTCAGGAATAACAAATGAAAAGAATACCATCAACAACAAAGCTGCAACCATATAAGTGAGTAAAACAGATAACGCACGCCGATGTTTTGGTTTCATTTGCCCTTTGGTAATACAGGGCAATATTTTTCCGTCAAGAATGCGTAGAATAGGGTTTAAAATGTAAGCGATCACAAAACCGTAAATAAATGGTGTAAGTAATGTTAGAACTTTTGAAGTATAATCGCTAAATCCACGAAAATTTTGAACCACACTATAAAAAATAATACTAGCCACAATTACTAAAAAAGAATAAATAGCTATGGTTGTATATTTCTTATTCCATTCAATCTTCACTGCTTCACCTCCAAAATAATGTAATAAAAGTTGTTTAATCAATTAGTTCCAACCATTCATCGGATAACTGGTTGAGTTGTTCTTTTTTTTGCTCTAGTTCAGCGCATTTTTCAGTCATTAGCTGGTAGTCACTAAATATCTGCTGGGTGGAGATTTCCTGTTCAAGTTCTTTCATGCAATCTTCAATTTCTGAAATCATAGTTTCCAATTCTTTTATACGCTGTTTTCGTTGATTGTCAAGATTTCGCTGCTCCCTGCTTCGATAACTACTGCTTGCTGCAGATGCTTTTGCTTGCTGTAGCGACGTTTGCTCCACTGCTGCAACCAGTTGCTTTTCTCGCTCGGTTTGTTCGAGATAGTCGTTGAATTTACCTGTATAAACCTTGATTGTATCCTCGGTAAATTCTATAATCTTATCTGGTATTTTGTTGAGCATATATCGGTCATGCGATACCATGATGAGAGTACCTGTAAACTCCATCAGAGCTTGTTCTAATATTTCTTTTGAAACAAGATCAAGATGGTTTGTAGGCTCGTCCAATATCAACGTATTTGCCCGTTCTTGCATTAAAATAGCAAAGCTCAATTTAGCACGTTCTCCGCCGCTTAATACAGAAATCTGCTTGTATACCTCTTCGCCTGTAATTAATACGGAACCAAGCGTGCTACGTATACTGTGCTCTGGCATTCGTGGATATCTATCCCACAATTCATCAAGAACAGTTTTTTCGGGATGCAGACCTTTATTTTCTTGCTCATAATAACCAAGTTTCACATTTTTACCCCATTCAATATTGCCATTGCGGTAAGGCGTTAAACCTTGAATTACTTTTAAAAAAGTAGATTTACCAACACCATTTGCTCCGATTATGGCGATTTTCTCGCCTCGAAACAGGTGAAGGTCTATCCCTTTACACAACACCTTGCGGCTGTTATCCTCTCCTACCTCCAGTGTTAGTCCCGTTACATCCAATACATCTTTAACAGGTTCTCTGTCATACTCAAACGACAATCTGGCAGCTCTGAGCTCACCTTCGGGACGTTCAATTACATCCATACGTTCCAAAGCTGCAATCCTACTTTTTGCACTTTTGGATGTAGATGCTCTAACGATATTTCGCGCAACATAATCTTTCATTGATGCTATTTGCTGTTGTTGAATCTCGTATTCTTTTTGATGCCGAATGTTTGCTTCGACTTTCAACTGTGAATATTTGGTGTAATTGCCTTTGTATCGCAAAAACTGGTGACGCTCTACCTCCCATACGACAGTCACAAGCTTATCCAAAAAATATCGGTCATGCGATACAACAAGCAACGCGCCTTTGTAATTGCTGAGGTATTCCTCCAGCCACATTAAAGTTTTGAAATCAAGATGGTTTGTAGGCTCATCTAGAATTAAAAACTGTGGTGCCTCAAGCAACAACTTTGCCATTGCCAAACGCGTTTTTTCTCCGCCTGATAATGTATTGATGACGGTGTTGTAAGGTTTGTCGGCAAAGCCCATACCGTTTAAAATCGTCTTGATTTTAACGTCAATCAAATATCCGTCGTGTTTTTCAAACCATTCCGATTGAGTAGCGTACCGTTTTGTAAGCAGATCAAATTCTGTCTTATCTGAAGAAGAGTTAAATTCTGCAAGTTGTTTTTCTAAACTGCGCAATTCTTTTTGGACCGAAAGCAAAGGGGCAAAAACCGATTGCATCTCTGACCAAATGGTGTTTTCGGTATCTAAACCGCTGTTCTGGCGCAAAAAACCGATAGTTACATTATTTGAGATAAAAACATCACCCGTGTCGGGCAATTCACGTTGTGTTAATAAATTCAGCAGAGTTGATTTACCTGCGCCGTTTACGCCTACTAAACCAATGCGGTCATTATCTTCTATTTTAAGGTCTGTCTCATTTAATACAAGATTCGAGCCATAACTCTTGCTTATTCCGATTGCGGACAAAATCATTTACTATTCTCCTAAAGATGCTTATTTTTACTGATATCATTCTATCATAGGGTGACATAATCAAGCAACTGTTTCCTATCGGTTTTATACGTTAACTAAATAAAAATTATACAGTTTAGCGATTTAATTGGTAAAAACATATTGACAAATACATTTTATGGGTTTATGATTGTAACAAGTACTTAACAAGGAAAGGAGAAACATTCAATATGGCAGACATTTTGAACAATGCAAATAAGTATTTTTACTTTACCGGCCTGAGCTTTTACTTTAGCGCAGGTTATTTTTGCTGTTCGAAAAATGCGTTGCCAAAATTAAGTTGAATGATTCTTTCCGTAGAATTATGAATACTTGCGACTGATAGGTCGGTACTTTTGGTAACAGAAGTATCGGCCTTTTTTGTTGCTGCGGGAGATTTACTGCAGATGTCCCCCGTGCTTACAAATAATTATGAGTAAATTTCGTTTTGAAAGGGTTGTTTGAATATGGTAGTAATCTTAAAGCAAAAAGCAAAGAAAGAAGAAATTTTAACTTTAATTCAGTGGATAAAGGCGCAGGGTATTGATGTTCATATTGTGGAGGGCACAAGCACTACCATTCTTGGTCTTATTGGTGATACCTCGCTTGTAGATGAAGATGCAATAAAAGCAAATGATATTGTAGCAAATGTAAGACGTATCTCTGAACCATTTAAAGCCGCAAACCGTAAATTTCATCCCAATGATACAATTGTAGATGTGTGCGGTAAAAAAATTGGCGGCGGCAACTTTCAAGTTATTGCAGGGCCATGCTCTGTAGAATCCAGAGAACAGATAAACAAAATTGCAAAAGATGTGCAAGCGTCTGGTGCAGGCCTTTTGCGTGGAGGGGCTTTCAAACCTCGAACATCCCCTTACGCGTTCCAAGGGCTTCGCGCAGAAGGGATAGAGTTTTTGATAGATGCACGGAAAACAACAGGAATGCCAATTGTAACAGAGATTATGAGTGCTGCTCACATAGAACTGTTTAAAGACGTCGATATCATTCAGGTAGGCGCGCGCAACATGCAAAACTTTGAGCTTCTTAAAGCACTTGGCACTCTTAACAAACCTATTTTGTTAAAACGCGGTTTAGCAAACACAATAGAAGAATTTTTGATGAGTGCAGAGTACATTATGGCGGGTGGAAACGAAAATATTATTCTGTGTGAGCGTGGTATAAGAACTTTTGAAACTGCAACACGTAACACACTTGATATTTCTGCTATTCCCCTGCTTAAACAACTTTCTCATTTACCAGTAGTAGTAGATCCAAGCCATGCAGCTGGTATAACCAGTTTGGTTGAGCCTCTTTCCAAGGCGGCAATTGCAGCAGGCGCTGACGGGCTTATAATTGAAGTACACAACGACCCTAAACATGCTTTATCGGATGGCGCACAGTCTCTAACCCCTGAACAATTCGATCATGTTATGAACTCTGTAAAGAGAATGGTGGATTTTGAAGGTAAAACACTCTAAAACTTTTTAATCCACTTAACACACTATTACATTTAAGGAGCATAAAGATGAAGAATATTGGGGTAGTTGGTTTAGGATTAATTGGTGGTTCGCTGTGCAAGGCAATTAAGGCGTATACAGACTGTGACATATTCGGTTATGACATAGACGAGGCAATTGTTTACTCCGCAACAGAATATGGCGCCATTGATGCCCGGCTTACTAAACAAAATCTTTCTAAGTGCGATTTAATCATTTTTGCCCTCTACCCTGCTAATACAATAGCCTATGTTAAAGATTATTTAAATTACTTTCAACAAGGCTGCATACTTATGGATATGTGCGGTGTCAAAGAAGTTGTGTGCAATAGCATTCAAGAAATAATTAAAGGGTACGAATTTACTTTTATTGGCGGACACCCGATGGCAGGACGTGAGTTCAGCGGTTTTGCTGTGTCTGATAAGGATTTATTTCAACATGCGAGTATGATACTTACTCCGTTTCAGGATACAAAAAAATCTGTTTTGAATACCGTCTCTCAATTTCTGCTTACGCTCGGTTTTGAGCGGGTAATTGACACAACTCCCCAGTTTCATGATAAAATGATTGCATATACATCTCAATTGCCGCATGTGATTGCCAATTCTTATGTAAAAAGCCCAAATTGCAGTTACCAGCTTGGGTTTACAGGCGGTAGCTTTGAGGACATGTCGCGCGTAGCAAAACTAAACGAACAAATGTGGACAGAATTGTTTTTAGAGAACCGCGAAAATCTAATACAAGAAATTACGATTCTAATAGAAAACCTGTGCAATATAAAAAATGCACTGGAACAATCTGATGCCGATAAGCTACGTTCTCTCCTTGCAGAAGGCAGAGTAATCAAGGAAAGTTTGAAGTGAAAGACAGGTGAAATTAATGAAGCAGGTTAAAGTACAATTAAAAAATGCCTATGATATTTTAATCGGGGAAAATCTTTTGGATTACTCGGGTGAACATATCCGCAGGTTAACATCGTCGCAACGCATAGCGATTGTAACAGATGATATTGTTGCAGAGCTTTATTTGGAGCGTTTGATAAAAACACTGAGTAAAAACGGATTTGAACAAATTTGCTATTATACCTTTGAGCATGGCGAGCATTCAAAAACGCTTGACACAGCAGGAAAAATCTACAATTTTTTAGCAGAAAACAACATTACCCGCAGCGACTTAGTAATAGCACTGGGTGGCGGGGTTGTAGGCGACGTGACTGGCTTTGCTGCATCTACTTTTTTACGCGGTATCCATTTTGTACAGATACCTACAACATTATTAGCACAAGTAGATTCATCTGTTGGAGGGAAAACCGCGGTTGATTTGAATTGCGGAAAAAACCTAGTAGGCACTTTTTGGCAGCCAAGTTTAGTGTTATGCGATATCTCCTTATTATCCACACTGAGTAACGAATTATTTGCCGATGGTGCCGCAGAAGTCATCAAATATGGTGCTATTCGAGATAAAAAACTGTTTGATATGGCAGTATCGCCAGATTATAAAAAACATTTAGAAGAAATTATCTTTCGCTGCATTTGTATTAAAAGAGATATTGTTCAAAATGATGAGTTCGACACGGGAGAGAGAATGCTTTTAAACTTTGGACACACATTGGCACATGCAATTGAGAATCTCAGCAATTATAGTATTCCGCACGGCAGGGCCGTAGCTATGGGCATGGTTATGATTACGAAAGCATCTACCAAGACCGGAATTACACCTATAGGAATAACCGAAGCTCTTGAGCAAGCTTGTATGCGGTATGGTTTGCAGATATCCTGCGATTATGACGCAAACCAGCTTGCAAAAATTTGCCTTAATGATAAAAAACGTGATAACATACACATAAGCGTGATACTGCTGAATGAAATAGGAAATGCACGTATAGACAAAATGCAAATTGATGATTTTACAAAATTTATTTGTGAGGGATGCAAATGATAGCAACAATACAACCATCTACACTGAGCGGAGACTACTTTGCCCCTCCTTCTAAAAGCGATTCGCATCGCGCATTGATATGTGCGGCACTTGCAAATGGTTTCAGCTTTATATCGCCTCTTGCACCGTCTGAGGATATTTTGGCGACGATATCTGCACTGAATGCCTTGGATGCAAATATACAGCTGCAAGAGGAAAAGGCTATCGTGTCTGGCATTTTAGATAAACCAACCGACCATATTCGAATTTTTTGCAATGAGTCGGGCTCGACATTACGTTTTCTTATACCAATTGTGGCAGCTTACGGTATTGAAGCTGTTTTTACAGGAGCCGGAAAACTGCCGCAACGTCCGTTGAACCTCTATCATGAACAATTGGATTGTAAAGGCATTTCGCTTGACAAGCTTGAAAATGAAGAACTTCCGCTAAAAGTTAAAGGGAAATTGCAACCCGGTAGTTTTGAACTTGCCGGAAATGTAAGTTCGCAATTTATAACGGGGCTACTATTTGCATTACCCCTGCTTAACGGAGACAGCGAACTTAAAATTATATCTCCGCTAGAGTCAAAGCCCTACGTTGACATGACGATTACTACACTACATCGTTTTGGAATCGAAATAACGGAAAAAGATATGTGCTATCAAATTAAAGGAGGACAAACCTATCTGCCCTGCAGTTACACTGTGGAAGGCGATTACTCCAACGCGGCAATTTTTGCTGCTGCTGCATTGCTGAGCGAGCAGGGTATTGTTTTGAGTGGATTATCAAATCGTTCAAAACAAGGTGATAGAGAGATACTAGAGTTGATTAAAAAATTTGGCGGAAGTGTAACAAATGTATCGGAAGATTCAGTCAAAGTAGCAAAAGGTGAACTGCATGGTATAGCAATTGATGCAGCACAAATTCCTGACCTTGTACCGATTTTAGCTGTTATAGGCACTTTTGCTAAGGGAAAAACACATATTTATAATGCACATCGATTAAAAATAAAAGAAAGCGACCGTTTAACTGCAATAACGCAGGCACTATATACACTGGGCGCTGATATTAGCTGTGATGATGATAGTATAACGGTATACGGCGGTAAACGCCTGCATGGGGGAGTTGTTTCTGCGTACAATGACCACCGAATCGCTATGAGTATGGCTATAGCAGCTTTGGTTAGTGATGGTGAGGTATTAATTGATGGCGCAGAGGCTGTAAATAAGTCTTATCCTCAATTTTTTAATGATTACAATCGTTTAGGAGGGCGTGCCGATGTCCGTCTGGGGTAGAAATAATTTAAAGCTAAGCATTTTCGGGGAATCTCACGGCAGTGAGATAGGCGTAGTTATTGATGGTCTGCCTGCTGGAGAACACATTGATATAGATGAATTAAAACTGTTTTGTGCACGTCGTGCTCCGGGCAATTCTACAACATCAACAAAAAGAAGAGAACCCGACATACCAAAAATTCTTTCAGGAATGCTTGATGGAAAAACAACGGGTGCCCCCCTTTGTGCAATGATTCAAAACAATGATACTCACTCACAGGATTATAATAATTTAAAAAAGGTTGCACGCCCCGGCCATGCAGATTATACTGCCTATCTACGCTATAACGGAGCAAATGATGTACGCGGCAGCGGGCATTTTTCAGGCAGGCTTACCGCCCCTTTAGTTATTGCTGGCGGCATTGCAAAGCAATTATTACGTAACCGCGGTGTTGAAATTGGTGCCCATATTTTTTCTGTACAGAATACGAAAGATGATGTATTTGATGCAGTATCAATTACAGCCAAACAATTGCTGGAGGTGCAGAAAAAAGATTTCGCCGTTTTGAACGATGAATCGGGCGAAATGATGATTCAGCAAATTGAAACAGCAGCGAAACAACTTGATTCTCTTGGCGGTGTAGTTGAATGTTGTGCGGTTGGTTTTCCTGCAGGAATTGGCTCACCCATGTTTGATGGGATTGAAAATGTACTTAGCTCTATTCTTTTTGGAATACCGGCGGTGAAAGGTGTTGAGTTTGGAGCGGGTTTTAAGGCGTCCAAAATGGCTGGTTCGGAAAACAATGACCCTTACTGCATAAAAGATGGAAAGATCTGTACCGAAACAAATAACCATGGCGGTATTTTGGGCGGTATTTCCTCGGGAATGCCAATTATAATGCGTGTAGCTTTTAAACCTACCCCTTCTATTTCTCAGCCTCAAAAAACAATTAACTTTATAGAGCAAGAAGAATGTGAATTGATTGTAAAAGGCAGGCATGACCCTTGTATAGTCCCCCGCGCAGTACCTTGTGTAGAAGCTGCTGTAGCCTTTGCATTGCTCTCGTATTTAGTGTAATGCTATCTAACTTTACACCATAACTGGAGGATAATGAATGGATTTACAAGATATGCGAAAGAGGATTGATACGATTGATGAACAAATTGTGTCACTTTTTAAGCAACGCATGAATATAGTGCATGATGTAGCGGAGTATAAGCGGCTAAACAAATTACCTGTGCTTCACACCCAGCGAGAAGAGCAAGTACTCAATCGAGTAGCCGACTTAGCAGGAGAAAATCTTGCAGACAGTACACGTTTTCTATTTACTACCATTATGGATTTGAGCAAAATCCAGCAAAACAATCAACTTACCGATAATTCACCTATCATAGCAAAAATTAAAAAAGCATTGACAGAAAAAAAGCAGCTCCCACAATCACCGCTTATCGCCTGCCAAGGTATCGACGGTGCTTATTCCAGTATTGCAGCACGCGAGATGTTCCCAAAAGGAAAGCTGCAGTTTTACCAAAGTTTTGCCGATATCTTTCGCTGTGTAAAGGACGGAGAATGTGAGGTTGGCGTACTGCCCATAGAAAATTCAACTGCAGGTTCGGTAAACAGCGTGTATGATTTAATGAAACAGTACCGGTTTCATATTGTTCGTGGGTTGAAATTAGAGGTATCGCATTGCTTGCTTGCCAAACCAGGCGTACTATTAGAAGAAATTACAGATATTTATTCGCACGAGCAGGCAATCAGCCAGTGTGCCGATTTTTTACAGGCAAATCCGAATATTCGAGTGCATTTTTATTCCAATACCGCTGCTGCTGCGCGTTTTGTATCGGAATGCGGTGACCGCGGTGTAGCAGCAATAGCATCGAAAGATTGCGCCGATATTTACCGGTTAAATATAGTTTTAGATGAAATTAAAAATGCAGAACGAAACTATACACGTTTTATAACAATCAGCAATGATATGATTTTAACAGAAGACGCAGAT
The DNA here is from genome assembly GCF_003814745.1 of Hydrogenoanaerobacterium saccharovorans. Taxonomy (NCBI): domain Bacteria; kingdom Bacillati; phylum Bacillota; class Clostridia; order Eubacteriales; family Oscillospiraceae; genus Hydrogenoanaerobacterium; species Hydrogenoanaerobacterium saccharovorans. The sequence goes on along the minus strand of NZ_RKRD01000001.1, from coordinate 1,419,870 downwards.
AAAATGAGTGTTGCTTTAACTCTGCCGCACGAAGCCGGCTCGCTTTATAAGCTAATTGCTCAATTTGCAATGCTTGATTTAAACCTCACCAAGCTAGAATCTCGCCCTCTGCCGGATACAGATTTTGAGTTTTTATTCTACTTTGATTTTAGTGGGAATGCAGCAAATGAGCAAATTATTAAACTATTGGCGCGTTTGGAACAAAAATGTGAGTATTTTGAATTTTTAGGCAACTATCATGAAGTTTAATAAAAGGATGTACTAGTTTCTGTTCTATAAAAAATAGTTGACAAATCGTTATGAATGTGCTTTAATTAATTAAACCATTGAGGTGGAGATAAAACCAAAGGCGCACTTACAGAGAGTTGGGGTAGCTGAAAGCCCGATAGTAAGCGGATTGGATAAATGGACCACTGAGGGCGTAAGGAAAGGCAATTGCTTAGTATTTTACGACGTCAAACTCACGTTATAGAGTGAGGAATGTGTTGGCATTCCGTAAAAGGTGGATACATAAAACAATGTATCAATCAAGGTGGTACCGCAGGTTTACACCTGTCCTTGCAGAAGGACAGGTGTTTTTTGTTGTTCTTTTTTCGCTGCCGGCGCGAAGAAAACACTTCTACATTTCACCTACCCTTTTAAACAAACCAACAAAATTATATTTTGAAGGAGACATTTGTTATGAAAAAGGTATTTACAATGATTATGGCGGTTATTATGGTGTGTTTAGCAATTACAGGGTGTAGTTCAAAAGCATCTTCCGGTTCAGAAGCCAAAAAACTAAAAGTCGGTATTGTCCAAATTGTGGAACACCCTTCACTTAACACGATCAGAGAATCATTTATAGAAGAATTGAAAACACTTGGATATGGTGAGGATAAAGTAGAAATCGACTACCAAAATGCTCAAGGCGATCAATCTACTCTTAACTCTATTACACAAAAATTTGTTTCTAATAAGGTTGATTTAATTGTGGCTATTGCAACCCCTTCAGCCCAGTCGGCAGCAGCAGCTACAAAGGATATCCCAGTGCTGTTTTCAGCGGTTACGGATCCTGTTGCAGCTAACTTAATGACCGATTTAAACAAACCCAACAGCAACGTTACCGGAACCTCAGATTCAATTCCGGTTGAGCAGGTATTTGAACTCTCTAAAGCACTTACTCCAAGCGTTAAAAAATACGGATTTATATATTGTACCAGTGAGGTTAGCGCAATTTCGGTAATTAACCAAGCTAAAATATACTGTGATGATAACGGCATTGCGTACACTGAAGTAGCTATTACCAATGCATCTGAATTGCAGCAAGCAGCACAAAGTCTTGTTGGACAGTGTGATGCATTCTACACTACAATTGATAACGTTATTGCTTCGGCAATGCCTGTTTTAGCAGATGTTGCAATGCAAGCCAAAATTCCCGTTTATGTGGGTGCCGATTCTATGGTAATGGATGGCGGATTTGCTACAGTAGGCATTGAATACACAAACCTTGGTAAACAAACGGCTGTAATGGCGGATAAAATTTTGAGCGGAACCCCTGTGTCTGAAATACCCGTAGAAACACTGAACAATTTTGGTACGATTATCAATGAGGATACTGCTGCAGCATTAGGAGTTAATATCCCAGAAGATCTTGTAAAAACAGCACAAATGGTTAAAACAAGCACTCAAAAATAAGCATTCATCTAGGAGGTTGCTGCAATGAGTTTCATGGCTTTGCAAGGCTCGGTTGAGCTGGGTTTGATTTATGCATTGATGGCACTGGGCATTTTTATATCATTCCGAATTTTAAATGTGGCTGATTTAACGGTAGATGGTAGTTTTACACTCGGTGCTTCTTGCTCTGCAATTATCACACTTGTTGGGCATCCATTTTTAGGGTTGCTGGCAGGGATGGTTGCCGGTGCTTTAGCAGGAATGATAACCGCATTTTTACAAACAAAAATGAAAATACAACCTATCCTGGCAGGTATCCTTACCATGACAGGGTTGTATTCAATCAATTTGCGCATTATGCGAAACAGCCCAAACGTTTCTTTGCTTAATATCCCTACTGTATTTGACCCTATGAAAAAGCTTGTAGGTAATCAGTTAGGCAAACTGGTTCTTCCGTTACTAATTGTTGCCCTTATAATTATCTTGCTCGTATTGTTTTTTAAAACACAGTTGGGTTTGAGTATTCGCGCCACAGGCGATAACGAGGATATGGTTCGGTCTTCATCTATCAATGCAGATTTTACAAAAACGATTGGTCTTGCAATTGGCAATGCGATTGTAGCTCTATCAGGTGCACTTATTACACAGTATCAACAATTTTCTGAAATTAATATGGGCATTGGTATGGTTGTTGTTGCAATGGCATCGCTTATTATAGGCGAAGTTTTGTTTGGCAGTAAAACGTTGTTACAACATGTAGTGGCTGTAACACTTGGTTCAATTTTATACCGCATAATTATTGCATTTATTTTGCGTGCTAACACCTCCCCTTCAGACCTCAAACTGATTTCATCGGTAATTGTTGCTTTGGCTCTCTCGTTTCCTGTAATAAAAAACAAATTGATACTTAAAAAAATAAGAAAGGCTGGTGGGTATGATGCTGCAATTAAATAATATCAATAAAACATTTAATATTGGCACATTAAATGAAAAAAAGGCACTGTCCAACATCAGCCTTACCTTAGAAGATGGAGACTTCGTCTCGATTATCGGAGGAAACGGCGCGGGAAAATCCACCTTATTTAATGCAATTGCTGGGACGTTTTTATGCGATACCGGAAACATAAGGCTGGATAATTTGGATATTACCATGATGCCCGAATATAAACGTGCAAAATATATAGGTAGGTTGTTCCAAGACCCAATGCGCAGTACTGCGCCATCAATGACAATTGAAGAGAATCTCGCACTATGTTATCAAAGAGGAACCCACCGCGGGTTAGGTGTTGGTATAAAGAAAAAGGACGTATATTTTTTTAAACAATGTTTATCAGAATTAGGACTTGGATTGGAAGACCGCTTAAAAACTAAAATGGGCTTACTTTCGGGCGGACAGCGGCAGGCAGTTACCCTGCTAATGGCAACAATTGTTACACCAAAATTACTTTTACTGGATGAACATACTGCCGCTTTAGACCCTGCAACTGCAGAAAAAGTTATAACTATAACACGGCAAATCGTAGCCAAAAACCATATTACTACAATGATGATTACACATAACATTCAATCTGCATTGGAGCTCGGCAATCGTACAATAATGATGGATGACGGTGAAATTATTATGGATATCAGCGGCGAAGAGCGCAATAACATGACAGTTGAAAAACTGATTCAAATGTTTACGCAGAAGCGCGGCAAAAAACTAGATAATGACCGGATGTTGTTATTATAACAATAAAACTAGAAAACTCGTAAGTTTTTGACTAAAAATTAATAGGAATATGTTCTAAGCGGTAATCACAGTATTTTGTGATTATCGCTTTTGTGTTGTAGCTTTAGCGAAAAATAATAAAGGCACTATCCTTTCCTAAACGATAGTGCCTTTATTACATTCTTATAAGACGACTGAATTAACTCGGATTTTAAGTTTATCTTAAAACTAATTTATTGAGAAAAAAACATATTATGCAGGAGTTTCAGATTGTGGTTGCTGAGGAGTTTTAGCCTGCGGCTGTTGCTGCTGAGGCGTTTCAGTCTTGGAGGATACCGCGGGTGGTGTAGGATCACTGGAAGAAGGTTCTCCACCTGTAGATGATGACGGTGGAGTAGCAACTTCTTTTTCTTTAACAGTTACCCTGCAAGTAGCTGTTTTACCATTGCTAAGCGCTACCGTTATAGTCGCTTTGCCTGCAGAATCAGCAGCAATAGTACAGCTTACATCGTCGCTGTCACTAATAGATACAGCAGCACTGTCGCTCTTCCAAGATTTTGCTTTTACATTTCCACTGGAAAGTTGGAGCGTTTGAACTTTTCCTACCTCCATAGTAACCTCAGCGGGGCTGACTGTTACAGTTTCTTCCGGTACAGCAGCTTCTGTTATTTCAATAGTACATTTCGCTGTTTTAGTTGAATCTTTGCCGTTTGCAGCAACAACAGTTACTTTGCCCGCTTTGGTTGCTGTTACAGTGCAGTCTGCACCGTTGGCAGCAATATTTACGGCATCGCCGGAAGCACTCCATTTTACTTCTGTACCGGACGGCGAGATGGTTGCGCGTAAAGATAAAGTCTCGCCTATTTTCATTGTATGAGAAGTAGTATTTATCGAAATAGATGCAGCCTCGGAAGGAGCTTTTACAGCTACTTTTACAGTTGCAGATTTACTCTTGTCTCTTGTTGTAACTGTAACTTCGGTTGTTTTACCTTCTATTTCACCCGTTACCATACATTCTAAGCCATCGGGAGAAATAGCAATTGCGTCTTTTGTGCCACCGGTTATTTTCCAGGTAACACCTCTTTCTGCCATATCATCGGGCGTAACGGTTGCTGTGAGCAAAAGATTACCGCCTTTTAAAACTTCAACTGAAGATGGCAGAGAAATAGATGTTTCTACAACCTCCTCGTTTGTAACCTCTACTTTGCAAGTAGCGCTTCTGCCGCCGTAAGTTGCTGTAATAATTGCTGTGCCCTTATGGCGCGCTACAACTGTACCATCGCGTTTGACATCTGCAACTGTAGGCTTATCACTCGACCATTTCACTTCACCGCTGCCACCGTCTGTATAAGCAACTAAAGTGCGTGTATCATCTTTCATAATTTTAAAGCTGGTAACATCCAGTTCAATACTTACATCACCCGCAGATACCTTCTTCTGCATAAGGGCTTTCCACTGGCTCTTATTTACTTTAGCAAGCTCTTTTGCAAAAGCATCAATCTCATCATTGGTCATCCAATGAAGATCGGGGTTATCGTAAATTGCCTGACGAGCTTCCTCAGTCAAATCAACAGAGTTTTGGCGCTCTTTGAGCAACGCAACTTTTTGATCTGCTGAGAGGTTCGCAAGTTCGTCCGCATTGAGATACTGAGACATTGTTTCTTTACGGCGTGCTAATTCAACTTCTAGGTTTTCATCTGTGATTTTTTGAAGTTCACTAGCAGTAAACCACTTTTTCGCTTCTTCGCGGATAGGAGCCATGTTCTTGCTGGCTTCTGATTCCTGATGTGCTTTTAATTCTTCAACACGTTGCTTTTCAATAAACTGTGTCCATTCTTTTGGCATAACCGGATTAGGATTAATTTTTGCGTTATCTACATCAACAGTTGCCTTTTCACCATTGCGCACTTTGCGCCCGACAATAACAAATCGCGCAATACGTTTGTTGGTAACGGGGTCTTTAAATGAGTAATCACAGGTAGAAAGGGTAACCAGTTTATCGGTTGGTTTAATATCTACTGTTGTATTAATTAGAGAACGTTCTCGTATTTTAGAAATAAATTGTTCCATCGTCATATTGGCTGCGTTTTTCTCGGCATTAATGAAGTTATGATACAAGAAATCAGGATCATCTGCCTTGCAAACGATAATGGCAGCAATTTTATATTTGCCTTCAGCGTAAACACTGTCATAATTAATGATAGGATGTTCTTTGTAAAAACTTAAAGATTTATAGTTAAGTAATTCGCCAAACATCTGCCCGTCTGTCATATTATGTCCATAGATAACGGTGTTTGTACTGGGCTTTTTTAAATCGACACGGTAGTCTGCAAAAGGAACACCATGTTGGTTGCTTTTTTTCTCAAAATCGGTTCGATCATAATCTTTATTGTTATCGGTTTGCATAACAGGATAATTGACTTGAGTGTTATCAATCTGAATCCAACCTCGAATATCCTTATTCTGTTCGTAAAGCGGGGCAAATCTTTTTAGAAAATCTTTGGGATAATCTTTGCCTACTTTAATATCTTCATCAAGCCCCATTTCCCATACGCTTTGAAGACTGGCATTCAGCTCTTTGTTATTGCTTGATTCGCCGTAATAGCTTGCAATATATACAACGGAACTTATAAGTACAATGACCGCAATAATTAAAACAATTTTGCGAATTAAATCACGTTTTGTATCATTTTTATTAGGAATATAATTCTCAACAAAACGTTGCCCAAAACTTTTTTTTCTTCTTCTTGGCCGATGGTTTGAAATGTTTTTGCTGTTTGACTCTGATGGCTGTTGATACTGCATTCTCACGTCTAATTGCCTCCTGATGATCGAACCGATGTCGGAATGATCGTTAGTTTGTACTTACATAGTGCATAAAATGTTCTAAATTATTGCACGTTTTTCCCGTTTAATTTTGTTTTAGCAACTATGCAAAAAAGACCTATGATACTAATACTTTTAACATTATACACCATTTCCTGCAAATTACCAAATACAAATTGTGAACATTTTCCTTGTACATAAAAAAATAACCGAAAGATTGTTTTTTCGGTTATTTTTGCTATATAAACTTACTATTTTAGTTTAGATTTACCTAAGTATGCTGCTTTTACTTCTTCATTTGCTAGCAGCTCTGCACCAGTACCCGATAAAATAATGTGACCGGTTTCAAGTACATAACCATAGTCCGCTGCTTTTAAAGCGAGATTGGCATTTTGTTCGATGAGCAGAATTGTAACACCTTGTTTATTAATTTCCTTAATAATATCGAAAATTCCCTGTACAATAAGAGGAGCTAATCCTAGGGAAGGCTCATCCATCATAATGAGTTTGGGTTTAGACATAAGTGCACGCCCAACTGCGAGCATTTGCTGCTCACCCCCCGAAAGTGTGCCAGCCATCTGCCACGATCGCTCTTTAAGGCGAGGAAAAAGATCGTATATCCAGTTAAGGTCTTTTGTAAGATCTTCTTTGCGCATGTATGCACCGATTTTAAGATTTTCAAGTACAGAGAGGTTGGAAAATACACGTCTGCCTTCTGGTACCAGTGTGATACCTTTTGCAACAATCTCATCGGAGGATTTTCCGGTTATTTCTTCATCTTGAAAAACGACAGAGCCTGACTTGGGTTTTACCAATCCGACGATACTGCGCAAAACCGTACTTTTACCTGCACCATTTGCACCAATTAACGTAACGATGCTACCTTCAGGTACTGCAAAACTTATGCCTTTAACTGCCTCAATACCACCATAAGATACATGCAAATCATTCAGTTTAAGCATCTTTTTGCACCCCCAAATATGCATCAATTACGCGCTGATTGTGTTGAATTTCGTCAGGTGCTCCGCGTGCTATCATCTCACCGAAATCGAGTACATAGATACGGTCTGATATCTCCATTACAAGATCCATATGATGCTCTATCATAAATACCGTAAGGCCAAATTTATCTTTTATATCGCGAATAAACTCGGTAAGCTCTTGAGTTTCCTGTGGGTTCATACCCGCAGCAGGTTCATCGAGAAGCAGCAATTTGGGCTCGGTCGCAAGTGCTCTTGCAATTTCAAGGTGACGCTGCTGACCATAGGGTAAGCTGCTTGCAATCTCGTCCTTAACTTCAGTTAGCCCCAATATTTCTAAAAGTTGCATTGCCGATTGCCGCATCATTTTCTCTTCTTTATAGTTAGCGCGGAACATCGCACTTACTACACTCGCCTTAGAACGGCAATGTTTTGCAATCAACACATTTTCAAAAACAGTAAGGTTTTTGAACAACCGGATATTTTGAAAGGTTCTGGCAATGCCCAGTTTTGTAATTTTATCCGGTGATTTTTTATAAATAGGCTGGTCTTCAAAATACACTTTACCAGAAGTGGGTGCATACACACCTGTAATAACATTAAATGCTGTTGTTTTACCAGCACCGTTAGGCCCGATTAATGCTACAATCTCCCCCTCGTTTACCTCAATAGAAAGATTGTTGACTGCGGTAACACCGCCAAATTGCATAGTAATATCTTGGGTTCTTAAAATATTTCTGCTCATTTAAGGGCACCTCTCCTTCTGGCTTTTTTAGTGGAGAATGCCTGTTTGATTTTAGTTCCCCAATTAATGATACGGTCCCATGTTAATTCTGTGGTACCCATTAGACCTTTCCGATAAAACAGAACTACCAGCATCAACAAAATAGAAAATACTACCATACGAAGACCCGGGCGAAAAATCGGAATTTCAAAATCACCAATGATAAGCGGTTCATCAAGAAAACGCAGCCACTCTAAACCAGCTGTTACAATGAAAGCTGAAATAACAGTACCTGAAATGCTGCCCATGCCGCCAAGTACGATGATAAGCAGGAAATTGTAAGTAAGGGTAAAAATAAACTGTTTAGGGTCTACCGTTCCTAGCAAAGCGGCAAACAATCCGCCGCCAATACCTGCAAAAAAGCCGCTGAGCATAAAAGAAATCACCTTATGTTTGAACAAGTTTATTCCCATTGCTTCCGCTGCAATTTCATCCTCTCGGATGGCTTTAAAAGCACGACCGTAAGAAGAATGTATCAACAATGCCATTAAAATCACCACAATAACGGCGGTGCCTACCGTCCACCATAAACTTGTAATTGTAGGTATCCCCTTTATCCCAAGTGAACCGTTTGTAATAGACTGCAGATTGGTAAATATAATACGAATTATCTCAGAAAAACCAAGAGTAGCAATTGCGAGATAATCTCCTTTTAACCTTAATACAGGGGCACCAATCAAAAACGCAACAACAGCAGAGAGCAGCCCTCCCAAAATAAGTGCTGCTATAAATGGCAGATGAATGTTCGCAATTGCGGGCTCCATCGGTTCAATATAAAAAATAGTTGGACGCTGTGCAATTGGAACAGTAAAAATTGCTACCGTATACGCACCGATTGCCATAAAGCCTGCCTGTCCAAGTGAAAACATCCCTGTAAAGCCATTTACCAAATTCATAGAAAGACCCATGATTGTGTAAATAGCACATAAACTAATGATTCTGCGCAAGTAAGAGTCGATATTCTCATTTGCAAAATAAATAGCAATAATTAAGATAATGAAGAATATGACGGTTAGCAGAACATTTCTTTTTGTTTTTGCTTTCATATTCATCACACCTTTTCTGTTAATTTTTCGCCCAGTAAACCGTTTGGTTTAACGAGTAAAATAATAATTAAGAAGATAAACGCAAATGCATCACGATAACCGGTAAGACTGGGTAAAAATGCAATTAGCATTATCTCGCCAAGCCCGAGAACAAAGCCGCCGAGCATTGCGCCCTTAATATTACCGATACCCCCTATAACCGCTGCAATAAAGCATTTTAAACCCGGCATTACGCCCATCATTGGCTGAATTTGTGGGTATTTTACACCCCATAGCAATGCGCCAACAGCAGCAAGAGCAGAGCCTATTGCAAAAGTATAAGAAATAACACGGTTTATTTTTATGCCCATAACACGTGCGATTTCGTAATCTTTTGATACGGCACGCATTGCCATACCAAGCTTTGTTTTGTTAACAATAAATAATAGTGCAAGAACCAACAAGATAACTACTATTGGGATTATAAAAGATACATACTGAATGGAAACAGTGCCTACTGTAGCAGTATCTGCAAAATTACCGATTTCGGGAAATGCCTTTGGTTTACCGGAAAATAAATATGTAGCTAGATTTTCCATTAAATAAGATACACCGATTGCAGAAATGAGAATAGAGGTTTTTGGAGCATCACGCAGCGAAGTATACGCAACTTTTTCTATTCCGACACCGAGCAATGCAGTAACAATAAGCACAAGTAATGCTGTAATTGGCCAGGGAATGTTGAATACTGCAATGCCGAAGTAGGTAAAATAGGCTGCCATCATAAAAATATCGCCATGTGCGAAGTTAATAAGGCGCAGAATCCCGTATACCATGGTATATCCGATTGCAATCATTGCATATAAACTTCCTACAGAAATACCATTAGCAAGGTGCTGCATAAAGGTTGGAAATGTAAGCATAGGTTAAACACCTCTCATGCAACGTGTGCTTCCCCCTTTCGAAGGAAGCACACGTTAATAATTGTTTTAATGCTCCTTGGGGATAGAATTATTTATCTACCTTCATATTTTCTTGGAAGGTAAATTTACCGTCTTTTACAACTTTGATTACTGCGGTATCTTTATCTGCGTCGCCTTCTGAGGTAAGGTTAATAATACCGGTAACGCCTTCTAGATCTTTGGTTGCAGCTATTGCATCTCTTATTTTAACGGGGTCAGCAGAACCTGCAGCCTCAATCGCTTTATAAGCCATTAAGTAAGCGTCATAGCCAAGAGCGGTTACCGCTGCAACGTTTTTATCGGGATTTTTTGCTTTGTATGCATCTAAGAATTTGTTTGCCTCATTGGTAAGAGGATTTGTGTCATCGAAGAAAGTTGACAAAACAGTACCTTCTACATCAGCACCGCCAACCTCTATAAATTCGTTTGTTTCCCATGTATCGCCACCGATAATAGGCACCTTGCTGCCCAATTTGCGAGCTTGTTTAATAATCATAGCAGATTCGGTGAAGTTACCGGGAGCAAATATAACATCCGGATTTGCTGCAAGCACAGTTGTGAGCTGGCTGTTAAAATCTTGGTCACCGGTATTATAGTTTGCAGATGCAACAATGCAGTTTTCATCTCCGGTTAGTTTTTTGAATGCATTTACAAAGAAACTTGCCAGCCCTACAGAGTAGTCGTTCGAAACCTCTTGAATGATAGCCGCTTTTTTAGCACCCAAAGATTTTGAAGCATAGTTTGCCATAACAGTACCTTGGAATGGATCTAGAAAACAAACGCGGAAGTAATAGTCATTACCTTGAGTTACCATCGGGTTGGTACAGGATGCACCGATTGCGGGAACTTTGTTTGTTTTAACAAGGTCACCCGCTGCAATAGAAAATCCAGAACCCCAAGAGCCGAGAATAACAGAAACTTTCTCTTTCTCAATCAGCCTTGCAACTGCAGTAGTAGCCTCAGCTTTATCAGATTTATTATCCACTATAACAAGTTCGATTTTTTTGCCTAAAACTTCAGGATAAAGCTCGTTTGCAATTTTCATACCATCTACTTCGAGCTCTCCACCTGCGGCATTTGCACCAGTAAGAGGCTCGAATACACCGATTTTAATTGTGTCGCCCGCACCGGCAGCTCCGGCTTCTTTTTTTGAACAGCCTGCAAACACAGATACTACCAAAGTTACACACAATAACATTGCCAATATTCTTTTCATGGTAAGCCCTCCATCATCAATTTGTCATGTACTCTTAACAAATTCTAAATTAATTGTACTTAGAATGTTAACAGTATATCACGGCCTATTGCTACATGCAAGATAAAAAACACAAAATTACATTTTTAAGTTTTATGATATATTTTATGTAATATGTCATATAAAATATGAGAATTAATCAATTAAAACAAAAACATATTTTTGTGCAATATTAATACATTTAAATGTACATGTTTTAATTTTATTGTTGCTTTAATCTTGTTTTTGGGTGATAAACAAATCGAGTCCTCCAGTCCTCCGTTGGAGAACAACTGTGTTTTTTATGTATACAAGCATTATTTGCAAGAGTTAATGCTCAATCTTGCAAAACAGCAGATAATATGTAATAAAAAGGGAGAAGAGACAATTGTCTCTTCTCCCTTTTTACTGCGTCAGCCAAAATTATATTTGGATAACATCTCATTTTTAATTTTCCATAACTTATCTGATAAGTCAACATAATATCTGTGAGGAAATTCAAAACGTTTAACTTCATCCCATAACAGTGATACTTGTTCTTCGCAATAACTGCGAATATCTTCTAAAGCAGGGCATTCATATACCAGTTTGCCTTTTTCAAAAATGGGTATTAAAAGCTTTCTTATAGTAAAATTGGTAAGCGTTTTCTTTTTCCAGGTAGCAACGGGGTCAAAGATTGTATAGGGCTTATTATCGTCAATAACTTCATCAAACAAAGTAACACAGTCTGCAATTGCTTGGCCGTTTGATTTATTATAAAAACGATATATGGTTTTAAAATGAGGATTTGTAATTTTTTCAATCGTTTCGCTAATTTTTATCTTTGGTGTGTAGCTGCCGTCGTCGTTTTGAATCGCTGCCAACTTGTAAACGCCACCGAACACCGGGTCACTTTTAGAAGTAATCAGGTTTTCTCCGACACCAAACGAATCGACTTTTGCGTCTTGAATGAGCAAATCACGAATCAAATACTCGTCTAACGAGTTCGATGCACATATCTCTACATCAGAGAATCCTGCTTCATCCAACATCACTCGCGCTTTTTTAGAAAGATATGCGATATCTCCGCTGTCTATACGAATACCCTTGGGACGATAGCCCATTGGAAGCAACACTTCATTAAACATCTTAATCGCATTTGGAACACCTGATTTAATTACATTATAGGTGTCAACCAATACAATACAATTTTCAGGGTAGATTTCTGCATACTTTTTAAAAGCATCATATTCACTGTCAAACATCTGCACCCAACTATGCGCCATGGTACCAACCGCAGGCACCCCGTACAAACGATCTGACATAACGCAAGCTGTTCCGGTACAGCCGCCGATGTACGCAGCCCTGGCACCTAGAATTGCAGCATCGTAACTTTGAGCACGGCGTGAACCAAATTCAGAAATCCCCCTGCCCTGTGCCGCACGCACAATACGGTTTGCTTTTGTGGTAACCAAAGACTGATGGTTAATGGTAAGCAGGGTCATGGTTTCTATCAGCTGAGCCTGAATAATTGGGCCACGCACAATCACAATCGGTTCGTTAGGAAAAACCGGCGTGCCCTCCTGCACTGACCAAACATCACATTCAAATTTGAAGTTTGCTAAATAATCCAAAAATTCATCACAAAATATTTTGCGAGAACGTAAATACTCAATATCGTCATGTGTAAAGCTGAGGTTGTTTAAATAATCAATCAGTTGCTCTAAACCTGCAAATAATGCAAAGCCTCCTCCATCGGGAATCTTGCGAAAAAACATATCAAATACGGCAATACGGTCTCCAATTCCTTGCTCAAGGTAACCATTTGCCATCGTGATTTCATAAAAATCAACAAGCATGGTTAAATTTCTATCTTTACTACCCTGAAACTCCATATCAGCACCTACCATCATCTATTAGATTTTGATGTAAATCTTACCACTAATTATAGTACATATCTAAGGTAAAGCAAGCGGAATGAAAAGTATTTGTTTGTTTGTACCAACAGCACCGTCTATTGTGGAACATATTCGTATGTAGTGTACGCTTCGCAAAACCTAATATTCAATTATCTTTAAAGGCTGCCGTTATCAAAAGAATCTAAGCCTGCAAACGGATTAAGGATACCGTCCTGTACAGCATTGTATATTGTATTTTGCATGGACAGGGCTTTTACCAAGGCTTGCTGTTCCAGCTGTAAAAAAGTAATGTTTGTTTTTGCACTGTTGTTAGTAAGATGGCACCATGGCTTTTTATTTAAATTCAAAGGATCCCCATCCCCTTTTTTGCGCCTTACATGTGCCGAAAGGCTGTTGCGTTTAAGTGCTACACCATCCAGTATTTTTGAAAAACACAAAGCCAACGGTTTGCCCATTACCAATCGAATGATACGATAAGCATCTCCAAAGCATTTCTGCATTGCTGTAGTATCAATTTTTATATCGTATACGTTTAAAAAAACATACTCATATAGTTTTGCAATATCTTGCTGCATTTTCTTATCTGAAATTAAATCTTTCATAATATTAAAATGATTTATCATCTTGCCTGTTTTAACAAGGTGAATTTCACTATCTATATCACTCTCGACCTTATGATGAATACCTCGATGTTCTGCTTTAGGCAAAATCCGCTTTAATTCTTGCTGTCTGTAATAGATATATGGATGCGCAATGCTGTCAAGGGCATAATGGCAGCAAAAGCCCATAATATAAGCAAATGTATTTTGATAACAGGCATGATTTTTACAGGCAGATAAATACTGGGTAAGTGTATTAAACAGCTCGTCTTCTTTTATACGATGCATAACCCCACCTAAACGATTCAGATTGTGATTCCGCCTTGGCGGCAGCATCCCATAGAAGAAAAGTAAATCCGGGCCTTGCAAGCCCCACTCATATGCAATTTTATAATCTGACAAAATTTGTTTTAGTTTGCTTTCATCAATTGCTTCGTAAATATCTTTGCCAAATAACGAATGGGTAACATAAGCAGGCATTGTATTCCCTCACTTCAATTGCTTTTTTTATATTATAATAGCACAAATCTTTGAATTCGTACTGTTGAAATAAATATCCGCCGGCTAAGCCGACGGATATTTGGCGAATACTTATTTACCTATTTTAATTTTAATTTCTTTTTCGAGGGCCCCAATTAACTCTTGTGTTTCTATATCAAAAGCCTCAATAGTTGCTAGTGCTTCGTATGTACCATTATCAAGTTCAACATCAAGGGGAGCAGACGGTATATGCATATCTGGTGCAATGTAACCTGATTCGTAAATTGTTTCACCATCAATCGTATCGATATGCACCTTTATAAGATGTTGGTTATCGCCATGATTTTCAATCATTAAGTTACCTGCCGAAGTACCGTCCTTAAATTCGGGCGATACATTAATTTTATAAGCGATGCTGCCGTATTTTTTCTTGGTGCCTGTTTTTTCGGCGGGGTTAATCATGCCCATAACAGCATTAGGATCAATCTCGATACCCATATCGCTGAATTTATCGAGCGTATCGTCAGAAACGGTTGCGGGAGGTGGGTTTAGATTAAATGAAAAATCATCTACAAATGCATAGGCACATACAATCTCAATTAAAAAAATCGACACCAATATTACAGTGCAGATTATTAGACTTTTTGCATTAAATGTTTTAACCGGCTCTCTCACAGTGACAGCACTCCTCGTACAGCTAAAATTTGGTATAAATTTATTATACTAAATTCAACCATAGAAATCAAATAGTTGTGAATTTATTTTACAATGTGATACAATAGAAGTACTATTTTGGCAACGAGAGGTTTTAACATGAAAAAATTTGTTCTTGCGGCAATCAGTGCAAAATTCATTCATTCCAGCCTTGCACTGAAATATTTATCTAAATTTGAGGGTAACAACATAAAGCATAAAATAGTAACTGCAGAGTTTACTATTAACCACCGTATCGATTTTATTTTAGAAGAGCTTTTTCGCTGTTCGCCCGATGTTTTATTCTTTTCTTGCTATATTTGGAATATCGAAATGGTAAAACAGCTTTGCCCTGCTTTGAAAAAGATTTTGCCCCATTGCAGCATTATTTTAGGCGGACCTGAGGTAAGCTACGACAGTGTGGAGTTTTTAAAAAAGCATTCCTCTGTGGATGCAATTATCCGCGGTGAAGGTGAACTAACTTTTACTGAACTGCTGGATGCACTGGAAAAAGAAAACTATAACCTTACGAGTATAAAGGGATTGACTTATAAAGAAAGCAATGAAATATTTGTTAATCCGGACCGTGAACCACTTGATTTGGCACGTTTGCCGTTTCCATACGAAAAAGATTTTTCAGACGTCAAGGAGAAAATTATATACTATGAATCGTCAAGGGGATGCCCTTACCGATGCGCATATTGCTTATCTTCTGTTGAAAAAGGCGTACGATTTGTTCCGCTTGATAAGGTGTTTATAGACTTACAATTTTTTTTGGATGCAAATGTGCGGCAGGTAAAATTTGTTGACCGTACCTTTAACTGCAACCGTAAACATACGATGGCAGTATGGGAATACATTGCAAAACACGATAACGGCGTAACAAACTTTCATTTCGAGCTGACAGCTGATTTGCTGGACGACGAAATGATAGAGTTTTTACGCCCTTTGCGCAAGGGGTTGTTCCAATTTGAAATTGGGGTACAGTCTACCAATCCTAATACGATAGAAGCAATCAACCGAAATGTTGATTTTAAAAAGTTATCTGCTATTGTTCAAAAAGTAAAAGCATTGGATAATATACACCAACATCTTGACTTGATTGCAGGGCTGCCCTATGAAGACTACAATTCATTTGCAAATTCATTTAATGATGTTTATGCTTTGCAACCAGAACAATTACAACTTGGCTTTTTAAAAGTGTTAAAAGGCTCACCAATGCATAACCGCTGCAAAGAATTTGGCATTATATACCGAGATTATGCCCCATATGAGGTTTTAGCTACGAAATTTTTACCTCATAGTGATATTTTAAGGCTTATATATATAGAAGAAATGCTGGAACTTTTTTATAACAGCGGTAAGTTTTTAAACAGTACGCAATATCTTATCGGTTTTTTCTCATCACCCTTTGCATTTTATGAAAACATATCACAGTATTGGGTTGCCGGAAATCATCACTGTAAAAGCCACAGCAAGGTGGAGCTTTGTGACATTTTATATGGTTTTATACAAGGGATAGAGAACATTGACCTTGAAAAATGGATGTGGCTGTTAAAGTTTGATTTATGTTTGCATGAAAAGCCAAAAAAAATGCCAAGTTGGCTTACACTTGACAATAATGCTCTCTATCGAGAGCGAATCATGGAATTCTACCAAAACGCTGAAAACATTCAAACTTATCTCCCTCAATACCAAGGGTATGACCCAAAACAGATTTACAGATTGGCGCATATTGAGGTATTCGGCAATGATACCAATGACCATAAAGCAGTTTTATTCGATTATGACCACCGCGATTTGCTAAACAATGCCACAT
Organism: Hydrogenoanaerobacterium saccharovorans; assembly: GCF_003814745.1. NCBI lineage: Bacteria > Bacillati > Bacillota > Clostridia > Eubacteriales > Oscillospiraceae > Hydrogenoanaerobacterium > Hydrogenoanaerobacterium saccharovorans. Next base: position 1,403,203 of record NZ_RKRD01000001.1, on the reverse strand, counting down.
ACCATTTCATTGAGCTTTAAAAAAACACCGTATACCGTCAATTGACGAGATACGGTGTTTTTATGTGTTTAATCTACATCTGCCATAGCGGCTTTAATCATAATAGCGCATTCCAAACGTTTTCTTTCGGTTTCGCAAGAAAGCTTATGAGGTTTTAGGATGTTGCCTTCGTACTGAACACTATTGGCGTTACACCCACCACTGCAGTAAAATTTTGCCCAACACTGTTTGCAATCTTCTTTTGCATAGACATTGGTTTTTGCAAACTTATCTTTCATCTTGAGGTCAAGCGAACCATCCAGCAGGCTGCCCATTTTCCATTCATCATGCCCTACAAACTGGTGACAAGGGTAGATGTCTCCGTCGGGGGTTACAGCTACATATTCATTGCCGCACCCGCAACCGCGCAGGCGTTTGATAGCACAGGGACCTTGATCGAGGTCGAGCATAAAGTGGAAGAAGTTAAAACCTTTTTTTGCTTTTTTGCGTTCAATAATCAGCTTTGCCAAGCGCTCATATTCTGCACGGATGGCGGGCAGATCCTCAAGTGTTAAGGCATAAGGCTTGTCAGGTGCAGAAACCACCGGCTCGATGGAAATCTGCTCAAAACCTTCGTCGGCAAAGTGCAGTACATCGTTGCCGAAATCGAGGTTATGTTTGGTAAAGGTTCCGCGCACATAATACTGGTCTTGTCCGCGCTTTTGAACCAAGTTCTTGAATTTAGGCATTATAATGTCGTAACAACCTGCACCATTTACACGAGAGCGAATGCGGTCGTTAACTTCTTTTCTGCCATCGATAGACAGAACCACATTGGACATTTCTTTATTGATGAAATCTATTTTGGCATCATCCAACAGCATACCGTTGGTGGTAATGGTAAAACGAAAGTTTTTACCGTACTCTTTTTCTTTAGAGCGCGCATACAATACGGTTTCTTTTACCATATCAAAGTTCATCAGAGGCTCTCCGCCAAAAAAATCCATCTCAAGGTTTTTACGCCCGTAAGACTGCTCAATGAGAAAATCAATGGCTTTTTTGCCGATTTCAACCGGCATCAGTTTTCTTCCGCCGTTGCCATATTCGCCGGTACCGGCAAAACAATACTGGCAACGCAGGTTACAGTCGTGTGCAACATTGAGGCACATGGCTTTGATGGGTGCAGATACCATCATATTTGCGAATTGTTCGTAGCTGTCACTCGAAAAAAGTTGACCTGCCTGTGTTAGTTCGTAAATCTCAGCATATGCATCTAAAATATCCTGAGAACTGTATTCACCTGAAAAATGTTTGTTAATTGAAGCAGGGCATTCTTTTACCACAGGCTCTGTGACAAAATCGAGCATATCGTAAAATAGCTTGTCTACCACATGAACGGCACCGCTATTGACATCAAGCACAATATGGTAACCGTTTTGACAGAATTTATGTATCATTATCCGATTCTCCAATATTTAGATTTAGGCAAAAATTAGGGGACAGCTAATGCGCTGTCCCCTAACTGAAAGTTCTTTCGCAATCAAAACCAAATTTACGAGATTATCTGTTTTTATTCTCGCATTTCTGGTTAGCTACTGTGCAAGAGGTTTTGCAAGCAGATTGGCAAGAAGCCTGGCATTCGCCGCAGCCACCTTTTACAGCGGATTCTTTTAAATTTGCTTTATTCAATGTTTTAACGTGTTTCAATTTTATGTCCTCCTAATAAAAATATATTATTTATTATAGCATAACAAAAATCATTATTCAATTATTTCCTACTTTTTTTAGAATTTACTCCCGCAACTCCGCCAATTGCCGAAAAAAGAAGTGCAATTGCCAGTTTAATAGCTGCCATAAAACCAAAGCCATTGTCGCTAATGCCCTGCCCAAACAGCAGTAACATTAAAAACAACAGCACACCGCAACAAAGCCCCATTACGAGCCCTTTTTCGCGTACCATTTTTGCAGCAAAACTACCACCCATAAGCGAGCCGATGGCAAGTGCCAACAGCACCATTGGGTTAATTAGCATTTGCGGTATATTTTGCAGCGACAGCAAAAGTGAAAGCACCATTAAAATTACGGTGATAACAACTGCGCCTACTAAGGTCCCAGATAAAATTGGTTTCAGATACTTCATTACTCCATACTTCTCTACTTTGGATTTGCCTTGTTTCATACAAATCACCCCTAATATCCTTTAGTAAAGCATTCTCCTACAATAAAGGATATTCAAGAGTGACATTGATTATTCCGATTGAATTTTTAAATCAACTATTTGGTTTCTTCAGTCTTAGCATTTTTAGCAGGAACAGTAGCTTTTTCAGCAGCAGCTCTCTCAACTGCGGTGTTGTTTTGCTGAATGGCGCTGCGCAAAAAGCGAATCTTGCTTCTGTCAGAACCTGTTTCGACAACAACAGTATCTTCTTTTATGATGACAACACGTCCAACCACTCCACCGATTGTAACGATTTCGTCACCGACTTCAAGATTGCTTCTCATTTTTGCAATTTCTTTATCTCTTTTTTTCTGTGGTCTGATCAAGATAAAATAAAACACAACAAAAATAAGAACCATAGGGAGCAAGGAGACCAACATAGACGTTGTATTTTGTGCCCCGGCTGCGTTTGTAGCAGTAGTTAACAAGTTAGCAGTTGACATTTAGGAATACCTCCATCGATTTTGTATTTTCTTGGACAGGAGGCGAACACCTTCTGCCTTATGCATAGTTTAAAATATTATAGCGTGAATTGCATAAAGTTGCAAGAGATTGAGGATAAGATTTTATAAATAATATGCCAAAATCAACTATATTAAATTCTTTTACCAAGTATGGGTACCATTTGTGCTCTAAATTGCTCAAAAGTGCCGTCGTCAAGAGCAGCGCGTATTTTTTCCATCAGCGTGTTGTAGAAATAAAGATTATGCTGCACCGCAAGGCGCATCGCAAGCATTTCGTTCGCTTTAAAAAGGTGACGCAAATAAGCGCGTGAATGATTACGGCAACATGGGCAGTCGCATTGCTCATCAAGCGGTGCATCATCACGTGCATACTTCTCGTTAATAAGGTTACGGATGCCGCTCCAAGTAAATAAATGACCATGGCGTGCATTGCGGCTGGGCATAACGCAATCAAACAAATCTACCCCGCGGTGTACTGCTTCGATAATGTTCACCGGAGTACCTACACCCATCAGATATCGAATTTTGTTTTTGGGCATATACGGCTCAATCGCTTCGATAACACCGTACATCTCTTCTGCGGTATCCCCCACTGCCAACCCGCCGATGGCATAACCATCGAGGTCAAGCTCTGCAATATCTATCATATGTTGAATTCGCAAATCATGAAAAGTACTGCCCTGATTGATGCCAAACAGCAGTTGGTTCCTATTAATCGTGGATTCAAGCGAGTTCAGCCGCTGCATTTCGCGTTTGCAGCGTACTAACCAACGCGTGGTTCGTGCAATGGAACTGACTGTGTATTCGCGGGTTGCGGGATTCTCGATACATTCGTCGAATGCCATTGCAATGGTAGAAGCAAGGTTCGATTGTATTTGCATGCTTTGCTCGGGCCCCATAAAAATCTTTTTACCGTCAATATGAGAAGAAAAATAGACCCCTTCCTCTTTTATTGTGCGCAATTTTGCCAGTGAAAATACTTGAAAACCACCGCTGTCTGTAAGAATAGGTCCTTTCCAGCCCATAAATTTATGGAGACCTCCCATATCGTATATCAGGTCATCACCGGGGCGCAAATGCAAATGATAGGTGTTGCAAAGCTCTACCTGACATTTGAGGTCAACTAAATCGTAAGATGAGATGCCGCCTTTAATTGCCGCCGCCGTGCCCACATTCATAAACGCGGGAGTTTGCACCGTGCCATGTACGGTTTCGAACTCGCCTCTGCGTGCTGTGCCTTCATTTTTGAGTAATTTATATGCCATAGTTACCTCTCAGTTTTTCTTTGCAGCAGATGAAAGTCTGCCAAATTTTACTGCACCTTTTTGCAGTTTTCTTTCATAAAAGAAATGATCGGCTCAATGGATGAACGGTCTGTAAAATCGACTGTACCTCCATAAGTATCAAGCATTTCGTTTTCTTCTTCGGTTCGTTCACTCTGCGGCTTTTTACCCACTATTTTTATGAGCATCGCCATCATAGCTTTGTGCACAAAACCCAGTTTTTTGTAGTTTATCCAGCCGCGCAGATGAAAGATGTGTATCTCACGGCGCATTTCTTCAGTAAAGTTTTTTTCGAGTACTGCACTAAACTGCTCTTTGCGGTTTGGGTCGGCAAGCCCAACTGTAAATACGGCAATCTTCTTACCTTTTAACTTTTCAAAATTTTTAGTGAGCAATGAAACACCGCAGATGCCGCTTGCGTACAACCCACCGCCAAATACAATGCAACCGTATTGTTCCAGTTTGTCTGCTTTTATTTCGGATGCATCGTATAAATCACAAGACAGTTCTTGGGCAAGCCACTGCGCATACTTTTTTGTGGTTCCGTACTTGGATTTGTAAACTACTACCGTATTTTCCATAACAGCGCCCCTATTCCAATCCGTTTTTAGTATCTCCATTGCATTTTGTAAGAAACATACAATCGCCAAAGCTGAAGAAACGATATTTTTCTTCCACTGCTACCTTATATGCATTCAGAATATGGTTATATCCTGCAAAGGCAGAAACGAGCATAATGAGCGTGCTTTCGGGTAAATGGAAGTTGGTGATAAGGCAATCGAGCACCTTGAAGTCGTAACCCGGGTAGATAAAAATGTCTGTGTAGCCGTCATCTGCCTGCAGCACACCGCCGAATTTAGTTGCAACCGATTCTACCGTACGGCAGGCTGTGGTGCCAACCCCGATAACCCGATGTCCGTTTGCTTTGGTGCAGTTAATCAGGTCGACCGTTTCTTGCGGCATATGGTAATGCTCAGAGTGCATGTGATGGTCGTTTACGTTATCTACTTTAACAGGCCGAAACGTACCCAAACCCACGTGCAGAGTAACATAGCCGATGTTAACACCTTTATCGCGCAATTCCTGCATCATGTCTTTCGTAAAATGCAAACCTGCTGTGGGTGCTGCCGCCGAACCAAGCTCCTTTGAGTAAACAGTTTGATACCGTTCTTTATCTTCAAGCCGTTTGGTAATATATGGCGGAAGCGGCATCTGACCGATTTTTTCAAGAATGGTATAAAAGTTTTCGCCTTCGGGATACGTGAATTTCACTAAGCGGTTGCCGCCATCAATCGTCTCGAGTATTTCTGCTACAAGAAGTCCATCACCAAATACAAAACGTACACCCGTTTTTGCTTTTTTACCGGGGCGTACAAGAATCTCCCATACATCTTTTTGGTGCTGTTCGAGCAATAAAAATTCAATTGCAGCGCCGGTGTGCTCTTTTACACCGTAAAGACGTGCAGGCAGCACGCGAGAGTCGTTGAGGATAAGTGTATCGCCTGCTTGGAGCATTTGAGTAAGGTCGTAAAAATGTTTATGTTTCAGTTCGCCTGTGTCGCCATTCATACACAGCATGCGAGAATGATTACGTGGTTCAATCGGTGTCTGCGCAATCAATTCTTCGGGCAAGTCGAACCAAAAATCAGATGTTTTCATATTATTTAATATTCTCCATTCAAAAGGTAGGGCTATTTTCATCTTGTCTTACAAATTTAATTGACATAGATTAGCTAAAATGCTAATATAGTTTTAATAGAATAATATCTGGATAGAGGTGCGGTGTTTCATTAGTAACCGATGAGATGATTTCCGACAAAATCGTTTGCATCATCGTCGAAAGGGTTTACCGCCGAAGGAAGTTTAGTACGGAATAAGCTTACCTGGTTACTGAGCTGAAAAAGCCTGTAACTGTCATCATTGCAAGATGATGAAGAGCTATCGACTCGTGCTGCCGCATACCCTGCGGGTAAAAAGTCAATAGTTCTATTATATTGCAACGGTGACCGGTTTTCAACCGGTTTTTTGTTTTATATGCAGGTATTTATTCTTTGTAATACTATTTCGCATTAAAAAGCTTTAAGGCTTTTTAATTCACTGCTAGCCAGTGTGCCGCTAAAGCGGTAGCTCTTAGTATTGTACAACATTTGCACAAGTTTCGCTTGTAGCCGTGTTTTACAGGGCTAATAAAAAACATAAAACGTTTTTTATTGCAAATTAGTATAAGGCGGATAACCACTGCATACCGGGAATTGCCCGCCAAAATTTTAATGTAAAGGAATGTTCGTTTATGAAAGAATTTCACGTTGGTATTGTAGGTGCAACCGGTATGGTTGGTCAGCGGTTTATCAGTTTACTTGATAAACACCCTTGGTTTAAGGTAACCTTGCTGGCAGCAAGCGCACGTTCTGCGGGCAAAACCTATGAAGATGCTGTTGGAAAACGCTGGGCAATGGATGCCCCTATCCCAGAGAATATTAAAAAGATGGTTGTATATGATGCCGCTAAAGTTGAAGAGGTTGCAGCAAAAGTAGATTTTGTTTTTTGCGCGGTAGATATGAAAAAAGACGAGATAAAAGCGTTGGAAGAAGCTTACGCAAAAGCTGAATGCCCTGTTATTTCGAACAACTCGGCGAACCGCTGGACAAAAGACGTGCCAATGATTATCCCGGAAATGAACGCAGATCATGCAGAAATTATTCATAGCCAAAGAAAACGCCTTGGCACAAAACGCGGCTTTATTGCGGTAAAATCCAACTGCTCTATCCAAAGCTATGTTCCCGCTTTAGCACCGCTTATGGATTTTGGCGTAACAAAAGTTTTAGCTTGTACTTACCAGGCAATCAGCGGTGCAGGCAAAACCTTTGAAACATGGCCGGAAATGCTGGATAATCTGATTCCGTACATCGGCGGAGAAGAAGAAAAAAGCGAGCAAGAGCCTTTGAAAATTTGGGGCAGTATTGTTGATGGTGAGATTGTTCCGGCTACCTCCCCCGCCATTACCACACAATGCCTTCGTGTTCCGGTATCCAACGGGCACACTGCCGCAGTGTTTGTAAGCTTTGAGAAAAAGCCTACCATTGATGAAATGAAAGCACGCTGGGCAGCATTCAGCGGTGAACCGCAGAAACTTCAGCTGCCCTCTGCGCCCAAGCAGTTCCTTAACTATTTTGAAGAAAGCGACCGCCCACAGGCAAAAACCGAGCGTATGCTGGAAAACGGCATGGCTATTTCTATCGGAAGAATCCGCGAAGACAGCCAGTATGATTACAAATTTGTATGTTTATCGCACAACACGATTCGCGGTGCAGCAGGCGGTGCAGTTTTGATGGCTGAGCTTTTGGCTGCAAAAGGCTATTTAGACTAAAACTTGAATAACATCGTACCGAGTTTACAAGCAGTAAGCTCGGTGAAAGGAAGGAGCACGACCGAATGAAAAAAACAATATTCACCGGTGCGGGCGTTGCTGTTATTACGCCAATGTATCCGGATGGCTCTATTAATTATGATGAGCTTGGGCGCATCATTGATTTTCAGCTTGAAAACCACACTGACGCTATTGTCATCTGCGGTACTACCGGCGAAAGCTCTACCATGACCGACGAAGAACATATAAAAGCAATCGAGTTTGCTGTAAATAAAGTTGGCGGCAGGGTTCCTGTTATAGCTGGAGCAGGAAGCAACGATACCGCTTATGCATTGTGGCTTTCGAAAGAATCTGCAGCGGTTAAGGCAGATGCACTTTTGCAAGTTACACCTTATTATAATAAAACCTCGCAGCTCGGGCTTATTCGCCATTTTAATACACTTGCGGATGCAACCGATTTGCCGATTATACTTTACAATGTGCCCAGCAGAACAGGCATGGACATCTCGCCTGCCACTTATGTAGAGCTGGCAAAACACCCGAACATTGTAGCAACCAAAGAAGCAAGCGGAAACATTAGTAAAATTGCACAGGTTGCAGCAGAGTGCGGCGATAACCTCGATATCTATTCTGGTAATGACGACCAAATTGTGCCGATACTTGCTTTGGGCGGTAAAGGTGTCATATCGGTTTTCTCAAATATTATGCCGAAACAGGCACATGACATCTGTCAGCTTTTCTTTGACGGTAAGGTGAAAGAAAGTGCCGAACTACAGTTAAAGCTATTACCGCTGATAAACGCGCTGTTTATTGATGTAAACCCCATTCCTGTAAAAGAGGCCATGAATTTAATTGGCTGGAAAGCCGGATTGTGCAGATTGCCACTGGCTGAAATGAGCGAAAGTGCGAAAGCGCATCTTGTTGCTGAACTTAAAAACGCAGGACTGATGAACTGATTATGATAAGCTAGGATGTGAAAATATGAAAAAGATTATACTATCGGGTGCAAACGGAAAGATGGGGCATGTCATTGCGTCGTTTGTAAAAGAAAAAGATGACTGCGAAATAGTGGCAGGTATTGATATCAATACCACTCAATATGATGATTTCCCCATTTTTGCTGCCCCCGCACAATGTAATATTAAAGCGGACTGCATCATAGACTTTTCACACCCGTCGCTGCTCAACTCTATGCTGGAATATGCGGTGCATACATCTACCCCTATTGTAGTGGCCACCACAGGGCTTTCAAGCAAGCAGATTGCTTTGCTACGCAAAACAAGTGAGCTGGTACCCGTATTTTTCTCATTTAATATGTCGCTGGGTGTAAATTTGCTTGCTGAACTCGCCAAAAAGGCAGCTACAATTTTGGGGCATGATTTTGATATTGAAATCGTAGAAAAACACCACAACCAAAAGGTAGATGCGCCAAGCGGTACTGCAATCATGCTTGCAGATGCAATAAACCATGCACAAAGCGATTGTTATGAATATGTATACGACCGACATAGTAAACGCGAAAAACGGAGCAAAAACGAAATTGGTATGCACTCTATTCGAGGGGGCACCATAGTTGGTGAGCATGATGTGATTTTTGCGGGTAAAGATGAAGTTATCACACTTTCGCATTCTGCAATGTCCAAAGAGATTTTTGCTACGGGCGCTGTAAACGCAGCACTCTACCTTGCAGGCAAGAATGCCGGATTGTATGATATGGGCGATTTAGTGCGTATGCAAAACGTAACCGAATAAACAGGAAGGGTGTCGAAGATATGAACGGTGTAAGCAAGCTTTCAGTAAGCGATGATATTGCACTGGTTACATTTAATAAAATCGGTGCTGATTTAAAGTTTATATCCGCAGTATTCACTGACTTTGCCAATGAGGGCATCAACATTGACATGATATCACAAACTGCCCCTACAGGCGATTTTGTGAGTGTTTCTTTTACCGTTGCAAGCGAAGATTTGATTAAAGTACTGGCTCTTACCAATAAATACAAAAAGCAGTATCCCGATATCAAACCTCTGGTGAGCAGCAACAACAGTAAGGTTCAGCTTTTTGGCGAAGAGATGCGCAATATGGAAGGTGTTGCCGCTAAGGCAATTTCTACAGTAGCCTCCGCAGACGCTCATGTGCTGATGATCACTACCTCTGAAGTGGATATCTCCCTTTTGGTGACAGATTATAACCTTGAACAAACAGTTGAGTTGTTGGAGACAGAATTTGGTGTAAAAGCTGAAAGATAAGCCTAAAATACAATTGTTGAAATTAAGCTAAAAGGGCTTGTTGTCTGTAAAAATGAAGACGGCAAGCCCTTTAGCTTTGCTTTGATGCGACGGTTGTTGCAGTATCCCAAGCATTCAATGAGTTGGGCTTTAAAGTGTTTTATAGAATCAAACTTTTGAGATAAAAACGCTTGCTTTCCGGCATAACAGTGCAGCCTTTTCTGCTTTAGAGTTGTTGCCCCTTTACTTCCTTTTGTACCCACGCGCTCAATTTATAGACCTTTTGTGCCTTTTCTCAGATAGATTGCGCTCATCATAGTTGGAATGATATGGTGGTGCTTACTTTAAACTCGCAGGCATCTTCTCATGCTCTTTGAAACACCTGATATATCGCTTGTTCGTATCCCTTTTGTCAAAGTAAAACACCCCCAAAGTTATTTGCAGATATACTGCCAAGCTTTAGGGGTGTATTTTTTGTACAAATTTTAAAATATTTTATTTTAATTTTGCGGCTGCTTTTTGTTCGAATCTCTCTTTATTCAAAATAAATCGAGTATGCGTCCCTTCACCAATTACGCCGCATTCATCAAAAGCCTGCACTGTAAAATCTATTTTTTTACCATCCACGGCAACTATTTTAGCGGTTGCTTTTACTTTCATTCCAATTGGGGTAGCTGCCGTATGGCTGGTTGAAATAGAAGCACCTACAGAAGTTTGACCTTCTTCTAAAAACGGCTTTAAACACTGCACTGCAGCACCTTCCATCAGCGCAATCATCATAGGCGTTGCAAAAACATTTACGTCTCCGCTGCCGACATTTGCGGCTATTTTATCCCCAGTTACTACCCATTCCATTGTATATTCAGTATTTATCCAGTCCATATTTTGTAACCTCCTGTGTTTCATTCACGTATTATTATACAAAAAATGGTTTGATAAATCAATATCAATCGGCAGCTACCTTGCATTCTTCTTTTAAAAAAACAATTTGATTATCATAACTGCATAAAAGTTCATCACCCTCATTAATTTTACCGCTTAGTATTTCTTCTGCGAGACGGTCTTCAATCATGCTTTGAATTGCACGCTTCAGAGGACGTGCACCGTATTTACTGTCAAAGCCCGCTTGAACCAAATGATGCAGTAAATTTTGCGAGAAACGAATGTTGATATTACGCTTTTTTAGCCTTTGTTTTACAATTTCCAACAGATTACACGCAATTTTCTCGATTTCTTGTTGCGTCAAACGATGGAATACAATCATTTCATCGATACGGTTTAGAAACTCCGGACGAAAAGCTTTTTTCAGCTCTGTCATCACTTGTGATTTTATGGTTTCGTCACTGGGTATATGGGAATCTTGACTGAATCCAATCAGTTGTTTTTCGGTAATCAACTGTGCTCCAATATTTGAAGTCATGATAATAATGCAATTTTTAAAGTTTACAGTTCTTCCTTGGGCATCATTTAAAATTCCATCATCTAAAATTTGAAGCATAATATTAAATACATCATAGTGGGCTTTTTCAATTTCATCAAACAACAACACTGAAAAAGGTTTTCGGCGCACTTTTTCGGTAAGCTGCCCTCCGTCATCGTATCCGACATATCCCGGAGGTGAGCCAATTAGGCGTGACACGGTATGTTTCTCCATAAATTCGGACATATCTACACGAATCATCGAGCGTTCATCTGCAAAAAGAGCCTCAGCAAGTGCCTTGCAAAGTTCTGTTTTGCCAACACCGGTAGGACCAAGAAAGAGAAAAGAACCGATTGGACGATTGGGGTCGCCAAGACCTACCCTGTTTCTTCTGATTGCCCGTGATACCGATGTAACCGCTTCGTTTTGCCCAATAACACGTTGATGCAAGCGCTGTTCTAATTGCAGCAAACGCTCAGACTGTTCTTCTGTTACACGGCTCACATCAATTCCGGTTTGAAACGCAACTACTTCGGCAACATCTTCAGCATCTACTCGATCCATTGCCCTTCCCCCGCCTAGCAAGTTTTCTTGAGGAAGATTTTCCTTTAATTTCATTTCATTATCCCGCAATTTCGCAGCTCTTTCAAAGTCTTGCGCAAGAATGGCCTCTTCTTTTTGGTGTGAAAGCAAAAGCAACTGATTTTCCATATCTGCCAAGCGTTCAGGCTGAGTAAATGCTTTTAATTTAACAAGAGAAGATGACTCATCCAAAAGGTCTATCGCTTTATCGGGCAAAAATTTTTCGGTTAAATAGCGCACAGAATAGTTAACAGAAGCATTAATTGCATCGTCGGTAATTTTAATATGATGATGTTCTTCATATTTCGTTTTAAGCCCTTTTAAGATTGATATTGTATCTTCCGGTGTGGGTTCAGAAATCAAAACGCTTTGAAAGCGCCTTGCAAGCGCGCTGTCTTTTTCAATGTGACGGCGAAATTCGTCGATGGTGGTTGCACCGATAACCTGAAGCTCACCTCTCGCCAGTTGGGGTTTTAGAATATTTGCCGCATCGATAGCACCTTCAGCGGAGCCTGCCCCAATAATGGTATGCAATTCATCAATGAACAGCACAACATTTCCCGCCTCATTAACTTCATTTAAGCAATTGCGCAATCTCTCCTCAAATTCGCCGCGAAACTTGGTTCCCGCAATCATACTGGAAAGGTCGATGGAAATAACCCGTTTGCCAATTAAATTATCCGGCACATCGCCCCTGATGACACGCTGCGCCAAACCTTCTACAATTGCTGTTTTTCCAACACCGGCTTCACCGATGAGACAAGGGTTGTTTTTTGTGCGGCGAGTTAAGATTTGAATGACGCGCAATACCTCTTTATCTCTGCCAATCAATGGGTCAAGAGTATTTTCTCTTGCTGCTTGTGTCAAATCTTTACTGAATTTGTCTAAATTGGGCGTTTTGGTGTTTTGCGCTTTTCCGTTTTTAAGCGGAGGTTTACGAGCTGCCTTCCAATAAATAGAATCCGCTATTTCGCTGCCGATACCTTCAATCACATCTTTGTAAAGAGAGTCACAATCATAACCCAAGCTCATCAAAAAACGCACCGCATAGCAATCCGGTTCTTTGAGTAACGCCATGAGAATATGCTCGGTACCTACAATTGGTTGCGCTAAAGTTTTAGCCTCAACAGAAGCCATTTCAAGAATATGCTTGCACCGCGGGGTAAAATCGCTTGGGGTAAGATTTGATTTAATGCCCTTGCCTACAGCCTGGATCAGCTTGGTTTTTACAATTTCTTCGGTAATGCTGCGCCGCACAAGTACCGTATAAGCCACGCCGGTGCCTTCTTTTAAAAGACCAAGCAGCAAATGCTCGCTGCCAATATAGGTGTGTCCAAGAGACGCTGCTTGCAAAAGTGCCAGATTAACTGCATTGTTTGCTTTTGGTGTGAAGTTATTAAACTTAAAACTCATGTTCTTCCCCCTGCTTGTGCTCTATTTGCGTCGATTGTAAACGCTTATTATTATAAAATGCTATTACTCTATACATATGCTACCTCTTTTAATATTTACCTATTTATGTGCATTATTCCAGAATAATAAATGAAGATTTTTTGGTTGTTGTAACACCTTTTTTGAGGTTAGCATAGTATGTGATGAAATCAAATTTAGGAGGAATTATCTTATGTCAAACGGATTCTTTGGTAACAATAGCTGCTGCTGGATACTTATTCTGCTTATTATCATCTTCTGCTGCTGTGGAAACGGCTTCGGTGGCTGCGGCAACAACTGCGGTGGTTGTGGCAACAACAACTGTGGCGGCTGCGGTAACAACTGCGGTGGATGCGGCAACGATTGCTGCTAAGCACATTAGATGCTTTAATCAATGAATAAGTGACGAGCAAAAAAAGAAAACCGGAGGGCAATTGCCCTCCGGTTTTCTTTTATATATGTACAACATAAGTTATTTAATAAAATTTACATTTTTCAGTTCTGTGCTGCAGATATTAAAATAAGTATTGTAAAGGTCATCACCAATTTTTACAACTGCTTTATCTTCTTCCATATCACAGCTGTCTGCAAATGCATCCCCTATGCAAGAAGATTGAGAAACTTTATCATCCCTGCTGCAAAGTAAATAAAGTGAAAATGCGCCGCTTTCTACAATAGCATTATACGATTCAGGCGATTTTTCGCGTACTTGCTCATGAAAATAATTAAGAGCTGTCTGAGCCGTTATAGAATTTGGGCAGCCATGTTCCAACACCGTATCAACAATAAATGCAAACAACACCTGAGCATTGCTTCGTATCGTTTCATTCACCGCATATTTTTTACAACAGTGTGCAGCTAAAATGTCATCTGTGGTAAAAATTATTTCAGAAAGACGCTTACCCAGTGTATATGCTTTTTCAATGTTACCGTTTTGTTTCTGCTCATTAAATTCCATTGCGGCAATTTCGCCGTCATCAAGTACTTTTTTATCTGAAACACCTGCAATTTTAATATCATTATCCTCAAACAGTTCATTTTGATTGTTCAACACTGCAAACCCCTTCCTCTATTCCAGTTTATTTTTGTTTTATCTCTTCCAGCGCGCAAGCTAACTGATCGGGACAAGATGTTGCTTTCATTCCGCAGCGGATTCCTTTAAGAGTTTTAATAACCTCATCTATTGGTCTACCTTGAACAAGGGCAGATACGCCTTTTGTATTACCTGCACAACCGCCTAAAAACTCTACCGATTTAATTATATTGTTTTCTACATCCAACTTAATTAGCTGGCTGCAAACCCCTTTGGGTCTGTACGTACTAACCATTAACAGAATTCCTTTCCTTGTACTTCTCTATATTCTTGCTATGCCTTCTTTAATTGCTTGTGCCGATACTGCCTCGGCAACACCGCGTGCTACCTGCGGGTCAAGTGCTTCGGGCAAAATATAGTCTGCATTCAATTTATCATCGGGTATCATCGCTGCAATAGCATATGCCGCAGCAACCTTCATACCCTCGGTAATATCACTTGCCCTTACTTGTAATGCACCTTTAAATATGCCTGGGAATACCAGCACATTATTGATTTGGTTTGGAAAATCGGAGCGCCCTGTGCCCACTACAGCCGCGCCTCCGCGCTTTGCTTCATCCGGCATAATTTCAGGGGTTGGGTTTGCCATAGCAAACACAATGCCCTTGTTCATAGTAGAAACCATTTCAGCTGTAAGAAGCCCCGGACGAGATACTCCTATAAAAGCATCTGCTCCGGCTATTACATCTTTTAATGTGCCTTGCTTATTGTTCTTGTTGGTTAGCTGCGCCATTTCTTTTTGCGCCGCGTTCAACCAAGGGGCATCTTTGTAGATTGCACCTTCTTTATCGCACATTATAATTTCGCCCAGATTTAATTGCAGCAGCAGTTTTGCTATTGCAATACCGGCAGCACCTGCACCATTGACAATTATTTTGATTTCGCCCTTTTTCTTACAGGTTTCTTTGATTGCATTAATCAGTGCGGCAGCCACTACAATTGCAGTGCCATGTTGGTCATCGTGAAAAACGGGAATATCACAGCGTTTTTTTAATTTTGCCTCTACTTCAAAACAACGCGGTGCCGCAATATCTTCCAAATTAATTCCGCCAAAGCTTTTCGAGATATTAGCGATTGTTTCTACAATGGTGTCGACATCCTTGCTATCTACACAAATAGGAAATGCATCGACATCGGCAAATGTTTTAAACAAAGCGCATTTGCCTTCCATCACCGGCATTGCTGCCGAGGGGCCAATATCACCGAGCCCAAGCACAGCGGTACCGTCGGTAACTACGGCTACCAAATTATTTTTACGCGTAAGTTCGTATGCTTTCGTTTCATCTTGAGCAATTGCAAGACATGGTTCTGCTACGCCGGGAGTATATGCAAGAGATAGATCCTCACGCGATTGAATGCAAGCGCGAGAAACGACCTCAATCTTTCCGTTCCATTCATAGTGTTTTTTAAGCGCTAATTCTTTTACGTCCATGTTATACTTCATCTCTCCATTTTTCAGCAGATACTTAAACAATCTGCTTTTTCTGTTTAAATATCTGATTCAGCGTATCATGCGGGGTAACACAGGTTGCAAGAGGGCTGGCTGATTTAGTATAAAACCCATGAAAATCTGTTCCTCCAAACTTGAGGACACCATAACTATCTGCCAACTGCCGGAGCTTAATTGTATCTTCCTTACTATTTCTGGGATGATACACCTCGATACCGTCAAGAAGTTCTTTTTCAAGTAACTCATTAAGCAGGTCTAAAGAATTGTATTCGTACGGGTGTGCAAGTACGGAAATTCCTCCCGCAAGGCGAATCAAATCTAAAACTTCGTAAGCATCGGGGTACTCAACATCAACATTGATTAAACCCTTTTTGCTGTCGAATAATTGGGCAAATACTTCACCGAAAATTTGGTCGGTATAACCAAGATCCATAAGAGCATTCATAATATGCTGTTTATAAATCGCTTTGCTACCCGCGTAATAACGTGCTACAAAATCAGCGGTAATCGGGTAAAACCGCGATACCCGCTTAACCATTTCGAGCCCGGCTTTGGTACGGTTCTCTAGCGTTTTATTGCATAAACCCTCCAAGCGATCGGGCTTTTGCGGTAAATAGCACAGAATATGTACTTTTCTTCCACGCTCACTATCAAAACATGAAAACTCCACTCCAGGTATCACATTAATACCGTAACGCTTGCCCAAAACAGTTGCACGCGTAGTACCCGCCATGGTGTCATGATCTGTGATTGAAACAAAATCCAGCCCTGCACGTTTGGCAAAGTAGATGACATCCTCGAGCCCCATTGATCCGTCGGATAGCTTTGTGTGACAATGTAAATCTCCTATCATGGTATTACACCCCTATTCTGTTTGACTTCTGACGCAGGGCATTTCACTTTACTTGCGAAATTTCTATCCCTTTTATTATACAACGTCTTACTATCTATATGCAACTATTAATGTTAGGAGAACCTTTCACGCAAGAGATGAAGTGAAATGAGCAGAAGGAACAACAAAAAGGAGACGGTATGATACCGCCCCCTTTAGAATTATAATATAATCTTGTGGAATACTTTTTTACCCTTTTTTATAATTTTATGATTTTTTTCAAATTCGGAAATGGAAAATGCCGTCATAGGATCGGAAACTTTTGCATCATCAACCGATATACCGCCCTGCTGTACCAAACGGCGAGCCTCCGCTTTAGAAGGAGTCAACCCTGCTTTTACAAGAAGATCGATTACAGTGATGCTGCCGCCGGTAAAATCATCCGCCGATAACTGTGTGGTAGGCATATTTTGGCTGTGTGCACCTGCACCAAACACTGCACGTGCTGCCTCCAATGCTTTGTCTGCATCCTCTTTGCTGTGAACCATTTTTGTCAGTTCATAAGCCAGCAATTCTTTTGCTTTATTAAGTTCGCTGCCTTGCCAGCTTTCCATTGCTTCTATCTCTTCAATGGGTACAAAGGTAAGCAGTTTCAAACAGTTGATGACATCCGCATCATCTACATTTCTCCAGTATTGGAAGAACCCATAAGGAGTGGTTTTTTCGGGATTGAGCCAGATGGCTCCATTTTCGGTTTTGCCCATTTTTTTACCCTCTTTGGTGGTAAGCAGGGTAAACGTCATACCACATACTTCTGCTTGCTCTTTACGGCGAACAAGGTCAACACCACCGAGGATATTGCTCCACTGATCGTCTCCGCCAAGTTCCAAACGGCAGTTATGAGTTCTGTACAGATGCAGAAAATCGTAGCTCTGCATAATCATATAGTTAAACTCAATAAACGACAGCCCCACAGCTAAACGGGATTTGAAGCATTCTGCAGTAAGCATTTTGTTTACCGAGAAGCATGCTCCCACATCACGAAGCATTTCAAGGTATTTTAGTTCACAAAGCCAATCACCATTATGCACTACGATTGCATTGTCCATATCAACAAATTTAGACATCTGCTGAACAAAACAATCGGCATTATAGTTAATTTGTTCTTTGGTAAGCATCGGACGCATATCGGTTTTACCTGTAGGATCGCCAACCATTGTTGTTCCGGTGCCCAAAAGCAGAATTGGTGTATGCCCTGCTCGCTGCATATGCTGAATTACAATTAATTGGAGAAAATGCCCCACATGAAGGCTATTTGCTGTTGCATCAAAACCAATATAAAAGGTAGTTTTTTCATTTTCCAGCATATCTTTAATTTTGTCTTCATGTGTCATTTGTGCAATTAAGCCACGGCGTTTCAGTTCTTCAAATACAGTCATCAATCTTTCTCCTTTAAAAATGTTTGTTTGCGGATATAAGAAAAGCCCTCTATCCGCAATTTTGCAGATAGAGGGCGTCATAAACGCTGTACCACCTCTAGTTCGTTATGACCTCACAGTCATAACCTCATCAGGTACTATCATACCTTAACGCTGTAACGGGCGCCCCCGACAAAAACTACTGTACTTTCGCCTTTGCAGCTCCGAGATGTATTCACCGCACCGCTCATGCTTTTTTTCACCAACCAAAAGCTCTCTGGGATGAACCTGCACGGTTACTCGTTCTCTTCACAGCTATTACTGGGACTATATCATAATACAAAATATTTGTCAAGACTGTTTTTGTGCTAAATTAAGCATTTCTTCGGCATTTTTTAAAACAGTATCGGTAATATCAGCACCACCAATAATTCGCGCTATCTCTTGGACACGTTCGATGCTGCTCAAAGCACGAACTTCGGTATAAGTTCTATTGTTTCTGACATTCTTTTCAATCAGCAGATGATGATTGGCGTAGCAAGCAACCTGCGCAAGGTGTGTAACACAGATAATCTGCCGCCCTTTTGAGACCTGTTTCAGTTTTTGTCCTATCTTTTGAGCTGCACGACCGCTGACTCCGGTATCTATTTCATCAAAAATAAGCGTACCGACCTGATCTTTATCTGCAATTACATTTTTGAGGCTGAGCATAATACGCGAAAGCTCACCGCCGGATGCAATTTTGGAAAGAGATTTTGGCGGCTCACCCGGATTGGTAGAAATCATAAACTCCATATTATCAATACCATCGTTAGATAATTCACCAACATCATTTTTTACTTCTAAGCGCACAAAAGGCATATCCAAAAATTTCAGTTCTTCCCCTACCGCACTTGTAAATTGGGCCGCAGCCCTATTTCGGCGTTCGGAGAGTTCTTCCGCCAATTTTTGCGCATTGCGTGTAAGATGTGCAAGTTGGACATTCAGCTTATGTTGAAGCTCATCAGACTGATTGATGGAAGATAATTCTTCGGTTGCTTTTTTAAGAAATGAGAGAATTTCCTCCACAGAAGTACCATACTTTTGTTTCAGTTTATAAATCATATCTAAACGCATTTCAATACGGTTGATGTCACCCTCATTAAACTCGAGATCAGCAGTATAACTATGGATATCCGAGGCGTATTCCCGCAGCTCATAGTAAATTTCGTCAATACGCGCTGCCATTTCTTCAAGGTCGGTAAAATATCGCCCCGCTGTAGTAATTGCATCTTTCGCAGTACTTAACGTTGCAACAAGCCCTTCTGTTTCATCATCACCATTCAGTGCGATGTCTGCTTCTGCAATACTTGCAACTATTTTTGCCGCATTTCCTATCCTCTTTTTTTGAGCAATCAGTTCTTCTTCCTCATCTGTTTTAAGGTCTGCATCGGTTATTTCATCAATTTGATAGGTTAAAAGATCGATACGATATGCTTTTTCTGCCTCGTCAATATTACATTTTTCCAGTTCTCTTTTGATATTAAGAAGCTGAGTATAAAGTTCTTTATAACGAGTAAGCAGCTCATCAACATCGGCAAAGCTATCGATAAATTTTATATGTTTTTCCGAAACCATCAGTGCCTGATTATCATGCTGCCCATGAATGTTAATGAGAGTATCTGCTACCTCACGCAGAATGGATACTGTTGCAGGCCTGCCGCCGATTTTACAAGTGTTTTTCCCTTCTGTCGTAAGTTCGCGCGAAAGTAAAAGTGTGCCGTCCTCTTCCGGTTCATAGCCAAAACCGGTAAGAGCATCTATTGTATCCTGCGATAAATGATCAAACAACGCCGTTACAATTGCTTTATCCGCACCAGTACGAATAAGGTCTCGAGATGTACGGAAACCTAAAACAGCGCTGATTGCATCGATAAGAATCGATTTACCTGCGCCGGTTTCGCCTGTAAAGATATTAAACCCCGGCTGAAACTCAATCGAGGTTTTTTCGATAACAGCAATATTTTGAATGTATAGTTGTGTCAGCATGGTGTCACCTACCTTGTAATATAGGTCTGCAACTCTTGTACTAGTTTTTGAGCATCAGCTATTTCACGTGTAAGAATAAAAAAAGTGTCATCTCCCGAGAGAGTACCTACTACATTATCCAAATTGAGAAGGTCGAGGGCTGCACAAGCCGCATTTGCCATACCGGTATGGCACTTAACTACAACCGTGTGCCCCGCATAATCTACCGAAATAACTGTTTCGGTAAATATAGCACGAAAACGTGTAGAGACATTCGTAGTTTTTTCGGGGGTAACAAAAGTATAACGATAACGCCCATCGGCTGATAAAGTCTTAATAAGCCGTAAATCTTTAATATCTCTTGAAACCGTTGCCTGTGTAACATGAAAACCCTCTTTTTTCAAAAGGCGCAGAAGCTCTTCTTGCGTATCCACAACATTATCAAGAATTATTTCTAATATTTTTTCATGCCTCTTCGACTTCATCGTTCTACCCTCTTCCCAAAATTTTCAAATTCAATATTTCATAAAAATCCCGTTCACCAAAATTAATAAGTTTTGCAGTTAATTTCGATTTTTGTATTATTATTTGACTGTCTCGTCGTATTTTAATGGGTCGTTCTCCATCTGCGGATAAATACAAATCATTTTGATTGTTAATATATTTTGCTCGTACGGTAAGTGCCTTTTCTGGTGAAAACAGCACAGAACGTGAGAATAATGAGTGGGGGCAAATGGGTGTCATTGCTATCGAATCGATGCTTGGATCAACAATAGGACCGCCTGCAGACATAGCATAGGCGGTAGAACCGGTTGGGGTGGCGAAAATAACACCGTCGGCGTGATATTCGCTTACAAGTTTTTCAGCACAAGTTACTTCAATATCTACTATTTTAGAAAATTCACCCTTGGTAATGGCAATATCATTTAGTGCTACGCACACCATCTGCTCTGAATCTGTTTGAATTTTAGCCTCAATGAGCATATGGTTTTGCACAGTATAACTGCCTTCTACCAAACTTGAAAGCTTATGGAGCTCATCGCACTCTAGCTGTGCAAGAAAGCCCAAACGCCCTACATTGATGCCAAGTACAGGTAAATTATGCTTAATCCCGTATTTTGAGCTATGAATGATTGTACCATCTCCGCCAATAGCAATGATAAGATCCATATGACTGACAGCGTTAATAAACTCGCAAAAAACAACGTGCTCGCTGCTTACATACTGGCGATATACGCTATCCAAATAAGCTTCAATACCGATTTTATAAAGAACTTCAAGTGTTTCATTTAAGCATTTTTCAGTATGTTCTTTTTTAAAATTAGGGGTCAGAATCGCCTTCATCGTTGACTCCTTCCTTTAAGCCATAGTACGGTTTCAGCTTTGTTTATTCCAAATTATGATGAGAAAGCTCTACTATGTTTTGTATAACCTCTTGATTGACGTTGTGCACCGGATTTTGTTCATTTTTAATATATAGCAAATACTCAATGTTCCCTTCGGGACCTTTTATGGGAGAATAGTCCACATCAAGCACCGAAAAGCCTATAGAATAAGCAAAATCAGCAACCTTAGCAATTACTTCACGATGAATTTCAGGTTCTTTTACTACACCTTTTTTCCCGACTCTACCTTTGCCTGCCTCAAACTGGGGTTTTACAAGACATACCATCTCGCCATTTTGCTTGAGTAAAGTTTTTGCAACAGGCAAAATCAGCGTCAGAGAGATAAAAGATACATCCACACTGGCAAAATCTATTTTGTCCGGTATCTCTTTTTCGGTAACATAACGAAAATTTGTTCGCTCAAGATTAACCACCCGTTCATCTGTACGCAGCTTCCATGCCAACTGCCCATAACCAACATCGATGGAATAAACTTTGACAGCACCGTTTTGCAGCATGCAGTCGGTAAAGCCTCCTGTAGAAGCGCCAATATCCATACAGATTGTGCCTTGCAGATTAAGATGATAACGGGGTATGGCTTTTTCGAGTTTTAACCCGCCTCTGCTTACATAACGCATGGTTTCGCCGCGCAGTTCAATTTTATCGGTATCCGAAACTGCCATGCCCGGTTTATCTGCCTTCTGATTATTGACGTAAACAAGCCCCGCCATAATCAAGCTTTTCGCTTTTTCACGGCTATCTATCAGGCCGTTTTCGGTTACTGCTATATCAAGTCTTTTTTTCACATTATCCACCATATTCAGAAAATTTTCTATACATTAACGACGCAGAGAAAAAATTGTTTTGCAAATACCTTCTGCATCCAGCCCCAGTTTTTTCAGCGAAGATGCAACGGTAGCCTGCGGAACAAAAATACCATCCACAGCCTTGGCATGATAGCTCCCACGGTAGCCTTGCTGCTGCAAACGCAAACCAAAATGCTCTGCTATTCCGCCTTGCAGAATTCCTTCTTCAACAAAGAGAATTTGGTTGTATTTTAAAGCAAGTTCTATGCAGCCTTCTTCAATAGGGTTAATTTTATTTAGTTTTAACAATGCAACCGAACAATTTTGATTTAAAAGCATTTGAGATGCTTGGTATACATGTTCAAACTCCTTGCCGTAGGTTATGATAAGCATATCAGCTTTATTGTCATCCAGTAAAATATAATCCTGTTCGGTTGAGGTATGGGCGGGTAAAACAGGCTCTTTCCCTCTTGGGTAACGCAACGCGACGGGACCTTTACATTCATACAGTGCTTTGCGTGTAAAATAACGCAACTCGGCATAGGTCGTCGGAGAGTAAACAGTCATGTTCGGAACCGTCGACAAATAAGCAGCATCAAACAACCCTTGATGCGTTTCGCCGTCTTCTCCCACTATTCCCGCACGATCCACTGCAAATATCACATGTTGCTGTTCAATTGCAGTATCGTGCAGTATCTGGTCGTAGCCACGCTGCAAAAAAGTAGAGTAAACCGCAAACACCGGTTTTAGCCCATTACGTGCAAGCCCTGCCGAAAAGGTAACTCCATGGCCTTCTGCAATACCAATGTCAAAAAAACGTTGCGGGTAAGTGGCCGCAAAACTTGAAAGACCTGTACCGTACTTCATAGCCGCAGTAATGGCACAAATACTGTCATCCTTTTTTGCTAGCTCGGTGAGTGTTTCACCAAAAACAGTGGAATAGCTGTCTGACGGCGAAATGTCTGAGTTGCCTGTCTCTATATTAAATTTTGATACCCCATGAAAGGCACCAGGGTTTTTCTCTGCAAAAGGGTAACCTTTTCCTTTT
This sequence comes from Hydrogenoanaerobacterium saccharovorans, assembly GCF_003814745.1. Taxonomy (NCBI): domain Bacteria; kingdom Bacillati; phylum Bacillota; class Clostridia; order Eubacteriales; family Oscillospiraceae; genus Hydrogenoanaerobacterium; species Hydrogenoanaerobacterium saccharovorans. Next base: position 1,380,192 of record NZ_RKRD01000001.1, on the reverse strand, counting down.
TGAGTTTCAACATGCAGCAGAACGGGCCGATTTAAGCTTTTTGCACGCTGCATAACTTCACATAGGCTTTTCACATCGTGCCCGTTGATTGGACCGAGGTAATTAAAACCAAAAACTTCAAAAAGATTGCTGTTGTATAGCATATCTTTTATTGCAGCCTTAGATGCAGCCGCTGCTTTATACAGCGGATTGCCAATACCGGGGATTAATTTTATGCCTTTTTCGATGATATCTTTTGCATTAAAATATTCGCGTTTTGAACGTATTTTTGCAAGGTAACGAGCAAATGCACCTACATTACGGGAAATTGACATCTCATTATCGTTTAAGATCACGATAATACGGTCCTTATATCGACCGACATTGTTCATAGCCTCATAGACCATACCGTTAGTAAAAGAGCCATCGCCAATAACCGCAATGACATGCCCTTCTTCATGCAAAAGAGTTTTCGCCCTTGCAAGACCGCTTGCCACTGAAAGCGACGTACTGCTGTGCCCTGCAAGAAAAACATCATGAATACTTTCTTCTGCCTTTGGAAAGCCCGATATGCCGCCTTCTTGGCGCAAAGTATTAAACCGATCACGACGACCAGTAAGCAACTTATGTGTATATGCTTGATGACCGACATCCCACATAATTTGATCAGTAGGTGAAGAAAATACTTTATGCAATGCAACGGTAATTTCCACAACTCCAAGATTGGATGCAAGATGTCCTCCCGTTTGAGAAACGGTTTCGATTAGATTGCTTCGAATTTCCTCACAAAGCTGTTCCATCTGAACATAATTGAGTTTTTTTACATCATAGGGAGAGTGAATCCCGTCAAGTAGTGTTTGTTTTCGCAAGATTAATCTCCTTTAGCGTTTAGCAGTTGCCATATGTAGAAGTTTTTTATACAGGAAACGATATAGAAATAAGAATGCCTAACAGGGCTCCGCCCAAAACCTCAAGGGGAGTATGACCGATGAACTCTTTCAGCGCCTTATCGGGGATGTGCTCTACAATTTCGGCTGCTTCTATAGCCTTTTCATCATCGGTATCATCATCCGTGTTCCAGTTCCACGCTTTAAATCCAAATACTATTTTGTTGAGCACCTTTGCTTGTTCTCCTGCGGCACGGCGGACACCCATTGCATCGTACATAACAATACCTGCTAGGGCAAGGGACAATGCAAATACAGGCGAAGAAAAACCAAGCTTACGCGCAAACGTTACTGTAAGTGAGCATACCAGCGCAGAATGCGAACTGGGCATGCCCCCTGCACCGACCAAACGTTCGGGTACAAACTTTTTTGTGGAAACAAGCGTAAACAACGTTTTTAATAATTGAGCCGATACCCAAGCTATAAAAGCCACATTAATGTAATAATTCCCCGTAAATTGTCGAAGCACTCCCATAAGCTCATCCATTCTTCATCAATTTTCTCTAACCGCCAGTCTATCTGTAAGTTCGTATAAAAAATCGTCTTCTAAAGCAAATTTCGTTAAAATTGATTTAGCGTCTTCGGTTAGCTTAATTGCTTTATTTTTTGCGTACTCAAGATCATGCAAAGCAACAAAAGTTGTTTTATGGCTTTGCACATCACTGCCGATAGGCTTTCCAAGTATTTTTTCATTTCCTGTCACATCCAGTATATCATCAACAATCTGAAATGCCAACCCGATTTTTTCTGCAAACTCATGTGACAGAGAGATTCTTTCCTCGTCTGCGCCTGCAAGAATACATCCGATTTTAGCAGCTGAATTAATCAGTGCTCCTGTTTTCATGGAGTACATCTTCAACAGACGGGCTTCGTCTACAGGCTTTCCTTCCCCTTCAAGGTCGATTACCTGTCCGCCAAGCATACCCGATGTACCTGCATTTTTGGCAAGTTCCATCATGGCGCGCAAAGCAAGGTTCGCCTGCGCCGTGCTGCTTGCTGCCGCCTCAAATGCTTTGGTTAACAGTCCGTCCCCCGCAAGCAAAGCCGTGGTTTCTCCGAACTCTTTCCAACAGGATGGTTTACCACGGCGCAGCTCATCGTTGTCCATGCATGGCAAATCATCGTGAATCAATGAATAAGCGTGAATCATTTCCAATGCACACGCAAAAGGCATTGCAAGCTGCTGTGTGCCTCCGCAAGCCTTGCAAAATTCTATTAAAAGAATTGCTCTCACACGTTTTCCTGCCCCTAATATGCTGTAACGCATAGCAGAAATTACGCTTTGGTAGAGGGTATCGGCTTCGTTAAGATACCGATCCAAAGCTTGGTCTATTTCAGTAAGATAGCGTTCGTATTTTTCATCATAATTGAGCATGGATTTCCTCCTAAGCCTATATATCTTTCTGCTTTGCCAGCAGTTCTTTCGAAAGCACTTCCACCTTAAGCTGAGCCTCTTGCATTTGGCTACTGCACAAACGAACCAGCGAGGTGCCTTCTTCAAATAATTTCAGTGCTTTATCCAGAGGCAACCCGCCATCTTCTAATTGCATCACAATGTTGTCAAGACGTTCCAATGCCTGCTCCAATGTCAATTCTTTTTTCATATGTGTTCCTCCGTAACCGCAGTAACCCGGGCATTCAACCCGCCATTTGAAAGCTGAACGTACAGTTCATCACCAATCGAAGCATCACTGCTGTGAGACATAGGCTTACCTTCTTTAAAAGCTATAGCATAACCTCTTGCCAAAACATGCAGAGGGCTCAATGTATCAAGGAGCCTAGCGTATTTTGATATTTTTTGTTGCTGTGCATCTAATTGTTTCTGCATTGCCACAGTTAAGCAACGTTCGCTTTCTGCAAGATGATTGCTGTACTGTTTCAGTAAAGCAGAGGGGCTCTGTAATGCCCTATGATGCTGATAAAATGCAAGCTTTGCTGATAATTCACCCAAGCGGCGGTAGATATTTTCTGTAAGTTTTTGTTGTGTAGAATCCAATGCGTACCGCAACTCTTGCAAATCAGGTACGGCAAGTTCTGCTGCAGCCGAAGGTGTTGGAGCACGCAGGTCTGCTGCAAAATCTGCAATCGTAAAATCGGTTTCGTGCCCCACTGCCGAAATTACCGGAATATGCGAAGCATAGATAGCACGAGCCAGCTGTTCGCTGTTAAATGCCCACAAATCCTCGGCAGAACCGCCACCTCTGCCGATTATAATTACATCGCAGGCATTAGTTTCGTTTAAAGCCTGCAAAGCCGTAATCATATCCAAGGCTGCGTTTTCGCCCTGTACCAAAGCAGGTACAACAACAACCCGAACAACTGGGTAGCGCCTTGCGAGGATATTTAAAATATCTTGCAATGCAGCACCTGTCTGCGAAGTAATTATACCGATTTTTTGAGGCAATTTGGGAATAGGCTTTTTATGATTTAAGTCAAACAAACCCTCTTTAGCAAGCTTATCTTTTAACTGTTCAAAAGCAAGTGCCAGCGCACCTGCACCATCCGGCTGCATATCATAAACGTACAATTGGTAGATTCCGTCACGTTCAAATACCGAAACAGAACAGGTAAGCAATACTTTTTGCCCGTTTTGCGGGCGGAATTTAAGCTGCTGTGCATAGCTTTTAAACATCACTGCTTTTACGGATGCACCTGAATCTTTAAGCGAAAAATAGAGATGCCCAGAACTAAAATGGTCAGAGAAGTTCGATATTTCGCCTTTAATCAAAATGCTTGAAAGCTGTTTGTTATCATCAAAAACAGCTTTAATATAACGATTCAGCTGTGAAACCGTTAGTACATTGTTAATCATAGTCTTGACCTCTGCGCCCTTAAATAAGCAAGCAATGCAACACCAACTGCATTATCAGAAGATAATTCCGGAGTTGCAAACACCCCACCAAGCCACTGTGAAATGTGATTGCGAACCAAGCTGTTGCTGGTTACTCCGCCAGCGTAAACACGCGGGATATCTCCGCATTCCAGCATGATTGCCTCACTCATTGCCTGTACTGTAGCGCAAATAGTATCCAAACAAAATTTTGCGACCTCATTTTTTTGCGAACCTTTTGCAAGCATATCGCGGCACTGGTTTTCTACACCGGATAAACAGCAGTCCATTCCTTTGAGTTTAACACGGACGTGATAATCGGTATTACAAGTAAGCGCCAGTTTTTCCAACTCTTTACCTGCAGGAAATGGAATGCCCAACATACCACCCACACGGTCAACTACCTGCCCTGCGTTTAGGTCAAGGGTACCGGAAACCTGTTTTATTTGCATAACACAATCGCGATCAGGCTTTACCCATAATCCTTCTGTAGTCCCTCCCGAAAAATGAAAGGCTACGAATTCTCGTTTTAGCAAATCCAAACGATTGGCAGAGTAAAGTGCCGCAGCAATATGCCCAGCTTGATGAGAAAAATCGTACAGCGGAGCACTGCTCTGATTGGCAAGCACTTTTGCCAGCATTTCTCCCACAAGAAAACACGGCATATAAGAGCCCTCAACATCACGCGGGCGTGCAGAATAGCCAACACCGTCGAATTTATACTGCTTGTCCCCCAAAAGGCTGTTAATCACCTCGGGAAGCTGCTTTACATGGGCAAATACAGCATCGCTTTGGCGCAGCCCAAGTTCACCCTCACGCACAGGCAGCAGCTTACGGCTGTGTATTACCGTATCGTTGGAGCTGTCATAAAGTGCTGTGGATGTCGTATAGTTGCTGGTATCTATCCCTAAAAATAAACCCATGAAGCAACCTCCTTTCCTATTGTAAACATGCAATCTTTATTTAGCGTGTAACCATGTAATCATTTCAATCATTTTCAGTTTTATTTGCAGGCTTGCTGCGCATAACCGCCCCCAGCACACCATTTACAAAAGAGGAATCTTCATCGGTACCAAATTTTTTGGCAAGTTCAACTGCCTCATTGATAGCAACCCTGTCCGGAACCTCTTTTGAAAAAAGAAGCTCATAAATAGAAAGACGCAGTATTGAAAGCGCCACACGGGAGATTCGGTTCATCTTCCATTTGGTTGAATGCTTTTCAATCTGCTCATCAATTTCGTCTACATGAGACATCCATCCGGAAGCGAGCTGAAAAGCAAATGGGTCAACTTCTATATTTCGGCCCTCGGTTGCGTTTTTGATGATATCATCAATTGAGTCATCCTTGTTAAACGATTTTTCAAATATGAGTACGAATGCCTGTTCTCTGGCATCTCTGCGTGTCATAGCTCTACCTCCGCGATTTTTATTTGTAAAGGTACAAAATACATCTAGTACGCAACAAAACACACCCTCCCGCAAAAGGAGAGGGTATGTTCTATTATTTATTATCCTCAAACACAATGCCAGATACAAACACATTTACTTTAGAAACAACGATCCCAGTCATTGTTTGAACTGCTTCTTTGACACTTTTTTGGATATTCTCGGATACCACAGGAATTTTAGCGCCATATTTAAGATTAACATAAACGTCGATTACAGCAATGTCATCGTTGAGCACAATATTAATCGACTTGGCAACAGGATTTTTAAGTAAAAACTTTTTAATGGTAGCAGGGCATGCTGCCATTCCCGCTACGCCGTCAATCTCTTTAGCAGCAACGCTTGCAATGGTGGCAATGACCTCCTGTGAAATTTTGAGACTGCCGATGGTCTCGTTTACTTTCTTTTCTTCCACAACCTTGGCCTCCCTTATATAAAGAATACAACATAAATGCACTATTATGCACGAATATACTTTATATATTATACCATAAAAAGTGGAAGACACAACTGCTTGAATAAGAATATTTTATTTCTTTCATTATATACGCGAATTTTATTTGGTTTCGGTTATGGAGATATTCTCTACAACGACATCGGTTTGTGCAAGAACGATGTCTTTAATTTTTGCAACATCTTCTTTTTGCAGCCCGCTCGCCTTTACAATCACATCAGCTTTATCATCTGCAAGGTAAACCATGCAATCTTCAAACCCTTTTGCTTTGATCAGGCTTTCAACGGCACCTTCTGTCTCAATTGCTTGAGCAATATCAGTTGCCTGTACAGCCAGTGCAGCTTTTTCTGTATCGGTTAGGTCGGCATCTTTAAACATTTTTTTAATACTGTCAACTGCTTTATCACGGGTTTTTGTACGGTTAACACGTGCTTCGTTAAAGTACTTGGAGTTCGATACCACTTGAATTTGTTCTCCGTCCAAACTGACGTATTTGCTGTCTCCGTAGTTTTTGGTTTCGGTCGTTGTTGCTGTTTCTGTTGCAACAAAATCCTCTCCGCTGGCGGAATACACCCAGTTGAGGTAGACCGCAATGCCCAAGCTTAGCACCAACGCCGCCAGTATAATATGCCTTTTCCCCAGAATCATGTTCATATGGATATTCCTCCTATAAGTGTAATATTATTTTTCAGCTGCCATCTTAGTGATGCATACTTGCGTAGATGAAAGATCGAGCGCAGTTTTTACTGCATTAATAATTCGTTCTTCCACCTCAATACTTTCCGCGCCCTCGCAGACCACCACAACGCCCTTGACCTTTGGTTCAATCTGAGTTTTTATCAGCGCCTCCTTACCGTTTCCGTTGTCAACCAGGATATAGCTGTTTTCACTGTTATCTTTCTCATGGAGTTTTTTTACGCCATTTTCTGAATAATCCTGTGTGACATCGGTAATCTTCTTTTCTGCATTTGCATAGACATACTCCACGCCGCTTTCTAAAGTGACCAGAACTCTTGCCTTGCCTACACCATCAATGCTTGTAACAAGAGCGTATATTTTATCTTCAAGCTGTGATGCATAGGCCGCATTTGTTTGGCTTACTTGGGGTTGCGGCTCTTGTTTTTTACTCTGCTTCGGCAACAGTTCCGAGAGCAAAATAAGTGCTATCCCGCAAAGACCGAGCAGTACAATAATTTTCACTTTGCCTTCGCTGTAAAGCAGCGTCTTTATTTTTTCTTTAATATTAGCCATCGCTTGACTTTGTTCCATCTTGTGCTTGCACCTCCTGCCGGAACTGCATAACCGGCTTTTGTCCGAGCTTTTGTGTTATCCTGCTTTCAATTTCAGCTTGTTTATTTTGATCTTTCGCGTCAAGCGAAAGGATGATCTCTGTAATAAATATGCCGCTTTCCTCGTTTGTATTAACGTTTATTAAAATTTCTTGCGGTTGTACATCAATTGTATTAAGTTCTTCTGCCGTAATATTCTTTACAGAGGCAATAAAGTTTTCTTCGACTTGCTTTTCCATTGTATTTTGCAAAGAATCTGTGCGATATTCCGTTTGCGGCTGCATACTCGAGTCGATTTGGAAATCTCCGCTCAATGCGCCGGTAATTATGGGAGAAAGTATGCAGCAAAGAAAAAACAGACTGATTGTAATTTTATATATTTTCTGCGTTGACCCGCTCGGCGATGCGAGATGTGCAATACTGCCCGCCACAGCTGCTACACACACAGCAAGCGCCCATCCTTTAATGGCCTCCATACTTGTACCACCTCATTTATATATTCATACCGACCACAAGCATAATCGTTGTTGAAATAATAAACAACAATGCAACAAACGCAATAATTGCAAGCAGCAAACTCAGCGCGGTTGCACATGCTTTTAGAACTTTACCTATTTGCTGTGCCCCTAATACATCGCTTACCGTCGAGCCAAGGTTTACCGCAAAATACCAGACAATTGTTTGCAGCAAAGACGGTAGAAATGTAAGAGAAGCCACTGCAACAGCATATGCTCCTACTGTAGTTTTTAGCAGTTTTACACAGCTTTGTGCGGTGGTAAGTGCATCTGACAAAGCTTTACCAACTACAGGGACAAAACTGCCGATTAGAAATTTGCCTGTTTTCATTGCTACGGTATCGGCACCGGATGCAACAAGACTTTGGATACCAAGTAAACCTACAAAAACAGTTACCAAAAGCCCCAGCGCCCAGGTTACAATAGATTTTGCTGTGCTTGCCGCACCTGATAGGTTCATTGACGGAGTAAGGGCACCAACTATACAAAAAGCAAGATAAATGGTTACAAGCGGCACCAGCTGATTTGCTGTAATTTTAGAAATGACCTCAGATGTCAAAAGCAAAAAGGTATTGTATGTGGTTGCAGATACAGGTTGACCGCCTACTGCAACTAAGCTGACAAATACAGGAATAAACGAAAGGATAAAATCGGCACAGCTTTGAATAGCAGCAGCTGCCGAGCGAATACATTCTACAATAGGGTTTACCACGGCTGTGCATATGCATAAAATTGCAACTACGTTAAACACCGTATCAAGACTCCGTTGCCCAATACTGACATTTAGCCCTTCTACTAGCGAGCACAGCACTGCCACACCGGTTATGGAAGCAAGTATAACCAACGGTTTGCGCAATTGTGTGAGCAGTATTTGCCACAGAGCCTTGAAAAAGTCTGTGGGGGAAAGTGTAAGCAGGGTTTTGTAATCAATTTTATCCACACCAAGGTTATCCAATATTTCTTTTGCTTCATCGGGAGTTTTATCATAGAGCTCGTTTGCACCGCTCGATTCAAACTGCTCTTGCAACTGGTCGTCCGGTAAGTTGGTATCTACCGCATAACAAGGTATGATTAATAACACAAATGCAAGCAACATGCAAAAAAAACGTCTTATCATTGTATCACCGCCTAAACCGTTAAAAGAGTGGTAACGATAGAAAGCAGTGCCTGAAACAGCGGCAAACTAATCAGCAGAATAGCCAATTTGCCTGCAATTTCGAGTTTTGATGAAATTGCACCCTGTCCCGCATCTTTGCAGGTATCGCAGGCAATTTGAGTTATAAAGCAAATACCCAAAGATTTAATTAGTATTTCTATGTATTCACGTGGCATTTGAGTATTGTCTAAAAGCAGGTTTAATTGATCAAGTACCGGAGTGAGACTGTCGGCGACAACCGCAAAAATTATAACACCCACGATAAGCGACACAGCCAAGCTGTATTCCGGCTTGTACTGTTTAAACAATACTGCCAGTGCCGCACCGATAATACCCACACCAACAATTGTGATTATATCCATTACTGCCACCATTAAAAGCCAAATACCGATTTAGCGGTATCAAACAAAAAACTAATTTCATTAATGATGATCATAAGCACTACAATAAGGCCTGCGAGTGTTGTAAGCATCGCCTGTTCTTCTCTGCCGGACCGAATGAGCACCTGATTCAGCACCGCTACAATAATTCCGATGGCTGCAACCTTAAAAATCAAATCTACATCCACCTGTTGTTCCTCCCTGCTTTTTGAAGTCTTTGTTTTTTAGAAGGTGGCGATAACAATCCCAATACCTGCAAGTGCGCCAAGGGTGCGATATAACCCCCCCAGTTGTTTTTGACGAGCCTTAGCTTCTTCGTACCGCTGATTCAGCACAAACCGCGCATAATCTATTTCGCTGAGAGAGCCTTCTAAATCGACTGCGCCAAGCACCGAACCGAGATGATAAAGAATTCTCAAATCCTCCTCACCCAAACCCATGGGTGTTTCGGTTACAGCTTGTCTCCAAGCCTTGGGGAAGGCAACCCCTTTTTTACAATGCTCCGCACAGACTTTAACAAAGGGCAATGTATCCGAAAGGGAGCCTAACCTTAATACTACATCTTCCATAGGAGACATCGTGTATTTAAGGTCGCTCGCCAGCAGGCTCATCAAGCTGATCGCATTCTCCAGCTGAATCACTCGTTTTTTCAGCGCTGATGACATGGTCATCCCTATCATCGAGCTGCAAGCTATAATCAGAAGATAACCTGTTATCCTTATCATAATAATCCTCCAAGCACAAAACCTGTTTCACCTTACCGACATCACTTCTGCCCTCAAGCAAAACAACGGTTTTAAATGCACCTAAAAAAGCAAGTTCTTTTACAAAAGGTTTGCTTAATACTTCTTCCATAGACGATGCATGTACGGAAGCAATCAGCTTTACTCCGCAGGTCGCACCCGTTTTCAATGCATCAATATCAGCTTCTCTGCCAATTTCATCACAAATAATAATATCCGGTGACAGTGTCCGCACCGCCATTAAAATACCGTCACGTTTATTATAACCACTGAGAATATCGGTTGTTATGCCAACATCATTTTGCGGTATGCCCTGCCACATTGCAGCAAACTCAGCCCTTTCATCAATCAATGATACCTTTTTTACAGGGCAAGCAACACCGCTGGACAATTGACGAGCTAAATCACGCAATATTGTTGTTTTTCCTGAACTGGGAGGGCCTGCAAGCAAAATACCTTTACAGCCATAATCGGTATACTTCAGCACTTCAGCGGCACAACCGAATACTTGCTTTGCTATTCGGATGTTAAGCGATGAAACATCTCGCATTCCTTCTATTGCACCATCATTGATGACAGCTGTGCCGCATAATCCAACACGATGACCGCCTGCAAATGCAACAAAGCCTTGCGCAATTTCAGCTTGATGGCTATGCACCGAGTATCCGCACACTGCTCGAAAAACCTCTCGCAGCTCGTCCGCAGTAATGGCAACACAATCAGGTTGCAGTTGCTTTGTTACTTTACCTTTTGGGGTAATAAACAAGTTTTCAGCACCAATACAAATATGAATCGGACGATTTACACGTAGACGAATCTCTTGAGCAGAACGCTGAACAGAATCATCAAGAACAAGCAGCATTCTTTGAATGCGATCAGGGAAGATTTTACACAACATTTCAAAGCGCTGAACAGATTCATCCATTCCCATTTAAATCACCTCTTGCTTTAATAATTATTAGGCTTTGTCCACTTTTAGAACCTAGAGTTAAAAAAGTATAAAAAAACAGAGGCATTCGATTGAACGAATACCTCTGTTTTTTAGCGTGTCTATTTTGATTCAATAATCTTTACTATAATATCTTTAAGAATAGCGGGGTTACCCTGCCCTTTCGACTGACGCATACATTGCCCCACCAAGAACCCGATAACATTGGTTTTTCCACCTTTGTAATCATCAACCGTCTTGGGGTTAGCATCAATAATATCGTTTGCCAGCTTCTCAAGAACCGCAGTATCCGAAACTTGTGCAAGACCTTTTTCTTTTACAACATCTTCAGGCAGTTTATCTGAAAACATAATCTCTTCAAGTACGGTTTTGCCAGCGGTGTTTGAGATAGTACCTTTATCAATTAAAATGACCATATCGGTAAGCTTTTTGGGGGTAAGGCTGGTTTCAGTAATTTCAATGTTTTTCTCTTTTAAAATACGTGTAACATCACCAAGCAGCCAGTTGGATATTGGTTTGAGTTGGCTTACACCAAGTTCAATGCATTCTTCAAAAAAGCGGTCGATATGAATGTTTTCGACAAGCAGATTAGAATCGAAGTGCGGCAAGTTATATTGCTGCATATAGCGTTTAACTTTTTTATTCGGCAGCTCGGGCAGTTCTGCTTTTAATTTATCGATATATTCCTGCTCCAGCACAATGGTGAGCAAATCCGGTTCAGGGAAGTAACGATAGTCGTGCGCATCCTCTTTGCTGCGGAGAAGCACGTTGCGTCCGTTCGGGTCATCCCAACGGCGGGTTTCTTGCGTAACCGTACCCCCGTTTTCGAGCAGCTTAATCTGACGCTTTGATTCATATTCAATTGCACGTACAGCACCCGAAAAAGAGTTGACGTTTTTCATTTCAACTCGTGTGCCAAACTCTGTTTGCCCTATAGGGCGAACAGAAACGTTGACGTCACAACGAATAGAACCCTCCTGCATTTTACAGTCGGAAACATCGATGTATTGCAGGATGGACTTAATGGTATCTAAGTAAGCCTTTGCCTCAGCAGAGCTGCGGATATCGGGCTCTGAAACAATTTCGATAAGCGGAACTCCGCAACGGTTAAAGTCAACCAAGCTGCCCGCAAAGGTATCGTCATGTATCAGCTTGCCTGCGTCCTCTTCAATATGGATACGGGTAATACCAATACGCTTTGTAGCACCGGATTCATCCACAATTACGTCGAGATAACCATTTTCGCACAAAGGAATATCAAACTGCGAAATTTGATACGCTTTGGGCAAGTCGGGGTAAAAATAGTTTTTACGGTCTTGCTTGCAGATACGGTTGATAGCGCAATTAGTGGCATGCCCCATTTTAACAGCATACTCTACTACCTTTTCGTTGAGAGTAGGTAGTGTGCCGGGCATTCCGGTACAGATAGGGCAGCAATTGGAGTTGACTTCGCTGCCAAACTCGTTTTTACAGCTACAATATATTTTTGTTTTGGTGGATAGTTCGGCATGAACTTCCAGACCAACAATAATTTCATAATCCATTTCAGTCACCTCCGATTACAGTGTAGGTATGGTGTTAAAACCACCATAGATATTCTCATAAAAACGTGCGGCTTTAAAGAGCAGTTGTTCTGAGAATTTGGGGCCGATAAGCTGCATACCGATGGGATGACCTTTTTCGTTGCTGCCGCACGGAATAGACATGGCAGGAAGACCTGCAATGTTGACTGTTACCGTGCATAAGTCACCCGCGTACATCTTTAAAATATCACCCACGCGTTCGCCGATTTTATAAGCTGTAGAAGGAGTTGTGGGGGTAATAATGACATCACACTCTTTAAACGCAGCATCATACTCTGCCATAATACGCTGCTGTAAACGTTTTGCACGTTTGTAGTATGCATCGTAGTAGCCGGAACTGAGCACAAAGGTACCAAGCATAATGCGGCGTTTTACCTCATTGCCAAAGCCCTCGCTGCGTGTTTTTTCGTACATATCGGTAAGGCCCGTATAACCTTCGGCACGGTAACCGTATTTGACACCGTCAAAACGTGCTAGGTTGGAAGATGCTTCTGCGGAAGAAATGATGTAATAAGCAGAAATTGCATAATCGGTAGATGCAAGAGATACTTCTTTTACAACTGCACCTGCGTTTTTTAGCTCATCGATTGCTTTGTATACTGCAACTTTTACATTTTCATCTACACCATCACCAAAATATTCTTTTGGTACGCCGATTCGCAGACCGTGAACATCTCCGTTCAGCCCTTTGGTAAAATCGTGCTGCGAAAGAACCGCTGAAGTTGCATCCATTTTGTCTTTGCCGCAGATGGCACTGTAAAGGGTTGCAACATCTTCTACCGAACGGCCGATGGGACCGATTTGGTCAAGTGAAGATGCAAACGCCACCAAACCGTAGCGTGAAACAGAACCATAGGTCGGTTTTAAGCCAACCAAACCGCAAAATGCAGCCGGCTGACGGATAGAACCGCCGGTATCCGAGCCTAGAGACAAAATTGCCTCACCTGCCGCAACACTTGCCGCAGAACCACCCGAAGAACCGCCGGGTACGCATGAAAGGTCGTGGGGGTTGGCGGTTTTCATAAATGCAGAATTTTCGCATGAGCCGCCCATGGCAAACTCATCGAGGTTTGCTTTGCCCGCCAACACAAAATCGTTGGCTTTTAGTTTTTCAATAACCGTTGCATCATAAGGCGGTACAAAGTTGCCAAGAATTTTAGATGCACAGGTGGTTTTTACACCCTTGGTACAGATATTATCTTTAACAGCTACAGGGATACCTGCAAGTGCAAACAACGCTTCGCCGGATGCAAGTTTTGCATCTACCTCGGCAGCTTTTGCAAGTGCAGAGGCTTTTTCTGTTGTAATGTATGCCTTAACCTTGTCTTCGACAGCATCAATTCTGTCAAATACAGAGTTGGTAATCTCAACCGCACTGCATTGCTTTTCTCGCAGCATTTTTGCAAGCTCGGTTGCGGTTTTGCTATAAAGCTCCATGTGTCAGTTCTCTCCTATTCAACAGTCTTTGGTACAACTACACAGCCTGCCTGAACAAGCGGTGCATTGCTGAGCAGTTCCTCACGCTTAACAGAGGGACGGATTTCGTCTTTTCGCAATTCCATGGGGTGTGAAGGGTCAACGTCTTGGTAATCATCGTGCAGTTCAGGTATTTTTTCTACCATTTGAATAATATCCTGCATCTCACCTTCAAATTTTGCAACTTCATCCTCGCTGATTTTCAGCCTTGCAAGCTTAGCAATATGCATAATGTCAATTTTCATCAATAACACCTCTTTTTGTCTTAGTATAGCTTTTGTAAGACAATTTTCAAGCCCTAAAAAGCACATATATAATTTAATTTATAAGCTGTTTAAATTCATCCTCGGTTAATACGGCAATACCCAGCGCCTGCGCTTTTGTCAGTTTACTACCTGCATCTTCACCTGCAAGTACATAGCTGGTTTTTTTTGATACCGATGATGATGTTTTGCCGCCAAGGCTTTCTATAATTTGAGAAGCTTCATCGCGCGTCATGGAAGGCAACGTGCCGGTGAGCACAAAAGTGAGACCAGCCAGTTTTTCGCCCATCTCGCTTTTTTTAGCTTGCATATTTACGCCCGCCGTTTTCAGCCGTTCCAACAAGTGTTCTGATTGCGGTTGTGCAAAAAATTCGCACACATACTGTGCCATAACCGCACCCATACCGTCGATAGAAGAGATTTCATCTTCTTTCGCAGTTGCAAGGCTTTCCATACTGCCAAAACGCTGTGCAAGCTGTTTTGCCGCTTTTTGTCCGATATTTTTAATGCCCAAAGCGAAAATAAGCTTGCTCAAGTCGTTAGATTTTGATTTTTCGATAGCCGAAATGAGGTTGTTTGCACTCTTTTTACCCATACGTTCAAGTGATGCCACATCGGTTACGGTTAAGTCATAAAGGTCAGCTGCAGATTTTACTATGCCTTCGTTTACCAGTAACTCCACAATCGCAGGACCGAGCCCGTCAATATCCATAGCATCACGCGATGCAAAATGGATGAGGTTGCGAAGAAGCTGTGCAGGGCAATCGGGGTTAACGCAAACAACCGCTACCATATCGATTTCGCGAACTGTATGAGAACCGCAGGCAGGGCAAACCGATGGGATTTGATACACAGGCTGGTCACCTGCATGCTCCACAACACACAACACTTCGGGAATAATCTCCCCCGCTTTGCGAACCAACACAATATCCCCTACAGATATGCCTTTGTCGTTGATGTAATCTTGATTATGCAGTGTTGCCCGGCTTACTGTGGTGCCTGCCAGTGTAATGGGTTCGAATACAGCGGTAGGGGTAAGAACGCCGGTTCTGCCTACGTTAATTTCAATTTTAAGCAATTTTGTAGTTTTTTCTTCGGGCGGATATTTAAATGCTACCGCCCAACGCGGATATTTTGCCGTTGCGCCCAGCTTTTCGCGATGGGTAAAGTTGTCCACCTTTACAACGGCACCATCGATATCAAAACCAAAACCATTGCGATTTTCACCTATGCGGTTGATTTCAGCAATGACATCGTCGATATTTTCGTATTTTTTATAGGACGGCGATACACGAAAGCCAAGGCTTTTCATGTAGTCAAGGCTCTCGCTGTGTGAAGTGATTTCTTTACCCTGAATTTGCTGCAGATTAAAAACAAAAATATCCAATTTACGGGTTGCGGTAATTTTTGGGTTTTTCTGACGCAAACTGCCTGCTGCGGCGTTGCGCGGATTTTTAAAAGGCTTTTCGTCGTTTAGTTCCTGTGCTTTCACTACATCCTCAAAGCTTTTATGAGGCATAAAAACCTCACCGCGCACCTCGATAAAAGGCAGCGGTTCTGCCAGTTTAAGCGGTATAGTGCGAATGGTGCGCAGGTTTGCGGTTACGTCCTCGCCGATGAGGCCGTCCCCCCTTGTAGAGCCACGTACAAAAACACCGTCGCGATACTCCAGCGAAACCGAAAGTCCGTCAATCTTAGGCTCTACCACATAAACAGGGTTGGGAATGCTCTCCCTTACACGTGTATCAAAAGTGCGCAAATCCTGCTCGCTGAACACATCTTGCAAGCTGCCCATCTGCACTTCGTGCACAACACTTTCAAATTGCCCTAACGCTTTGCCGCCAACACGAGAGGTGGGTGAGTTTGGCTGATGAAGTTCAGGGTATTTTTCTTCAATATCAATCAGCTCATGCAGCAGCTTATCGTATTCATAGTCCTCAATTTCAGGGTCATCCAATACATAGTAGCGATTACTGTGATATTCCAGTGTGGCAGTTAATTCATCCACACGTTTTTTTGCTTCTTGCAAGTCCATTGAGTAGTTGCCTCCGTTCTCGTACAAGCAATACTGATATATTATAGCATATTGTTGGCAAAAACGGTAGAACTAATTCCGATAGTTTTCGCATTTATTCCGCAGCTTTATCTGCACGATAGTCGTTTAATTTTGAAATGGTACTGCCTTCATCACCGGTAACCTTAGTAAATGCATCGGGCACAACGCCGACAATAATGGTTTCGGCAAGAGTTACATTGGTGGTTACTTCTGTATTTGCGCTGTAGCCCGGCAGCAATGCGGTAATATGGATTGTGATTTTAAGCATAATTTGATGGCGTGTTTGATTAATCCCGGCTGAATCGAATTGGTTCATAATATCGCTCTGTACGTACCCTGCATTCAAAATGCGAAAATTTATAGATGGACCGCGTCCTGAAAAAATCTGCCCCCCAAACAGTGTACCTAAAGGGATTTTGAGATTGGCTGTTTCTAACGCGTTTAATTTATGTACAACTGCATCGGTAATCCCTACTTTTAAGCGGTTGAGTGAGAGCATATCGGTTTCAATGGCTGTTACGGTACCTCCCGCAGTGGTACTAAGCTTGATTAAAGAATCATAAGTAATATTTTTCGATGCCAACTCTTCGGCAACCGCATCGTTAATAGACCGTATTGCAAACAAACGCGCCTGATATGCTGCCATAGTTTCAACAGAAGGGCGAATTTTCATATCCAGCAAAACAACAGCCAGCAAAATGGCAGTAATAATGGTCATGATTTTAACCAATTCGATTCTTTTACGTCTTTGCCTGTAGCTTTGCATCGTCTTCCCCCCTCAAATAATAATGCATCATAGCATGATATTCGAGTTTGGGTAAAAAAGTGTTTTTATTGCAAAAATCGCTTATTAAAAGATAAAATTTAATGAAAGGACTACTACTATATGTGAAAACAAGCGCACAGAAAACTGTGCGCTTGTTTTGGGGTGCTATTTATTATCGTTGTTGCGGATATCAACACGTTTGATTTTGCCACTGATGGTTTTGGGGAGTTCTTCAACAAACTCAACAATACGAGGGTATTTGTACGGTGCAGTTTGTTTTTTAACATAGCTTTGCAGTTCTTTAATCAGTTCAGTTGATGGTTTGTAAGCTTTTGTAAGAACGATGGTTGCTTTGACAACCTGCCCGCGTACAGGGTCAGGGGCACCAGTAACCGCGCACTCCAATACCGCCGGATGTTCCATCAAAACGCTTTCAATCTCAAAGGGACCGATACGGTAACCCGACGCTTTGATGACATCATCGGTTCTGCCGACATACCAAAAGAAGCCGTCTTCATCTCTCCAAGCAGTGTCACCTGTATGGTAAAGGTTATCATGCCAAGCTTCGTTTGTCAGCTTTTCGTTGCGGTAATACCCCATAAACAAACCAGGCTGTTTTACACTATCTTGCGTGCGGATGACAATTTCACCGGTAACACCGGGTTCTACGCTGTTGCCGTCTTCATCCACAAGGTCTACATGATACATCGGCGACGGCTTGCCCATGGAACCGACTTTTGGGGTTGTGCCAACAAGGTTGGTAAGCACAAGTGTAGTTTCTGTCTGTCCGAAGCCCTCCATTAATTTGAGCCCGGTATATTCTAAAAATCGGTTGTAAACCTCGGGGTTAAGTGCTTCACCCGCGGTTGTTGCATACTTGAGGCACGAGAGGTCATAGCCGTCCATCCCCTCTTTAATAAAGAAACGGTACATCGTTGGCGGAGCACAGAAAGTTGTAATGCGGTATTTTTCAATTTTTGCCAAAATATCGCCGGGGACAAACTTATCGAAATCGTAAACAAATACCGTTGTACCGCAAATCCATTGTCCGTATAGCTTGCCCCATGCTGCTTTTCCCCAGCCTGTATCGGAGATGGAAAGGTGAATTCCGTCGGGATCGACGTTGTGCCAGTATTTTGCAGTAATGATGTGCCCCAGCGAATAGGTATGATCGTGGATAACCATTTTGGGATAACCTGTTGTACCGGAAGTAAAGTACAAAAGCATTGGCTCGTGTGCTTTCGTTTCAACCCGCTCAAAATTTTCAGATGCTTTTTCTACTTCATCGGT
The DNA here is from genome assembly GCF_003814745.1 of Hydrogenoanaerobacterium saccharovorans. Classification (NCBI taxonomy): domain Bacteria; kingdom Bacillati; phylum Bacillota; class Clostridia; order Eubacteriales; family Oscillospiraceae; genus Hydrogenoanaerobacterium; species Hydrogenoanaerobacterium saccharovorans. The sequence goes on along the minus strand of NZ_RKRD01000001.1, from coordinate 1,362,070 downwards.
AAAGCTGTACCAACCATCTCTCTTACCATTCACGATGATTTTGGAACTGAGACCTTTGTACTCTTCACAAGCCATATCCACATGTTCTGCAACCTCACCATCTGCGGTACACAAAACCGCCTTAACACCGGCAGCTTCAAAACGGTATTCAAAATCTTTTTTGGTAAGCAAATTGGTTGCCGGAATTGCGACTGCGCCAAGCTTGTGAAGTGCCAAAATACTAAACCAAAACTCGAAATGACGCTTGAGCACCAACATAACCATATCGCCTTTTTTCACGCCGTGTGTACGTAGCATATTGGCAGTTTTATCACTCATCCGTTTCAAATCTGAGAAAGAAAAGGTATGCTCCTCACCTGCCTCGTTACACCAGATCATAGCACGGCGGTTCGGCTGTAACCGAGCAATTTCATCCATAACGTCATAAGCAAAATTATAATTTTCTGAATATTTTAGTGTGAAATCACACAAAACACCGCGTTTTGTAAATTTTTCATCACAAAAACGTTCGTAAAAGTTTTCCATATCCATCGGTTATTCCTCCTCTTTTAAAACCACTGCCAAAAATGTGCAGTCTTCGCCGCCGGTTGCAATCATGCCATGCCCTTTGCCCGAATCGTAATAAATCGCATCCCCTTCGTGCAATATTTCAATCTGAAAATGATTTAGGATAAAACAATCTCTTTCATCGCTTTTATAATGGTTTATAAAATTGTTATTATTATGATATTGCAATTAGTCAAAAATGTCAATGATTATTTTGTGCAATACGCAGCAAATCTTCAACTTTGTCTACAATGGCATATGCGCCCGCCTTTTGCAGCTCTTCTTTTGTACGATATCCCCACAACACGCCGATTCCTTTCACTTTTGCATTGTTTGCAACCAGCATATCTACATCAGAATCGCCTATGTATAAAGTTTCATCTTTTGTAAATCCAGATTGCTCTATCACCATATTCACGCAAGTTGGGTCTGGCTTATGGGGGATGCCGTCACGATTGCCGAATACTTGGATAAAGTTTATCTTAGGGAAGAAATCTTTTACCAGCTGCTGCGCCTGCTCATTCGGTTTATTGGTTACGACAGCAAGCGAATAGCCCCTGTTTTGCAGTTCGAGCAAAACCTCTGAAATGCCGTGAAAAGGCTTTGTGTTGTCTTGCATATGTTCGTGATAATAGGCAACCTGCTCTGTTTTAAGCTGCGCTATAATCTCAGGAGTACGTGCCTCCTCGGGCAAAGCGCGTGCTATCAGCATCAGTACACCATCACCCACAAAATAGTGATAGGCGTCTGTGGGGTGTGTAGGATAACCGTGGCGTTTTAAAACCCAGTTCGTAGCCGCAGCAAGATCATGAATGGAATCAATCAAAGTACCATCCAAATCAAAAATCATCAGTTTTATCATATATAAAAATCCTCCAGATTGTAATCTCTACTAATACCCTACCTTATTTTTATACAATTTGCAAGCAACGTGATGCAGAAATAATTCCACATGATGCAATTATTTTTGTGATGATTAAGACATTTGCCAGCAAATTTGATATAATAAATTCAACATATTCATAACAATAAAGAGGTGTGGTAATGAAATCAAAACTTTTTTCGAATAAAATAGAGCCCTCGTGCAGCTATTGCAGTCATGGCAATCTTTCAAAAGACAATTTAATGATTCTTTGTGAAAAAAAAGGGATTGTTGACCCATACTTTAAATGCAGAGCTTTTTGCTATTCGCCTCTGAAGCGAATGCCTAAAAAGCCCAATAAACTGCCTACTTTTGATAAAAGTGATTTTGAGCTTTAATATAGGAGAGAGATTATTGAAAATAAACTTTAAACATGCTTTTATAATTGCAGCTGTATTCATTTTAGCCGCTGCAATGCTGCCTGCAACCGTATTAGCAGTCCCCCCCTTAAAATACAGTACAGCAGGCAAGGTGAATGGGATATATGTTGCAACGGGGCACAATGCTGATTTTCCGTCAGCAACGAATCTTTCAAAAACACAACTAAAACAAGAACTCGACCGCATTGTTGATTTTAGTGCGCAGTACGGGTTTAATCATATTTTTTTTGAAGCGGTAACAGATGGCGGAGCACTTTACAACTCCAAAGTCTATGAAGACAGCGAATATCTTACAACAAAGAAGAAACGCTTTTTGTTTGATTGGAATCGTTTCGACCCGCTGGATTATTTAATTAAGCAAGCTGCAAAAAAGAATATTAAAGTAACGGCAGTTGTCAATCCTTTTTTAATCTCCGGCATAGGTGAAATGCCAAGTAATCCAAATAATATCGCTGTTAAAAACAGTGAATATGTCGTTTCGGCAAATGGCAAGCTGTATTTAAAACCAAGTGAGCAATTCACGCAGAAACTTGTGGCTTCTGCTACGGAAGAACTTGCAAAAAAATACGATGTGTATGGTATTCTGTTGAAAGATTTTGCATATCCAACTCAGGATTTTGAGATAGAAACTACGAACGAACAAAAAACGCAACTTTTAACCAACCTCATCGGCAATATTAATAGTAAGGTTAAAAAGGCCCGCTCTAAAGTAACGCTAGGTATTATGACCGACGAGGCTTTTATAGGCAAAGAATCTTTTAACGGATACACCGACAAAGAAACTTGGGCGCGAAATAAGCTATTCGATTTTATTGTGCCGAATATTAATTTAAAAGCAGATAGCGGAGCTTACGAAAAAGAACTCGTAAAATGGAAAGAATTTGCGCAAAAAAATGATATCGATTTTTATACCGGAAATGCAGCAAACCGAATTTTTACACCTGTTGCCGATAACAATTATTTCGATAGTGCATTGGAACTTAATCTGCAGCTCTTTTTGAATAACCAAAACGGTGCAAATGGGTGCGTAATACGCAATTATAATTCGATTAAAGATAATTTTTTTGATGTAGCCAGCAGTCTCTCGGCAGTATTCAGCACTGTAAATATAGGATTGGAACAAGCTTACCTTAAAGTAAATTTGGATATTCCGCAAGAATTTAACATTACACGCCCTGCAGAAAAAATCAATACGACCTATAAAGCTTATTATATTATGGGTACTTCTAACCCAAGCCTACCCATTACAATGAACGAAAATAAAATTGACCAAGCACCTAAAGGTACTTTTGGCATTTTGGTAAATCTAAAATTAGGTGAAAATACATTTTACTTTAAACAGGGCGATAAAACACAAACCGTTACTATCTCGCGTTATGACCCTAATTCTGTTATGCCCGCCAAAATATCTGAGATACGGCAAAACAGTATGTTCCCGCAATATGACGAAGGGGTGCAAGTAGGCAAAGAGTTTACCCTGTTTTGCACCGCACCTTCAGGCGCATCTGTTACGGCACAAGCAAACGGACAAACCGTGCAACTTTCGCAAACTGCAACAGCAAGTGTAGGTGTTCCCGCTGTTTTTACAGCAAAAGCAAAACTTGCCGATAGCTACCCCGCCGATGAAACCACCCGTATTGGGATAATAACTTATACAATGAATTACAACGGCAAAAGCACAACTTATACCTCTAACGGCGAACTGTTGGCTGTTGGTAAAAACTCGAAATTTGCGATAGAAATTTCTGATATGCGCGGAGACACAAGCTCTGTAAATATTGCCTATGAATTTCGCGATAAAATGATCGTGTCGGTAGAAAAAGGGGCAACCGATTACGTAGTTGAAAACAGCGGAGATTACTATAAATTGAGCTGCGGCGGATATATTCACAAAGAAGATGTAAAGGTTTTGGAAGGCAAGGTTAACATTGATACCACCGTAAATGATATATCTTTTACATCGGATGACATTGGCGAAACATTTACTATGTCAGCAAACGGTAAGCCCTACTATGTATCGGAATACGGCGAAAACTCTTTGAGTGTTACTTTTTATAATACATCTTTGGATAGCGGTGCAGCATTTGATTCTTCGCAAAGCAAACTGTTTAGTTCTGTAAAAGCAGAATATGACAGCACCAAAAAATGTACCACCGTTACCTTTACAACAAAGGACAAGAAACGGCTTTGGAGCTACAATGTTGAGTTTAACCAAGGCAGTATATTAATTCGTGCAAAAAACACGCCGAAACTTTCAACCAACCCTGCAAAACCACTGGAAGGAATCACCATTGTTTTAGACGCAGGGCATGGCGGCAACGACCCGGGAGCACTGGGCGTAGCAGGACATACGGGGCCTACAGAGAGCCAGTTGAATTATCTCAATGCTTATGCTTCTTATTTAAGGCTGAAAGCTTTGGGGGCAAATGTTTATATGACACAGACGAAAGATGAACGTTTGAGTTACGAGCAGCGGATGGATATGGCACGTGATTTACGAGCAGATTTATACTTATCTTTCCACCTGAACTCTACTGCTGAAAGTACCGACAGTACCAATGCAAAAGGAATAGAAGTTTATTACAACCAAGAATTAGCGGTACCGTTTGGAAACGCTATTTTTAATGAGCTTTGCAAAGCAACCAGCCGTAAAGAACGCGGTGTAAGAAAATCGACGTTTCGCGTTACCCAAATGACGCATACGCCCTCCCTTTTATGTGAACTTGGCTATATGGTAAGCCCCGAAGAGTATGAGCAACTCTGCGACCCTTATTATATTTATAAATCTGCACTGGGTATTTCAAACGGAATTATCAAAGCTGTTCGTGAAGCAAACTCGTCAATTTAATATTTTTAAATTATGAGCAGAGATTTTCTCTGCTCATCTTTTGCTTAATTATATTTAATAAATTTTATTTTTTTGAAGACAATTGCAATTATGATTCGTATTATTAATTGTACGACACAAAAAGGTGGTGAACATAAGCCCAAAATGACAAATGAAGAATTCGAACAGTTGATTGAACGCTACGAAAAGCTTGTGTTTACCATCTGTTACCAAATGGTGCGAGACTTCCATGAAGCACAAAATCTTGCACAGGATACATTCTTTTCAGCTTATCAACACATAGACAGCTGTCCGGCAGAGAGCTACAAACCTTGGCTTGCCAGAATTGCCACGAATAAGGCAAAAGATTATCTCAAAAGTGCCTATATGCGCCGAGTAATTGTAAGCGACGACGAAAAGTTCTCAAATATCCCTGCAGAAAACAGCCCGGATGAAATTTACATCGAGAGCGAAACAGAACAAAATATACGAGATAAAATCGAAGCTTTAAAAGAGCCGTATCTAAAAGTATCTACGATGTATTTTATCGAGGATAAAAATGTAGAGGAAATATCAAAGCTGTTGGGCAGACCAAAAAAGACGGTGCAAACACAAATTTACCGTGCAAAAAATCTGCTGCAGCAGCTAATAAAGGAGGAAAGACAGACGTGAAAGAGTATTTTGATGAAAACGGACATTTAACAGATTTTGCACTGTTTGATTTAATTGATGAACTACCGGATGAATTACAGCGCTTGGAAATAGCGGAGCACCTGAGTTTTTGCGACCATTGTACCGAGCGTTATACCGCCATACTCTGCGATGACGTTCTGATTTCTCCGCCGAAACCGTTGAAAACCAATGTGTTGCAGCGAATTAGGCAACAAGCAAGAATTGTATTTTTTAACCGCTATGTTGCGGCCGGTGTTGCAGCGTGTTTTACTATGGTGTTGTGGACGAGTGGTGCGTTTAGCGCCGGCAATATTAAAATTAAAGACCGCAATGCTTTGGAGGACTTAACTGTGATAACAGGAAACTTTACAGAAAAAGCAGTAGAATTCGGACAGAATGTTTCTGATGAAATCAATAAATTTTTTACTAACTTCAATTTGGAGGGAGACTTTACCGATGAGAAAAAGTAGTTTTTTAACTTTTATTTTTGCGTTTATTCCCGGTGCGGGACAGATGTATTTGGGTATGATGAAAAAAGGTGTTTCAGTTATGCTTGCTTTTGCACTGATTACAGCAATATCCGGTTTTTTAAATATGCCGTTTTTTGCAATTGTTCTCCCTGTAATTTGGTTTTATTCGTTTTTTGACACATTTAATATCAAAGCTATGACCTACGAACAGCGTTTGCAACATGAGGACAAATTTTTATTTAATCTGGAAAATATCGTTTTAAAAGATGACTGGAAACAGATATTGAAAAAGCGCCACACCTTAATCGGCGGTGGATGTATTGCACTGGGTATATACATGCTGTTCCAAAATCTTGTAAACCCATATATGCATTTGATTTATGATTATGCTCCGTGGGTTTACCGCATCATACACAATATCCCTACCTTGATAGTATCGATTGCAATTATTGCACTTGGCATCCATTTAGTGATAGGCAATAATAAAAAAGCGACACAGCCCCCGCAAGATGACGACTTTGTGGAATACGGAGGACACAACCATGAATAATGAATTGGAAAAGAAACCTGATGATGAACAAGTTGAGGTACCGGTTGAAAAAGCAACTGATACCACCCCAACCGAGACTGCCGAGCAGGCACAAAGTACAGCATCGTATAATCATCAGTATCCCCCTTCTTATACTGAAGAAGCAGTTCAGCCGCGCAAAGTTCGCAGAGTAGGTACATTGACCATGGGGCTTGCATTAATTGCTGCCGGTGTTTTTGCCATAGTCTCACTTTTTAGCCCATCGTTGGATATTGTTCGATTATTAAAACTCTCCCCTGTTGTTTTAATTTTTCTTGGGATTGAAATTTTGGTTAATCATTTTTTTCACCGTGACGATCACCTTAAATACGATTTTTTAAGCGGATTTGTATGTTTTATTCTAATTTGCGCCAGTGTTGGTGCCGCTATTATTCCCCCGATTTACGAACAATATGGCCCTCGCCGCTATAATAATGAAAAAGTTATCAGTGCCGAAATTGAAGATATGTGCTTTAATGCTCTGAATGGGTTGCCTGTTTCTTCTCTTTCTGCTGACGTAAGTTTGGAAGGATACCTTAAAACAGAGCAAGAAATTACTTATAAAAATCTCCGTCCCATTGATTATGTAACGCTTAATATTGAACTATTAAATGACTATACCGATAAGACACAGTTTACAGGCGATTGTAAAAAAATATTAGATAAACTGGCTGCACATAATATCCCATTTCAACATATTTATTTTCGATACGAAAGCAAAAAAGGGCTTCGATACAGCTTGAATATAAATGATAAATTTGAAGCTGCGCTAAGTGCAGAAAAGTTGACTTTATTGGCAAGTGACAACGCGGAAGAACTTGCCAGCCAAGCTGCCGAAGAAGAATTGGAACAACAAGCAAATGCAGCTTAGAACCAACGTATCAATTGCCTATACAGGCATTGAATAAAACACAATAACCCTAAACACAAAGAACCCGTCAGAAATTAACTGACGGGTTCTTTGTGTTTAAATATAAAATTTTTATGCTACGTTGTTGCTCGCAAATTGGCTGTTGTACAGTTGTGCATAAAAACCATTTTGAGCAATCAATTCATCGTGAGTGCCAGTTTCTACAATATCACCATCTTGAAGTACCATAATGAGGTTAGCATCTTTAATAGTAGATAGCCTATGTGCTATAACAAAGCTGGTTCTCCCCTTCATTAGGTTCTTCATACCGCGCTGAATACGCTGTTCGGTACGGGTATCGACAGAACTTGTTGCCTCATCAAGTATTAATATATTGGGTTGCGACAAAATTGCACGTGCAATCGTAAGCAGCTGTCGCTGACCCTGTGAAATGTTAGAAGCATCCTCGTTTAAGACAAAATCATAGCCGTCGGGCAACTGCATAATAAATTTATGCGCATGCGCCGATTTTGCAGCAGCTTCAATTTCTTCAAAGCTTGCCCCCAGTCTGCCATACTCAATATTTTCACGTATGGTACCTTTAAACAACCATGTATCCTGTAAAACCATACCGAATAAATTTCGTAAATCCGAACGTTTCATGTCCATAATATCTACACCGTCAATTTTAATGCTGCCTGAGTTAATCTCGTAAAAACGCATCAACAGGTTGACGATAGTGGTTTTACCCGCACCCGTAGGGCCGACAATTGCAACCTGTTCGCCGCTTTTGACGTGAATATTAAGGTCGTGGATAAGAGTATTTTCGGAGCTATAACCAAATTTTACATGCGAAAACTCTACATTGCCTTGTACATTGGTAATTTCAACCGCAGGGCTTTTTTCGGGAGTTTCTTCTGTTTCATCAAGGAACTCAAAAATACGTTCTGCTGCAGCTCCTGTAGATTGCATTAAATTCATAATCTGCGAGGTTTGCACAATAGGCATTGTAAACTGACGCATATATTGAATAAAAGACTGGATACTGCCCACATACATACGGCCGGAAACTACAGCGAGCCCGCCGACTATGGCGATAAGCGCATAACCGATATTGCCGATAAAACTGATACCGGGCATCATAATGCTTGACATAAACTGCGCCTTCCAACCATAATCGTACAACTGATTATTGATTTTATCAAATTTTTCTATCACTTCATCTTCGCGGTTAAACACTTTAATAACGTTATGGCCAGAATACATTTCTTCTACATGCCCGTTAATATCGCCAATCGCTTGCTGTTGGCCGCGAAATAAGCCCTGTGATTTTTTTACAACACCAATCGAAATAAGAAACGAAAATGGCAGAGTACACAATGCAATTGCGGTGAGCACCGGGCTTATAGAAATCATCATAATCAATATACCCACAATTGTGGTAGCCGAAGTGATAAGCTGCGTAATGCCCTGCTGAAGCGACTGTTGTACGGTATCAACATCGTTCGTAACTCTGCTTAGAACATCGCCGAATGTGCGGGTATCAAAATAATTCAGCGGTAGTTTTTTAATTTTCTCATCAACTACTTTACGCAGCGAGTACATTGTTTTTTGCGAAATACCTGCCATAATGTATTGTTCAAAATATTTAAACAAAGCGGAACAGACATAGAGCAAACCAAGTATGATGAGAATCTTTCTCATCAGTGCAAAATTAATGCCTGCACCGCCATTCGAAGCATCAATGATACCCCTGTGCAGCTCATTTGTGGTCATTCCCAGTACCAAAGGTGCTAACACCGCAGCGATGGTAGAAAGAATTGCAAAAATAACAACTAACACGAAACTCGCTTTGTATTTTCCAACGTATCCAAAAAGGCGCTTATATGTGCCTTTTAAATCTTTTACTTTAGCGTCAGACATCTTCTGATTTTGTCCCATATGTTTCATATCAGACATTTCCTCCTTTCTGAATTTCCTCGGCAGAAAGCTGTGAGGAGACAATCTCTTTGTAAACATCGCAGTTTTGCAACAGCTCTTGGTGAGTACCTTCACCCACGATACGTCCCTCATCCAGTACTAGTATTCGGTCTGCATCCATAATGGTGCTTACACGCTGTGCAACGATAATTACCGTTGCTTCTTTGGTTTCAGGTTTTAAAGATTTACGCAGTTGAACGTCTGTTTTAAAGTCCAGCGCAGAAAAGCTATCGTCGAAAATATAAATTTCAGGTTTTTTTACAATAGCACGTGCGATAGCAAGACGCTGCTTTTGTCCGCCCGAAACATTGGTGCCGCCTTGTGCAATATGTTCATCCAGTTTTAGCGGTTTATCAGATATAAACTCCCAAGCCTGTGCAATTTCGGCTGCTTTTTTTATCTCCTCATTGCCGGCATTATCATTACCGTAGCGGATGTTCTCGGCGATTGAGCCCGTGAACAGCACTGCTTTTTGAGGAACATAGCCGATTTTATCGCGAAGAACGCTTTGATTATATTCACGAACATCTATACCGTCTACCAAAACCTGCCCCTCAGTCGCATCATAAAGGCGCGGAATCAGGTTGACAAGCGTAGATTTTCCGCTGCCGGTACTGCCGATTATTGCAGTTGTCTCACCCGGCTTTGCAGAAAACGATATGTTGGAGAGTGCCGGTTCTTCAGCGTGATTAAAACGAAAGCTGACATTTTTAAACTCGACATAACCTTTAAGTTTGCTGCTTTCAACCGGTTTTTCGGGGTTTTTTATTGATAACTGCATATTCATTACTTCATTGATACGGTCTGCAGATGCAGTAGCCCTTGGCATCATAACAAATATCATAGAGAGCATGGTGAGTGAAATCATAATCTGCATAACATACTGAATTACTGCAACAATATCTCCATCCAACAGTGTGCCCTGTGCAACCCACTTTGAACCGACCGCAACAATAGCTATGGTAGTAGCGTTCATAATTAACATAACGGTAGGTATGGTAGAAGACATAATTCGCTGCATTTTTAATGATGTTTTAGAAAAATCAATGTTTGCTTTGTCAAAACGCTTTATTTCGTGTTCATCTGTGTTAAATGCACGAATAACACGAATACCTGTCAGTTTTTCGCGCAAGACGCGGTTAATGGCATCCAGCTTTTTTTGCATTGATTTCGATAGCGGCATTGCTTTGGAGGCAATGACCAGCACCACAGTTACAAGTACAGTTATGGAAAGAAAAATGATAACTGATAATCCTGTATTTTTGCTGACTGCCATAAAAATACCGCCGATTGCCATGATAGGTGCCTGCAGCACTATACGCATAAACATCATCATAAAGTTTTGCACTTGTGTAATATCGTTAGTAGTGCGGGTAATCAGTGAAGCTGTACCGATTTGATCAAACTCGTGCAATGAGAAGCCCTCAACTTTAACAAAAAGTTTGCGGCGCAGGTTACGGCCTAAGCCTGTGGAAAGGCGTGCAGCCAAAAAACCATTGAACAGATTACAAACCGCACTGAGCAGTGCAAAAGCAATCATGATAAGCCCGATGCGAATAATATATGGATTATTGCCTTCAACGATACCTTTATTGATTATATTGGACAGCAGGTTCGGCAGCTGCAAATCTGCCAGTACACTGCTGAATGTAAGAAGCACAATACCGAACACCGCTAATTTAAATGATTTTAATTCTTTGAAAATGCTTCGCATACAGAGCCTCCTTGATTATTTCTTTTTGAAGTATAGTATTGCAGTAATCTGTTGGTAATACGCAAAAGCTCGGTACTGTCTTTTTCGCCGAGATAATCTGTTACTTCTTTAATATGCGTTCTTAGTTCATCGATTGTATCTTCAAGCACTTGTTTACCCAATTCTGTAAGAGAAATGATAATTACTCTCCTATCAGTTACATCTAAGCTGCGCAGGATGTATCCCTTTTTTTCAAGACGATTCAATATAGGGGTAATACCGGATGCAGCAACATTCAGTGCTGCTGCAATTTCAGTGGATTTCATTTTTTCTTCTTTAGAACATTGGACGCAGAACAGCACTGCCCTCTCACCATGTTTTAAAAGGGCATTGTGCTTTGTTTTGGTAAAACTCAATCTTTTCATTTGCGATAAATTGATGAGAATTTCGTCTGCCAGTTTATTTTGATTTTGTTCCATATTTTCACCTACTTTAAAATTACTTAACACCGCTAACTATTAATGCAATTAAGTATATAACATTATGGACAAACAATCAATGAACCAATTGTTAATAATATATAAAACTATGAACAAAAAAACCGATAGAATAATCTCTACCGGTTTTTTAATTATGACAGTTGTTAGTTGGCTCACAACTTTTTTACATGTTAACAGTGCGGCACCGTTATAAAACGCCGTCGCACTATTAGAGTATACCTATTTGTTATTTGTCGCAATCACATTCATGATCCTGTCCACAACCACAATCACAGTCTTCTGCCTCGAAATCAAACTCGAGCAGCTCTCCGCAATTAGGGCAATCGATAGAACCGTCATCAAGAATGTCGTCGTTTACATATACGGTGTCACCGCATTTGGGGCAAGTCACTTCGTATAAATCTTCGTCTTCGAATTCTTCGTCTTCATCATCGCAGCAGCTGCATTCGTCTTCGTCCTCATAAAAATCTTCTTCCAAAGATTCCAAGTCCTCGTCGATTGCATCAACCTGCTCGCTCAATTCTGCCACATCGTCTTCAATGTCAGACATTGTGAAAGCAATATCATCCAAGACCTCAAGCATCTCTTTGATTACTCTGCCTTCTTTGGTGGAATCATCAACGCCTAGACCTTCGGTCAAACCTCTTAGATAAGCAACTCTTTCAGTTACAGTCATGATAGTATCCTCCCTTACCAGAAATTATATTTTAAAATTGGGAAACAAAAATTATGCACGCTCCATGTATTCGCCCACGCGGGTATCTACACGAATCATATCGCCTTCTTCGATAAACAAGGGGACACTGATTTGCGCGCCTGTTTCGAGTGTAGCGGGTTTTGTTGTATTAGTAGCGGTGTTGCCCTTAAAGCCGGGGTCGGTTTTGGTAACCTTCAGCTCAATAAAGTTGGGGGGCTCTACACCGAAAACATTGCCTTTGTAAGATAACACTTTAACAGTCGTGTTCTCTTTAACGAATTTAAAGCTATCACCAAGAATGGATTCGTTAATAGGAAGATTTTCGTAAGTTTCGCTGTCCATAAAGTAGTACAAGCCGCCGTCCTCGTACAGATACTCCATCTCTTTACGCTCAATGTAAGCGGTGGGGAATTTATCACTTGGGTTAAAAGTTTTTTCAGTTACAGAACCAGAAATTACATTTTTAATTTTTGTTCTTACAAAAGCTGCACCTTTGCCGGGTTTTACATGCTGGAACTCTATAATCTGTACAACGTTGCCGTCCATTTCAAATGTAACACCATTTCTAAAATCGCCTGCTGATATCATGTATTTTTCCTCCACAACAATAGTAAATATTCAGAAAATATCTTAACGTTCTAATTTTATATTAAAAGATTGAATTTGGCAAGTGATTTTTACGATTATCTGCTAAATATTGCATAAATTATGACGTTTTTTGGGTTATTGCTCATGAATACTACAAAATGATAAGGTTCTTAGGGCTGTGCGTAAGATTCTCAATTTTGTTCTCGGTAACATAAATCATATCTTCGATGCGGCAGCCAAATTCGCCCTCAATGTAAATACCCGGCTCCACCGTCATAACAATGCCAGACTCTACCGTGTCGTCGCTGGTAATGCTGAAGCGGGGTTCTTCATGAATTTCAACACCAACAGAGTGACCAAGCCCATGCCCAAAACATCCCTCGAAACCGGCATTGTAAATGATATCTCGCGCCGCCGCATCAACATCCTTGCAGGACGCGCCAACTTTGATGGCGTCTATGCCTGCCAGCTGCGCTTTCAGCACCGTATCATACACAAGCTTTTGCTTATCAGTTATATTGCCTACCGCCACGGTACGCGTCATGTCAGAGTGATAGCCGTCCACAATTGCACCGAAATCCATCGTGACAAAATCACCGTTTTGAATCACTTTATCGGATGGCACACCATGAGGCCTTGAGGAGTTGCACCCCGATACCACAATAAAGTCGAACGAAACCGCTTCGGCGCCTTGCCTTCTCATATAAAATTCCATATCGAGTGCAATTTCGCGCTCCGTTTTTCCCGCAGAAAGCCGAGTGAGAATATAATTGAACGTTTCTTCTGTGAGCGCTTGCGCTGTGCGAATTTTTTCAATTTCATCGATTGTTTTATATCGGCGCTGCGAAAGAATCAGCTGATCTACTGTGTCCTCATCCAAAAGTTTGACGGGCGAAAGCAGAGTTGAAAAACGGTGAAAGCTGCCCACCGTAAGGTAGCTGTTCTCTGCCGCAACGGTTTTGACCGCATGTTTTTTGCAAAGTGACTGCAAAGATTTTTGAGTGTTTTCGAGCAGCAAAACTTCGCAATCTTTGATAGCTGTTTTTGCAGCTTCGACATAGCGAAAATCGATTAAGAAATATGCTGCTTCTTTTGTCACAAATAAAATTCCCGCAGAAGATGGAAACCCAGTATAGTATCTGCGGTTTTGTTCTGAAGTAATCAATGCCGCATCAATATGTTCAGGCAGATTTTGCATAAGTTGTTGAATTTTACTTTTCATTTTACCGTCTCCTAATTAAATGTTGCAGGTTACCTGAATGGGCTTAAAGCAATTGCTTCATAGCGGCAATTGCAAGAATATAGCTGTATTTTCCAAATCCGCAAATTTGCCCGGCACAAACAGGAGCCAAAACCGAAGTGTGACGAAATTCTTCGCGCGCATGAATATTTGAAAAGTGTACCTCAATAACAGGAACCATAATAGTGGATATTGCATCGCGAATGGCAATACTGTAGTGTGTGTATGCCCCTGCATTGAGCACAACGCCGTCAAAAGCGGTGCGCGCCTCGTGCAGTTTATCAATAATGCCGCCTTCGTAATTCGATTGGAATACCTCACAGTCAAAGCCTTCTGCCTCGGCATAGTTGGTAATCTCTGCATTGATGTCATCAATGGTTTCTTTGCCGTAAATACCTGTTTCGCGAAGGCCGGTAAGATTGATATTGGGACCATGGATAACCAAAAGGCGCTTTTTCATGCTGTTACACTCCTGCTGCTAAATAAATAGCTTTCATTTTCGCCGCATCCTCTGCCTGTGTTCCGCTCGACTCGCAAATGATGGTAGGCTCACAATTTTTTTGGTATATTAATTCGGCGACCGGCTCAAAATTAGGGCCGAAAACAGTATCATCAAAAGTAAGATGGCATTTTTCGCCACCGTTTTGGGTATATTCGATTTTTGAAAAATGCGAATGAAACTCTTTTAAACGAGAATTACCAAGTCTATTCTCAATGGTATTGAAGATATGTTCAAAATCGGCAAAAGTTTTCAGCCCGCCGAAGGTTCGCGCATTAAGATGACCAAAGTCGATACAGGGAATCATGCGCTCGTCGATGGTACAAAGCTCAATAACTTCTTCTAAAGTACCCAGCTGGTTTACTTTACCCATTGTCTCAGGGCACACACGCACATCATCAAAACCTGCTTCATCCAGTGCAACAAGAGCTTTACGCATTGTATCGGACGCAAGATGGAGTGCCTCTTGTCTGCTGATTTTTGAACAAGACCCCGAATGCACCACAATACGGGTTCCGCCCATCGCCTTAACCGCCCGCGCGCTTTGTAGAATATAATTTATGCTCGCTGTTCGTTTTTCTTCTTCCAGTGAAGATAGCGAAATAAAATAAGGGGCATGCAACGAAATCTGAATGTTTTTTGCCGCTGCCGCCGCACCGAATTCAGCTGCCGATGCATCCGAAATTTTGACCCCTCTGCCACATTGGTATTCGAATGCATTTAAACCAAATTGCTCAAGATATTCGGGTATCTGAGTATTTTTTTTATAACCTTGCGCTGCAAAGCTGACGCTGTTGCCTGCCGGGCCGAAATAAATGCTCATTTAGTCTCTCCTTTTGTGCGCCCACCGCGGTGATATGCTTTTAAGATGGGGCGTTCGATTACCCGTTTTACAAAAAACAGCAGCCCTGTCTCCAATTCGATTGGTTCAACGAGTATGCTTTTCATGCCAAATAGGTTTGCCCCTGCAATATCGGTAAAAAGCTGGTCACCTACTATAGCAACCTCGCTCTTAGGCAGCCCTAGGCGCTCACAGCAGCGCCGAAACCCTTTTGGCAATGGCTTTGCACCTGAGGACTCAAACAGCAGCCCCAAACGGGCTGCAAATGGTTTTACGCGTTCATGAGTATTATTGGATAAAATCATAAGCGCAATTCCGCTTTTTTTCATGATTTCAAGCCAATCCAAAATTTTTTCATCAGGAACGGGATTCCCGTGAGTTGTCAGGGTATTGTCCACATCCAACAGCAATGCCTTGATTTTCATTGATTGCAACAGCTGGGGCGTAAGGTCGTAAGCACGTTTGGTGCTGTAATAAGGATAAAATATCGACATGATGTTCTCCCATATTATAAATGAAGTAATAATTATTTATTCGGCAGTCGCTCAAAAAATGCCGTCGGCCTTTTGCCCTGATTGGACACTCTGTATAGTCCCAATGAATAAAAATGAAAAAGCGAGCACTTACATGCTCGCTTTCATCACTTGTTAACGATACGAATTACTTGAATTTGCGTTTGCGAGCAGCCTCAGACTTCTTCTTACGCTTTACAGACGGCTTCTCATAATGCTCTCTCTTGCGCACTTCAGCCAGAACACCGGATTTTGCGCACGATCTCTTAAATCTTCTAAGAGCGCTGTCAAGTGATTCATTATCTTTAATATGAATTTCTGCCATTACTAATTCCCTCCCCACGCCAGGAGCTTTAGTTAGATATTCCATGCGTCTTATAAACTCACAAAATATAACAAAACTGATTATACAATAGAATGGATATGCTTGTCAAGTATTTTAGAGGTTTTGCCCTCTTTTGCAGTAACTATTTTACTACAATGTTTACCAACTTACCGGGAACATAAATTTCTTTAACAATGTTTTTCCCTTCGGCAGCAGCTTTTACAGCGGCATCTTGCTTTGCTGCTGCAATGGCATCTTCAGCGGTAATATCGGCAGCTACGTTTAAGCGTGCTTTAATTTTGCCGTTGATCTGCACAACAACTTCGATAGTGGACTCTTTGCATTTTGCTTCGTCGTAGGTAACCCATTTTTGCTGGTTGAGCATACCACCAAAATGGAGTACCTGCCACATTTCTTCGGCAAGATGGGGTGCAAACGGGTTAATGAGGACAAGAAATGCTCTGAGCTCTGCTTTATTAACCTTTCCGGTATCGGTAAGGTTGTTAAGAAGTGCCATCATCGCGGCGATAGCCGTATTGAATTTAAGGTTTTCAATGTCCTCAGTTACCTTTTTGATGGTTTTATGCATAGGAGTTTCAACCTCAGGACGGAATTCATCACCGTCAACTAAAATCTCCTGCAAATTCCAAATTCTCTCGAGAAATCTCTTACAACCTTTGATAGAGGAAGAGTTCCACGGTGCGCTTTTTTCAAAGTCGCCGATGAACATCTCATACAGGCGCATGGTATCTGCACCGAATTCGTTGACAATATCGTCGGGATTGATGACGTTGCCGCGAGATTTACTCATTTTCTCATTGTTTTCACCCAAAATCATACCATGGCTGGTACGTTTTGCATAGGGCTCTGGTGTGCTAACCACGCCGATATCATACAAAAACTTATGCCAGAAACGAGAGTACAGCAAATGTAAAGTGGTATGCTCCATACCGCCATTATACCAATCTACAGGCAGCCAATAATCCAGAGCCTCTTTGCTGGCAATGGCATCGTTGTTTGTAGGGTCGCAATAGCGCATAAAATACCAAGAGGAACCCGCCCACTGGGGCATGGTGTCGGTTTCGCGCTTTGCGGGGCCACCGCAATGCGGACAAGTAGTATTTACCCAACTGTCGATTTTTGCAAGGGGAGATTCACCCGTTTCTGTCTGCTCATAGGTTTCGACCTGAGGAAGTTGCAGCGGCAACTGATCTTCGGGTACAGGTACATAACCGCATTTATCGCAGCACACAATTGGAATGGGTTCGCCCCAATAGCGCTGACGAGAGAACACCCAATCGCGCAGTTTATAGTTTACTTTTTTCTCACCTTTGCTGTTTTTAGTTAGCCACTCTATAATTTTAACTTTTGCATCTTCGACAGAAAGCCCTGTAAGAAAATCGGAATTCACCATAACACCGGTTGAACAATCGGTGAAAGCTGCCTCCTGTACATTGCCTCCTGCAACCACCTCAACAATGGGGAGGTCGAATTTTTTAGCAAACTCCCAGTCACGGGTATCGTGTGCAGGAACTGCCATGATGGCACCGGTTCCGTACGAAGTCAGTACATAATCCGCCACGAATATTGGAACTTCTTTACCGTTTACGGGATTGATGCCACGTATGCCTTTAATTTCGACACCGGTTTTTTCTTTAACCAGTTCGGTACGCTCAAAATCGGATTTTTTGGCGGCTTCTTCTTGATAAGCTTTAATTTCCGATAAGTTTTCGATTTTATCTGCCCACTTTTCGATAAACGAATGCTCGGGCGAAATAACCATATAAGTTGCACCAAACAATGTGTCGGGGCGAGTGGTATATACAAGCAGGTTATCGCCTGCAGTAGTTCCGAAATTAACGTTTGCGCCGGTAGATTTACCAATCCAATTGATTTGAGACACCTTTACCCTGTCTATGTAGTCTACAAGGTCGAGGTCATTGATTAGGCGTTCTGCATACTCGGTGATTTTCAGCATCCACTGGCTTTTCACCTTGTGAACAACTTCGCCGCCGCAGCGTTCGCACACTCCGCCGACAACCTCTTCGTTTGCCAGCACAACCTTACAGCCGGTACACCAGTTTACTGCCATCTCTTTTTTGTACGCCAATCCTTTTTTAAAAAACTGGAGAAAAATCCACTGTGTCCATTTAAAATAATTGGGATCGGTTGTATTGATTTCACGGTTCCAGTCGAAGGACAAACCAAGAGATTTTAGCTGTGCTTTAAAATGAGCTACATTTTGTTTTGTGACAACTTCGGGATGAATATGATTTTTCATTGCGAAGTTTTCGGTGGGCAAACCAAATGCGTCCCACCCCATTGGATACAGCACATTATAGCCCTCAAGACGACGCTTACGCGAAACAATGTCGAGCG
Organism: Hydrogenoanaerobacterium saccharovorans; assembly: GCF_003814745.1. Classification (NCBI taxonomy): domain Bacteria; kingdom Bacillati; phylum Bacillota; class Clostridia; order Eubacteriales; family Oscillospiraceae; genus Hydrogenoanaerobacterium; species Hydrogenoanaerobacterium saccharovorans. The sequence goes on along the minus strand of NZ_RKRD01000001.1, from coordinate 1,343,581 downwards.
CAGTATAGGAGCGCGGATGACCAACGTGGAGACCTTGCCCCGAGGGATACGGAAACTCTACCAGAGCATAAAATTTGGGCTTAGAAAAATCATTGGTTGCAGCAAATACATTTTTTGCATCCCAAATATCCTGCCACTTTTTTTCTACCTCTGCAAAATTATACTTCATTGCCTATTCCTCCTGCCCGCGTGCAACAGCGGGTTTAGTTGATACGAAAAATTTATTTCGCCGGACGTTCAGCCCGCTAATCTTCTGTTAATACATCAGATAAATCGACCGAATCGCCGTCTGACCATAAACGCTCCAGCGAATAAAATTCTCTGATATCTCCGCAAAAGATGTGTACAATTACATCATAGTAATCCAGCACAATCCAAGACGCAGAAACATAGCCTTCTACGGCTTTCGGCTCATAGCCAAGCTTTGTCATCTGATCCTCAACCTCATCTGCAAGTGCTTTAACCTGTGTAGTGTTGGTTGCGGAAGCAATGATAAAATAGTCAGCAATCGATGTTACTTTTGAAATACGAATTGCTTTGATGTCCTGTGCTTTTTTAGCGTCCAGAACAGATGCAATTTTTTTCGTCATATCGAGTGATGTCATCTAGTAATTATCCCTCCCTGCTTTTGAATTTAATCTGTTGGGAAATCGCCGACTGAATCATCGGCATTATATTGATTATCGGATTGAGTATCAGATGAATTTTCTTCCCATTCGTACTCTGATTGTTCACCCTCTGCTTCAGATTCGGCACTTGAATCGATTTCTTCAGACTGAGAGGATTCTTCTGAAGGATTATAGGGCGGAACATAAGCAGGTACCTGAGCAATGCTGATATCATTGACCTGCTCGCTGTACGGGCGGAAATACTGGTTTAAAAGCTCGATAAGCTTATCTTTTTGGGCTTCGTACACGGCATAACCGTTGTACATTTTGCCGATACCCTCAAGGGTGAATAGCTGTATATCTTCGTTTTTTACTTTAAACGCTTCATTTGCCAAAGAAAGGGCCTGCATTAATGGAATATCAGTTTTTATTTTTGTAAAATTTTGGGTAGCAAGCATAACCATGCCCGCTCTGCCTTTGTCTCGAACCGCCTGAATGAGTGCTTTAATAATAAGTTCGCGGGCATTCACTCTGCCGATATCGCCCGAAGCATACCCCGAGCGAAAACGCACAAACCACTCTGCCTTTTCACCATCAAGGTGCTGCTGCCCCTTTTCCAATACTTTACCGGGCAGGTAATTCATACGCTGAGGAATTTCGATAGTGACACCGCCCAGTGCATCCACAATATCGCGAAATGCCGAAAGTGTAATGGTTGCATAATGGTCGATGGGCAAGCTCATTTGCTCATTAATCACTTTTATCAAACCTTGGATAGGCTCTTTTTCATTTTCATGCGTGGCGTAAACTTGATTGATTTTACCTGTTTTATAGTTTTCACCTACATAAGTATCGCGGGGGATTTGCAGGATATTTACCTTACCGCTTTTAACATCAAAGTTTACCACCATAATTACATCGGTAAGCCCTGCTGCATCGTCCAAACCGCACACCAAAACATTGATGGAATCCTCTGAAACAGGTTCAAATTCCAGTTCTGACTTGGAGTTAGATTCTTCCTGCGGAACACTGCTTGATGGCTGCGGCGCATTGCCTCTTGTAATACTCCAAACAATTATGGGAATAAGAACAGCGATAGATAAAGCACATACTGCAATTAAAATTTTGATTTTTGTTGACAATTTTGACACCGAAATTCCTCCTACATAATAAACTCATTATATGCTTCCATGGTGTCATTCACAATTGGTGATTTATGTGCAACAAGATCACTGATAATATACTGCATAGCATAAAGCATTGCTTTTTCGAGCGAAGCTTTTGACAATGCACGCATTTTTTCGACATCACCGTATTCACGGTCGGCTGAAGTGAGATCGGCAAGATATACAATCTTTTCTAATTTACTCATGCCTGCGCGGGCGCTGGTGTGATAGCGTACTGCATTTATAATATCCTCGTCTGTTACATTTAATGCATCCTGAATGAAAATGCTGCCAGCCATGGCATGCCAAAGTAAGGGTTGCTTTAACGCCTTATCGTCCCAAATTATATCAGAACTCTTTATTCTTTGCAACTGCTCTTCCTTTGCCTCATCTTTGCAAATATCGTGTATCAGCCCGGCAAAATATGCTTTGCTTTGATTTTCGTCATATATTTGTGCAAGCTTTACAGCCGTTTCGGCAACTGCAAGGCTATGTTCATAACGTTTTTCACTCAGGCGCTGCTTAAGCAGCTGTTTGGTCTGTTCAAAATCATATTTCATCTGTTTCATACAGTCCATTCGTTTTAATGTATTGGATGACTGCTGCAGGCAAGTAAAAGCTGAGATTTTTCTTTTCTTTCATCATACGGCGCAGCTGAGTTGATGAAATATCCAAAACATCTGCGTTATCGATAATAAAACTTCCGTTGTATTTGCTTTGCAGTTGACGTTGTTTTTGTAATAGTGCGTCATATTCATTTTGCTTGCGTGCAAGCGCACAAATCGTGGCAAGCTCCATAATCTTTTGAGGTTCGCGCCAAAGATCTAAAGTAAAAAACATATCCGAACCTACCACAAAGTACAGTTGTGCATTTTTAAAGCAATTTTTGATCTGCACAAGCGTATCTACCGTAAAGCTGATTGCGTTACGGCAAAGCTCAATATCGCTGATGACAACACGCGGGTCATCTTCAACAGCAAGCTTGCACATTGCGATTCTGTGCTTTCCGCTTGCCAACTCACGCGGTTGTTTATGGGGCGGTATTTTTGCAGGAACTATGAGTACCTTGTCTACCTGAAGCTTGTCGGCAAAATGGCGGTACAGGTGGATATGCCCCAAATGAATAGGGTTAAATGTGCCACCGAAAACAAGTATCTTTTGCAACAGGGTTCCCCTCCAATTTATTTGTCAGGGTCGTAGATTGGTTTTTTGGGATTTTTACGGTACAAAACAAAACGTGTACCAATCACCTGAATGACCTCGGAATTTGTTTTTTCAGCAAGTTCCTGCGCTGTTTCGCGGGCAAAAGAAGGAGCCGTTTCTAGCACGCGCATTTTAATCAGTTCACGTGCGGTCAGTGCGTCATCAACTTGCTTGAGAAGTGCATCGGCAATGCCGCCTTTGCCAACTTGAAGAATGGTTTCCATCTGGTTTGCGTGTGAGCGAAGATTCGCCCTTTGTTTACTCGTTAACAATTTCATTCCCTCTATTTTCTTTGTATTCTTTGAGTTTTTCGTAGAATTCTCTTAACGCCTTGCCTCGATGGCTGATTTCATCCTTCTGTTCAGCAGATATTTCAGAAAAGCTGCCATATTCAGTCATAAAAACAGGGTCATATCCAAAGCCGTTTTCACCCCGCTTTTCGGTACCGATTTTTCCAGCACAGATACCTTCTGCTGTAATTTCATCTCCATTTGGAAAACAGCAACAGATGGAACTGACAAAATATGCGGTTCGCTTTTCATCAGGCACGTCTCGCAGCTCTGAAAGCAGCTTATCTATGCGCTGATCATCGGTTGCGCCCTCGCCCGCATAGCGTGCAGAGAACATCCCAGGTGCACCGTCCAATGCATCCACACAAAGACCGGAATCATCTGCTATTGTCGGCAACGCACAAAGCTGCATGATGGTTTTTGCTTTAATCTTTGCGTTCTCAGCAAAGGTAGAGCCGTTTTCCTGAACATCCACATTGAGTTCGATGTCCGAAGACGAAAGTACAATAATCCCCAGCGGTGCAAAAATACGCTTGAATTCGCGTACCTTGCCTTCGTTTTGTGTTGCAACAATCAACGTCATCTGGTATCCCCCGCTTCCGGTTGGTTGCCGTCAAACAACGCCTCAACAAAATCGGCGGCATTGAACGGTTGGAGGTCGTCTATCTGTTCACCTACGCCAATATATTTAATGGGGATTCCGAGTTCTTCTTTAATTGCAATTACCACGCCGCCTCTTGCAGTACCGTCTAATTTAGTAAGCACAATACCGGTAAGCCCTGCCACAGCTTGAAATTGTTTTGCCTGATTGACGGCATTTTGCCCAGTCGTTGCGTCCAAAACCAACAGCACTTCTTTGTCGCAGTCTGGAGCTTCACGCTCAATTACACGAGAAATTTTGGCAAGCTCATCCATGAGATTTTTTTTGTTGTGCAGTCTGCCCGCAGTATCGCAGAGAATCACATCTGCTCCGCGTGCTTTACCTGCCGTAATGGAATCGAACACCACAGCCGCAGGGTCTGCCCCTTCTGTATGTTTTACCATTTCGACACCTGCACGCTCTGCCCAGACACCAAGCTGCTCAATTGCGGCAGCGCGGAATGTATCGGCAGCACCAAGCAACACTTTTTTGCCCCTGCGTTTTAAGTCGGCGGACATTTTGCCGATGGTGGTGGTTTTACCAACCCCATTAACGCCGATGACAAGAATTACAGACGGTTTGGTTGAAATGTTCAGTTCCTCCCCGCCGGACATCATTTCTGTGATGATGCCTTTCAGCAGATTTTTTACTTCTGACGGGTCGGTTGTACCTGTTTCTTTTACTTTTTCGCGAAGTTTTTTGCAGATTGTAGAAGAAGTTGAAACACCAACATCACTCATAATCAATATTTCTTCCAACTCTTCAAAAAGCTCCTCGTCAATCTTTGTAAAGGAGTTTAACATGCCTTCAAAGTTTTTCACCATAGAATCTCTTGTTTTGGTGAGACCTTCTTTAATCTTTTGAAAAAACCCCATAAAACCGCCTTTCTCCGCACAATAACAATAGATTTTAATTTTATATTTACAGTTCAAGTAAGCGCGGATATGAACCGTATTATGTAATAAGCGCATATGTAAAGCTGTAAAGCTTTACATCAATCATCCTTCATACCGAGTTTACTCTCAAGCTCGGATACGGAAAGTTGAAGCAATTTGGATACGCCCTCCTCCTGCATTGTGACACCATAAAGCACATCCGCTTCTTCCATGGTGCCGCGGCGGTGGGTAATGGTAACAAACTGAGTTTTATTGCTCAGACGTTTGAGATATTGAGAAAATTTAGCAACGTTGACATCATCCAGTGCCGCCTCGATTTCATCGAGCAAGCAAAACGGTGCGGGGCGCACTTTTAAAATTGCAAAATAGATTGCTATTGCAACAAATGCCTGCTCGCCGCCCGAAAGCGATGCAAGGTTTTTAATGAGCTTGCCGGGGGGCTGAACATTAATCTCGATGCCTGCTTCCAGCACATCACTTTCATCTGTGAGCTCTAAGCTTGCTTTTCCGCCATCAAACAATTCCACAAATATTTTACCGAATTGATGATTGATTTTTTGAAAGCTGTCTGTAAACATCTCGCGCATTTGCATGGTAAGGTCGTAGATAATTTTGTTAAGCTGATCACGGCTTTTTTCAACATCGTCTATCTGCGCTTTCATAAAATGATAACGCTGTGAGACTTGCTCGTATTCATCAATCGCTTCCAAATTAACGGTACCAAGTGCCTTGATTTTACTTTTTACTTCAGATAAACTCCGCTGTGCTTTTTGCATGTCTTCGATCGGTTCGGCAATTACCTCTGCTTCGCTGCGCGTTATTTCATATTCATCCCACATGCGTGCGATGGTACTATCGTATTCCCCTTGGAGTGAAAACTTTTTCTCTTCAACGCGGGCAAGTTCACGGGCAAGTTGTTCTTTACGTGCAACAATGTCTTTTTCTTGTACACGAATTTCGGTAGAACGTTGCTCGCACTGCTGGCGAAGTTCTTGCAAAGATGTAATTTCTTGCTGCGCCTGCTTAGTTTTTTGTACCAGCTGACTGTTTGCCTGCTTTAAGTGCTCGATTTGAACTGTAATCTCAGCATTCTTCGCTTGGAGTTCAGCGATTTGATTTTGAAAGAGTTCGATTCTCTGCGTTTGCCCATCTTTGCGAGCAGCCATTTCTGCAATCGATTGTTCAATCCCCTGTTTATCTTTAGATAGGGCAAGGATATCTAGTTCGATGCGGGAACGCTGTTCTGATAGATGTTCACGGTTTACCCGCGCTTCATCGTATTTGCTATTTTGTTCCGCAATTTCTTGCTCTGCCTGAGCTTGTTCTTGTGTAAGGCGGGTTACTCTGCTGCCGGCATTGCGGATACCGTCTTCAAGCTCGGTCAATCTCTCTTGCAACCGTTTTATTTGAATAACGGCATCTTCTTGCGTTTTTGTTAAGTCATTTAAAGACAGAGAGATTCGTTTTTGTTCGGACTCATAACGAATTTTATCTTCACTTGCTGTTTTTATCTCGCTGTTAATGGCAAGCAACTTTGCATTGAGTGCTGAAATTTCTTCGACAAGCGTTTTCAGTTTAATCTTAACATCGTCGGCTGATTGTAAAATTTTTGCTGCTTCGGCTTTCAGTTTATCAATTTCAGATTGACGGCTAAGCAAACCCGCACTTTTGGCAGTAAAACCACCCGTCATAGAGCCACCAACGTTTACAAGCTGACCGTCCAGTGTAACCACACGAAAACGGTTGTTATACGCTTTTGCAATTGCTACAGCATCGTTTAAATCTTCTGCAACAACAATTCTGCCAAGCATATTTTCTATAATGGCACGATAAATGGGTTTGCATCTCACCAAATCGGACGCGATTGCGACAAAACCTTGTTTTTCTTTTAAACCGTTTTCATTAATCTTGTTGCCCTTTATGGTGGAAATAGGCAGGAAAGTAGCCCTGCCGCTGCGCGATTCTTTTAGCATAGCAATGGCGCGCTTTGCAACCTCATCATTATCTACAACGATGTTCTGCAATGCACCGCCAAGGGCAATCTCGATTGCAGTTGAGTACGAATCATCTACTTCAATCAGCTTAGATACCGCGGAATGCACCCCTTTTATAACACCGCGCTTTTGCTGATTGATAATATATTTTACGCTGCCTGCAAACCCTTCCATCGTTTGCTCTAAGTTTTCAAGAAGGCCCGCTTTTTGCAGCTTTTCGTTGGATTTAAACTCGATACTGCGCAGCTGGTTTTCAAGCTCTTGCCGTTTTTCGGTGCGGTTTTTTAGTTTTAACTGGATACCATCGGATGCATTTTTTAGTCCTTGTAAGTTTTCGTCGATGTGTTCACATAGCTCTTTGCATTCATACAGTTCAGCAGTAAGGTCTTTTATTTTAACCTCTTTTTCCGTTTGCGATTGACGAAGCATTTCGATGCGGTTTTGTGTTTCGTTGCACACGGATTGTGAGGTAACTGCCGCAACCTTAGCTTCGGACAATGCAAGGGTTACCGCTGAAAGCTGCTTGCGCTTACTCTCCATCTCAGCGATACCTGCCTGCTCAGACAATGCAAGCTGAGTATATTTGCCTGTAAGCTCATCCATTTCGGCTTTACGAAGGTCTATCTCACCTTGTAAAGAGGTAAGCTCCTTTTGTTTTGCCCCAATCTGTGTATCTATATCTTGTCCGGTAAGGTTTTGCTCGGATATTTCCGAGGAAATGCGCTCAATAGAGCTATTGTTATGAAAAATATCATTTTCATACACGGCTATTTGTGATTGAGCTTCGGCGGCATTTTCTTCTTTTTGACGAATTGCAGCTCGCAGTTCATCAATATCCACTGTGCACTTTGAAATTTGCGCAAAAATTTCTTCTGCACTTTTTTCCACAGCCCCAAGTTCTTCCTCTACCTCAGCGTGAGCCGCCTGTGATGCAGCTACCTTGTCCTCTTGTAAACGCAGCTGCTCTTTGGTTTTTTCCAGCAAAGCAATCCAGATGGAAAGTTCGAGCGTTTTTTTGCTTTGAGCATATTTTACAAATTGCGCTGCTTTTTCTGCCTGAAGCTTCAACGGTTCAACGCGGTCTTCCAACTCAACCATAATATCTTTTAGGCGAAGCAAGTTTTCTTGTGCAGCAAGCAGCTTGCGTTCTGCTTCGGTTTTACGGTAGCGGAATTTTGAAATTCCTGCAGCCTCCTCGAAAATTTCACGTCGATTCCCGCTTTTAGCACTGACAATTTCGGCAATTTTGCCCTGCCCAATCATCGAGTAGCCATCACGGCCAAGTCCGGTATCCATAAACAGCTCGTAAATATCCTTAAGCCTTACATTTTGGTCGTTGATTTTGTATTCGCTGTCCCCTGAGCGATACAATTTGCGTGTAATCGCAACTTCGTCTGTATCCATTGGCATGGTGTGTTCGGTGTTATCTATGTAAAGCGTAACTTGCGCGAACCCCATTGCCTTGCGAAGCTGTGTTCCGCCGAAAATGACGTCTTCCATTTTGGCACCACGCAGAGTTTTGGTAGACTGCTCGCCTAAAACCCATCTCAATGCATCGCTGATGTTACTCTTGCCACTGCCGTTTGGTCCTACAACCGCTGTAAGCCCGCCGGTAAAGTTTAAACGGGTACGGTCAGGGAAAGATTTAAAACCGTGGATTTCAAGTGCTTTCAGATACAATGTTCCACTTCCTTACTCTGTTGCTGGATAATGCAGTTGTAACCGGTCAGGGTGCCGTCTTCAATGAATTTTGCACGATAACCGCAATTTAAAAGTGCTTTAAGATTACTTTTGTGCTGACCGATTGCCTTAGAAATACAGCCTTTGGGGATTTTAATGCAGATATCCCCTTGTGGGATATTATGCTGTTTGATTACTGTAAATATGCTTTTTGCAAACAGCTCTGCCTCGCAAAGCTCACGCATTGCGGGATGATAACCGCCCGCAAGCAGATCGTGCTCAAGCAGGTCGGATGCATGAAGCCCGAGACGGATTACGCGAATACCGCTGCTTTCAAATAATTCCAACAATTTTGCCGATATTTGCACAGCTTCCTGAACGGAAATTGGGGTATAGGCTCCCTGTTCATAAAGCTCTGCCAGCATCGTATGTTTGATTACTACTGTGGGATAAATGCGCACCGTTTGGGGGCGTAAAGCAATCAGTTTTTTCGCGGTTTGCAACGCAGTTTCAGGTGTATCTCCATACAGCCCCACCATCATCTGCAAACCCAGTTCGAAATCATGCTGCTGAATAAGATGCGATGCATTGATAACATCTTGTGCGGTATGCCCTCGCAAGTTTTTGCGCAAAACCTCATCGTCCATACTTTGCGCCCCAAGCTCGATTGCTGTCACTCCGTAACGGCGCAGAAGAGATAAAATCTCATCGTTGATCGCATCGGGACGGGTGGAAACGCGAATACCTTTGAAACTGCCGTTTTGAACATAGGCAAATGCTGCTTCCAACAAAGAAACCATAAGCTCCCGGTTAATAGCTGTAAAGCTACCGCCGAAAAAAGCAATTTCGGCTTCTGCCGAATGCTCTCCCAAATTTTTTAGCGCATCCTTGCAAGTCTTGGTGACAAATGCGGCATCGGGCACGGTTTGGACGCCGGAAATACTGCGCTGATTGCAAAAACTACATTGGTTAGGGCAGCCAACGTGAGGTACAAAGATGGATATGTTAGCGTGCTTCATTCGCCCATCAGCTCGAGTGCTTCTTTTGCTGCCATTTGTTCTGCTCCTTTTTTAGAACGCCCTCTGCCCGTACCAATGACGTTACTGTTAAGATGAACCTCTACCATAAACTCTTTGTTGTGGTCCGGACCGTTTTCATCTACCAATACGTATGTGATTTTTTCCTCTGGGTTTTGCTGTATAATTTCTTGCAGAATTGTTTTGTAATCTTTAAATGAAGGGCTACGGTGGTTTTCAATGACATTGGCTACAAAATGCAGCACATAATCTCTTGCTGCCTCCATACCGCCATCCAAGTAAATTGCAGCAATCACCGCTTCAAATGCATCTGCCAAAATAGATGGGCGTTCTCTGCCACCGGTAATCTCCTCACCTTTACCGAGCATCAAATATTTACCGAGGTTGATTTCTCTCGCGAACTGGCACAGTGATTTTTCGCATACCAATGATGCCCTTATTTTAGTAAGCTCGCCCTCGGGCAAATGCGAATACTGTTTAAAAAGATAGTCGGATACGATGATGGATAGAACAGCGTCACCCAAAAACTCTTGCCTTTCGTTACACTCCATATCTCGTTTTGTCTCATTTGCATAAGACGAATGCGTAAGTGCAATTTCTAGGAACTTTTTATTTTGAAACCGATAATTCAATTTTTCTTCCAGTTGATTCATTTTACTGTCTCCTGCGCGCTGTTTTTTATCTCCTGCAAGCCTTTTTCAATCTCGCCGATAACATCAAGCTGAGCAAAACTTGCCGCTTGCCGTATGGCATTCTTAAACGCCTTTGCATTGGAGCTGCCATGTGCCTTGATTGTAGGCTTTGCAATACCAAGCAGCGCAGCGCCGCCGTGCTCGGTATAATCCATCTGCTTTTTAAAATTCTTCATACCGTTTTTGACTGCAAGCGCAGCCAGTTTTGTTTTAAAGTTTTGCATAAAAATGCCCTTGATTTGGGTGGTAAATGCTTTTGCAACGCCCTCGGTCAATTTTAATACGATATTGCCCGAAAAGCCATCGCACACAGCAACATCGCACGCGCCAAACGGCAACTCACGAGGTTCGACATTGCCTGTAAAGTTGACAGGGGCTTTTTTCAGCAGTTCATATGCACCTAATTGCAGCTCGCCCCCTTTACTCTCTTCAACACCAACATTGATAAGCCCTATTTTAGGATTTGAAATCCCCATAATCTTATTCATATACGCCGAGCCCATAATACCAAATTGCATCAGCATTTCGGGGCGGCAGTCGATGTTTGCGCCGGAATCCATCAGCATATATTTGCCGTTGCCGCCTACACAAGGGATAACCGGTGCGAAACCGGCGCGCTTGATACCTTTGATGCGTTTGACAATCAATGTAGCGCCAACCACCAAAGCACCGCTGCTGCCTGCGGTAACAAATGCATCGCCTTTACCCTCTACAAGCAGTTTTAAGCCAACTGCAAGTGAGCTGTCGGCGTATTCTTTCGTGATAGAGGTTGACTCGGCACAAACAGGGATTACAGTTGGTGCATGTACAATTTCAATGCCGCTAAGTGTAACACCCTGCTCTTTTGCAACGCGTTTGATAATTTCTTCGTCGCCGGTGAGCAGTACAGTAACACCATATTCCTGAACTGCCATGGCTGCGCCTTTTATGGTTTCAACAGGCGCGTTATCACCGCCGAATGCATCTAAAATTACTTTCATTTCAACCCCACCCATCATCATTTCTATTGATTTAAAGCCGACAGTTGCTCATCGAGGCACTGCAAGCTGCGCTGTGCCAATGCAAGATAGCGCGCACTTTTATCTCGTATTTTATCACCCAAAGGCGGTAAAATGCCCATATTGCATCCCATTGGCTGAAAATTGGAGACGCTTTCGTCGCTGATGTAAGCGGTAAGTGCACCAAGCATCGTTTCGCGCGGTAATACCAACGGTGATTTATCTTGCAAGCGTTGTGCAAGGTTGATGCCTGCAAGAATACCCGATGCTGTTGATTCGATATACCCCTCAACACCGGTCATCTGCCCTGCAAAGTAGATTCTACCATCTTTTTTCAGGCGATACGTATGATCCAGCAGACGCGGGCTGTGGATGAAAGTGTTACGATGCATCACACCGTAGCGCATAAAATCGGCATTTTCCAACCCCGGTATCATAGAAAACACACGTTTTTGTTCGGGAAAGCGCAGATTGGTTTGAAAACCCACCAGGTTATACAAACTGCCCTCGGCATTTTCTTTACGCAGCTGCACCACCGCCCAAGGGCGATGCCCTGTTTTCGGGTCTCTCAAGCCGACAGGTTTTAGCGGACCATAACGGATTGCATCGGTACCGCGTTTGGCAAGCACCTCGACGGGCATACAGCCCTCGTAAACTGTCATATTTTCAAAGCTTTTCAACTGCACGGATTCGGCAGAAATAAGCGCAGAGTGAAAACTCTCGTATTCTTCTTTATTCATAGGGCAATTGATGTAATCTGCATCGCCGCGGTCGTAGCGAGCGGCAAAAAACACCTTGTCCTGATCAATACTGTCAAAGCTTACAATCGGCGCTGCGGCATCGTAAAAACTAAGGTATTCGCTGCCGAGCAAATTTTTGACAGCTGCCGAAAAGGCATCGGAAGTAAGCGGCCCTGTAGCTATGATAACATCGCCATCGGGAATTTCAGTAACCTCACCTGCAATCACCTCAATGTTGGGGTGCTGCGATATTTTGGCTGTAACCATATCCGAAAAGCGTTCGCGGTCCACCGCAAGCGCACCGCCTGCCGAAACAGCAGTAGCATCGGCGCATTCTATAATAAGCGAACCGAGACGGCGCATTTCTTCTTTTAATAGCCCAGCTGCAGATTCAATCCGCATTGCTTTGAGTGAATTGGAGCAGACAAGCTCTGCAAAACCATTGTATTTATGAGCAGGAGAGAATTTCTGCGGTTTCATCTCGTGCAGGCGCACCTTTATGCCGCGGTTTGCAAGCTGCCAAGCAGCTTCGCAGCCTGCAAGCCCCGCCCCGATAACCGATACCGGCATCAATCCTTCAACCCTCTCTCGTAATCGCAATCTTCTTTCGCACAATAAATTTTACCCATTTTACCCGATTTCTTAAATAAAGTTGCACCGCAATCGGGGCAGTTTTCTTTCAAAGGCAAATCCCATGTAATAAAATCGCAATTGGGGTAAGCACTGCAGCCATAGAACACTCTGCCTTTCTGCGATTTTTTTGTAAGCATCTTTGAACCGCATTTCGGACAGTTCCCCTCTGCCTCTTGCACGATTTTTTTGGTGTTTTTACATTCCGGGAACCCCGGACATGCAAGGAACTTACCAAAACGGCCGGTTTTAATCACCATTCTGCGTCCGCAAAGCTCGCAGTCTACATCCGATTCTTCTTCGGGTACTTTCATACGGGTGCCGTCCATATTTTTTTCAGCATTTTCAAGTGTAGCGGCAAAATCACCATAGAATTTGTGCAATGTTTCAACCCAATCGGCATCACCTGTCTCTACCGAGTCAAGGTCATGCTCCATATTTGCGGTAAAGGTAACATCCACAATATCTTTAAACTGTTCTTCCATCAGTTGCGTGGTAACTTCGCCTAAAGGAGTGGGTTTCAACGCTTTTCCATCGCGCTCTACGTAATTGCGCACCAATATGGTGGTGATGGTTGGAGCATAGGTGGAAGGTCTGCCAATGCCGTTTTCTTCCAACGTTTTAATAAGCGATGCCTCGGTAAAACGCGCCGGGGGCTGTGTGAAATGCTGATTGGGCAGCAGTTCTTTCAGCTTAAGTTCATCTCCGACTTCCATCGCAGGCAAAGCTCCGCCTTCTTCGGTTTCTTCATCCTTGCCTTCTTCGTACAGCACGGTAAAACCATCAAATTTTACAGAATAGCCCGAAGCCTTAAACAAATATTCGCCTGCACGAATATCCACCGCTACGGTATCAAGCAATGCGGTTGCCATTTGGCTTGCAATAAAGCGCTCCCAAATAAGCTTATAGAGCTTATATTGGTCGTTCGTAAGGCTTTCTTTTGCTTCTTCGGGTGTGAGGGACGGCATAGTGGGGCGAACCGCCTCATGTGCATCCTGCGCATTGTTTTTGGATTTATACTGGCGCCGTGTCTGCGGCAGATAATCTTTGCCGTACTTGCCCGTGATAAATTCTTCCGCCTGTTGCTGTGCTTCTTCGGAAATACGCAAAGAATCGGTTCTCATATACGTGATGAGACCAACAGCACCCATACCTTTTACATCGATACCTTCGTAAAGTTCTTGCGCTGCTTTCATGGTGCGGCGAGCTTGAAAGCCAAGTTTACGCGATGCTTCCTGCTGCATGGTGGATGTAGTAAAGGGAGGTGCAGGAGATTTTTTACGTACGCTTTTCTTGACGCTTTCAACAAGATATTGAACGCCTTTCAGCTCTTGTAAAATAGCATCGGCTTCTTCGCCGGTTTTTATTTCAATCTTTTTATCTTTGCCATATAGTTTGGCTGGTATCTGCTTTGTGCTTTCTTTACCGAGCAGTTTTGCATCGATTGACCAGTACTCCTCGGTAACAAATGCACGAATTTCTTTTTCACGGTCAACAATCAAGCGTACGGCAACACTCTGTACCCTGCCTGCCGATAAACCGCGTTTGATTTTTCGCCATAAAAACGGGCTGATTTTATACCCGACAATACGGTCCAGTATACGGCGCGCCTGCTGAGCATTTACCAAATCGATATCAATCGTGCGGGGATGCTCCATACCATATCGAACACCTGTTTTGGTAATTTCGTTAAAGGTAATACGATTGGATGCAGTCAAATCCAAATCCAGCAGGTGTGCAAGATGCCAAGAAATCGCCTCTCCCTCGCGGTCGGGGTCGGTAGCAAGATAGACAATTTTGCTTGCTTTTGCCTTTTTCTTGAGGGTGCGCACAAGCTCTTCTTTGCCCTTAATCGGGATGTAATGCGGTTCAAAGTTGTTGTCTACATCGACACCCAGCTTGCTTTTGGGTAAATCGCGAATATGGCCCATGGAGGCAATAACGTCATAACCAGGGCCCAAATATTTCATAATCGTTTTCGCCTTTGCGGGTGACTCAACGATAACAAGATTTCCATCCTTTAGTACATCAATGTCCTCGTCACTTTTCTTGGATTTTGTTGTTTTTTTCTTTGTAGTTTTGGTAGTCGCAGCCTTTTTTGCTGGTGCTGACTTTGCAGCCGCTTTCTTTTTTGTAGTACTCTTTTTAGCCGCCACTTTTGGTTTAGTAGCCTTGGTCGCTTTTACTGCTTTGGTACTGCTCTCATCTGTATCCACAGCTTCTGCCGTCAAATCTGCTTGAGCGGTTTCTGTTATCTTTTCTTCTGCTTTTTTTGTAGCCATTTTGATCACCTAGCCTATATCTCAATAATATCGATCCATTTAGGTTGCTATTACTGTATGCATTGTGGCGGCAATGCATACAGTAATAACAACCGTGACAATGAAAATGTTTAAATTCGTTTATAGCGTTTACCCGAATGTGCAGACACTAAACCCATTATTTCAAGTTCTGTCAATGCTGTCAAGACTTGATTTATGGGTTTTTGTAATTTTATAGAAATTTCTTCTGTATGCATTGGGACATTGGTAAGTAGATGATAAACCAAAAGCGCATCACCTGTAACACCCTCGAGGTCGGGCTTTGGCGCCCTTTCCTGCACTGTTAGCTCTGGTTCTTCAAGCGGTGCTTTGTTCATTAAGCTTGTTTGCACAACTGCGGGGGATGTTTTATTTTTTGTATTAGGCGCAGACTGTAATTTTTCAAGCTTTATTGTACCCGCAAAGCGATAGCGATACTCTTCCAGCACATCCAAACCGCTGCTGACGGGAATTGCACCTTGCCGTAACAACGAAAATGTTCCGCGTGCACTTTCGTTAAAAATGTCGTTGGGTACGGCGAATACATCTTTGCCTTGGTCAAGCGCAACATGGGCTGTTATAAGAGAGCCGCTGCGCTCGCCGGCTTCTACCACTACAACACCCATTGAAAGCCCGGAAATAATGCGGTTACGGATAGGAAAATTCCCCGCATAAGGTGCCATACCCGGTACAAATTCTGAAATAACTGCGCCATTTTTAGCAATCAGCTCTCTTAAAGTCTTGTTCTGTAACGGGTAGGTTTTATCAATACCGCAGCCCAATACTGCTATAGTGCGCCGATCTTGTTTAAGCGCGGCGGTATGGCAAACAGTATCAATACCGGCAGCGAGACCGCTTACAATTACCGAACCTGCTTGAGCCAGTTCGCTTGCAATTTTATTTGCGGCACGATAGCCATAATCGGAACAACGGCGTGTACCCACCATTGCTACTGCAAGTTCGTTATCCAAATCGCCGAGTTCGCCGTCGACATAGAGTACGCAGGGCATGCCGTAGATGTTACGCAAACGGTTGGGGTATCTCTCGTCATCCGGCGTAATGATTGTAATGCCTTGTTTGTGCATTTTTTCGATAATGCGCTTGGCGTCATCCAACTTTGCAGCAACAAGCCTTTCGGTTTCTCCTTTTGTAATTTGCGAAATTTCGCGATAACCGCCTGATAAATAAAACTCTTCTATATTAGGAAAGCGACGGATAATCTCATCGGTTCTGCCGTTGCCGCTGCCGAAGGCCATCCCCAACCAAACCCAGTATTCCAAAGCCGATGACATGATCCGTCCTCCTTATCTTGCTAAAATAGATATGATAAATACAGTAAAAGATGCCGTAAATGAAGAGTGCCAAGCTCTATAAACCGGTTTTTCGTGTCATCTCCCACATAACCACAGCCGCTGCGATTGCTGCGTTTAGCGATTCCGTTTTACCCTGCATATCAATCATCATATTGTGGGTGCATATGTCTATTACGTCTTGTGATAAGCCGTTACCCTCGTTACCGATTACCGCTACAGCAGATTGCGTAAGGCTGCATTTTTGGATAGATACAGCTCGTTCGCTGAGGGTGGCTGCAAAAGTACTGTGGGTTTTGTTGAGCTGCTCGAGCAAGCTTACAAGATTTGCAGTAATGCATACGGGCACACGAAACGCACTGCCCATTGTGGAGCGAAGCACTTTGGGCGAAAAAATATCGGGGCAGTCGGCAGTAAGAATCACACCGTCAATGCCGAAAGCATCGGCGGTGCGCAAAATAGTACCGATATTGCCAGGGTCTTGCAAAGACTCAAGGGCGATGTAACACCCCTGGGTAAAGCTTTTTTCGTCCAGTTTATATTCAGGCAGGCGACACACTGCATAAACTCCTTGCGGAGTGCTGGCATCTGCAAGCTTGTTGGCAATATCTTCTGTAATTTCACAGCTGATTTTTGCATTTTGATACAACGAAACAAGCCGTTGAGAGTATTTTGCCAGCGCTGCAGGGGTACAGTAAAGTTCATCTATTGCAATACCACTTGCTGCAGCCTCTAAACAAAGCTTGATGCCTTCAGCAACAAACTGCCCGCATTGTATGCGCTCTTTTTTACTCTTCATCAGCTTAATGATGTGTTTTATATTCTGATTTTCTCTGCTGGTAATTCGATCCATCTGCTACACCTCATAAAATTGAAAATGCGCCCGTGCCATATAAAACACGGGCGGCAATATCAATTATTACAGGGCAGCTTTTGCTTTTTCTACCAATGCGGTAAAAGCAGCAGCATCATTGATTGCGATCTCTGACAGCATTTTTCTGTTCAGAGTTACGCCAGCTTTTTTCAGTCCGTTCATGAATGTAGAGTAGTTTGTATCATTCAAGCGGCAAGCAGCAGAAATTCTAGTAATCCACAAGCTGCGGAAGCTTCTCTTCTTTTGTTTTCTGCCGGCAAATGCATAGTTACCGGATTTCATTACTGCCTGTTTTGCAGTTTTAAAAAGTCTGCTTTTGCCACCAAAATAACCTTTGGCAAGTTTGAGAACTTTCTTTCTTCTCTTGCGAGTCATCGTTGCTCCCTTTACACGAGCCATATCTATATACCTCCGTTTTGGTCTTTCTAAATATAATAAGTTTTAAAATTGCCTACTATTTGTAAGGCAGCAACAGTTTGATAGCTTTAACGTTGGTCTTATCAGCATAAGCTGCTTTACGCAGACCTCTTTTTAGCTTTGTAGTTTTTCCATGACCGTTGAGCAAATGAGATTTGTTCGCATGAGCGCGTTTTACTTTGCCGGTTGCAGACATTTTAAAACGTTTTTTTGCACCGGAATGTGTTTTTAACTTAGGCATGAGAATGTATCCTCCCTTTAAGAATTACTTTGAGAGCTTCGACGTAATGAACATGACCATACTACGGCCTTCCATCTTCGGCAGCTTGTCAACAGTACCCACTTCGGCACACGCCTCGGCAAATTTTTTCATCTGACCTTCGCCCAAATGAGCATGTGCCATTTCACGACCTCTGAATCGAATTGCAACTTTGACCTTATCACCGCTCTTCAAAAACTTGATGGCATTGTTGAGTTTGGTTTCAAAATCGTGCGTATCAATATTCAGTGATAGGCGTACCTCTTTGGTATCAATGGTCTTCTGATTTTTTCTTGCCTCTTTTTCACGTTTCGTTTGCTCGAAACGGTATTTACCGTAGTCCATAATGCGGCATACGGGCGGCGTTGCCTGAGGAGCGATCTTTACTAAATCTAGATTTTTTTCAATTGCCAGATTCATCGCATCTCTGGTTTGCAGTACCCCTAGCTGTTCGCCTTCTGCACCGATGACTCTGATTTCCTTGTCTCTAATCTCCTCATTAATCAGTAGTTCCTTGTTGCTAATGTTAAGCACCTCCATAAAGCTCTTATAAAATGAACAAAGCGCGGACTAAAATTCGTCCGCGCACCGCAATACACACTAACGCCCTGTTAAGGGTTTCGCATTGGTATTGACCATGTAACGCTCCTGCGTACAGGTGAGAACGAATTGCTGTTCTACTTTGTTTTCTACAATAGTTTAACAGATGTATTCACTGTTGTCAAGTTTTATCTAACAATAAAAAAGAAAATATCTAAACTGTTTGAAACTGTTTGCTATGCTTAAAGTTTGAGCGGAATTTCCATATTTAACGCAAAAGAATACAAAATGCACTGCTTAACAGACAAATGCAGGCTTTCTTCTATTATCTTTTTATATAAGGTAAGTTGTGCTGAATAGCGTTGCTCCAGCTCTTGTGCGTCTTTTACTGCATCGGTTTTATAATCTACAATGACACAAGCGCCGTCTTCGATAAAAATACAATCGGCAACCCCCTGCACTGTAACGGTATCAGAGCAATCGGCATCATCAAAACCGATTTCATTAGCCTGCAGTTGCGATAAAAACCGCAGTTCACGGCGGACATCCTGCGAAGCGGCGATACGACGATAAAGCGGAGAGGCAAAAAACTTTTGTACCTGCTTTATATCAATACATTCGCGCTGAACTTGGGTAATGAAGCCCAATTGTGTAACACGCTCCACCTCAGCGGCAGCATCGGCGCTTGCTGATGCATAATCGGCAAATTGCATAAACTGGTGCAATGCAGAGCCGCGTTGAGCACCCGTAAGCTCTTTTTTTGAAAGAAATTTAGGTATGCGGTTAAACCGAAAGCTTTGGTTGCTTTCGCGGTGTGCAATTGAGGATACGCCCATTTTGGCAGGCACTTGAGTGGCTGCCGCATAGGGGTAACTGTAACTTGCACGATTTCTGATTTCATCGATTAGGCAAGGTACAGGCTCTGCAGTGATGGAAAGCTGTTCGCATTCCTGCTCGGCGTTGGGAGAAAGCGGTTGGTTGAATTCAACCAGCAAGCGTGAATTCTCCCACAGCACTCTGCTGTCATCTAAGGCTATTTTGCCACGTAACGGGGCACCATCGGGGTGACGCAAAGCACACATCAAAATCCAGTCGGCAAAACTCTTGCACTTGCGCACGAGATACGAAGAAATTTGTTTTTCCTCCGTAATACCGCCGGAAAGTGCTTTTAGCGTTCCATCAAGCCGTTTATCCTGCGTCATGGTAATAATCAGCTTTTCTTTGGCGCGTGTCATAGCAACATACAGCACGCGGAGTTCCTCCGACAATGAAGATCGTTCACTTTCCAGTTTGAGTGCCTCCATTGGAATTGTGGTGAACTCTTTCATTAACACAGGGTCGCGCCTGCGGCAGGCAAAGCCTAAGGTAGAGTGAAGAATCGTTCTTGCCATTGTGTAATCGACGGTATTATGCCCTTTTGCTGTATCGGAAAGAAATACAACAGGAAATTCCAACCCCTTGGAACGGTGGATGGTCATTACCCGTACTACATCTGCACTTTCACCAAGAGTGTTTGCAGGTGCAAAATCATCGCCGCGCTGTGTAACTTTGTCGATAAATCGCACAAAACTGCACAAACCTTTGTGCCCCGCTTTGCTGAAGCTTGCGGCGTATTCGGCAAGTAAGCGCAGGTTCGCCTTGCGGTTTTCGCCCATTGCCATAGCAGACACAAGCGAGAGATAATCGGTTTCGCGGTAAATACGCAAGATGAGATGGTCGATAGGCAAGGTAACCGCTGCCGCACTGTATTTTTTTATAGATTCTGCCAGAGCGGCACACTTTTCGTCCCCTTGGTCTGCAGCCTTGCAAATGCAAAGATAAAGCGGACTGTTGCGGTCAATCAGACGCACCTGTGCGACTTCATCCGGTGTAAATGCAAACAGTTCAGAAAGCATAACCGCGGTAAGAGGAACATCAAGAAGCGGGTTATCGAGTACACGAAGGAAAGAGAGCATGACAGAAATTTCACGCGAAGCGAGATACCCTCCTTGCACCTCTGCCCATGCATGAATGCCATTTGCCTGAAGCTCTTTCACAAATGTACTGATTTTATCTTTTTTAGAACGTAAAAGTACACAAAAGTCGCTTTGCCGTGCAGGGCGATAGAGTTTTTCTTCACTGTCGTAAATCAGATAACCGTCCGTTATCATTTCTGCAATGCGGCGTGCAACATAGCGTGCCTCCAACACAATTTTTGCGTCTTCACTGCTGTCGTCGGTTGTATCAATAATTTGTATTTCGGTAGCAATTTCATTCGTTTCGGGGTAATCAGCACGCGGAATCAGCGCCTCATCCTCATTGTAATCCAGCTCACCGAGTTTTTCGCTCATCAGTTGAGAAAACACAAAATTCACTGCATCTGTAATACCGATGCGGCTGCGAAAATTGGCACCCAAATTGATTTTTGATGGAAAATCTTCACCGTTATAGGGTGCATAAATGCGCTTTTTCTCCATAAAAATTTCAGGCATTGCCTGTCTAAAACGGTAGATGCTTTGTTTAACATCGCCCACTAAAAAAAGATTTTTTTCGCTGCCGTTTTCGTCGGTAAGGGCAAGTGCGCTGAATATCATGTTTTGTGCCTCGTTGGTATCTTGGTACTCGTCAATCATAATTTCATCGAAGTTTTGGGATACCTCTTGAGCAAGAGCAGACTTTACATGCACACCCTTTTGAGGTTCATCGTAAAGAAGGGCAAGTGTAAAATGTTCAAGGTCAGAAAAATCGACCAAACGCCGTTCACGCTTAAGAGCATCAAGGCGCGCTGAAAAAGAAAGAGTAAGTGAAAAAAGCAGTTCAATCTGCGGACGCAGGGTATTAATGTCCTCCTCGAATTCGGACGCTGTAGCAGAAAACAAACGGTCGGCAAGTTTTTCTAGTATTTTTTTTACTTCTTTACGAATAGCATCCACGCGCTGTTTTGCAGGGTTGTCTTTTTCGCCCATAACCCGCCCGCCAAGTGGTGTAAGCGCTTTTGCAGTGGTTAAAAGAGATGCAATTTCATCCCAATGGCTGGCAGTATGTTTTTTTTGAGAAACAAGTTCTACTATTTGCTTTACATTGCCAAGGTCTGTTTGAAACGTGTTTTTATAGGCAGCCTCCATCTTTTCGTTATCGCAGATGAGAATGACAGCTTCTTCTAAAATTTCTATACAATAAAGCAAAGAATCGGCAGTGTAAGATAATATGATTTCGCCCCATACCGTTTGACAAACGTTGGCGGTATTATTGTACATTTGCAGCTTTTCGGCAAGCCAATCTTCATAAAAAGGGTGAGAACGAATAAAATCATACAGCTTATATACGGTTTCGAACAAATTGCGGTCATCGCGCCCTGAACTGATTAGGTCAGCAAGCTCTGTAAAGTCATTCCCCTTTTCACCTGCATAATATTCCTCTATACATTGCTTCAGTGCTTCTTCACGCAGGTTGCCAAGTTCGCTGTCTTCTGCAATGGTTATATCGGGTGAAAGCGGAAGCAGTTGAACATGCTGTTTGATAAGATCAAAACAAAACGAATGAATTGTGCTGATGTGTGCCTTTGCAAGCAAAATCTGCTGGCGTTTGAGCAAAGCAGTATCGGGGCAGAGCGTGTCGTCGTACTCAAGGTCGGCATCGTTTGGCACAGGTTCAAGCAGTTTTTGCAGTTTGCTACTGATTTTTTCGCGCATTTGTTGTGCTGCTGCTTTCGTATAGGTAACAATAAGCATACGGTCTATATCCACAGGGTTTTTACGGTCAGTAATCCGCTCGATTACGCGCTGTGAAAGCACCGCAGTTTTACCGCTGCCTGCCGCAGCCGAAACCAGCAAAGAACCGCCTCTTGCATGGATAGCGGCGGCTTGTTCGGGTGTCCAGTTAATCTTCGCCATCCTGTTGCACCTCCTCTGCGTCGTTGTCCGCTTGCTGTGCTTGCTTTTCTGCATCAATTCTATCAAAAAAATCAGATTTGTTTTTTATATCGTCCACTTTATTTGTAAGATCGCCCTCTTCGTGCCCACATACCTCACGATAATCGCAGTATTCGCAGGTGGCATTATATTGGCTGGTATACGTTGGCACAGCACCAATAGCACCGCTGTGTAAAGTGTTTGCCATATCTACAACCATTTTTTCAACGTATTGTTCGAGTTTGCCCAATTCTGCCAAAGTTGCAATATCTCCTTTAATCTCGGTAATAATTTCGGTTGTTTTATCCTTCCCTTTGCCTGAGGTCTTCTCTTTTTCTTGAATTGTAACAGGGATAAAAACTCCCTCGCCGTCGCGTTCCATACCCAGTAGAGATTCGGGATTATCGAGCAGTAAACCGTTCATTTTAAGGGTTTTCATCTGCTCTTTTTCTGCTTCTTCAGCATCTGTACCACGGGCTAGCGAGGTGTATTTTGTTTTGGCAGGCATATATAAAATACCCGCAGGGGCAGCTTCTGCAAGGCTGCCTTGGCCGTTTCTTCTTAACGTAAAAAGGTAAATGAGCATTTGCAGGTTCAGCCCGCAGTAAATATCAGTAAGGTGAAACGTTTTGCTGCCCGATTTGTAGTCGACTACGCGTATATACTTTTTGTCATTTTTGTCCATCACGTCTACGCGGTCAACCACACCCTCAACCGCAACCGTACCGCCTGCGGCAGTTGGGAATTCTAAAGCGGCAATGTACATATTTTCGCTGTTATCGTCGGTTTTATTTTGCGACTTTTTAATGGGAAGTTCAAAATACACAGGGCGGAATTGGCTGTTTGCAAACTCTTTTGCCAAGTGCTGCAATAGTTTTAGCAAGGTATCTTCCAACCGTTTAAACAAATAGGTAAACCGCGCAGGCTTACTCTCTTTGCCTCCCATTTTTTCATCGACATACTGCCACAACAGGTTATGGATATCCTTGCGCAGTTTTTCTTCATCCAACACTGCACTGCAAATATCATCGTATTGCGAGAGCAAAGCTTGCAACACAAAATGCACCAGCGTACCAGATTCCATCGGAGACAGCTCGGCACGGCGGCGCGGCTTAATGCTTAAACCATAACGGCAAAAGTATGCCATTTTACACTGGTAAAATTGGTCAAGACGAGATGCCGAAAGGCTTATATCTTTGCCGTAAAGCTTAAAAATAGTTTTGCTGTTTGTTAGTTGATATTCGCTTGCTTTAGCCGGGTTAAGCAAACGCTGAACCCGCGTACCCATCCCCTGTTCTTCTAAATAAGATTTGAGTGAAGCTGTAAACTGGTTATCCTGTCGTAAAACCGAGCAAAATACGTCAAAAGCAGTTTTATTGTTTTGTATGTAAAGCATGTGGTCTTGCTCATCGGCAGATATTTTGTTAACAAACGGTAATACCGTACGAAGATTTTTTACTATGACCGAAGGGTAGAGGCTTTCGCCTTTGATGGTGGAGCAGGCATAACAGACCGTAAGTTGTTGAGACGGGCTGCATAATGCCGCATACGCACAAAAGGTTTCATCCAGCGATTTGCTTTCGGCTGTGTTGGATATTTCAAGCCCAGAACGAATCATTTGATCTCGCTCCGCATCTGATAAAATGCCACTCGATTTGTATACTGCGGGAAAAACCCCATCGTTTGCACCTACCAGAAAAGTTAGCTTGGGGGATGAAAGGCGGATACGGTCGGCAGAGCCGATGATAACCTGATCGAGCGTTTGAGGAATACTGCCGATATCAACCGAACAAAGCACCATGCGCAATAGCTCAGAGTATTGTTGTGCCGTAAGGTTTGCACCGCCAAGAGCCGCCGCAAATTGGTCAAGCAAATCAACAACTGTATCGTAGAGCTGAACACAATCGCCTGCAATGGGGTCATCCTCTTGTGCGTGGCGCAACCTATTTAAAATGCCCGATTGCTCAAGGTAACGAAACACCGCCGCCGCAAAACCTGCACCGTTGCACCGCTGTATTGAAGTAAAAAGTTCCTCCAACGGTGTGATGATTTGGATGCGAAGCTGGTTGAGGTGAGCAAGTTGTGTTTTATCCTTTTCGCTGAACTCTCCATAGCCTGAGGGGTTCATGGTAAAACCTTGGCGCCACGCTTGTCCTTTTACATCCCAAACAAAACAGTAGTTTTCAAGCTCACCAATTTCTTGTGAAGAAATACCCAGCAATGCAGTTTTTAGTAAAGCCATAATTCCATCCGTATCAAAATTACGACATACGGCATCTACCGCATGCAAAACAGCAGCGGTAAGGGGCTTTCCTGTAATATCCTCACGGCTATCCATAAAATAAGGAATTTCGTAGCGTTCAAAAACGCTCTCGAACGCCTGCGTATAGGAGGAAAGATCTCTCCCAATTACGGCTATATCGCGGTAACGCACGTCGCTTTTTCGCACCGCCTCACGTATGCAAGCGGCAACATATTCTACCTCATCGTACTGATTTTGCGCTTCAACAAGCTGGATGTTGCCACACGGCTTATTGTATGGAACTGGATGGGAACGAAAAACATTTTGCTCTAAATGTACTAATTCATCGTTCTGGTAACGGTAGTGATGGTTTAAACGAATCAGCGGCAGCTCTTGCACGCTGTTATTTTTTGCAATGCGCTTAAGACGGGCGGCTGTTTTTTTTACAAGCGAAAACAAACCTAAATCATCTTCATGTTCCTCTAAACTATCGGTACAAAGTGTAACGGTGACCAGGAGAGATTTTGAAAATATATGGTCGAGTATGAGGTGTTCTGCGGCTGTAAAAGACTTAAAAGAATCGATAAACACATCATAATCGGCAAAGAACGGTTCACTCTCAAGATACCCACAAGCACGGGTGATATCGTCTTCTGCATCTTTGTAGCTGCGGTCAATCATTGCCTGATAAACACGGTAAATTGAGGCAAGTTCTCCTGTTTTTTTTGCAAGTCCCTCTTCTTCTCCAGTTTGCTGGGCAAACTGTTCGAGCTGTTCGGGCGTGATGCCTGCATTTTTAAATTCGCTGACTTGCGATACCATAGATTCTACAAAGCGCATACGGTTTGTTTTATTGGAGTAAAGTTCAAGAGTATCGGATAGTTCCTCCAGAGTAAGGCTCATAAGCAAAAGGCGGGCGCTGTCATCGATATAATCGCCCGCAAGCCCGCCGTAACAGCGAAAAATACGGTTGCACAGGCGCGTAAAGCTGAGAACTTCGGCATGGATGGCAAGCCGTGCTCCCAGCATTTCATACAGGGTTTTTTCGGTTTCAAACGAGTGCTGTTCGGGCACTATAACGATGGCTTGCTTGCCCGCACGCACGCTTTCGCAAACTTTTTGGCGCAGCAACGTTGTTTTACCGCTGCCGGTTGTTCCAATAATAAATTGCAGCATGGGTTCCTCCTGTATGGGTTTTAAAGCTAAATTCTTTAAAATAATTATATCATGGTAAGTGCCAAAAAGCATCTGCCCCGTGTTAACAAAAATAAGAGCCATCTGCACATAGCAAATGGCTCTTACATAAGTTATTTGTACTTTACAGGGACATACCTAAATCGATTGCCTCGATATTTTTCACCTTAAGGTGCTGTTTTCTTGCAGAAACGCACTTATCAATTGCCTTGCGCACCGATTCGTATTGAGCAAAGCCAGTTTCTTTGAGCAGTTTGCCGACAAGAATAATATTTGCAAGCCCTTCGAGCCCTTTTTCGGATGCGAGCTCGGTTGCAGGAACGTAAAACACGTTAATATCGGTTCTGTCACATTTCTTGGTCACCAATGTACTATCTATGATAGCAGTGCCGCCAGCCTCTACCGCATCAATAAACCGATCGTAGGATGGTGCGTTCATTGCGATGAGCACGTTGGGGGTTACAACCAACGGAGAACCGATTGGCTCGTCGGAAACACAGATAGAACAGTTTGCTGTGCCACCGCGCATTTCAGGGCCGTAAGACGGCAACCACGAAACACTTTGGTCTTCAATCAAGCCGGCATAAGCAATTACCTTGCCCGAAAACAGAACACCCTGGCCACCAAAGCCTGCCATTACCATATTATAAGAAGCCATTATTTGTCCCCTCCTGTTTTATCTTTATAAACGCCAAGAGGATAGTAAGGAATCATATTGTCGCGCAGCCAGCCAAGTGCCTCAACAGGTGTTAGCCCCCAGTTGGTAGGACAGGTGGACAGGACTTCTACAATAGAAAAGCCTTTTTTGTCAACCTGAGTCTGGAAAGCTTTTTTAATGGCAGCTTTTGCTTTACGGATGTTAGGGACCGAATCCACCGAAACACGCTCTGCATAAGCAGTACCGTCGAGAGTAGCGAGCATCTCGGACATACGGATAGGATAGCCCGCAGCAGCAACGTCACGGCCGTAAGGTGTGGTTTGTGTAACCTGACCGGGCAGTGTTGTGGGAGCCATTTGGCCGCCTGTCATACCGTAAATACAGTTGTTAACGAAAATGATGGTAATGTTTTCGCCGCGGGTAGCAGCATGGACGGTTTCTGCGGTGCCGATTGCGGCAAGGTCGCCGTCGCCCTGATAGGTAAAGATGACGTTATTGGGCAGGCTGCGTTTTAAACCGGTTGCAACCGCAGGTGCTCTGCCATGAGGCGCCTCTACCATATCGCATTTAAAATAGTTGTATGCCATAACAGCGCAACCAACAGGCGCAACACCTACGGTATCGCCCTCGCACTGCAATTCATCTATAACCTCTGCAACCAACTTGTGAATGATACCATGGGTGCAGCCGGGGCAATAATGCAGCACAGCATCGGTAAGTGCATGGGATTTTTCATATACTACTGCCATTATTTAGCACCTCCTGCAATTGTTTTAATTTGCTCAAGCACCTCAGCAGGTGTGGGGATGACACCGCCGGTGTGACCAAAGAAATGCACCGGTTTTCTGCCGTTTACAGCAAGGCGTACATCGTCTACCATTTGGCCCATGCTCATTTCGACGCATAGGAAGTTTTTAGAAGTAGCACATGCCTTATCAATGGCTTTATCGGGGAACGGCCATACGGTAATGGGGCGGATAAGACCCGCTTTGATGCCCTGCCCGCGTGCGGTTTTAACAGCACTTTGCGCAATACGCGCGGTTGCACCGTAGGCAACCAGAACAATGTCGGCATCTTCAACCATATATTCTTCGGCACGTTGCTCGTTCTCTTTGATAACATCGTATTTCTTAAAGCGGTCTACAATCGTTTTCTCTAATTCTTTAGCCTGCAAATACAGAGAATTAACAACATTGTGTTCACGCTTATTCTGATGACCGTTGGTAGCCCAAGGTTTATCAATAAACTCGGTAACCTCTTTTTCTGGGAATGTAACAGGCTCCATCATCTGGCCGAGCATACCATCGGCAAGAATCATAGCAGGCATTCTGTATTTATCTGCTTTGTCAAATGCGTCGTAGACGAGGTCAACCATCTCTTGAATAGTAGAGGGAGCGAACACCAAGATGTGTAAATCTCCATGGCCGGGTGCACGGGTTGCCTGCCAATAATCGCTTTGTGCAGGCTGAATGCCGCCAAGCCCCGGGCCGCCGCGCTGGACGTTGATAATGAGACAAGGCAGGTCGGAACCTGCAATGTAGGAGATACCCTCGCATTTGAGCGAGATACCGGGAGAGGATGAAGAAGTCATAGCACGAACACCTGCGGATGCTGCGCCCAAAACCATGTTAATTGCACTGATTTCTGACTCTGCCTGCAGGTATGTACCGCCGATTTTAGGCAGACGTTTTGCCATATATGCAGCAACCTCGGTCTGAGGTGTAATCGGGTAGCCGAAGAAGCTGTGGCAACCGCATTTAATTGCGGCTTCCGCGAGCGCTTCGTTGCCCTTCATTAATACTTTATCAGCCATTTCTGCACTACCTTTCTACTTTTCTACTTTAATTGCACTGTCGGGACACATCATTGCACACATAGCACATGCAATGCATTTTTCAAGGTCGATGACCTGAGCGGGATGGTAGCCTTTGGGGTTGAGCCTGCTTTTGTCCAATTCTATAATCTTTTTAGGACAAACACTGACACACAAACCGCAACCTTTACAAGTAATCTCGCTGATGGTTACTTTTGCCATAGATGACACCTCCATAATTATAACTGAATGTTCGTTTTTTCTTCCCATGGGGGCTTTACGAAAATGTCCAACGGATAACCATTTGGAACATTGCCCCTCGAAATAATCTCCTTCTCCAAACGTCTGTCGTAAGCGGTGGCAACCAAAGGGATGTCTGCAAGCTGTGCTACCGTTTGAGCATATTCTAAAGAAGACGTTATGGTATCAGATGTAGTCTGATAAGAAACATTGGAATTGTTGACGATGCCCGTAGCAGTTAGGCGTGAAATCTGCTCGATATCACGCAGGATTTCTACAGCTTCGCCGGGGGTACGTGTTAGATAACGATACTGATTGATAACATAAAGATAGGTATAGTCTCCGTCATCCAGCACCATACGTGCATAACGCCCCATTGCGGCAGCGCCTGCATCATCACCGCCCACGTCGATAACAACCGTACGTTCTTTCTGCCCAAACACTGCATGAATATCCGCAGTAAGTGCAGGGATATCGAGGTTGGTGTTAGCATAGGTTGGGCTGATGGTATGAATGCCGTTTTCGTTTAAACTATCGTTAAAATCCGCCGAGCGGAAGTATGGATTTACTATGTCTAGGTCTACCAGCGTTACATCTTTACCCTGCTTTTTTAAATCAACCGCAAGGTTTACAGCAAGGTTGGTTTTGCCGCTGCCATAATGACCGCATATGATGTTGATGCGTTTACAAAAATCTGCCACAGGGCACCCCGCCTTTCAAAATATGTATTTATTTATTATAGCATCTTTTAGCGCTTCACACAATGAAAGCGAAGATGTAAATTGTGATAAGAATTGGCAGCCGATTTTTTCTAAAACTGTATTGATTGCACATTAAAAAATTACCTGTTTGCAGTAGTAGGACTGATACGGTGTTTATTTACAGCGTGCTGCACAGAACCGGGAGACCATTGTAAAAAGCCTTCTTATTGATAAATTTAATATCAAATAAGAAGGCTTTATTTATTAGCAGAGAACAGTATCTTATCTGCTGTAGAACAAACTGTTATTCTATTGTGAAACGCAAAATTCAGCTGTCAACAAAATATTTGCTGAATGGCTGCCTACCATAACCTCGAATTTACCAGGCTCAACAACCCATTCAAAATTTTTGTTTAAAACTCTTAACTGTTCATAACCTAATGTTAATGTAACCGTTTTTGTCTCGCCTTTAACCAAATAGATCCGTTTAAAACCAGCCAATTCTTTATAGGGGCGCAAAACACTGCTGTATTCATCATGGATATAAAGTTGTGCGACTTCTTCGCCAGCACAGCTGCCTACATTCGTTACATCAAATATCACATCTACTGTTTCATCTGCTTTGATATTGGATTTTGATAATTTTATATTCGAGTATTCAAAATTTGTGTAACTTAAGCCATATCCAAAAGGATATAACGGCAGCCAATCCATTTCGACATATTTGGTTGCACTAAACGGGCATCGGTTGTAGTGTACAGGTATCTGCCCTACTGATTTTGGAAAGGACATTGGCAAGCGTCCCGCAGGATTCACATCGCCAAAGAGTACTTTTGCTATTGCCATGCCGCCTTGTTCGCCTACATGCCAGGCTTCTACAATAGCGGGTATGTTGTCGTTTTCCCAAGTAATGGACAAAGGTCTGCCATTTTGCATAACCAATACAACGGGCGTACCTGTTGCATGAATTGCCTTAACCAGCTCCAGCTGTTTGCCCGGCAGGTTCAAATCCGCACGGTCAAAATTTTCTCCGCAGGTTTCTTCACTGTCGCCAACTGCTACAATGGCCACATCTGCATTTTGTGCTAAGCGAACCGCCTCATCCAGATTCACTCTTCCGTGATTGTACCCAAAAATGACACGGGCGCCTCTTTGGTCGTTTTTATATTCTATTTTAACAGAATACTCTTTCTCTTTTATAAATTCAAAATCAACCATTTGGTTGGCATTTAATTCTTCCCAGCCATCCACAATTAATTTGCCGTCAATCCATAATCTCATACTATCCATTGTGCTTAGCCCAATACAGCCTTTAAAGTTACGGTCAGGCAAAAGAGTTCCGCTCCAACGCACTGCAAATTTATCGGCATTAACGCCCTGCGCAGGTTTTGAATAGATAAAGTTAAAGTTTATATTGCTATCAACTCTTGTATGCACCGGTTCACCGGAGAAATCAAGAGTGTTATAATATTTACCGGTTAAGCCATTTTTTCCGTTTTCGTCGCGTAGCCACTCTTGAGGGATAGGTTTGATATCTGCATCTAAAATGCTGCACCCAGAATTATAGGTTACATTTGTATTTTTTGAAACAATTGCCTTAATCCCATCAAGCAAGGTAACAGCACGGTCTACACTGCTTGCAGAACTATAGCCGCCAAACCTGCAAGCTACCGCACTCGGACCAATGACCGCAATATTTTTTATAGATTTTTTGAGCGGCAAGATGTTGTTTTGGTTTTTCAGCAGACAAATCGATTTTTCAGCAACTTCTAAAGCGACATTCTTATGCTGCTGGCAGTTTACAATTTTTTGGCTTAAAGACTCATCTGTAAGCGGATTATCGAACAGACCCAGCATAAACTTCACTCTTAGAACCCTGCTGCAAGAAATATTAATTGTTTCTTCGGTAATTTCATCGCACTTTACCAAGTCGATTAAGGTACTTTCATACTCCTCGTGCGGGAAATCATACAGCTGCATATCAACCCCGGCTTCAATGCCCATCTTAATTGCTTCTCTGTTATTTTTAGCCACAAAATGGCAGGTATGCAGCATGCGAACCGCTGTCATATCAGAGCGAACAAAGCCTTTCATCCCGAGTTTTTCGCGCAATACATCGGTTAGCAATTCTCTATCTTGCGCAACTGCAACACCATCAATGGTATTGTAAGAGCACATTGTATTTAAAGCACCGGCTTTAAAAGCAGATTCGAATATCGGCAAACAGTAATTTGCATGGTCGCGGCGCCCAAACATTGCAGGGCCGCAATTGAGGCCTCCGCTTGGTGCGCCATACCCCGAAAAATGCTTTGGTTCTGCAACAATGGCATTGTTTTGGGTTAAGTCGTCTCCTTGTAAACCTTTTACCATTTTATACGCCATTTTTGCACCCAAATAAGTATCTTCACCGTAACCTTCTTCAACTCGCCCCCAACGAGGGTCGCGCGCTAAATCGAGTACGGGTGACCACCCTTCGTGAATGCCCAAGCTCCGTGCTTCTGAAGCGATTGCTCTGCCTTGTTTATAGGCTAGTTGCGGTTCAAACGTAGCGGCTAAAGCAATTTGCTGAGGAAATATGGTAGCCTCAGGCCAAACCAATCCGTGCAGTGTTTCTTCGCTGAATAAAATCGGAATACCTAACCTTGTATTTTGGATATGGTAGGCTTGGATTTGATTGTTGAGTTTTGACGATGAATATCTGTTTTGCAGGCATCCAACACCTACATCTCCAAATAATTCTGTATATTTTGCGCCGTCAAATTTGGTTAATGTTTCAGAATCTCCTGCAAGCTCTGTTCCTGAATAAATATCCAACTGGCGAACCTTTTCTTCTAATGTCATCCGATTTAGTAAGTCTGAAATGCGTTCTTCAATGTCAATGGTTTTATCCATAAATGGGTAACCTTTTAAATCTGCTCTTAACATAAATTTCATCCTTTATTTTAGTTAAGTTTAAGGGTTGTTTGGGTAATGTATAACATGGCTCATTCTATTTTTCGCCTCTGATATATGCAGCGCACCTGTAAGAGTGAATGTTTTTAAAATTAACTCAAAAAACTATCCGCGCACATACGCCATTAATACTTTAACCGATTTGCCCTGCGACGGTCCATCGGGAGTTATAATACACCTTTTGGCAGCCTCAGGCAAAATAAATGTTTCAGCATAATGCACCTGAAACGGAGCAAATGCATTATCTAAACTTGTAATGACAACCTGTTCACCTTCTACCAAGTTAAGCATGCGAACACTTCCGTTATCGGGCACCTGTATAGGTCTGTCAAATGTAAACCGATGTGTCTCTAAAAACTCTCTTTCGTGCAAACCGGTGTACTCTGTTTTTATTCCCTCTTTTTCATCTAATACAACTTCTTGATGAAGAAGATGTTTTTGTACCCATTCGGTATCCCGCTCCCATTGAATATTCGCCGCACCATGCTTCAGATGTACCGGGCGAGGTTTTCCATCCAACCCCAGTCTGCTCCAATCCCATAGCTTAAAAGTAAAGATGTAAGGGGTTGCACTTACTTCTAATACCATTGTGCCTGTGCCCGAACAATGTACCGTACCTGCGGGAATAAGAACATGGTCATGCTTTTTTATCGGAAAGCTGTTTACATATTTCTCTGCCGGGAAATCGCATTCTCCATGCTGAGCACGTTCTAAATCGGAAAGCATTGCATCTTTATCTACATTTGTTTTTACACCTAAATAAACACATGCATCATCCTCGGCATCTAAAATATAATAACTTTCATCTTGCGTGTAACGCATGTTAAATTGTTCTTGTATATACTCTGTTAAAGGGTGAACCTGTAAAGATAGGTTTTGACCGCCCATAGTATCCAGCAAATCAAAACGGATTGGGAATTCTGTGCCAAAACGGGCATGTACACGATCGCCCAATAAATGACGAGGGCAATATAGTACTAAATCCATTGCAGGCAGTTCTAAAATAGTTTCTCCAAATTGCAACAAGAGGCTGTTTTCTTCAGGGACACCATCAAAGCTCCACGCAAAGTTAGGCGCATCTTGGTCCAGTCCGCAAACACGTTTCATCCATTGACCGCCCCATACACCCGGGTCGAAATAAGGTACGGTGCGAAACGGTTGTTTGGCAGCTTGGCGCAGCGCTTGACGTACCCCCTCGCCGCTTACCAGTACAGGTTTTTCGGCTTTGTTGGTATCCAAAAAATAATCGATACGGTCAAACAGTGTTTTTTTATGTTTATCTGCCCATCGCCATTCAGCAAAAAAGCCACGTTTGTATTTTGATAAAATTTCTGCTTTTTCGTTATGGGTGTGCCAGTTGCTCATCCCGGCACGATAGCGAAGCTGTATCTCCCAGCGTGATAGGTCGGCATAAATTAAGATATCGCCCTCGGTAATTAATGTTGCACCCACACCATAAACAAGCACAACGCCCTTTTTTACAGCATCTATTTTTTTCCTGGCTGCCTCCAGCTTCTCATTTATAAAGTAATCGTTTAAAAATTTTGTGGTCATAACACCGAAAACACGGTCGTCCGTAAGGGTATCTTCCAAAAGAGCATCCAATTCTTGCTCAGAAACCGCGCAGTCATCGCTGCATATTGTATTTTCAAACTGAACGGTGCTTAACCCGTTTAACAATTCATCGTACCGTACACCCGGATAGCAATCTATTACAATAACAGATTTTTTATTGTGTTGAGTACAAGCTTTTAATTCTTGCGCTATCTTATTCCACCCCGACAAAGCAAGGTGATTGCCGCCTTGCACCTGAATAACAGGATAACGGTTGTAATTGGACAACTTTGTGGCATGATTCATATTATTGTTCCTTTCCTTACATATCATTTTCTTTAGTATACAATATGTCAATACATATTTCAATTATTATTTAACAAATGTATTTACATATGTTTTTTCCTGTGTTATATTTACCTAGAAAAGGTTGGTGTAATTATTATGAAAGCATTGCATCTGCAAGCGGAAGATTTTTTAATGGAACGCATTCACAGCGGGCAGTGGCCCCCGGGAACACAAATTCCGCCTGAAACAGAGCTTGCTGCCGAACTGGGAGTAAGCCGACCTACTATACGGCAAGCAATGGCGCGCCTTGTTTCAAACGGTTACCTTGTACGTATAAAAGGCAGAGGCTCGTTTGTTAAACAGAGCAAGCTGCTCCACCGTTCTACATCTATGCTTTCCAGCTATCGTATGGAAAGCGAGCGGCAGGGGCTTCGTATTTCTACACAGGTACTGTGCCTGAAAACCGAATACGCAAAAGAGGATGCTATGCGCAACCTAAATTTAACCGGTAAGGCAAAGGTATCGGTTTTAACACGTTTACGCAGAATAAATGGATATAACGGAGACCGCCCTGTTGTGCTGACTACAGTGCATGTTCCATTCAACCGTTTTCCTGAACTGCAGGATATGGATTTTACACAAATATCGTTATACGAGGCACTGGAACAAAAAGGGCTGTATGTAAAACATGCCTCACGCGAGCTTGAAGCGATAATGCCACAGCCGGAGATTGCCGAACTGCTGCAAATAAGCCAATTTGAACCTGTATTGCTCATACGTTCAATCGGTAAATTAAGCAATGGCACGCCTATTGAGTATTCTGAAAGCTATTACCCCGCCGGTTGCAGCAAATTTCAAATTGAAACCGATCGGTAAAAGGAGACCATAACATGAATAACAAATTTTGGATTTGCATGGATGTAGGCGGAACCCAAATTAAGGCGGGTGTGTTAACACAAAGCGGTAAAATATTGGGGGAACTACGTACGTTTTCATCCAATGCCAAACATTCTAAAACCGAAATATGCAATCATTTTGTACACATCATACGAGAACTATACAATCAAATTAAGCAGATGTTCCCACAAGAGCAGTGGGAAATATGCGGCGTGGGTATGGCTTTTCCGGGCCCGTTTGATTATGATGCCGGCATTTGCCTTATGCAAAATTTGGACAAATACGATGCTTTATATGGAATTAGCCTAAGAGAAGAAATTGCAGCTATTTTAAAAAAAGACCCTGTGTTGCAGCATTTAAGGGATATTCCTTTTATATTTTGCAACGATGTTGAAGCTTTTGCGTTGGGAGAACACGCATTAAACCCCGGTTTTACACGTGGTTTGTACGTCTGCATTGGAACGGGCTGTGGTTCGTCTTTTTTAGTGGATGGAAAGCTGGCTGACAACAGCATACCCGGAGTCCCCCCCAATGGGTGGATTTATGGTTTGCCTTTTAA
Source organism: Hydrogenoanaerobacterium saccharovorans (assembly GCF_003814745.1). Lineage (NCBI taxonomy): Bacteria > Bacillati > Bacillota > Clostridia > Eubacteriales > Oscillospiraceae > Hydrogenoanaerobacterium > Hydrogenoanaerobacterium saccharovorans. Next base: position 1,308,319 of record NZ_RKRD01000001.1, on the reverse strand, counting down.
AGATGCAACGATTGATGATTATCTTTCTAAACGTGGTATTTGTAAATTAGCATTACAGGAGTTTGGGAAGCCTTTGGAAGGCAAAGAACTTGCAGAGCTTGCGCAAGAGCAAGATGAAAAAGCACTGCATTGTTTTGACCGTTTCGGGAATTATCTTAACGAAGCTCTCTCCCCCATTTTAAATGCATTTAAGCCGAATGCGCTGGTACTTGGAGGGCAATTGATGAAGAGCTTTTCGCTTTTTGGCGAGCCTCTGCAACAGTTTTGCAACAAAAATAGAATTGCCCTGCGCATCAGCCCTGAATCTTCACAAAGCGCCTTAATTGGTTTGTTCCATCTATTTTGCCCTAACATAGTATTGAAACAGTAAAAACAAAGTTGTTTTTACCCAAAACCTAACGTTTTTATACTAAAAGCTAAGAATTATGAGATAGTCGCAGATACCATTTATAACTATAATAAATGTACAGCTCGTTTATAACACTAAAATACTATGAATATGAAAGGATAACGCTTATGGCACATTCAATTAAAACGGTTTATATTGTCCATCATTCGCACACAGATATCGGCTACACCGACCTGCAAGAGCGTGTAATTGATTTTCAAGTAGACCACATACGTTCTGCACTTCAATTACTCACAGAAAAAGAGAATTATGAGTTCCGCTGGAACTGTGAAACCTATTACTGCGTGGAACGCTTTTTGGAACAAGCAAACGAAGAGGAAAGAAAATTGTTTTTCGACCTTGTGCGAGAAGGCCGCATAGGTATTTCTGCAACTTACCTTAATTTTAACGATTTGGTTGACGCATCCATACTAAAGCAAAAAACAAAAGGCATGATAGAACTTTTTGCACAACAAAACATAACCGTTAAAACTGCAATGAATGCGGATATCAATGGTATTTCTATGGGGCAGCGGGATGCTCTGCTGGACAATGGCATAGAGTTTTTATTCACCAACATTCATACACACCATGGTATGTACCCGCTTTACCAAAACCAAAACGCCTACTGGTGGGAAGCAGCAAACGGCAAACGTTTGTTGGTATGGAATGGTGAGCATTACAACTTGGGAAACGCGCTTGGCTTAAAAGAAAATAAAATTCTCTACTATATGGAGAATTCTTATTTTGGTAACCAACGGATGGAAGATGCCGCTGAAAACTTGCATAAAAATTTGGACCACTATTTGACCGAATGTGAAGAAGCAGGGTACCCTTATGATTTCATCATCTCCGGCGTATCGGGTGTGTTTAGCGACAATGCACCGCCAAACCCCGATATTATGCGTACCATAGAGACTTACAGAAAACGCTTTGGCAATGAAGTGCAACTAAAAATGGTAACTTTAAATGAGCTGTACACTGCCATTCGCGGCCGTTTAGGAGAACTGCCTGTTTATAAAGGCGATTTAAACGATTGGTGGGCTAACGGAGTGGGCTCTACACCCGGTGCAGTAAAGCACTACCGCGCCGCGCAAAAAATGTACCATTTGGCAGACAAATTGGATCATGGCTTGCGTGAAGCTTTCCCTGAGCAAAACCATACGGCAGAGGATAACCTCTTACTTTATGCAGAACATACTTGGGGGCATTCTGCAACCGTTACAAACCCCTACGATACTTTTGTTTTAGATTTGGATATGCGCAAAAACAGCTATGCATCCAAAGCGCATGAGGCAGCAGCTCTGCTGTTAAACCGTGCAATGATGCGCAAGGGCGGAACGCTGCGTTACTATAATACCAGCGGAACAATGCGTGCAGTTAACCCGGGGAATTGCTCTGGAATTTTCCCTGTGGAGTTTTATATTGAAACACCGGTGTTAACAGGTGCACGCTTAGTGAATACCGCTACCAAAGAAGAAATGACAGTTCAGCTCTCCAGCCACCCAAGAGGCGTTTTAATTAGTTTTACCGATCGCTTTGGCGCAGGAGAAACCAAGGAATACAGCTACGAAGAAATACCTGCAAAGCCCAAAACACTGAATAGCCGCCATGCTTATGTTGGTGCAGAACGCGTGCGTGATATCGTTAACGATTATGAGCCTGAAACATACCGTTTACCGTATGAATTGGAGAACGACTGGTTCCGTATTTGTTACACTATAGGCGAAGGATTTACTTCTTTTTATAACAAAAAATCAAACTGCGAAATGCTAACCGACGGACTGTCGCAATTCTTTACACCAATTTATGAGCGTACAGAACTACGTGAAGATGCTTATACCGAACGTGCACGTCTAGGGCGCAATATTCGCGGTGTACATGCGCAACAATTTGCAGGCAAATTAAAAGGCGTAAAATGTATTAATCAAGGCGAAGTCTATACCACTATGGAATTTGCATTTGACCTGGAAGGTACAAGAGAATGTTTCATGCTTTTGCGTATGTACCGCAATATCCCGCGTATCGACTTTACTTTGCGCATAGCAAAAGAAATTTCAAACGACATTGAAAGTGTTTATCTCCCCCTTAACTTGGCTTTACCGCAACGTGAGGTGTACATTAAAAAAGGCACAGAACCTTTTAGACCGGGGATTGACCAATTACCGGGTACTTGCATGGAATATTGGATGACGGATGTAGGTACTGCCTATATCAATAAAAACCAGACCGTACAAATATTCACACCCGATACCCCGCTGATTTATATAGGAGAAATGCGCCACCACCCCATTTTGTTGTGTAATAACAAAGCAGAAAACAACCAGCGCGATGTTTACTCGTGGATTATGAACAACACCTGGGAAACCAACTTTAAAATGGATTTATCAGGTTTTTATGAATTCTGTTATCGCTTGGAATTATCCGATAAAACTTCGCCCGAAGAATGCTTCTGTGAAATGGATGAAAAACAGCACAGCATATTCCCGTATATGGTACAGTAATACTAGCAATCAAATCATTGATTGCAGTGCAGTACGCCCAGCTTTGCTGTGCACTTCGTGCTATAAAAATACCGTACCCAGCAGAACAAACATTTTAAAGAATGCCCGAAAACCTGTACAAAAACAAGTTTTCGGGCATATTCTTTTAATAATGTTGCCTGCCCACTAAACCGGCAGACACATAGGATGCCCATAAATTATTGCAATTTATTCGTCCTTTGCTATCGCGCAAAATCGGTAATTTTTCGCACGACAGTTCGGGGATATCTTTTATTGCACCTGTTGCAAACTCGTTCATTCTTACCTTTGCTGTTTCAAAACGCGCAATCGCCCCGCCCAAACGAATATCAAGCACTTCAAATCCGAAAGGTTTGTTGGTCGACATCCACAAAGCAAGCCATGCGCTGCGCAGGGTTTGTAATGCATGTTTACATTCATCTGCCAAAGAGCACAATGCATTGGCAAGTGCTAAGTTTTTGGTACGCACAGCGGTTGCTGCATCTGCACGCCAAAGGCATTTTAAGTAAAGAAAACGCGCCAAACATGCGTACGAGTTCATAAGCACTGCGTAATTGGGGTTTTGGTCACGGTAGGTTTCAAACTCAGAAGTAAGTTGTTCGTAATAAACAGGGTCTGCCAAATCAATCAAGTCAGCTTCAAACATAGGCATAAGCGGGTCTTCATACAACAGTATTCGGCAAGGGTTTGCTGTACCTTCGGGTAAAATAGCCATTCCTGGCAGTTGGTTGAACTTTGAAATCGCAAGAAAGGCGTTTGCATCTGCGCCGCATGTAGTGCGAAAACGTGCGGCAAGTTCATTCTTGTCCCAATTTTGGGTATAACGGTATTCTGCAAAAAGCTGCAGTCCATATAAAATTGTCTGCAAATTTGTTTCTGCACCATCATCCAACCAAGTAGTTGCAAACACTTCTTGAACACCGTTTTTTCTGCATTGCTCTAAAGCAGGCCAGGTGGCAGCTATTGTTTTACGGTAATCGGCTGCAGGGCCAAGCCAAGTCCATATACCACCTGCAAAAACAGTTTGCGCACCAAATTGTGTGTGCTTTTTCAAAATATTCTCGTATGCTGTTTCAGTTTCGTGGTAATAATCCCAATAAACAAGGTCGATATCGTTTGGTGCGGATGCAATAATTTCGGGAGTAAGGTTTGCATCAGGAGGATATACCCCGCCGGTTGGGGACGCGGCAGTGAAGTGCATGTCACTCCACATCATTGCTTTAAGACCCAGTTCATCTATAATACTGTGCACACGCGCAAGGTGCTGTTTCATTAAATCATCAACGGGAGTGTACCCATTTTTGTTTAGATACCTACCGCGACCCACACTATATGCTTCATCCATACCAATATGAATGCGATTAGAACGGTACGGTGCACTCGCCGCTTGCAGCATTTCGCGTATAAAATGATAGGTTTCTTCAGCACCTACCATAAGAATATCTTCGGTATCGCAGTACTTTTTCATGCAAGGCCATTGCAGCGCACGCTCCAAATGTGCAAGCGTTTGTATACAAGGTATCATTTCAATGCCAAACATATCAGCATAATCATCTAACTCACATAATTCTTCGGGCGTATATCGACCGCGCAAATAACCAAAATAAGGTTGCTGGGGCAAAGTGTAAGTATCTTCGGTATACATCATTGCAAGGTCTAGCCCCATCAATGCCATGCGGCACAAAATATTTTTAATCGCATCTACCGTAAGAACTGCATTACGCGAACAATCGAGCATAACACCACAACGTTTAAAACAAGATATTTCTTCAATTGCAACGGGCTTTCCCTCGTATCTTACTAAAAGAGCCAACGCACGAAAAAATTCAACTTTGTTGCGATATATAATGGTACATTCGTTTTCCTGTACGCAAACAGCAAGTTTGTCCCCTTTTTGTAATTGCGTTTTAAGCCCTTTTTCTGAAAAATCCAAGCCCAGCAGTGCTGCTATCTCCCTCGTACCGCCTTGAAGTTCAGGGGGAATTCCGCCACAAATATTGATTGATAACAATATAAACACTCCTTTCGCTAAAGCATTTTTTAATAAATCATAAAATATTTGTTTTAATAAGTCTACACCAAGAATGTTACTTCCATCACTATATTTGTTAGTTATAGATAATTTTTTTAAAGAAATACTGAATATGAGGTTATTTTTTTACCACAAACCTAACGTTTTTATACTAAAGCCTAAAGAATGTGAGATAGTAAGGCATTGGTATTACAATTATAATATATATATAAACTAGCGATGCACTTAAGAGCACCGCAAGCGGACACATTGGTGGCCGTAAGTAAAGGAGGAGGAACTATGGCTCATAAAATTGAACAGGCTGCCATAAAACGTAAAAAACGTTGGACGCGTGATGACACAGAGCTGAGCATTTTAGCATTACCCACTACAATTTGGTATTTCTTATTCAGCTTTTTACCGATGTTTGGTATTATTATCGCATTTAAGGATTACAAAATTAAAGGGAATTTCATCGACAGCATATTACAAAGTGATTGGTGTGGTTTTAAAAACTTTGAATTTTTATTTTCTTCCGGAGACATCTGGATGATATTGCGCAATACACTGCTGTATAACATTGTGTTTATTGTATTAAGTATCGTCCTACCGGTTACTGCAGCACTGTTGATTGGCCAGCTGCATAGCAAACGCTTGGCAAAATTTTACCAGACGGCAATGTTTTTACCGTACTTTCTTTCTTGGGTAGTTGTAACTGCTTTGTTGTGGGCATTTTTAAGCTATGACAGAGGTCTTGTAAACAGCTTACTGGTTCAGTTTGGAATGGACCCCCACCAATGGTATATGGAGAAGAACATGTGGCCGTGGCTCATAGTATTTATGAACGTGTGGAAAAGCCTTGGCTACAATATGGTTGTTTACCTGGCTACTATAACAGGTATCGACCGCACTTATTACGAAGCTGCAATTATAGATGGAGCATCGATTTGGCAGCAAATAAAATATATTACATTGCCTCTGATGAAAACCGTTATTATAATGATGTTTATTTTGGCTGTAGGCCGCATCTTTTATTCCGACTTTGGACTGTTCTATCAGGTGCCGAGAGATTCGAACTCCTTGTACTCAGTAACACAAACGATAGATGTGTTTGTATTTAAACAATTGAAAACTTCGACAACCGGTATGGCATCCGCCGCGGCATTTTTACAATCGGTAGCCGGATGCATTACTATTTTAATTGCAAACGGCATTGTGCGTAAAGTAGACCCCGACAGTGCAATGATATAAGGAGGGAAATACATTGGCTAAAAAGCATAAACAAGCTTTGGACGGTTTGGAAAAATTCAACCGAGTATCCACGGGCAGCAACATTATAATTAATATTATTTTTATTGCGCTTGCACTCATTTGTATTATCCCGGTGCTGTTCGTTATATCCATCTCGCTTTCACCCGAGCAATCGATTATTGAACATGGTTACCGCATTTTACCAAAAGTAATTTCTTTTGATGGTTATAAGTTCTTATTGGATGAGAGCACGATTATTTTCAGAGCACTGGGTGTATCACTGTTTGTTACCATTATAGGAACCGCACTGGGTGTACTGTTAACCACACTTATGGGTTACGTATTATCTCGCCCGGGATACAAACTAAGAGGTTTTCTTACCATGGTGGTTTTTATACCTATGGTGTTCAACGGCGGTCTTGTATCCACTTACTTTATTACGTCATCTTTTTTAGGGCTTAAAAATACCGTTTGGGCGCTTATTTTACCGCTTGCGGTATCGTCTTTTAATGTAATTATTTGTAAAACATTTTTCAAGTCAACCATTCCCGAATCATTGATAGAATCGGCTAAATTGGACGGAGCTAGGCAGTTCACCATATTTTTCCGTATCGTGCTGCCAATTTCGCTGCCTGTACTGGCAACAATCGGTTTGTTTTTATGTTTTTCTTACTGGAACGACTGGTACCAATCGATGCTGTATATCGACGACCAAAAGTTGCTTTCATTGCAGGCTCTTCTAAACACTATCCTAACAAACATCAACATGCTGGCTCAAAACGCGGCATCGCTTGGTGTTACCCAAGCAGAGCTTTTGGCAAATATGCCTAAAGAGGCTGCACGTATGGCCATTGTCGTTATTATCGTGTTTCCCATCGCTTGTGCTTATCCGTTCTTTCAAAAATACTTTATCTCTGGTCTTACTGTCGGTGCTGTTAAAGGCTGACAAAATTCCATTTGTTATCATGCCGTATTATGCGGCAGATAAATAAAAATTTCTTAGGAGGTACACAATGAAAAAGAATCTCAAGAAAATCGTTTCTCTTGTTCTTGCATTGGTAATGTCTGCCGGTATGCTTGCAGGATGTAACAAATCACCTGCAGGTAAACCGAATGACGGCACATCGGGTTCTGAAGCTACGGGCGAAATTCCTACACTTGTGTGGTGGAGCATCGGCGGTACAGTTCCTGCAGACTTAAGCGAAAGTTTAGATACGATTAACAAGTACCTAGTTGAAAAAATTGGTGCCAAAGTAGAAATCAAAATTTCATCTTGGGGCGATTGGGAAAAGAAAATGAATACCATCGTCAACTCCGGCGAGTATTTTGACTTGATGTTTACCAATACCAACAACTACAACCGTTTTGTAAGCATGGGCGCATTTGCAGATATTACCGATATGGTAGAATCGAACACACCCGATCTTTACAAAACCATCCCAGAAGAATTGTGGAAAGGTACGCAAGTTGGCGGCAGAATTTATGCAGTGCCTACTTACAAAGATTCATCCATTGCTCAATTCTGGTGTTTTGATAACAAATATGTTCAAAAATACAACATCGATGTACCATCGATTAAAACTATGAAAGACCTTGATGCTCCGTTTAGAGCTATGAAAAAAGGCGAAGGCAAAGGGTTCTACCCCTTACAGCTTTCACAAGGCAGCCAATTTAGCGGCTTCTTTAACGAATACGATGGTTTAACTGCCGGTCTTTACCCAATAGGAGTAAAAATTGACGACAAAAACCGTAAAGTAGTAAGCGTTTTAGAGCAGCCAGAAATTATGGAAAACCTCAAGCTGCTGAACCAGTGGTACAAAGACGGCATTATCAACCCAGATGCTAACGTTCTTCTTGAGGCTCCCGTAGGTCTGCCATACCTCTCTGCACAGGGCTGGCCACAGGCAGTATCTACATGGCAAAAGCTGCACGGTGTTGAAAAATATGACACTGTTAAAGTATTTGGCCCCGTGTATAATACCGATTCCATTCAGGGCTCTTTAAACGCAATCTCTGCAAACTCTAAATACAAAGAGAAAGCACTCGAGCTTTTGCAACTTGCTAACACCGACCATAAATTCCGTGATATGCTGGCTTATGGTGTAGAAGGTAAACACTTTGAATATGTAAGCGAAAACGTTGTAAAGGTACTCACCGATGCTTGGTTCCAAGGTCTGCCCAAATATACACAAGCAACATTCTTTAATATGTCTACTGAAGATGGCAGTGACCCCAACCAGTGGAATGATGTTAAAAAACAAAACGAAGATGCAACTACCTCTGTTTGCATGGGCTTTGCACTAGATATTTCAAATATCCAAAACGAGATTGCAAACTGCAAAGTGGTTTGGGATAAGTACCGCTACGATATGATGGCAGGTGCTTCTGACCCTGAAACAGCAGTACCGGCTTGTTTGAAAGAATTAAAAGCCGCAGGTTTTGATACTATTATGATCGAGGCTCAAAAACAAATAGACGAATTTTTTAAATAGTTATTAAGCTTAACCGTTAACAGCAATGTGCTTTGCATTTTAATAAAACCCTATAAATGGTATAATATAGTGAAACCTAGGTAAAGGAGATTTATTAATGCAAAGCACGTTGTTTCGTTTTAAAATCTATCGCACGAAGTTAATTACCATTATAGTAGTGGTAATGGCAGTTAGTATTTTTTTGTTTGGCGGTATGAGCTTATTTTTTATTAACGCATGGATTAACACACAGCGTAAAGTGGCAGAAGATGCTTTTGCGGGAATAGAAGCCCGAGTACACAACGCAGTAGAGCAAACGAACGAGTTTATGGTGCGTATTTATTCCAGTACGCCGCTAATGCAAGATGCTGCTGTACTATTTCATGCAAAATCCGAAAAGGAATATACCCTTGCACGTGCAGAAAACAGCCGAACCAGTCGTGCACAAATCGGCTATTTTCCATCGCATCTTATCAGTCTCATCAACAGCTCGTCAAGTCCTATAACCAGTGCAATACTGGTTTCGGATAGTGGCAGCAAGGGTGTGCAAATTAACAAAGTTTCTGGCGAGATTGAGCTTTGGTTTTCTAATAATTCAAATGGCGAAGAACAAGCATATTATGGTGATGCCCTGCTGGTAAGCTATCAGGTTCATAATTTAAATAATTTAGCTAAAAAACTGGGGGAAATCCAATTTCTTGTTTCCGGCGACAGCATGTACCGTACCCCCCGCCCAGATGCGGGGGTGTGTGCCGTTTTTACAAATGGTAACATGTCCGGGGCTACGGACAAAAGCAAAAAAAGCATACTGCGTTTATGGCAGGCGCAAGGTTTGCCTCAAACACAAGGCTCTTTTAAGGATGGACCGTTTAACCGAGTTTTTTATACTACTTTTTCTTCAGGCTTATACAATTTTAAATATGTTGCCTTAACTGATACCGCCACATTGCTGCAACAAAACGGTACAACATTATTGCTGTTACTGGCAGCATTTACTGTACTTGATTTTGCTGTAATAGCGTGGGTGCTATATGGTTTAAGAGATGATGCAAAGTTTTTAGGCTATATACTTGATACAATTGCAGCAGTAGAAAAAGGCGATTTTAAATCTGCAGAATCTCTAAAAAGCACCAATACATTAAGACATGATGAATACGGTATTATCGCTACTGCACTGCAAAATATGGTTAAGGTATTGGACGAATACATCCGTATAGAATATCAGTTAAAAATCAAACAGCAAGAAACTGCAATGCGTGCCTTACAGCACCAAATAAATCCACATTTTTTGTACAATACACTCGAGGCTATCCGTTCACGTGCACTTGTAGAGCACGACACAACCACAGCAGATGCCATCGCCCTATTGGGCGGGTTATTTCGTGAAGTGGTACGCGGCGGTGATATAATTACTTTACAGGAAGAATTTGAATTGCTGAAAATGTATTTGGATATTATGGAGCTGCGTTACGCCGGCAATGTATCGTATCAGATTGAATTGGAACCTGAAATGTATAGCATGAAAACGGTTAAATTTTGGCTTCAGCCACTTGCCGAAAACTATTTTCGGCATGGGTTTGACCCAACAAGCGAATACAACCTGTTAATTGCTACCGGATATGCTGAGGAGGACGGCTGGCGAATTGAATTGATTGATAACGGCAGTGGTATTGAACAAGATAAACTGGACGAAATAAACCGCAATTTGCAATCAAGTACCGAAAGTAAAGATTCGAGTATTGGCTTACGTAATGTTTATATTCGACTAAAGCATTTTTATGGCGAGGGCTTTTCTTTGAAAATACGTAACAACCCTGAGAGCGGCGCCTGTGTATCAATCCACATACCCAAAAAGGAGGATGCATAATGTACACCTTGTTAATTGTTGACGATGAGCCAAACATATTAGAGGGCGTGCGCTATATGGTTGATTGGAAGCACTATGGTGTTACCAGAATAGAAACTGCTACCACATGCCCCGATGCACTTGCGCGCGCAGTAGATTGCAAACCCGATATTGCTTTGGTGGATGTGCGTATCGGAAACGATTATGGTTACGATTTAATCAATCGTTTAAATGATATTGGATTGAAAGTTAATTATATTATGATGAGCGGTTACGGTAATTTTCGTTTTGCGTGCGAAGCGTTGCGGTGCGGTGCACTGGATTACTTACTTAAGCCTATTCGTACCGACAAATTAGAGGAATGCCTCAAACGCATTATAGTGGAGAATTTGCACGGAACTTTACCCGAAGCGGAAAACAACGAAGAAGATATTGACCCGGTACTGGGCGTGCATTACAACACCCTCCCCTCTCTTATTTGTAAAATACTGCTGATGGTGAAAGCAGAATACAATGAAAACATTACACTAAAATCAATTGCTGACCGCTTTCGCATGAACCCTACCTATCTAGGCCAGTTGTTTATTAAAGAAATGCGGCTGAAATTCTCAGAATACCTCATGATTTATCGGCTTACCGCTGCATCAAAACGTATTCTCAACACGAATGATACCATTGCATCGATTGCTTCTGATGTGGGGTATTCCAATCTAAATTATTTTTATCAGCATTTTCACAGCTATTACAATATTACACCATCTGAAATGCGCGCACAGAAATAACTTCAGTGGTAAGAAATAAGGAGAATTTTATGGCACACATTATTGGAACCTCATTGCCCGATATGCCATGGCAAGATAAACCCGTAAATACACGCGGCCCCGTTTGGCGCTACAGCCAAAACCCTATTATCCCCCGAGATGCAACCCCTAACTCAAACAGTATCTTTAACAGCGCAGTGGTACCGTTTAAAGACGGTTACGCCGGTGTTTTTCGTTGTGACAGCCGCTCGGTGAGCATGGACATTTTCCCCGGGTTTAGTAAAGACGGCATCAATTGGGAAATAAGCGCAGAGCCTATTGCATTTGGGGGCGACGCAGAAATAACCGTACGCGAATATCGCTACGACCCCCGTGTATGCAAAATTGATGACAAATACTACATTACTTGGTGTAACGGAGCACATGGACCAACCATTGGTATGGGATGGACGCAAGACTTTAAAACTTTTTATCAGCTTGAGAATGCGTTTTTACCATACAACCGCAACGGCGTATTATTCCCCCGCAAAATACGCAATATGTATATGATGTTATCTCGTCCGTCGGACACAGGACATACACCGTTTGGTGATATTTTTTGCAGCCAAAGCCCCGACCTTACCTTTTGGGGTAAACATCGCTGGGTAATGGGCACAATTAACGGCGATGCTTCGGCTTGGCAGAGTAAAAAAATAGGCCCCGGTGCAGTACCTATCGAAACCAGCGAAGGCTGGCTGATGATTTACCATGGTGTTATCAATACCTGCAACGGCTTTGTATACCGCATTGGCTGTGCATTGCTGGATATTGATGAGCCTTGGAAAGTAAAAGCACGCAGCCGCAATTACATCCTTGGCCCGCAAGAACTTTACGAGTGTGTTGGCGATGTCCCGAATGTCACCTTCCCTTGTGCGGCGCTTACCGATGCAGATACCGGGCGCATTGCAATCTACTACGGCTGTGCAGATACCGTAACCGGGCTTGCTTTCACCACCGTAGATGAGTTGCTAAATTATATGAAAGAATACCCCTTGGCGTAAAAATGAGGTAAACAATATGATATTTGCAAAAGAGCGTGTAGAGGTAATTGCTGCACAATTAAAAAAATTCTCGGTAACACAAAAATTTTCACTGACAAATTGGGAAATGAAACAAGGTTTTTGGCTTACCCCTGATGCTGTACAAAACGACGGTGCTTCTTGGCAGGCTTTTGAAAGCACCAAAATGCACTGGTACGGGCCGGACAAACACTATTGGTTTCGTACTGCATTTACTGTGCCTGCCTCTTACGAAGGTAAAAGCTTGTGGATTTTATTGAGGACACAAATAGAAGAATGGGATGATGCAAAAAACCCGCAATTTCTTGTATTTGTAAACGGTGAACCTATCCAAGGTGCCGATATGAACCACCGTGAAATTAAAATTACCGATAAGGCACATGCAGGCGATCGTTATACCATTGACTTGCAAGCGCATACCGGTATATTGCATACCGAATTCAATCTGTTTGCTGATGTAATGGAAATTTGCCCTGCTGTAGAGGCACTTTATTACGATATTCAGGTACCGCTATGGGCACTTGCACGTATGGATGAAAAAGGCAAAACTGCTATAGACATCCTTACTGTGCTGAACAATACCATTAATCTGTTGGATTTGCGTGATGTACCCTCTCATGATTTTTATAATTCTGTAGATGCTGCCCGCAGCTATATTCAGAAAGCTTTGTATACTGATATGGCAGGGTTCGATGAAGTAATTGCAACCTGTGTAGGCCATACCCATATTGACGTGGCATGGTGGTGGACGGTACAGCAGACACGCGAAAAAGTTGCACGCAGCTTTGCAACTGTTTTAAAGCTGATGGAGGAATATCCTGAGTACCAGTTTATGTCCAGCCAGCCTGTACTGTATACATTTTTGAAAGAGCGCTACCCCGAACTGTACGAGCAGGTAAAACAGCGTATCAAAGAAAAACGCTGGGAGCCTGAGGGCGGCATGTGGGTTGAGGCAGACTGCAACATTACCTCAGGTGAGAGTTTGGTACGACAATTTTTATACGGAAAGCGCTTTTTTAAAGAGGAATTCGGTGCAGATAACCATGTCTTGTGGTTACCGGATGTATTTGGTTACTCAGGTGCATTACCGCAAATTATGAAAAAGTGCGGGATTGACTATTTTATGACAACAAAATTGTCATGGAACCAGTTTAACAAGGTACCCAATGATACACTTTTGTGGGAGGGTATTGACGGCACGAAGGTTCTTACACACTTTATCTCAACCCTAGGAGTAGGGCAAAGTGTTGAGCGCTTTTTCACAACATACAACGGTATGCTTCATCCAGATTCTATCATGGGTGGTTGGGAACGCTATCAGAACAAAGAAATGAACAATGACATCCTCATTTCTTACGGTTACGGTGACGGTGGCGGAGGGCCAACCCGTGCCATGCTAGAAACCGGCCGTCGTATGGAACAAGGCATAAAAGGTGTTCCAAAGGTACGCCAAACAGGCTCTCGCCAATACTTTGAAGAACTCGAGCAACGGGTAAAAGACAGCCCGCGTTTGCAAACCTGGACCGGTGAATTTTATTTTGAATATCACCGCGGCACTTATACTTCTATGGCGCGCAATAAACGTGCAAACCGTAAAAGCGAGCTTGCTTTAATGGATTTGGAACTGCTAAGCGTACTTGCTGCAGAAAAAGGTGTTGCCTACCCTGCCGAGTTGGAACAGCTTTGGAAAACAGTGCTGCTCAACCAATTCCACGATATTTTGCCCGGTTCTTCGATTGAAGAAGTATACGAGGTAACCAAAAAAGAGTATCAAGAAATTGCAGAAAAAAGCCAAGCGCTAATTACCGAGCGCAAAGCAGCCATTGCCGGTGCAGGCAACGGAGTGACTGTGTTTAATACCCTTGGGTTTCACCACGAAGGCCTTGTTGCCCTGCCTGATGGGATTGCTGCAATTGCAGATGAACATGGTACTCTCCCTTCGCAAGTAATTGGCGGTACCAACTACGCTTTGGTAAAAAATATACCATCAAAAGGTTACACTACCTTTGCACAGGCAGAAGCAATTAAAAATTCCCCCTCCCCTTTTAAATACAGTGCTAAAAATGATGGTTATACAATCGAAACTCCATTTTATAAAGTGGATATTGATGGAGACGGCGCATTTTCATCGCTGTTTGATAAACAAAATGAACGCGAAATTATAACGCCGCAGCATAAATGCAACCAATTGCGTGTTTATGAAGATAAACCCATTTACTATGATAACTGGGATATTGATGTGTTTTACACCGAAAAATTCTGGAACATCGATGGTGTAACCTCTATGGAATGGACATCTGTTGGCCCTTTATGCGCAGAGCTGACTGTTGAACGCAGCTTTATGCACTCGAAAATGAGCCAGCGTATTCGTTTTTATGCCCACACTCAACGTATTGATTTTGATACTTGGGTGGATTGGAAAGAGCATCAGCATCTGCTTAAGGTACATTTCCCTGTGGATGTTCATACCGATGAAGCAACTTTTGACATCCAATTCGGCAACGTAGCGCGCAAAACGCATACCAATACCAGTTGGGATATGGCTCGGTTTGAGAGCTGTGCACACAAATGGATGGATGTGTCGGAAGGTGGTTACGGTGTGAGCCTTTTGAACGACTGCAAATACGGCCACAGTGTTAGCCAGGGGAATATCGGATTAACTCTTATCAAATCGGGTATCGAACCAAACCCAAATACCGATGTGGAAGAACATGTATTCACCTATTCACTCTATCCGCACGAAGGTACATGGCGTACTGCAGATACACAACAACAAGCTGCCGACCTCAACAGCCCAATGACTGCTATTTGCGGCGGTACAGCAGGTACAAATTTTTCATTTGCCTCTTTGGATAAAGATAATGTTGTTCTTGAAACTGTGAAACAAGCTGAAAACGGTAAAGGCATTGTTGTTCGTATTTACGAAAGCCGTAACATGCGTACCAATGCAACACTTGCATTGCATACCAAACCCAGCTGTGTAACCGAGTGTGATTTGCTTGAAAACCCGCAAAGCAGTTTGCAAGTAACCAATAATTGTGTTACCTTTACGATTAAACCATACGAGATTAAAACACTACTGCTGACCTTTTAATTATTAGAACAGATGTTATAATAATAAAAACGAAAATACAAGGTGCAGGGAGCCGCGAGGATACGACCCCGCGGCTCCTTTTAATGTGCTCACAGGCAGGTGAACTTATGAAACTAAAGGAAAAACTGCACGAAATCTTCTTTCCATCTACACCTTCAACCAGTCAGCAGTTGTATGCAAGCAGGCACAACCTGATTGTAGAAAACTCTTTTGCAAGTATTTTGATTGCACTGGCAGGAGGCAACTTTTTAGCCGGATATTTGAGTTATCTGGGTGCCAGCGTATCTTTTTGCGCGCTTGTAGGTGCAATGCCTCAATTTGGCTGCGTTATGCAGCTTGTTGCCCCGTTTCTTTTTGAGCGGCTGCATTACCGAAAATTTGCAATTTGGGTTTTATGCTTTGGCTTTCGCATATCTATCGGCTTTTCGGCATTTGCCCCGCTGCTTTTTACCGGCAAACGCAGCCAATTGATGTTCATACTTATCATTTACTTTTTTGCATACCTCGCTGCAGGGCTGGTAACTCCGGGATTACAGCAGTTTCAGCTGGATTTGGCACCGCAACAAGGCCGCGGTAAGTTTTTGGCTAAAAAAGATGTGATTGCTGCCAGTGCCAATGCCGTTGTAGCATTGATTATGGGCTGGCAGCTGGACGCTTTCACCAATGCCGGTGACCCTTATAAAGGGTATTTGATAATAGGAGTTTTTTCAATAGTGTTATCCTGTATAGACGCAATTTTATTGTGCCGTATTCGTGAACAGCCGGTTTGCAAAGCAGAAAAATTGCGTATTTCCGCTTTGCTTGTACCAATACGCGATATAAAATACCGCCCTATCATAATGTATACCATGTGGATGGGTTTATTCGGTAGTTTTGCAACTGCTTTTTTATATGTACATATGCTGCGTAACCTGTATTTAACGCACCGTTTTATAACATCAGCAGGAATATTATCAAATCTCGCAGGTATGTTGGGTACCTGGGTGTGGGGCAGATTTGCCGACCGCAGTTCATGGGATGTTTTATTGCGCCGCACTGCACTCATCAGTACTTTGTGCACCTTAAGCTGGGCGTTTGTAAACAAAGAAACCGCACCTATCTTAGCACCGGTTATCTTATCTGCAACAGCGGCTTGCGCAGGCGGCAGCGGCATGGCTAGCATTAATTTGCAGTATCAGTGCAGCCCGCCTACCGGTAAAACAACCTATCTCGGCGTAACAAGTGCGGTATCCAGTTTGCTGGCTTGGGTTTCTTCTCTGATTGCTGCCGCAGTTCAATCGGTTGTTGAACCACATTTCGGTGCCAAAAGTATACCGATGCTCTTTTTACTATCCGGTGTTTTGGCATTTACAGGAGTAATTACATTTGGCCGCAAACTGCCTGTTTGCGAAAGCAACCGCAATTGATGCATGGCATACGCTTTTAACCGATAAAACGCCTTGTATAAACGAAACGACATACCTTGTCCAGAAAGGAAATTAATGATGTGGAAAGATAAATTACGTGTTTGGCAAACTGCCGACCTGCCCGATGAATTGGTAGCCGAACTATGTGAATGTACTGATGAAACCGAACTGGAGGACCGCTTTTACCGCAACTTAGAATTTGGTACAGGCGGTTTACGTGGTTTACTAGGTGCAGGCACCAACCGTATGAACATTTTTACAGTTGCAAAAGCAACACGCGGGCTTGCCTCTTATTTAAACGCCGAGTTCGGCTCGCCTAGTTGTGCCATAGCGTACGATAGCCGTGTAAAATCAGAAGATTTTGCAAAAGTTGCTGCCGCAACGCTTGCGCAAGCGGGTGTAAAGGTGTACCTTTACCGTGAACTGATGCCTACCCCTATGCTATCGTTTGCTGTACGGCATCTTTCGTGCAGCGGCGGCATTGTTATTACTGCAAGCCATAACCCTGCCCAGTACAATGGATATAAGGTTTATGGCGAAGATGGCTGCCAAATTACACTGCAAGCAGCGCAAAAGATTTTAGCCTGCATTGAAAAAGAGAACGATTTTGAGTTATTGCCTAGCTTCGACGCAATGTGCGTAAACGGCAACATCAGCTTTATAAATGATGAGACAATAAGCGCATATTACAGCGCCGTGCTTACAGCCAGCTTGCATCGCCCGCAGGTGCCTTTACATGTTGTATACAGCCCGCTTAACGGTACCGGCAACAAGCCTGTTCAGCACATCTTAAAAGAGATTGGCAATGTACAAGTAACCGTTGTGCCTGAACAGCAAAACCCAGACGGGCGATTTCTCACCTGTCCATATCCTAACCCAGAAATCCAAGAAGCGATGAAGCTTGCTGCTGATTTAGCAATGAAAACAGATGCCGATTTTTTTCTTGCTACCGACCCGGATTGTGATCGTGTGGGTGTAGGTGTGCCTACTGCCCATGGTATCCGTTTAATTAACGGCAACGATATGGGTGTAATGTTATTCGATTTTATATGTAAACTGCGAAAAACCACCCATACTATGCCGCAAAAACCAATTGCAGTAAAGACCATTGTCACAACCGAAATGGCAGCCGCTGTGGCAGCAGAGTATGGTGTAGAACTGCGTAACGTATTAACCGGTTTTAAGTTTATAGGCGAGCAAATTGGACTACTTGATAAAACGGGTGAAGCAGAACGGTTTATTTTTGGCTTTGAAGAAAGCTATGGATATCTCTCGGGCAGTTTTGTACGCGACAAAGATGCTATAAATGCCGCCATGCTGATATGCGAAATGGGTGCTTACTATAAACAACAAGGTAAGAACTTGCTAGAGGTATTAGAAGACTTGTACCAAAAATACGGGTACTACCAAAGTGATTTGCTCACTTTTACGTTTAACGGTCCCAAAGGAATGAGCAGTATGCAAAAAGTGTTGGACGGCCTCAGAGAAAATCACCCCAGCAGCTTTGCGGGTAAAGGTATTGTTACAATGGTAGATTATTTGCACGATAATACCGGATTGCCCAAAAGCAATGTGATTGCGATGAGCCTTGAAGATGGATGCCAAGTAGTAATTCGCCCCTCTGGAACCGAACCAAAGCTGAAGTTGTACACCACCGCTGTAGCAAACAGTAAGGAACGCGCTAAAGAAGCAATCACAGTTTCAAATTCTGCCTGTAAAAAAATGATTAATCCATAAAAATGCTATTACAAATCATTAACAGTTTTTAAGTATTGCCATACTTTAGCTTTTGAGCCTATGTTTTACTATAGTACTCCACATAAAAAAGACCAATCTCCTGCAGAAAGTCAGGAGATTGGTCTTTTCTTTAAATTATGGTCGTGCACGAATCATCAATTACTATCACCTCGCTATAACATCATCCTATTTATTCATTTACCTTATATTAAAATAATTAAAAAATAGATATTTTGACAAAATTAGTAATTGATTTATGCTAATATGAGCATGTCAGCTTTATGCTGTGGATTGAAATGATATAAGGTACGTGAAAGTTATACGATATTTCGCTTGTACCGTCATGCACAAAGGGAGGCTATTTGCTTTCCTTTGTGCATGTTTGTGGTATCAATTATTAATTTAATTGGAACGATAAGAATCGCTTAGATAAGCCGTTTGTGGCAATTTAAAGCGGTTTTGTTTTTTATAAGGAGCAATGAATACGAACGAGTGTATTTTCAAACTTATCTACAAATCATTGTTACCTAATAAACTAACAATATCATATTGCAAGCCACTACATTTGCTTATATTTTTATTTGTGCTATACTTATATAGTAATAACAACATTTTTACATGTTGAATGTTTAAAAAAAATATAAATTTAGGAGGAATTATTATTTATAATTTAAAAGCTGAACTCAGAGACAAAAGTATAAAAGCAAAAAAATTAAGACGCAATGGAATGATTCCGGCAACGATTTATGGGCGCAATTTAAAAGAGCCTATTATGCTTCAGGTTCCTCTAGCCGATATCAATCGCTTTCTCAGCAAGGCATCAAAGGGGAACACCCTCACCATCGAAGTTGAGGACAAAAAATATAATGTGCTTTTCAAAGAGATTACACGTGAATCTGTAAGCCAACAGGTTGAACAGATAGAGTTCCAGCATCTTGTTGCCGATGAGCCCGTTAACAGCGTAATAAAGGTTGTTTTGGCAAACCGAGATAAAAATCAAAATCTCACACAGCAACATATTGAAGAAATCCCCTATAATGCACTGCCAAAGCACTTTATTCCAGAAGTTGTTATCGATCTTGATGGGATGAATGCCGGAACTACTATTAAGGTTGAAGATTTGGATATTGCTAAAAACGAAAATATTCGTATTACAATACCAGAAGATACTGTAGTTTTAACTGTTGCTGAGCTTAAAAAAGTAATTGTAGAATCAGAGACAGAAAGCGAACCGGATAGTGAAGAATAAGGCTCGTAACACAATAACAAGTTTACTAAAAAGGCAGTAATAAGTTTTTACTGCACCGCTTTTATACTAAAACACAGTAAACCGCCTAGATAGCTGAAAACAGCTTATCTGGGCGGTTTATTTTTTTAAGTAACAATAAATTCGAAACCTACCGCAAACAGATAATTGAAAGGAGCTATGCATCACGTTTTAAACATACATTTTGTTGCAGTTGTTATGCTTTTTATAATGAATAATCTAATAATTGTATGAAATTAGCCGTAAAATGTAATGTGCAGCAGCTTCAAGTATTTATATTTCGAATCTTGCATATTATGAATAAAAGTGCATATGTAAAAAATGCTATGTTGACATTGCTACTAATTTTGTTTATCGAAAAGATGAATGGGGAATGGAGTCGATTATATGACTATTCATGTTGTGCAGCCCGGAGATACCCTTTTGAGCATTGCTAACCGTTATGGTGTTTCACAGCAGCGTATTATCATGGATAATGGATTGTACGGATTGCCTTACCTGGTAGTTGGGCAGGCACTGATTATTCTAGAACCCGCAACGATACATACTGTGCAGCCAGGAGAAACGCTGTATTCCATTGCAAACCTGTATGGAATAACACCTATTATATTGCTTCAAAGAAACCCAAACCTCATTCGAAACCGTCAGCTTTGGGTTGGGGAGCAAATTACAATTAACTTTCGAGGCGAACCGCAACGTGAAGTCTCCATCAACGGATACGCATACCCTTTTATCAATCGGAACATTTTGCAACATGCACTGCCCTTTCTAACTGATTTTACAATTTTCGGCTATGGTTTTACCGTAAATGGAGATTTGATTCCAGTAAACGATCAAGAGCTGATCAACCTCGCTTATCAATATAGTGCTGCGCCAATCCTGCTTTTGTCTTCCATCACCGAGGAGGGTACTTTTAGCGGTGAACGTGCAAGTTTACTGTTCAATGACATTCAGTTGCAAAATACAGTCATAAACCATCTTCTTGACGTGATGAAGCAAAAGGGGTATCTCGGATTGGATATTGATTTTGAATACGTCAGACAGGAGGACAGCGAATCATTCCTTCGTTTTTTAGAAAACGCGACCAGACAGATGCATGAAAATGGTTTTCGTGTGAATGTAGATTTGGCTCCCAAAACATCTTCAGAGCAAGCTGGACTGTTGTACGAGGCACACAATTACGCCGCGATTGGAGCAATTGCAGATACCGTGCTGTTGATGACATACGAATGGGGTTACACCTACGGACCGCCTATGGCGGTTGCACCTCTGCCAAACGTTCGCCAAGTAGTATCCTATGCAGTAACCCAAATTCCAAAAGAAAAAATTATGCTGGGTATTCCGAACTATGGGTATAACTGGATGCTCCCCTATGAACGAGGCATTACTCAAGCAACTACAATCGGTAATGATTATGCTATTCGAATAGCTGCAGAAAACGGAGTGACCATCCAATTTGACCAAACTGCTCAGTCGCCATTTTTTGAATATTGGGCTCAAAACGGAAGAAAGCATATTGTTTGGTTTGAGGATGTACGCAGCATTCAAGGGAAATTTAACTTGATTACCGAGTTTGGACTTCGCGGAGGAGGATACTGGAATCTGATGCGTCCGTTTGCGCAGAACTGGGCACTGCTCAGCCAAACGTTCAGTGTTAAAAAAGTGGTGTAATTAACGTAATAGCAAATTTTACAACCTGCTTGTTGATTAGCTAAAAAACTTATTATATATATCATTTAACCGCTTCTGCCTCGGTATGCAGCCCCTTTAAGCCAAGGGTAAGCTTGCCAGAGAGGAGGGCAATAAATTCGCTATTAGAAATGTTAACAATGATTAAAAATTGCCTAACAAGCTGAAAAATAAAGAGGAAGCTTAATTATTATACGTTTTTTTGATTTTATTAGACCAATAAAGTTTCATCCAACTTTCTTAGTTTATTGGTAACCGTCAAATAATCACTGCATAGACAAAGCCACCCAAGCTTTAAAACTTGGGTGGCTTTAAAATATTGCCAATAATTCAGCTTGCAACTTTGCGGTATTTTATCCGACCATGCAGCAAATCTGAAACAGCAGCCTGTGATTTATCACATTATGACATGCCGTGCCCTGCTTTAATAGGTGGGCGTGGTTTGACGGTTACTTAATAACTAGTTTTAATTTCTCCGTCAACAAGATAAAACGAGCAATTTGATGTTGTATTTTGTACAATTGTTGTTATGTGGCCAATAGTTATTTGTGTACCGGGATAGACGGTATTGCTCGTCAATCTGCTTTTACCTACATTGTCTACAATTTCATTGATTTCTTGTAAACGTTTTTCAAGCTGTGCCTGTTTCATTTGATTTAAAGGTCGTTGAATCTTAAACTGATTAAGCTGCGTTCTCCGCTCGGCTTTCAGTGGGGCAATTTCTGCAATTTTTTCAAGATAAATTATATTTTTTTCAATTCCTGAATCCAGCTCTTTTAACTCATTTATTTGTTTGGTCAGTTCATTTTTTTCTTTAATTAATTCAGGGGTAACCCCAAGCATAATAATTGTTGGAATATTACTGGGTGCACCAACAACCTTTGCTTTGATTTGTTTATATACTGTAAACGAACCGCCTATCATCGCACCTTTTCTGCCCGAAACAACCAGCTCATCCTCGCAGAATACGGTAGAGTTTATGATAGACTCGGCCTGTATGCTTTCTTTTGCTTTAATAATGCAGTTCTCGAGAAATTTACTGGTGATGGATTTTTGAGATTCCAACACCCCTTTGCGCATACCGTTCATCCCTTTTGAAATGTTGATACTGCCCTGCGCATAAATAGAGGCGCCTTCAACCATCCCAATAATTGTAACATTACCCTGAGATTTAATGGTAAAGCCCTCGTATACATCCCCTCGGACGATTACATCCCCTGAAAAATCAATATTTCCAATAGAGTTGTCTACATTACCTTTTACTTCAAATACTTTCTGAACGCTAAAACGTCCACCTAAAAACACCAGATTGCCTTCGCAGCCTGTGTATAGTTTTTGTTTATCTTCAGATAGAACCGTATTCTCTCCGCGTGGAATCGTTGCGGGCTTTCCTTTTCTACCGGGTATCGGATTGCCTTGTACATCGGTTCCATCGACAGGTTCTGTGGGTAGCGTTGCCTCACAAATCAGAACATCTTTTTTTACATTGTTAATTAAGTTTAAACTCTTAAAATCAATTGAACCATCATCACGAGTTTTAAAATTCAACTCACGTGTTCTGGGGAAGTAATCTATAATATCACCATCTGCCCCGTCTTGAGGGGGGGTGCCTTCCGCAATACGATATAATTTATCGTAAAGTTTGTTTTCTACAATCTCGTTGAGCCGATTTTCATTAATGCCATAAACAATGCCGCTATTTTCAAGCGCAGCGTTCAGCATTTCTTTAGAAATTTCCTCACCGCCATCTTTTGGTGATGCAACACATATGGTAGCTGACATCTTACCATTATCCAGCATAATTTCAACTTCAGCATCAATTGGCTCAGGGATAGGTTCGTCTGAATTTTCTGTCACAGCAGTCGCTAAAGCATCATCATCGGTTAATGTAGCCGATTGCTCCTGCAAATCTACAACATTATCAGATGATGCACCTACTGTGTGCGATTCAGAATCTGCCTCAGCAGGTGCATTTGTACTGAAATTGTTTGCATTTAAGGTTTCTTCGGATATAGTTTGGGAATTGAGTTTGTCCTCTTTTGTTTCAGTTGCATTTTGTTTGTTCTCTTGCTTTGAACTAAATCGGTTAAAAAGACTATAAAGAAAACTTTGAGACCCTTCAGGCTTCTGTTGTGGTACGGCATTCGCAACGGACATGGACTCCTGTTCAATTCCCAAGATGTCTTCTTTATCGATACCCTTATTACTCATGTCATATTCCCCCAAACCATTTTTTATAATGTTGAGTTTGTATATTACTTGTACCACACACTTTTGCTATATAAACAATGCAATCTCAATAAAAGCTTTCGCCTTTTAACGCCGATTTTATCTTCATTGTACCATTTTCTGGGTAGAAATACAAGGTTCTCCCATAATCACTTCCTGTATCTTCCGCTAATATAGGTATTCCAAGCGTTGCCAGAATATTTTTTACCTCAGCTACATTTCTTTTTCCGATATTGGAAATGGCTGTGTTATTTACGCAGTTAAACATACAAGCGCCGCCCGCAATTTTAGCTTTTAATCGGGCCTTTCGGGCTCCCAATGATTCCATTTGCTTTACAAGATTAAGAATTGCCGTATCAGCAAATTTATTGGAAGGCGGAATGTTAGGCAGCTGTTTACTTGAAGGCAACATAATATGGGCAAGTCCTCCCAAACGGCTCAATGGATCAAGGAGGCAAATTCCAACACAAGAACCCAGTGCATAAGTGACTAAAACATCCGGTGCAGAAACAAGGTTAATGTCTGATATACCAACTGTCACTATTTTGCTCATCCTTGTACGCCCAACTTTTCCATAATTTTTTGCAGCGATTTTGCTTCGGGTATCATCAGCATGTGGCTTTTCATATTCTCGCCTGCCACATTCATATCGCCTTTAATAAACATCAGCTGGTCGCCGACTTCTGCAAATACAATGCTTGGTTCGCTTAGGACCGCCCCTAGCATATCGTAACACATGGAGGGCACAGTGAGCGAAATAAAAAAGTCGGTAAGCGCAGCAAGTGCATTTGCATAGGAATAAGCCATAATATTAGCAATCTCAATCAGTGCAGATTGCCCCATTTCATCAATGCTGTTAAAATCCTTATAGTCCGAGCCCAAAAGAACATTCAACGTTTTGCAAGCAAACTCACTTTCCAGCAAAAACAGCATCATTCCTTCTACATCGCCTTGCATAACCGAAAGGATACCAACCACAACATTTTCTGGTCCGCCCAACATATCCGCCGCCTTGTTGATATCCATAATTTTAACGGTGGGAGTTTGGATGCTGATACTGGTGTTCAACATCGTAGAAAGTGCGGTTGCTGCATTGCCTGAGCCAATGTTGCCAATTTCGGCAAGCACATCGATTTGCGCCGCGCCTAGGTTCTTGTAAATGTTTTCCTGCATTTCTCCACCTCTTTTAAATTATCTAAGGTTGTTAACCATCTCTTCAATTTGGTCGGCAGTTTGAACAATTTTTGCATTCAGCTGAAAAGCACGTTGTGTTTGAAGCACATTTACCATTTCAGCAGACATATCTACATCAGATAGCTCGAGAGCACCCGAAATAAGCTCTATTTCACTTTCATCACGGTCTCTGCGGACAGCTTTTGCTTCGCCCGAAAGTTCTGTCGGCGAAAGGCTCGTATTTCCGATTGGTTTGAGTCCATAGGGGTTTGAGAAGGTGTAAATCCCGATTCGTTCCTCAATACCATCAATATCTGCCACATTGCTGTTATCTTTCATATTAAGTTCAATTCTTCTTCCGCGGTCATCAAGCACATAACCGCCATCAGAAGTAACAAGGTACGCACGCTTGCGATCCATACCTACAGAAAATGAACCGTTACGGGTGTATTCTAAATTTTCTCCGCCTCGGTCAACACAGAAAAAGCCCTCGCCAACCAGTGCAAAATCTAACCCGTACTCGGTACGGTTGAGCATACCTTGCTTAAACAGCATATCGACGTTTTCTATTTTAACGCCGTGACCGGTCATAAAGTTGCCGTTTGCACGTGTATTCATCTGAGTATACAAAAGGTCGCTGAAAGATGATTTTTGCGGCTTGTAACCTACGGTGTTGATATTTGCCATGTTATTTGATACCAGGTCCATATCTTTTTGAAAGGTTGTCATTCCCGAAACAGCGGTATAAAATGCCGTATTCATTGTTCATCCATCCTTTTTTATAATCTACCCAACTCGTTTACGGTTTTTTGGTTCAGCTGGTCAATTGTGGTGAGTGCTTTACTGCAAGATTGGAAGGTACGCTGAACCTCCATTGCCATTGACATTTCGCGGTTCATATCTATGTTGGATTGTTCAAGAACACCCTGTGCCACTCGAACATTGCCTGCTTGCATGTTCTCCATTTGAGCTCCATCTAAACCGTACATCCCGTTCTCATAACTTTGCAATGCGTTGTAATCCTCGGGCTGCACTACCAGCAATCGGTCAATCCTTCTGCCATCTGCATCATAAACCGTACCGTCTTCATCCACTGAAAAAGAAGATGTATTTAGCTGAATAGCTCCATCTTCACCCAGCACTCTTCCCTGGCCACGCAACACAAGATATCCCTCTTCGTCGATATCAAAGTTGCCGTTGCGTGTTAGATATTGTTGCTCTCCACCTTGTATCGTAAAAAATCCATCGCCCTCAATTGCCATATCAAACGGTCTGCCAGTTTCTTGCAGAAATGATGGGTCAAACTGTGTGGGAACTGAATCGACAATACGAATCGGTGCTCCTGCGCCGATTTGCACAGAATTGTTTCCTTCTTGCCTCATAAGCAAAGCTTGCTCAAAAGTGGTGCTCACAACTCGTTTGCTGCGAAAGCCGGGAGTTTTTGCATTTGCAATGTTATTTGACAGTACATTCAATGTACGCTGCTGCATAAACATACCGGATGCCGCTGTAAAAAAACCGTTCAGCATTTTAATCAACCTTTCACATAGTGTTCCATTTTTCCCTTTAATTTTAAAATTGCTTTTGTATGTATTTGGCATACTCTGGATTCGCTGACCTCAAGTACTTTTGCAATGTCGGAATATTTGAGGCTTTCGTAATAGTAAAGTGAAAGAACAGTTTGTTCTTTTTCCGTAAGCTCACTGATTGAATTTTCAAGCGTATCTTTTAACTCTTGATGAAAGATGTGATTTTCGGGTTGAGAATCCTCCCCTGCTGTTCCGCCTTCATCGGCAAAACCTGTTTGCAAAGTGTTTTGAACAACACCCTCGAACGAAAGCAAAACAGAGTTTGATATTTCACTGTAATGCTTGCTGAGTGCTTCTTCTGATATTTGCAGGTACTCAGCAATTTCACTTGATTTGGGTTCTCGCATATATTTATTAGAAAGCTCATCGTATGCCCTATCAATATCTTTCGCTGTTTTTCGCACCCTGCGTGGGAGCCAATCCTGCTTACGAACAAAATCAATAACCGAGCCACGTATTCTCATATAGGCGTAAGTTTCAAATTTAACGCCTTTCTCGATATCAAACTTTTCAATACAGTCTATAAGAGTAAGCACACCTTCATTTACAATATCTTCAACTTGCGCAAAATTGGAGGCGATTCCCCTCATTTGCATTGCAGCGGAACGTGCAATATAGCTGTAGTGAAGTATAAGTTGGTTGCGAATCTCTACACTTCCCGTTTCATGATACTTTTTCATTACTTCAACAGGATCATCCAGTTTATATTGATTTTCAATCATAGGGGTCTCACCTCCTTTGCTGTCATGCTAAGCTGATATTTCCCAATGCCTGTATTTGTATGTTGTTGTCAATTTCACTGAACGACAGCACCACAATGTTGGGATAAAACTGATCAATCAGCTTTTTAAAGTAAATACGAACAATGGGTGAAGTGAGCACTGTAGGTATTTGAACCAAATCTTTGATTTTATTGATTTCGGTAGTAGTTGCAGATACAATGTTTTGAATTGTCTGCGGGTCAAGCGCAAGATAGGAGCCGCTGTCCATTTTTTTAACCGCACCCATAATCATATTTTCTATTTTGGCATCCAAACTGATTACTTTCATTTGACCTGCCTCAGAGAACTTATGAGAAATTGCACGCTTGAGCGATTGCCGTACATATTCGGTAAGCATATCTGTGTCTTTGATTTGAGCACCGTAATCGCTCAAAATTTCTACAATGGTTTCCATATCACGAATCGGCACGCCTTCACGAAGCAGGTTGGCAAGAACCTTTTGCAAATTCCCCACCGTAATGATGTCGGGAATCGTATCGTTTACAATGGTCTCGTTTGTTTTGCGCAGGTTCGCAAGCAGGTTGTTAACCTCCTGCCTATTGAGCAATTCATGCAGATGTGCTTTGATGACCTCAGACAGATGGGTGATAATAACTGAAGTTGGGTCAATCAAGGTATAGCCAGCAAGCTCTGCCTTAATTTTTTTATCGTTGCTGATCCACTTTGCCGGAATATTGAATGCAGGCTCAATTGTGTCGATACCTTCAATTTCCTCGGCAATTTCACCCGGAGAAAGAGCAAGGTAATGGTCGACCAAAATGTCACCGCGGGCAACTTCTTCGCCCTTAAACTTAATACAATATTGGTTTGGGTTAAGCTGTCCGCTGTCTTTAAGCCGAACAGACGGAATAACCATACCCATTTCGAGTGCAAGCTGCTTACGAAACATAACCACACGGTCAATAAAACTGCCGCCATTGCTTTCGTCCACCAACGGAATCAAACTGTATCCAAATTCCATTTCAACTTGTTCTATCGCAAGCAGACCGTATACGTTATCGATATTTTTATAGTATGATGCCTCGCTGGTAACCTCAGTTTCGGGCAACAAGCCTTCTTCTGCTTGCACCACAGGGCTGCCCTTGCGATTTAGAATTACACCAAGGATAACCATACCAACGGAAACAGTAATGATTTGTAGCTTAGGGAAGCCGGGTATCAAGCATAAAGCACCTATAGTAATGCCTGACATGATAAGAACCTTAGGCTGTGATAAAAACTGCTTTGCAACCTCTTCGTTTAGGTTGTTTTCTGATGCGGAACGGGTAACAATCATACCGGTGGCAACCGAAATAAGCAGGGCTGGCAACTGCGATATCAGTCCGTCGCCTACTGTTGCGGTGGTGTAAATTTGCATAATCTCTCTAAAACTACCCACTTGGTTGATGAACCCCATAATCACACCGCCGATAAGGTTAACGAACGTGACGATGATGGACATGATGGCATCGCCTTTTACAAACTTGGAAGCACCATCCATCGAGCCGAAAAAGTCAGCCTCACGCTGGATTTTTAAACGGCGTTCTCTTGCCTGCTGTTCGTCAATCAATCCAGAGTTCAAGTCCGCGTCAATTGCCATCTGTTTACCGGGCATAGCATCCAATGTAAAGCGGGCTGCAACTTCAGCCACACGTTCAGAACCTTTGGTAATGACGATAAACTGAACCAAAACAATAATCAGGAATATAATAAAGCCTACCACGGCATTGCCTTGGATGACGAATTCTCCAAATGTTTTTACAACCATGCCCGCATTGCCGTTTTTAAGCAAAATCAATCTCGTGGACGAAATATTTAATGACAATCGAAACAAAGTTGTAATCAAAAGTATGGACGGGAAAATAGAAAACTCAAGAGATTCCCGTATGTACATGCTGGTGATTAAAATTACAAATGAAAGAGTCAGGTTTAAGATGAACATCAAATCCAGCCAAAAAGGCGGAAGCGGTACGATAATTAAGAAGATGATCATCACGACAAAAACTGCTACGATAAAATTATACTTCTTCAACTATTTCAAATCCTTTTTCTTCAGGCTGTATACAAACGCAAGCACACCCGCCACCGCCTGATAAAACTCATCGGGAATTTCTCTGTTAAGTTCAACCGCTTCGTACAAACCTCTTGCGAGCGGCCGGTTTTCTGTAATAACAACATTATGTTCTTCTGCTATCTCGATGATTTTAAATGCTATGCGGTCTGCCCCTTTGGCAATTACGACCGGAGCTCGATTTTTTTCGGGATCGTATTGAATTGCAACCGCGAAATGGGTAGGGTTTCTGATAACGACGTCGGCATTTGGTACGTTTTGCATCATACGCATTTGCGCCATTTGCTGCTGCTTTTCTTTAATCTTTCCTTTAATTTGAGGGTCGCCCTCTGTTTGTTTATATTCTTCTTTAATCTCCTGCTTGCTCATACGCAGGTTCTTCTCGTAATCCCACCATTGGTAGAAATAGTCGAAACCTGCAATCAACACAAACACCATGGCGGTGGTGGATACCAAGGACATAATGCCTTCACCTGCAAACACCACAGCTTCCTGCACGGACATATCCAGCAGCCTGGGAAACCCCACCAATCGTTTTAAAAAATTATTGTATATAATCCATCCCAAAACACAGATTTTAAGAATCGCCTTTATGACCTCTACTACCGAACGCATCGAAAACATCCGTTTAAAACCTTGTAAAGGGCTGATTCGGCTGGCTTTAAAGCGCATTGCTTCGCCGGAAAAAAGCATTTTTGTTTGCATACCTGTTAACACAACTGCCACCAGACTGCTGATTAGCAGTAACGGCATGGCTGAGAGCATAAAAATGGAAAGCCCGTCGGTTAATAGTTTTTTTGTATCCATTACGGTAATCGTCTTCATATTACCCGCCAGTGCAAAAAAGTCTCGTATGCATTTACTGAGATAATTGGTAATGTGAGGGGACATCCATTTGATGGAATAAAACATAATGATGACCGAAAAAACGACGACAACATCGTGGCTCTGAAAAATATTACCTTTTTTTCGTTCGTCCTGCTTTCGTTTGGGGGTCGCCTTCTCGGTCTTTTCGCCAGCCAATCAAATTCCCCCTTTTTGTACACCGTTTCTTCGAATTACGCTACTGAGGCAAACAATATGCGCTGCATATTCTCCAGCATAAGCAACACATATTTATCCATAAAAGAACCTACCGGATGGGCAAATAAGAACAGCAAAATAATGCCCACAAATAATTTTGCCTGTATATTGATCACAAAAATATGTATCTGAGGGATAATTCTCATCAAGATACCCATTGCAACCTCTAATGTAAATTCTGCAACCACAAAGGGCAGTGCCAGCTTTAACCCCAATACAAATATTGCAATAAACAAGTTGATAATCTGTTCACCAACCGCTGTGGTTAAACCTTCCGCACCTACGGGAACAATCTGGTAAGAAGTGGCGAAAATCTTTATCAGAATCAAGTGGCTGTCTGTTGCAAAGATGTAAAACATAAAAAGCAAGTTCATAAGATTGCCTGAAACAGACATTTGTATGTTGGACGAGGGGTCGAACACTTTTGACATCGAAAGCCCAAACTGCATGTCCATAAAGTCCCCTGCAAAAAACAGCATATAATAAAATATCTGAAATACAAACCCACACACAAAGCCGAGAAAAAGCTCCTTAAACATTGCCAGTATCATTTCTAATTCTCGCATTGCAGCAATGGGGGCTCCGTCAACGGTGGGCGTAATTAAAATCGTTAATGCTAAGATTAACCCCATACGAATCTGCGCTGGAACACTACGACGGTTAAATAGCGGGTTAAATAAAATCATACCGCTCATCCGGACAAACACCAGCATAAAAACATCCAGATAAGCAAACAGCTCATTCCACATATTCTTTACAACCCCGCCATAATCGAGAACAGCCTTTGCATAAACTCAGACAGCATCGTAATCATCCATGAACCCAAAAACAAAAGAATAAGTGATATAACGATAACTTTGGGTACAAAAGTAAGGGTTTGTTCGTGAATTTGTGTTGCCGCCTGAAAGATAGCAATGACCAAACCCACAATGATGCTGACAGCAAGCATTGGACCTGCAAGCTTAAAGGCAATCAGCAGCGCTTCCTTAAGAATATCCAGTGCGGCGCCCTGTGTCACAAGTACCAACCCTCTCCGTAAATTTTATCTGTCATAAATACCACCTTGCTAACGGAAGCTTTGCACAAGAGTTCCCATCAGCATTCCCCATCCATCTACCAGCACAAACATCATAATCTTAAACGGAAGCGCAATCATTGCGGGCGGCAGCATAACCATACCCATAGACATCAACGTGCTTGCTACCACCATATCAATGATGAGAAATGGAATAAACAGCAAAAAGCCCATCGTAAATGCACGTTTTAGTTCACTCGTAATAAAAGAGGGAACAATTACTTCAAGACCGAGGTCTGTAAAAGCTTCGATGCTTTGCCCCTCTTTCAGTTGAGGTACAGGGCTTTTGGAGATAGACAGGAACATATTGAGGTCTTTTTTCTGCGTTTGCTTCAGCATAAACACCTTAAGCGGTTTTACGGCTCTTTGCGCAGCAACTTCTTGCGTAATAACGCCCTCTTTATAAGGGATATATGCGGTTTTGTTGATTTCGGTAATAACCGGATTCATAATAAATAAAGTAAGAAACAGCGCAAGCCCCACCAACACCTGATTGGGAGGTGACTGCTGTGTGCCCAAAGCATTTCTCAAAAAAGATAGCACGATTACGATTCTGGTAAAGCTGGTCATCATAATCAAAATAGACGGCGCCAAAGCAAGAATTGCCATTAAAAACAACAGTTCGATAGCACCCAGCGTACCGCCTGAATCCTCGCCGGCATTCAAATCAATTGAGATACCGGGGGCTGCATATGTAACGGTGCACAGAAAAGCGGACAATACCACCACCATAAGCAGGGATATTGCAAAAAACAGGAGGTGTTTTTTTAGCTCTGCACGGTATGCTTTTTTGGAGTTCATTGTGCATCATCCTCCTTTTTCTTTTTCCTCATCAGTTTTGCACCCAAACCATCCCGCAGTGCCGTACTGAGAATCGAGGAAAAATCGGTTTCTGATGCCTTTGATTGAATTAACAGCTCATCGATGTTTTCAATATCGCAAAGCTTTTGCACACTGTGTGAGGTCATCCCTACCAGCATAGTTTGATTCTGGACACGGATAATCATCAGCATTTTGTCTTGTCCAACAACAACCTTATCCAAAACCTGAATGATTTTGGATCCGTTTTGTATAGAACATCTTTTTCCAATCCATTTTGTCGTATAATACGCCAGAGTTAAAATCAAAATGAGCATTACCAGCGAAAATAAAACCTGCGGCATGCTGTAAACCTCCTGTGCGGTACTTTGCTTACGCCAGTACCTTGTTTACCGTTTGCAAAATACGATCTGCTTTAAACGGTTTGACAATAAAATCGAGTGCGCCCAAACGAATTGCCTCTACCACCATAGACTCTTGCCCCATTGCAGAGCACATGATGACTTTTGCATCATTGTTAATTGCTTTAATTGCCTGCAAAGCTTGAATCCCATTCATGTTCGGCATTGTAATATCCATAATAATAAGGTCGGGGTTTTCTCTTTCGTATATTTCCACAGCAATCTGCCCGTCAGCAGCTTCTGCAAAGCTGTCAAAACCATTTTTAGAAAGTGTGTCTTTAATCATCATTCTCATGAACGCAGCATCATCAACAATCATTATTTTCTTAGACATAATTTTTACTCCTCTGTTATACCTAATATTTGTCAGTTTTGTTCATTACCACCAATAATTTCTTTGGTGTTTAATATCTCTGTAATCCGTACGCCAAAGTTATCCTCGATGACGACCACATCGCCGCGTGCAATCAACTGTCCATTTACAATAATGTCAACAGGTGCACCCGCTTGTTTTTCCAACTCGATAACCGTACCTTGGGTAAATTCTAAAATGTCTTTTACTTTGCGTTTGGTTTTGCCTATTTCTACAGAAACACCCAACGGCACATTCATAATTAAATCCATATTTCCGCCGGGAATAGGAGCTGCTAAAACCGGATTTTGCGCAGAAAAATGTGGTACCTGAAGGTTCTGCACATTAACCGGCGGTTTTTCAGCTGCTGCATTTGAGGCCATTGCAGGCGGTACCGGATTATTGGGGTACATAGGATAGCCCATCGGCGGATAACCGCCGTACATTGGTGGCTGAGGATAATATGGGTTTTCGGGATAATAGCCTTGCCCCGGCTGTGGGGCATATTGTTGCTGCTGTGCAGGATGCATTTGCTGTTGCGGGGGCACCTGCGGCTGCGGAACCTGCTGTTGCTGTTGAGAGGGCTGCGGTTGCTGCACCTCCGGCTCCTCTTTGCTTGAGCCAACAAACTGGCTTACCAAGCTTTTGGCTAAACTTATCGACATCACATTTATAAACTCGCTGTCCATGATTTCGTCAATCGTAAGTTGAAAACGAATGGATACAATTTCATCATCATCATTGTCTACTTCCATAGCATCTCTGAATGTATAGTCATTTTCTATTACATGCGCTTCGGGGGTAGAAATGTTAATGCTCTTTCCTAAAAACTCAGATAATGCCGTTGCGGATGCGCCCATCATTTGGTTCATAACCTCGCATGCTGCGCTGATAGAAAGTTCATCAAACTCAAAATCCGGCTGAGGAAGGTCTGTATTTCCCATTAATTGGTTTAAAAGTAGCTGCATATCCCGCTGACGGAACACCATAACACTACATCCGGTAATTCCCTCAATATAAGTGATTTTTACAAGCATTGCGGGTTCTAAAGACGTATAGTCAATTTCTTTTAAAGGCTTTACCGACACTTTTGGCGTGGTTATATCCACTTTTCGATCCAGCAAGGTTGACATTGCCGTTGCTGCCGAACCCATACTGATATTTTGAATTTCACCAATTGCATCTGTTTCCATTTCAGACAAATGAGTCTGCGGATTTTCCATATCCACAACTCCTCCCGTTCTTACATAAATTTGTTAACCTTAATCGCTTTTTTAATTTTAGTTTGGCCCAACTTCGCCGTAAACCAAGGTGTATCCTCCACCAACACTTGGATATCGCTGTTGATGTTTTTATCTAGAGGGATAATATCTCCAACTTGGAGCTGCAAAATATCCTGCATTTCAAGCGGGAATTCATGGAGGCGTGCTTTTAGTTCCAAATCGGTAAGCAAAATGGAACTCATGATGACCTCTTTCCTCTGTTTATCTCGATCTGCATCCATCTTACGGGTTGCGCGCATATATTTGGAACTGAAGGAGTCTGACATTTCTTCCAAACTGGTAGCGGGAATACAGATGCTTATTTTACCTGAGACATTTCTGATTTTTACATTCAGAACAACGATTACAACAATATCCTCTTGCGCATTTACCTGCAATAAACGTGAGTTTGTCTCTAACCCGCTGAAGCTTGCCTTTGCATCAATATAAGTGCTCCATGCATCTCCGATAAAATGAGCAAATTTTTCATAGACATATGCCAAAATTGTCTTTTCAATATCAGTGAATTCTCTATCTAAATCATATCCTTCACCGGCGCCTCCCAACAGGCGATCAATCATAAAAAAGCCAATTGAGGTGGACATATCCATTAGCAGTGTTGCCTCGTTGATATTGGGATCTATAGGGTTAAGATCGATTAATCCTATCAGCGCGATTTCAGGTAAAGCATTGCTGTATTCGAAATAACGCTGTTCCTCAATTTGCAGCACACTGACCTCACAATATTCTCTGAGCATACTGGTAAAATAAGAGGTAATGGAGCGCGCCAGATTTTCATGCATGCTTTCTAATGTTCTGAGACGCTCTTTGGTGAATTTTTTAGGAGATTTAAAATCGTACTCCTTTATTCGTTTACCTCCGGAATCATCCTGCGATGCTAAAGGATTACCGCTGCCAAGATTCGTCAGCAATGCGTCAATTTGGCTTTGTGATAAGATTTCAGGCATTTTCCAGTGTCACATCCTTACGGTAGTGTAGTTAATTCTGCTGACTGCTTTCGTCTGGTACATTATCAGCCGGTGCTTCTTCCGCCTCGGAAGGCATTAATATATCTGCAGGGGCAAGTGGGTCATTATACATGCTGATGTCATAATTACCCTGCAAGAAGTTATATAATTCTTCGGTATCTGCGATACCGGAATTAGCAATATCAAAATTGTTGCTGAGGATCATCATATCTACACGTCTGTTTTTCTCTCTCCCCTCAGGGGTATCGTTATCCGAAATTGGCTGGTTCTTTCCATAGCCTTGTGAAACCAGTTTTTTGGGGTCAATCATTTTTTGTTCCTCAAAATAAATCGCAACATTGTTCGCACGATCAGAAGACAAAATTCTGTCGTTGACCTTATAGTTTTCAACATTCGGAACCGATGCGGTATGCCCATTGATACGGATAGCAAGAATATCTTTCTCTATGCTTTTAAAGCACTCACCCATGTAGTCTAAGATGCTTTTGCTAGATTTGCGAAGCACTGCACTATCTGCATCAAAAAAAATGTTATTATTAAAGCGTATATAAACAAAATTTTCATTTCTTTGAAGCTCAACATCAGATTCAAGATTATTATCGCTAACATATTTTTTTAAATATTCGTACAATTGATCAAATGTTGCGGGGAGCCCAGTTGTTTCTTCAATCATTCCCTCACCGTCTGCAGTAAAAGGCTTTTCGGAGGTGCTGCCGGGTGAAAACTCTCCGCCATTTTCATCGTTTTGATATACAATTTGTGTAGCAGTACCCATACGGTCTTGAAACACTTTAATCAATTCTTTAAATTTGTCTTCTTGCACAGAAGACATTGTAAATAACAGAACAAAAAAAGTAAGAACAAGGGTAACCATGTCCGCGTAGGTATTCAACCATCCGTCTGTTTTTTCTTCTTCACGTTGTTTTCTTTGCATTTTTTACACCGCCTTTATGCCGTAACGGCAGGGTTATTTTCTACGCCCTCTTTTACCCTTAGCACTCTGTTCTGCAGAATCATCGTTCTGCGCACCAGACAATTCCGTATTCTTTTTGAGTGCTGCTGCAGGCAGAAATTGCACCAGTTTTTCTTTAATGAATTTTGGATTTTCACCTGCTTGAATTGCCTGTACTCCCTCTACAATAATCATTTTGCAAAGGTACTCTTCTTCATGGCGTACCTTAAGTTTGTTGGAGATCGGCAGGAAAATTACATTTGAAAGCATGGAGCCGTAAAACGTAGTGATAAGTGCAACCGCCATGCCCGAACCAACCTTACTGACGTCTGACAATGATCCCAACATTAATACCAGACCAATCAGAGTACCGATCATACCAAATGCAGGAGCATACGCAGCACCTTTTTCGTAAAATGCTCTGTCTTGTGCATGTCGGTCATCCAAATAAGCAAGCTCTGACTCAAGAAGATTTTTCACCTTTTCAGGCTCTACCGAGTCTACAACCAGCATCAAGCTATTGCGCAGAAACACATCGTCTGTTTCGTTCAGTTTGTCCTCCAACGAAAGCAAACCCTTCATTCTTGCTTCTTTAGCAAATTCAACAATTTGCTCGATAAAATGAACCGGATTATATTTGGTTGGAAAGAATATAATTTTTAAGTGTTTACCGATTTTGGTAAAGCTGTTGATAGGGAAAGACATCATCATAACAGCAATTGTACCGCCAAAGGTGATTGCCATACTGGGGTAATCGATAAACGCGGAAAGGTTTCCCCATACAACTGTCATTGTATCTTGGTCAAAAACCATGCCGAAAACCACCAGACCCAAACTGAGTATCAAACCCAAAATAGACATTAAATCCATGATTGTTTCATCCTTTACTGCACTTTTGTCATTTTTAAGTACTGTTTATTGAATAATACTTTTTATAAAATTGCCAAATGTTTTTCTGCGATAATCAATCACTTTTTGAACTACTTCTTGCATTGATTCCTGCACAATAAAAATTTTACCTCCCATAAGTGTAATGGTAGTATCGGGGTTTTCTGTAATGCTTTCAAT
The DNA here is from genome assembly GCF_003814745.1 of Hydrogenoanaerobacterium saccharovorans. Taxonomy (NCBI): domain Bacteria; kingdom Bacillati; phylum Bacillota; class Clostridia; order Eubacteriales; family Oscillospiraceae; genus Hydrogenoanaerobacterium; species Hydrogenoanaerobacterium saccharovorans. The sequence continues at coordinate 1,270,994 of NZ_RKRD01000001.1, read as the reverse complement.
GAGGTCACAATTCAAGATAAAAGACTCGCTATTTAGCTTGGTTAGATTAATCATATCCACATTCTCCCTTGTCAACGATTATCTTTTTAGATTGGAATTTCGCTGCTGCAGGTCATTGGAAAAGCGTTTTTTTCCAATGACCTGCAGCAGCGACGCGGTGCGCCGCTGCCACCTGCCTAATTATCTTTTCAAATTAACCAATTCGTTGAGCATTTCATCAGAAACTGTAATAAGCCTGGAGTTCGCTTGGAACCCTCTTTGTGTAATGATCATATCAGAAAACTCTTTGGAAAGGTCAACGTTGGACATCTCAAGCGAACCTGCAGCCAATGCGCCCGAGCCTGAAGTACCGGGTTGGCAGTAGTTTGCTGTACCCGAGTTACCCGTAGCGGAGAAATAAGAGTTACCTACTTGTTCAAGACCCTGCGGGTTCTCAAAAGTTACAATATCCAACCTGCCAAGCTGAAGCCTGCCGTGTACAGGATGAACCGCTTCGATTACGCCATCTGCACCGATTGCGATGCTGGAAAGATCGGCTACCGTTTGCGCACCGCCCTCTGTACCGTTTGCAAGCACAATGGGTTTGCTCATCAGTCCAAGGTCGTTGGATTTTTTAGCGGGGTTTGCCGTAATACCACCTGCCGGAGCAGCAAAACTATCCCCACCAGAAATAGGATCTTCGGGTAATTTACCATTATCTGCGTTATATTTTTTGTTCATGGCGTTCAGTCCGGGATGAGTCATTTCCAAATAAGTGCCGTCATCTGTTGGTGCGGTTGCCTTTAAACGTACCGAACCGGCTCCCGTCATCAGTGTGGTGACATGGCCTGTATAGACTTTACCGGCGGCATCTGTTGCAGTAATTTTCCATCCCTCCGGGTCGGTTGCTGTGGCGGGAGAGGTGTAAGTTGCAGCGAATGTCATGTTTCCGGTAGAATCAAACATCGGGCTGGTGCTGGTACCTTTAAATTTCATCCCGCCAAAGATACCTTCATTCGGAATACCTACAAGGCTGCCCATTTTTACATCAAAATCCTTGCCGACAAGCTCTGCACCGGTCAATCCCCCAGCCGGGAACAACCCTGTAGCAGGGTCGGTAGTAATGCTGAAGCTTCCGCCCGGATGAGGTTTACCTCCGTTTGCCTCGGTGACTGCAGCGTTCATTTTTGCTGTAAAATCATCCATACTCGTAAATGTGGCATTTTTATTTACACGAACGGTTATAGCCGATGATGTCATTTCATCTTTACGTACGCTGACATCAACACCGCCGGGGAGGCTGTCATCTGTCATAAAGTTAAAGGTGACGTTGCCGTCTTTGGTGGAATTTTGAGCATTGAATGTAAATTTAACACCGTTGATGATTTCTTGTACGTTTGCAGGGGTAGGCGGAACGGACGGAATCATCAGTTGAATTTTTTCGTTGGAAGGTGCTTTACCAAGCGGGCTGCCCGAAACGCCCAACACAAAGTTACCGTTAGAATCTACAAGGTTACCTGCCGAGTCGACATTGAGCAAACCTGCTCTGGTATAAAAGGTGTTGCCGTCGGGATCCTGCACCTGAAAAAAGCCCTCGCCTGTAATGGCGGCATCCATACCGTTGTCGGTCATCTGCAGGGTAGATCTTGTTTGCAGAACATCTACGCTGCCTATTTTAGAACCGTAGCCTACCTGGCTTGCGTTGGTACCACCGCGTACTGCTGTACCCGCCGATGCGCCGCTCATAGTTTGATAGTAAACATCCTTAAAAGATGCACGGCTTGCTTTAAACCCGTATGTGTTAACGTTTGCAATGTTATTACCGATAACGTCCATTCTGGTTTGATGGGCTTTCATGCCCGAAACGCCCGAATACATGGATCGAACCATACTGATTACTCTCCTTTTTTTGAATACCGTTTCATCCATCAGTCAGTCAAGATGAAATTTTAGCTTCCTAAAAAGGTCCGGCTAAATAATTACGGTACCGTCGATATTGGTGAATACATTTCCTTTTAAATCGTTGCTGCTTACAGTTGTAATAACTGTATTGTTTTTTACATTTACAATAAACGCTGTGGAGTCTACAAGTATAAGCGGCTCATTAAGCCCTTTCTCTTCTGCCATACGAACGCCCTCGTTTAGGCGAGCCATTTTGCTTTCAGAGATATCGATATTGCGCTGCACCACACGGTTTACTGCATGCTTTGAAAATTCTAAACTGCTGTTCGCCCTAATCTGCTGCTGCAGAATGTCGCGAAACGATACTCCCTCTGGTTGAGAACCTGTTTTTGGTTGATTGTCGTGAGTTGCAGGCGTTTGAGGAGTACCTGTGACAACAGTAAATCGGTTGTAAAAAAGAGGATCCATACCTGTCTCAGCCTCCTATACTGTTACTCACCTTTCTTTTTTGTGGCAACTGTGGCCTTTTGGTAAACTGTTTCTTGGCCGTTACCGTCTTTAACAATAACATTGATAAAGTAAGTGGTATCAGGTTCAAGATCTGTGATAATTTCTTTTGTTAAACCACTGCGCTCTGATTCGCCAAAGCGGATACCGGATTTTACTTCTTCCACCGTATCAAATGCAGAGCCGGTAGAGTAATAAACGGTGTATTTGAGCTTAGAGGCTATCAATTCATCTTGCGTAGGCACAGGCCATTCCAACTCTACCGATTTATCCGTTTTATTTTTGGGAAGTATCGTGTATTTCGAAGGATCTACCTGTGGTTTGCTACTTTCTTCCGTTGGTGTTCCGTGAATTTCCATAAGCTGGTCAATGTTGTATTCTTTTCCTTTAACGAAAATCTTGAACTCATTGCCAACAAAAGAAATTTTCTCAACCGGTGCAATCACTTTATCTACTTTACCGCCGTAGGATAACTTTGCAACCGTAACATCCTTACCCACCAAAGACATCATAAAGTTTGATTTTGAATGGTACGCCAGCTCTTGCATCTGCTGCATTGTTGCAAACTGGGCAAGCTGCGTAACATACTGCGTGTCATCAACAGGGTTTGTAAAATCTTGATTTTTTAGCTGGGCAATCATAAGCTGCAAAAAATTATCTACAGAAACCTGCTTTTCTTTTGGGTCGGCGTAAACTGCATCAATTGCTTGTCCGCTCTTTTTTGCTTCTTTTGCTTGTTCTGTATTGGTTCTTGACTTGCTGTAGGAATTATTACCTGTACCGTAGACGCCGCTTGTATAATCCATTGTATTCCTCCTCTCTGAGAATTGCTCATTTCAGCTAGATATATTGATCGAGTGCTGAAGTGCCAACCGTATAACTATTCTGCGGTACAAATGCGCTTTCTTCAGATGTTTCGAATTGACGAAAAGCTGGGTGGTTTTTGCCGCCGCGGTTATAATAGGCACTTTGGTGCTGTTGCTGCTGGAATAAGCTTTGGTGATAGGTTGCGGAATCGAATGGATGGTTGCTTTGGCTGGTTATCTGCTGAACTTCTGCATTCATCGGACGAAGAACGCTTCTGAGATTAACAAGTTCGCTGTTGAGCAGCCTTTCTGTTTGCGTGTTTGAGGTAACAATGTTCAGCGCAATTTTGCTGCCGTTTGATACCATATGCACTGTTATTTCACCTAAACCCTCCGGTTTTAGTTTAATAACAAACTCACTTTTGCCGGATTGAATTCCCTGCTCTAAACCTGTTTTTACCTGAGTAAAAACATCTTGCGGTGATTGTACTTTTGAGGTATCAACATGTTCTACTGTCGTATTGCTACTGATTGCATTCGGGTGCGCAGATACTGCTGCTCCAAGATATTTCCCTGCATCCACATCTTTTTGCAAGGTCTCAACATTAAGAGGTTTCTCCTCTTTTACTTCACGTGCAGATGTTTTGCTGCTTATCATTGACTGTGCCTTGGCTACTGCATTTTGGAACTCGTTCTGCCCTGCAAAAGCATCCTGCTGTGGCTGTATTTGCGGCTGAGCAGATTGCTCTTCGCTTTTAACCACCGTGAAAGCAGGTGTACTTTGCTGCAAAGATTCCAGCATCTTGAGCATTTCAGGTGAAAGTTCTTCCTGCGCACTTAACAATTGTGTTAATTGGGGGACATCCAAACCGATTGCTGCAAGCTGTTCTGTCATTGCAGAAAGGTCTTCTGGCATCTGCAAATTTTCTGCTGCAAATTCAGGGTTCATCATCAGCATTTGTACAATCATCTGCAATGCATCAGTAGGTGTTTCTTGCGTCATCTTTTTCTTAAATGCCTCGAGCAAACCATCTTGAGCTTGTGCCGCAGGTACCTGCTGGCCACATTTTACCGAGCCGCACAGTTGCATAATCAGTTCCATAAAGCCGCCTGCCTCGCCGGTTTTCTGCCCGCCCGAAACACCTGCTTTACCAGCCGCAATATCTCTTGCCGTAACCGCCTGTGTGGACATGTTTACATCCATCATCTTCACCTCCCTTCGCAAAAATTAATATGATGGACAAACCTTTTCTTTAAGAATTGGTCTGTCGAATCAACGTAGATGCGACATGCTCTGATATAAATGCTTCTTCTGCCTTTGCTAAAGCGTACTGGTACTCTTCCCACTGTTTTTCTTTTAGTTTTTCAAGTTTTGTAACTTGTTGAGAAGCTTGCACCACTGATTTACGTTGAAGTTCTACTGTTGAATTAAGCAGCATTTGGTCTTTATGTAATTGCTTAAGTTGTTTTTTGCCATTTTCGAGTGTAAAAGTCAGCAACCGCAATTCAGTAATAACTGTACCTTCTCGTGTTTTTTGTTCCAATTGAGTTGCTGCTTGTTCAAGCTGCTCTTTTATATCTAAAATATGTTGATCCAATGTGTTTTTTTGTATAAGAAGTTGATTTAACGAATTCTTTTCTTTCTCTAACAATTGCTCGCGGAAGTTTAGCATTCTGCTTAAGGAAAATTGAAACTTTTTCACTGTTCCCTCTCCTATTCAACAAGCTGTTTCATTTGTTCAACCGTTTCTTCAAAACTGTATTTTTCATCCACACCCTGCTGTAAAAACTGGTTAATTGCATCAATTCGAGTAATTGCATAATCAAGTTCGGGGTTAGAGCCGCTTTTATAAGCACCTATAGAAATCAAATCTGCATTTGCCTCGTAGATAGATAACAGCCTGCGGATTTTTGCCGCAGCATCTTTATGCTCTTTATCCGATATATCATTCATCAAACGGCTTACGCTTGAAAGAACCTCGATAGCAGGATAATGATTTTTCATGGCTACTTTTCGAGACAGCATGATATGGCCGTCTATAATGCCGCGAACGGTATCGGAAATTGGCTCGTTTGAGTCATCGCCCTCTACCAAAACGGTATAAATACCGGTAATGGAACCTGTTTCAAAATTACCGGAACGCTCCAGCAATTTTGGCATTGCAGAGTAGATGGATGGTGTATATCCACGTGCAACAGGGGGTTCTCCAATACTGAGCCCTATCTCACGCTGTGCCATTGCAAAACGGGTAAGGGAATCCATCATCAAAAGTACATCTTTCCCTTGGTCTTTAAAGTACTCTGCAATGGTTGTTGCGGTAAGCGGACACTTTGCTCGCATCATAGCGGGTTGGTCGGAGGTTGCAACCACCAAAACCGAACGTTTGGCGCCTTCTTCGCCAAGGTCGCGTTTAATAAACTCCACAACCTCACGGCTTCTTTCGCCTACCAGTGCTATTACGTTTACATCGGCTTTTACATTTTTTGCAAGCATACCCATCAATGTACTTTTGCCAACTCCGCTGCCTGCAAATATTCCCATTCTTTGACCTTTGCCAATGGTGAGCATTCCGTCTATTGCCTTGACACCCATTTGAATGACCGTGTCGATTCGGGGGCGGTCCATAGGATTGGAGCGTGTTCCGTTAATTGAATAAAATTGATCTGCTTGGATTGGCGGTCCGCCATCAATGGGAATGCCCATTGCGTCAACGGTTCTGCCAATCAAGTCATCGCTCATTTTAATTTTTAATTTATCGCCTGTATTTGTGACAAGGCTTCCGTAGCCGATTCCCTCAATTTCCTCATACGGCATTAGAAGAACCTTGCTTTCTTTAAAACCGACAACCTCTGCAAGTGCGGTGCCACCCTGATATTCGATATGGCATACATCACCGATATTGCATGCAGGGCCTGTAGCTTCCACGGTCATACCGACAATCTTATCAATTCGTCCCATTCGAGTATACAGGTCGGCTGATTTTATTGTCTGTCTTACCCTTGAAAGGTCCATCCCATCACCGCACTTTCTGAATCATCATAAAATTTAAGAATCAATATTTTCTAACTGGGCTTTTAAATTTTCAAGCTGAGCCCAAATGGATGCATCTATGATACCGTCTTCCGATTCGATTCGACAGGCACCTACAGGGAGGTCAGCAGCCTTTAACTCCATTGCATCACAGTTTGAGCACTTCAGCGAATCGAGTTTTTGTTGCAAGGATGCTATAAGCACCGGCATTTGTTTGGACAATTCTACGGTAATTCGGCTTTTTCCTTTGTCTGCCGCTATCGCTGCCCGCACTAAGCTTTCCATCTCAGTTTCATCTTGTGTAATGCGTTTGTTTAAGATTTTTTCTGCAACATCAAGCGCTATCGTAACGATAGACTCTTCCAATGCAGCAATTTGTTCTTTCTGCTTAACCTGCAACTGCGCTACTGCTGCTCTTATTTGCGAAAGTTCCTCATCAAAAGAATGCAGCCCATCAAGCATACCGGCGGCTCTTCCCTCGTCATATGCCTGTTTGTGAATTTGCTCTGCCTGCTCGTTTACTTCGCACAGCATAGCCTCTCTTTGTGTACTCAACATGTCCATGGTCTGAGACATCAGGTTGTCAGCATCTGCTCTTGCCCGGTTCAATATCGATTCGCTTACTGTTTTGATTTGGGTAATCTGTACGTCGATATCCAAGTTGCCTTGCTTATGGTTTGTAGCAGGGTCGGCATCATCTGTTTTAAGATTTGAAGTAAGAATGTCAACGTCGCAGAGTGTTACAGTTCGTCCATCTTCAATCGCATTAACAGATTTTATAATCTTAGACAATGATGTCATCCTTTCCTCCCTTGGAGATTACCAGTTCACCTTCTTCTTCCAGTCTGCGAATAATGGAAACAATCTTCTGCTGTGCCTCTTCCACATCACGCAGCCTTACATTATGCAGGTACTCGATATCGGTGCGAATAGTCTCCTGCATTCTCTTCGACATGTTTTGGAAAATAACTGCAGATACATCTGGGTTTGCGGCTTTGAGCGCAACCGCGAGGTCTTTGGTATCGACTTCTCTGATAAAGCGCTGTATCGACATATTGTCGAGGAACGTGATATCTTCGAAAACAAACATCAGCTTTCTGACATCCTCGGCAAGCTGCGGATCTTTATTGTTAAGTTCATCAAAGATATTTTTCTCAGTACTGCGGTCGACATGGTTCATAATATCTGCCACATAATTGAGTCCGCCAATTTCCATCAAATCTACCGAGACGATAGCGGCAAACTTTTTCTCGAGTTCTCTTTCCACAAGGTTGATAATCTCGGGAGAGGCTCTATCAAGCTTTGCGATTCTCTCTACAACATCAATTCGCTTATCCTTGGGGAGTTCTTGTATAATCATGGATGCTTGATCCGCTCTGGCATAAGATAAAAGCAATGCGACTGTTTGCGGATGCTCGTTTTGAATAATATTCATAAGGCTTTTGTAGTCTGCCTTGCGGATGAAATTGAACGCCTTTGTACGTAAAGATTTTGAAACACGCTCCATCAGCGAAAGTGCTTGCTGCTGACCAAAGGCTTTTTCAAGCACGTCTCTTGCGTATTCAATACCGCCCTCGGTCATAACCTTTTGCGTAACACAAAGTCCGTAGAAATCCTCAATTATTTCCTTCATATCCTCGGCAGGCAGGGTACTCATTTTGGATATTTCTAAAGACAAAACTTCAATTTCGTCTTCATGAAGGTATTTATAAACCTGCGAAGCATTTTCTGCGCCCAATGCTATGACGACAGCTGCTGCCTTTTCAACCGGTGTTAATGTTCTCACTGCCACAGCTACTCGCCCTCCTTCAGCCATGCTCTAATCAACGCTGCAGTAATTTCAGGGTTGGTTTGAGAGAATTCACGCACTTCATCGGTTATTGCATTGTCTTTCGAGCTAAACGCCTTAGCTTGCTCACGTAAAGCTTTGCGGTGTTCGTCAACTTCTTTCTGCATTGCCGAAACATCCAATTTGGGAATTTCAATTTCAGGCATCTCCTGCTCTGTTGTTTCTTCCTCTTTAACCTTCTTTTTGCGGGTAAGAAGCAGTATGATAGTGATAATCAGGGCAAGAACTGCTACTGCTCCCGCAATCCAGAACGGTTTAGACTGCAAGATCTTGTTAATTGCTCCGCCACTTGCGGGTACGGCGTTGCCGTTATCTATTATAAAGTTATTCACAGAGATATTTTCTGGTGCAACGTTAGCAGCTTTGGAAGCTGTTTCGATTAGCGCCTCTTTTTTTTGCGGAGTAAGATTGCTGTCTTTCACCGTGATGGCTATGGAAGCCGTTTTCAGCTGAGCGTAATCTTTCTCAATCTGTTGTTTTATGTAACTTACCAAATAATCAACATTTTTGGAATAGTCTACGTAGTCGAGCGTTCCGTCTCCATCTTGATCGACATACACGGGAATATCGGTGTTGTTTTCTTCACCCGGTACGCCTTTTGCCGCCTGGTTTTTATCCATGGCGTATTTTTCATCCACTTTTTGCTTAATCCCGTCTCCGTTTGTCTCGGGAACATACTGCATGTTTTCTGTTATCATACGGTCGTAGTCAATGACCACCGTAGCAGAAACCATTAAGTCCTCCGGACCATAACCGAGTGAAAGAACTTTCAGAACCTTTTCTTCCATTTTCTTTTCAACTTCGGCTTCAAATCCAAGCCTTTCTAAACCAAGCAAACCGCTGTCTTTACTATCTTCTGAAGATGCCATTTCTTTCATTGTCTCTGAATCAATGATAGTAACATCCTCGGGGAGTAGCTGGGGAACACTGGATGCTACAAGCTTTTTTATGGCAGATACTTTTTCGGGAGCCATAGTGTATCCCGGGAGGAGACTTAGTGATACTGAGCCTGTGCTTTTTTTCTTCTCTTCCTCCCACACGTAGGTACTTTCTTGCGGAACATTCAGTGTAACTACGGCGTTTTTTACACCGTTCATTTGTTTTAAGGTTCTTTCGATTCTATCCTGCAAATTCATGAGCAGGTATTGTTTTTTTTCAAACTCGGTTGTTGTAAAACCGGCATTGTTAGAAAAAATATCGAAAGGTAATGTGGTTTTCGGGTAACCCAGTGCCGCCATATCCAACATTGCATTACCTACCTGGTCTTTTGGCACCAATACTTCGCCCTCAGCGTTGCGTTGCACAGGAACCGATCTGCTTTGCAGCGCTGCAAAAACCTCTGCACTTTCTTCTGGGCTCATTCCCGGATATAAAACACTATAGGGAACATTTGCTAAATTAAACAGAACAGCAACAATGATTGCAAATAGAATAATACCAGCGGCAGACCCAGCAAGAATTATCTTTTTCTTTTTTGTTTGCTTTGCCCAGTATTCTTTTGTTGTATGAATTCCCTTTTTTACTTGTTCAACCATATTTCACCCAAACTATCAATTATGTATTTTGTGTTTCTGTCTTTTGACAAAAACAATAACGCAGGGCTACGAGCTCGTATCAAATCTGCATCCTCATAATTTCGTTATACGCCGAAACAGCTCGAGATGTAAGTTGAACTGTAAGCTCTAACGCTGTTGCAGCTTTTTCTGAGTTTATTACCACGGTATGAAGATCATCCGCCTGCCCCATAGCAAGCCTATATGCATCTTCGTTAGATTGTGCTTGTGTTTCGCGCAGATTGTTAATCGCTTCTTCAAATATTTGCTTAAACGGCATACCTGCACCGTTTTCGGGTTGTGTAACCTGAGCCGCACTTTTTTGAATGGGTTCAATCGACGGCATTTGAGAGATTGGTACGATAAACATGACTATTCCTCCATATTGAAGTAATAAAAATTCGTCAAATGAAAAAAAACAAAGAAAAAAGTTGTCACTATCATAATAATTTTTTATTACGATAATAATCAACTTTTCTTTTTTCGATACATATTCATTTGCATTTCCCCACCTAATATCCTTACTTAATTATTTAGAAGATATAAGGCAAGTTCTTTCATTCTAAAACAGTGCATACCAAACATAAGCACTTACAATGTATATAAGTACCGAAGTATGTAGGTAACTGGCTGTCATATTCCGAAGAACTTAGACCCTATAGCTTTGCGCAATTAACTTTCGTTAATCCTGCCTTTTTCTAATTTCAAATATTTTTCGTGTGCACTTTTTAAGCAAATCTAAAATTGATTTACTGATATAAGAATTCATGGACGCAATGCCTAAACCTGAAAACTATACAAATTATGTGCGCACTAAGCTGTCTATACTATTTACAAAAATAGCTGTTAAAAGAAATTATAAACCACAAAACAGCAAGTGTCAATATTTGTCGATAAAAATAATAAAAAAATGTAAAAAAAAATTTTAAATATAGCCACAATATATACATTTATTTTTTATTTTCTCTTAGATATCGCCAAAATAATGTATGTATTATACATATTTTATGAATATTGTTAATTTTTTATGGATTATATAGTTAAATTTTGTAAATGTAAATAATTACAAAAATATTTTGTAATTTACAAATTCTCTCACAATTTTTCACTAATAAACAAAATTATTTTAATAAAATCAAAAAAACAGATTATATTGTATAATCTGTTTTTTTATTATTGTGTATTATTTACCAATTTCAAGTGCTTTAAGGGCCATTGCTTTTACCACATTGAGGGCAGTGGTATTTGCTTCGTATGCTCTTGTTGCAGCCATTAAATCTACTTGTTCTTCTGCTCTGTTTACATTTGGCATCATAACATAGCCATCGTCATTTGCGTGAGGATGAGTGGGATCGTAAACAGGAATAAACGGATCTTGACTTTCAATAACTTCAGCTACTCTTACACCGCCCGAATTGATTTTATCCATTTCTCGCTCAAGGCTTTTACCGAAAGTCATCCCTCTCTCTTCAAAAACAACCTGTTTTCTACGGTAAGGCTCGCCGTTCTCTGTTCTTGTTGTTGAACTGTTTGCCAAGTTTTGAAGAATAATATCGGTACGAAAGCGCTCAGCTGTAAGTGCTGAACCTGCAATATTTAACGAATTAAGAAACCCCATTTTTTAACCTCCTTATTTCATTGCCTGATTGATGACGTAACGAATATTTTTAAACTGGCCTGTCATTTTTTGAGACAAGTATGAGTACTGTGCATAGGTCTTCCACAACTCGATTGTTTCTTTTTCCATATTGACATTGTTGCCGTCGGGACGAGAAGAAGTGTCCGAATTTGCATCAACTGTAGCTTGAAAATGATATTTACCTTTACCGCCTTCTGAACGCACTGCATCACTGAGCACATTTTGGAATGTGACTGTTTTTGCTTTATAACCAGGAGTTTCATAATTTGAAATATTGTCGCTGATAACTCTTTGCTTCATCCAAAGAGCGTCCAGACTGCTTTGCATTGCTTTAAACTCTATATTATTGTACAGCATGATTCTCCCCCTTTATTTTTCCGAAGCAAAATCAGGCTGCTTCGGGTTTGGATTATCTTTTAACTCTTCTGCCTCCTCCGCTTTTTTATCGGCAGGTAGCAGTTTTGCCATAACAACAAAACGTTGGTCACGGCGCTCGCCGTATTTAACGCTGCAGGTAGATAGGGTAAGTATCTTATCGTTGGGATAGATAGAAACTCCGTAATCGTAAAGAGACCGTGCCTTTGCCTCGTTTGCCATTGCAGTCAAACTGCCTCCATCCAAATCGGGGTTGATATATTCAAAGCCCAAATCGGTATAGAATACAGCAAAGATTTGCCACTCCATTTGTTCGCTGGGGATAGAAAAGAATATGCTGCGGTTCTTTTCGGCAAACTCTTTTTGTGCAAAACGAAACAACTGCGAAAATCGAGGCCCATCCGGGTTATCCTTTAAATCGCTGTGGCCATAAATAACCGTATTTGCAGACAGTGCTTGTCTGCTTTCGAATTCGGACGCGTAATCTGTGTAGTAACATCCGTAGATATCGTCCTCTTTCTTTTCGTTTCGCCGCAGATAATACATGTTGTTATTGGACTGCAGCACGCTGTTGTTAATATCTGTGTTGGGAATTTGCAGCCAGCCAACAGTATCCTCATTTTGGCCGTAGGCATGCTGCAAGGCAAGAGACACCTCGTAAAAGCTATCATCTGCCTCTGAGCCTGTCGGCACCATCGGCCCGCGAATATCATTAAACACAACATTTACAGGTTCTGTGGGCTGTTCAGCAGCAGGCGCGTTACCCATAAAAATGTATGCGCCCGCTGCAACTGCAGCAAGTACTAATAAAACAAGAACAGAAATCAAGACTTTTCTCATGGCTGATTTCCTCCTGTATTCATCTTTCCGCAATTTTTACCTGTATCTGGATTAATGCGGCTTACATTACCGATATTGTCACTTGCTTTACCGCTTGCACCACTCTTATTTTCTGAGCCAGCTACAATTCTTATTGTAATAAAATAGGTTGAAAAATGGTCTATCTGAACAGCAAATGTACCCTTTGAATTGGTATTGAAATAACCGTAATAATCAATTCTATCACGTTCTTTGTTATAATAATGCCAATACAATTTTTTGTTCTTATATTTTTGACCAAGACTTAGTGTAAAAACAGCAGGCGCAGGCAACTGACCATGATGCCTAAAATAGACCATAACCGGTTCCAGCTTATCGTTTGCTGATTTTTCATCCATAATATCGTAAATCGCATCTTCATCCGGCGAAGTAAACGCCATTGAAAAGTCGTACACTTTTTCATGCGGAATCAACTTTTTGATATCACGCGCTTTAAACTGCAATGAATAATCGTTGCCCACAAAAGTAATTACTTTTTTCGGATACTTTTTGAGTTCGTTGAATACTTCAGCGGATACTATTGGGTATTTTGTAATATCCACTACAATATTGTCGGAACCTTTAAAATCAATTATATCCGGCGTAATGGGTTTTAGCAAGCCTTGCTTTTCCTCATCACCGCGGAAAACATTGATTTTATATTCTTTCACCTTAGTTTTATCGGGTGATGTAACCTCAACGGTAAAATTATTCTCGCCGTTTTCGATTGCTTCAGAATAATCTCCGTCGTCATCACCAATTTCTTTGGTACCCGCCAGCACTCGAACCTTCGCCATTCTGTCATCGGCACGCGGAATAATATCGACAAACGAGGTCTCATCTTTCACCGATACTTCGTATGTGGAAATAGATGGCTTAAATTCGGGCGACATGTAGCCTTCTTTAACTTCTAAGCTGCGTAGGTCGGCATTACTGCTTTTATCAATTAGGTTTTCGTTGGTCAATTTCACATTGTAAACGCGCTTATCCGTACCGTTTTGTGCGATAACCTCGATGTTGATTTCGCTGTCGACCTCTACAACATCAATTGCTTCAAAGGGCTTGCCGCTTTCAGCTTTTTTGCCGTTAATTTTAATAATTGCATAGGGGTGATTGGCTGTAGCAGTCACAACAACCGATTTACCTCCATCTGCAATAGAGCCTTTATAGTTTTGTTTGCTTGGTACAAAAACAGGCTTAAACTCTTTGAGCCCTGTTATTGCTAAACTTTTCAGCAGGTTATCGGAGCTGGGTTTCGCTCTGGCAATATCCAAGAGATAAGTTTTCTCTGTTTTCTGATCTTCGGCTGTTACTTTAACTTCAAACTTTGTTATGTTAGGATATTTTTCCAGTTTATAGGCACGGCTTTGCTCGCCGTTTTTAATTCTTTTGCCGTTTATAGTAATTTCGTGCGGTGTAGCAAAAACTGCCTTTGGTGTAAACATAACACTTTCCGACTCATAAGCGGTTGGAACGGTATACTTCATAATGTCGGGATAAAAATCGTATTCGATATTCTTTTTGTTTTGATCTACAATATCCAACGAAGCAAGTGCAGCTTCATCGCTCGGCAATTCCCTTACGATTTCCAACTCATAAGTGACTACTGTTTTTTCGTCTTCTGCCGTCACTTTGATTGGAATAGTAAATGCCGGTTTTTCATCTGTACCGCAATCCACAGGTATTTTTGCCGAAAGAACATCCGGTGTAAGGTCTACCCATTGTTTTTGCTCATCGCTACTTTTGTGAATATCTCTTGCCTGAATGGAACTGACGGTGTTGTCGGTAGGTTTTGTTTTAATTTTAATGCTATCGGTAGCATAGGGGATGTTCATTTCGTAAACCAAAGTAGTTTTGTTGAACTTTGGCGTAAAAGGTATGGGCTTTTCGGCATTATCTGTGATAACCAAATCGTCCAACGTAGCAATTGTGCTTGGGTCTAGCCGACGTACCGCAACTTGATATTCGGTTTTATAGTCGCTGTTTTCCGCCGTGACCAACACTTTAATATTGGTAGGGTTAACACCTTCACCATACCCTAAGTCAATTAAATTTTCAGTTTTGCTGAATAAATTTTCTTTTTTTGCTTCGGGACTGATTATTTCGGCTTTTGCCTCAATAAAATTGGGGGTAGCCTCAACCAGTGCCTGCTTCACTCTGTATGGCACAGATATTTCATAGCTTGTTTTATCGCCCTTAAAGCCTGTCAGCAAATTTTTCATCGTCTTATCATTGCTGTCTGAAACTTTTAGTTCTTTCAGTGTTGAATCAATACTCTTATAAGCTCGTGTAATTTCAAGTTTATAAATCATTTTTATGGATGGATTCTGTGCCGTAGTTGTAAGGCGGACTGTAGCAGTATCGCCCTCGTTAGGCAACTTAATTGTAATTTTGTCTCCGCTTTTAACCGTAGATGGGCTGCCTGGATTGCCGGAATCCACAACCGGAGTATCACTGTTATATTCATAAATGATTTCGTAGCTTATATTTCTGTCTGCTTTTTTATCATTTAAAACAGGGGTTAAAGTTACCTGGTCTGTATCTCTAAAAGGGACTTCTACCTGATATTGGGTTTTTTCCGGTGAAAAACCGTAATCGAACTCTTCGCCCTCTATCAAACCAAATAGCTTACTGTTATTACGGCGCATGGTAAGCGATGCAAGCGTAGCATCCTTACGCGGTGTTGAGTCTTGCACAGAAATAATGGGGGTTGTAATTGTTTGGTATTTTTCTATCTTACCGCCAAAGCCTTTGCAATAAAAATCGAAGACGATGCGTGTGCTACCCTCTTTCGCAGCTACGATTTCGAGGTCAAGGCTGCCAACTCCCTTAGGGTTAGGGTTGTTAACCTTGGTGTTGTAAACATAAGCAGCAGGCTGCCCATCTAAAAATAAATCCAGTACTTCGGGGTCATCACAAGAAATAATGACATACTCAGCAGCTGCATTTTTTTCGCCCATATACATGGTGGAATAAAAACGATAAGGGAGTTTAGTTTTGTCTGCACCGGACACCGAGTTATCGTAAACATCCATATTTTTAGGTATATTTTCAATTTTATCGGGGTCTTTGGGCGCAATGTCGGTAGGGTCTTGCCCGCCAACTTGCTGTGTTAGCAGTTTAATATAGGCAGGTCTGCCCTTGCCTTTTACTATAATTGGTACGTCTGCTAGCGCCTCAACCGGCTTGCCGCTATCATCTAAAACTGGCTTTCCGTCGATAAGACATGTAATTTTGGCTTTTAGCATGCCTTTTACATCGGATTCTTGCTTATGCACCTTTGCACGTGTCGTTTTTATTAATTTGTTTTGATCATCGGTACTGCCGTCGTTATCAATTTTTTCAATTGCCGCAGCTCCGTAGGACTCGTCTTTATTGGGCTCCCATACCCAATCAATATCAAATTTTGCACCAAAATACGGCACCTCGGTTGCCAGTTTAAAATCGGTGGTAATCCAACTGTAATCATCATTTTTATTGAGTATAACATAGTTTCTTTTTGTAATATCGTTTACTACCGCTTTTGCGAGCTGATCCGCAGCGGCTTTCGCAGTCCACACACGCAAAATCATCGGGTTGGATGGAGCCGTGCTGAATACAATTTCGTAGGTAGTGTCTTTAGTAACTTTATATTGTTTTTTCTCCGGATCAGAATTGGGTATTACAGTACCTTGTTTGGTGTAAAGCAGCAGTTTGATGTCGGTTTTTTGGCTCCCAGAGCTGCCATCCCAAAAGTTCACCTCAAGTGGCTTAGGGTCTCTTCCATCTGGTACTCTTTGTCCAGATATCGTTGCACCGGAAACATAGCGCGAAAAAGCACCCGTAGGCGTACCCACAACCTCAAAGATTACGTTGCCTTCGTTGCTTTCCTCATCTTTTGCTTTAATTTTGATGCTACTCTTTTCAAGGATTGCCATACGGCTTTGGCTTGTTACGTCGATTGCCATAGCGCCGCCGTTCCAACTCTCTAATGCCGTGCCTGTAGCAGTAATGGCAAAAAAGTTTGCTGTTATGGAATACGACGCCATGCCTGAACCTGCAGCGCCTTTTTGGGTGCTAAAGCTTTTTGTAGCGTTATTATAGATAATTTTATCTGTTACAGCTGTACCGCTTTTATCTTGAATAATAAACGGAGGTTCACCAATGGTATACTGGGTTGATGTGCCTATAAACACTTCTGCACCGTTACCCTCGATTACGTCGGCAGCCGTTGCTGTTTCACTGCCTATAAACCTTACTTCGGGTACATTGGATGTAATGGCTGCCATTGTTTTAAACGTTGCATCGGGAACGGTAAACACCAAAACCAGTGCCAAAAAGAAAGCTAAATATCGTTTCATAATCTATCCTCCCCGAATTTCATCGGATATTCATAATTATCTTCAATCTTTAAATCGACACTTTCCTACAAAAATTAAGGTAAAAAGAAAAAAGTTCTGCAGCTGCAGAACTTTTTCTTTTTAAAACAGGCTTGTCAACAAATTACTGCTGCATACGTGAAAGCCTTTCGCCCTGTGCAAAAGTATCCTTTAATTCAGACACCAGCGGTAAAATTTCTTCGATTGGCTGGGTATCTTTTTTTAAGTTACTTTTAATAATCTGTTCATTAAAAAAATCATAAAGACTTGAAAGATTGCTAGAAACTTCATACTTAAAATTCAGCGTAGATTTCAGATAATTAATGATTCTTTGGCATTTTTGCAAAGAGGCATTGGTACCCTCAATATCTTTTTCGCGGATACAGTTGACCGCTCTGCTTAACTGATTGATAATCTCTTCATACAGCCGAACCACCATTTCGCCTTGTGTCATTGTCATGACAGACTGCTGTTTATACTTTTCATAAGGATTCATCATGAAATCTTCACCTCGTTTTTATCATGAGAACTGTTGCGACAACCATGAGCTTTGCTGGTTCATACTGGCAACCATTTTCTCCATTGCGTTAAATTGCTTCCAGTACCTTGCATGCTCTTTTTCATATGTCCTTTTTAAATTACTGATTCTGTCATCAATACTTTTGAGCTGTTTGTCAAGGGAACTGGTCTTATCAAACTGTGCACCTTTGATACCTGCAAGGGCAACCAACGAACCGGGTGAGCCGCTGCTTGCTTTTGCCGTTTTATCAATGATATTGTTGAGTTGTTTTGCCAAGCCATTTTCGGCATTTGTAAAAAGTTCTTGTACTTGTTCAGGATTTGATGCCAACGCAAACTTGAACGCCTCTGGGTCGCTGATAACCAATTGTCCTTTATCTTTCCAGTTAGTAGAGGTTGTAATACCGATTTCATACAGTGCCATACTTGCAGAATCGGGTTTTTGATAAAGAGACATGCGCATATCGCTGAGGAGTCCCGATATTATATCATCTTTTCGAACAAGGCCGCTCTTTGCTTTTTCTTCCCACAGCTCAATCTCTTTTTCGCTCATCTCTTTTTTCTGCTCTGCAGTAAGCGGGGGGTACTGCTTGTAGTCGGCAGGGGCATCAATCAAGCCATTTAGCTTTTCGATAAGCTTGTTGTATTCGGCAACAAAACTTTCAATTCCTTTATAGATTTGTTCTGTGTTGCGTGTGGTATTTACATCAATCTTTTGTGTAACATCGCCCGTTTTATTGAATTCTTGAAGCAATTCAATATTTAAGCCGTCAATCGTAAAGTTATTACTGTTACGTACAATTTCAGTGCCATTTACACTGAGAACAGCATTTTGACCAGCTGCTTTCGCTGTTGCAACAGCAGTGCTGTTAAACTCCATACTACCTGAGCCAAACAGCTTTTCCATAGCCGCCTTACCTGCTGCATCTGTACCTGTAACAGAAAAGTTACTAGCACTCACACTCATAATACCCAGCGTACCCATGTTTTCGTCAAAGACAATTGTACCATTTGAACCGAGTGCCGCTGTTAAACCCGCTTTGAAATCTGCAAAAGTTGTATAGCTGCTTAAATCGATTGTTTGTGTACCAATTTGTATGATACCGGAAGTCATGCCTAAATCGCTCATCAATGTTGTGTCTGTAGCACGTTGGTTTTGGTCTGCAGTAAAACCAAGTGCTGTTGTAATGGAACTGCCCGCATTTTCTGCTGAAAATTCAACATTATAACCTTTTGATGCGGTTAAAGTAACTTGAGAACCGTTTAAACCTAATTTTATATTGGCGTTTCCGTTTGCATCAACGCCTGCCCTCTTTTCAAGCTCGGCGTTAATATAGTCAACTGCCTCTTGCGCAGTGTAATCAGTTTTATCTGTTTTTTCAGGTAATGAAATGGCAACTGCTGTACCATTTACAGTTACTTTAAAATCACCACTTTTTATATCGGTAAAAGCCGTGGCATTTTCAGCATAAATTTTCTCATTTTTTAAAGCCATACTTACAGCACTGCCGCTGCTGCCAACACCGAACATAGAAGAAAGCAGGTTGCCGACATCATTCTTCATTTCAATGCCTATACCGGCACCCATTGTCTTAGATTCTATCGTAAAACTATTTTTAAGCGAAGAATAGGATACTGTTACGCCTGCTTGACTGGAGTTGATTCGGTTTATAACAGAAGAGAGCGTATCATTACTCGAAGCTTCAAGCGTTGTACCGTTGATGGTAAAGCGGTAGGTACTTCCCTGCAGTTGTTGACCGAAATTGATGTCAGCCAGTCTCATATTCAAATTGATTTTATTGGATTGACCGCTCTTCAAACCCAGTATAGAACTATTGCTGCCGCCAATGGTAACTTGACGACCTTCGCCTGCAATAGTACCTATCTCAATGCTTTTATCTGTTGTATTGAAACTAACAGTAATACCGTTGCCGAATGCCTCTTTAATAGAGTTTTCGAGGTTCTTTGCAATATATGCTTCTTTTGTGTTTTCTACCGCACCTGCAACAACCTCATCGCTTAATACAATGGTTTTTTCTACGCCATCCAACACGATATTTATTTTTGGATTTGCCTTTGATAGGTCGATTTTATTTATCGCACTCACAGAACCTGTACCAAATTGGTTGTTCTTTAAACCAAGTACTTCCATCCCCTCAGCAGAGCCATCAACCTGAACTGTTTCCTTTTCATATCCGGCTTGGGCTTGAAAAACCAGTTTTCCGTCTACCAAGGATGCAGCTACTTTGCCGTTTAAACCGGTAGCAACAATTCTGGAATTAATTGAATCAACAATTTCTTGACTTGTTTTGCCTGCGAATTCATTGGCAGTAAATGAAATAGTTCCAGAGGTGCTACCTACTTGAATGGTAACCTCATGTTTTATATTTTTAAATTCATTGAATACATTCGAATCAATTACTCCGCTGAGGTTGGCAGTAACTTGATGTGTAGACTCCTCTTTGTAAGCTGTTGCAAGCTGCTTAATGTTGTCGATAGTAAACTTGCCTGTAGCTGCATCGTTGGTTGCACTTATTTTTACAGCATCTGATTTATAGACCGCAGACATATTGTTAAAGAAAGAACTGGATATTAGGTTGCTCTCTGGTTTTGAAAAACTGAAAAAGTTCAGCTGAAAATTACGAAGATTGGATATTACATCGCGGTAAATATCTTGCTTCCACAAAAGCTGCTGCTTTATTGAGTTTTGCTTGTCAATCTTTGCTTTCGTTCCTGAAAGCATCTTTTCCACCATAGATTGTGTATCCATTCCCGAAACAAGACCTGAAAGACCTCTACTCGACGCACTGTATCCGGTGGCAAAAGGGCTAATTGCCATATTATATTCCTCCTTTATCACATCTATCAGATAAATTAAATTATGTTCTTATACTATATATCGGCTTAATTCGATAAAACTAGAGTGTTTTTTAATTATTTTTTAAAATTTAAAAAAGTTCCCGATTCATACGTAGGATTAACTGTATTTAGATATTTAGCAATTTTAGGTGTATTGTTCGTGGACTTTATGAGATTTTCTAACTCGGTTTTTGATTGCATAAGGCGTGCCATAATTTGCGGTTCAATATTTGAAATACGGTTGATTACGGAAAAAACAGTTTGAGAAAGGTCGAATACGCAAAGAAGATGCTCGGGTAAATCGTTTCTGGCACATTTATTTTTGATAGCCTGCAAAAGAACACTTGATGTATCTTGTTCGGCCGCTTGTGCAATCTTGGCATTTATAGCATCTATTTTTTCTATAAGTTCTTCTCGGCGGTTAAAAAATATCTCCATTTCTTCAATGTCGCAATCAAGCATTTGGTTTGTAGTTTGCTCATAGCTTAAAAACAGTTCTTTCTTTTGATGCAGCAAATCCATCGTAACTTTAATTTCGTTCATATTAACCTACCCTTCTTCGGCGAAATAAAGTGTTTATTCAAATTCTTCGCCGAAAGAAAATGAATAATAAGAAATACTAAATTGTACTAGTCAAAATGCCGATTATGTAATATGATAGTAATAATACTTAGCAGACCTTGCAAAGCAGGGATGCTCCAATTTTGAGAGGAGCCTTTCATAATATGTATCCCATTTTTCTTGACGCAGTTTTAAAATCAGAAGACGGTGATCTGTTAGAGTACGGTAGCGTCTGTATTCCGCCAGAAGGTAACACAGTTGACTTTAAAAATCAGTTTGTTCCATTACTTAAATTAGAAACACCGGTTCAGGTAACTTTATTGCTTAACGGCGTGGAATCGTTTTGCTTTAAGGGGTTGGTTTACTTGTCATCGGGCAAATTACTGCGAATTACCTCAATTTCAGATGAACTTTTGACCAAAGCCAGAAAAATTTTTACAGCCAATGTTTGTTTGCATACAAAAATAGCACTATACGAGTACAAACCGTTTTTTTCATTCTATCATGCACCCAAAATATCTGGAACGATATACTACCTCAGCGAAGATATTATCAAAATTTTGTCGATTGAGCAGATAGATGTTGGGCAAAAGCTGATGATCAACCTTACCGCGCCGTTTATTTTCAAACAAGTAACAGCCGAAGTAACGGAAAAAAACCGGTTCAGCTCACTTGCAACCAGCTATTTGTGCAAGGTCATAAATATGTCATCATCCGCCGTCAAACATTTGCAAGATTATCTGGATGAACTGAGCGAAAAAGAAATAAAAATAGAAGATGCTCAATTTTAATCGGTATGTTTGAGACTGTTTATAAATTCCAGCAGATTATTAGAATCCACCTTATCTGCCGCTTGGCGGTTGCTCTCGATAGTAAGATACAACTCCTTGCGGTAGATTTCTACATTTTTGGGTGCTATAATACCGAGACGCACCTTATCACCGTTTACCTCGGTTACAACAATCTCGATATCTTTGCCAATCATCAGTGATTCTCCGATTTTTCTTGATAAAATAAGCATGTTCTTACACCCCTTTCTCTGAATTGAAGAGAGGAGTACGAATGGAATAATCTTGATCTAAAATCAACTGTGCACCATTCATTTTTTCCGGATGAATGAAAATAGGGCTTTTTAAGTTTACAGTAGATTTTTTAAAATCTGGCGCGATAACCGCGATTACCCAACATTCCAAATTATCACCGGTACCGGCTCGCATTGCGAGGCGTGTTGCAAGCGGAACGGTAGGTGCATAATCGGTAAAAATATCGGATGGGTTTATGACGATAAAACAAACATCTTTTTCTTCTGCGGATTGCAGCCAACGGATACCATCGCCGAAATTTTTATCTGAAAGCAGCACATAGTTAGAAAGATGTTCAAAGCCGTAAACAGGTTGTACAAAATGGATTAAATCGCTCTCATTAATCTCTACTGTGCCAAAATCTCTTGTTTCAATTTTCATTACAAAATTACACACCTTTCGGGTTAATATGCACAAATAAAATAAAAAACGAAAAAGACAGCTATGCAAATATGGTTTGATTGCATAGCTGTTTTTAATTGAGAAAGCCTATTTTTCTTCTTCGTAATTTGGGTTTGCACTGGGTGGGACATAGAATGGTTCCCCCAAATATTCAATATTAACTTTTGGATACTGTTCTACATTAAACAGCACTTGCCCAGGTATAAATTCCATGGTATTTTTCAAGACTTTTGCATCAAAGTGGAGTTCTGTTGGGGTATATTCCATATTTAGCTGGTTAGGCTGCCAAGAAATATCCGCCCCTACTTCAGGCAAAAACTTTAAGTAAGTTGTTCTTTGGTCAATTAGTTTTGAGTACATAATGTCGGGCAAGTTTGCACCCTTATGAATTTTAGCCATTTGGTTGCCTATTTCAGCATATTGAGCGGTAGCCTCACCGGCTGCCCTATTCCCCTCTGCCGCAGCGTCTGCATTTAATGCGCGCGCAGATTTAAACCCCAAACTTTTGCGAGCCTCAAACGTATCAATATTCACTTTGATATTTTGAGATTTCATCGATAGATTTGAAGGAACACGGCGGATGGTAATCTCCGGTTTAGGCTGCCTAATCTCAAGCCTCGGTCTTTCCACTTTCATAGTAATCTTAATTGGAATATTTGTAATTTTCAAAAGTTGCATGGTAACACCTCAATACTCATAAAATCGCACAAATATTATCGCATAAAATCAAATATTGAAGGAGGAATAATTTTGGAACCTAGTTGTAAAGTAACCATCCAAGCCATGTCGTAAGATTTATTGTAGATGGATTCCTCTTCAAGAGATACACCTTCCAGCTTTTTCTGGGCTGCTTTTAAATTTAAAATGTCGCTTTCGATTCGATTTGCATTATGATCCAAAAAGTTATCGCGGTTGCCTATATCGGTAATTGAAATGAGGAGGTCTTTTGTTTTTGCTTTAAGGTGCTCCATAGTTTTTCCTACCGAATTGACATTTCCGGTACGCAGGTCGTCTGCTATTTTATTCATCATGCTGATGAGGTTGTTGGGGATTGTTTCTCCGTCAATGACAGTAGAACCATAGCCCAGTACATCAACGCCGGAGGTTGAAATTTTGAACGCAGATTTGGTATCCACGTTTGAACCAACCATAGTAAGACCTAACCCGATATCAAGATAAACACTGTTGTTTTCATTAAAAAGAGCCGGGTCATTGGTGGTATCAACCTTTACACCATTAAACTGCAATTCACCGTTCACGATAGAAAACGGAGGGGTGTCATTGTTGGATGCTGAAAACAAATATTTATCTCCGTATTTGGCATTTGCTAGCTGCAGTACCTCTTCTTTCAAATTGTTGATACTGCTTGCAAGAATTTCACGTTGTTCGGGAGAAGTGGTGCCCGTTATACCATGAATTACTTGTTCTTGCACGCTTTTTAGAATATCACTGACTGACATCATATTGCTTTCTGCCGAAGAGAGCTCACCTTTTGCATCGCGGATATTGGTAAGAAATTGTTCGTTGCTCCAAAGTTCATCACGTACTGTATAAGCACGAGCAGCATCGGACGTATTTTCAGAAACGAGATTATATCTTCTTTCGGAAGTAAGTCTCTCATTTGATTTTGCCAAGTTAGAGAGATTTCTGTTCAAGTTTCTCAAATAGGATCTGGTTAATGAGTTCTGCGTAATTCTCATCAGTTCTTCAATCCTCCATATCTATTAGTTCTTATTATCTACCTACAAGCCCGGTACGGTTAATCAGCACATCCAGTGCTTCATCTAAAGTGGTCATCAGCCTGCTCATTGCCTTATAAGCTTTTTCATAGAGCATAAGGTTGGTACCCTCTTCATCAGGGTTGATACCGGACACCGCGTCTCTGTTTTCGATTAGGTCATCTGCAATTGCAGCTGTTGCCTTCAGGCGGTCGCTGTGGAAAGTAGATTCTTGCCCGATTGCAGTATTATAAAAGTTAACATATTCACCAAATGTGCCTTTAAATTCGCCAAAGTCAATTTCTGATTTAAAATGGTTCATTAAAGCAAGAATATGCTGATTGTTTTTTTCACCGCCGACAACACTACTTGGCGGAATAATGTAACCCGGATTGTCATTCCAAATATCGGTTACCGTAATGTTACCAGCTGTAATGGTACCGTCGTTGCCGCCCTGCATTAAAGTTTTAAAAGTTCCCCCTGTTTCGGGCACCGTCTGGTTGTACAATTTGGCAAATTGCTGCGCAAAAGCATCAATTTTGTCTTTAAAATAAGGGATACCCTTTGAAAAGTTTTCATCACCTTTTGCAGCCGAGCCTCTGCCGTTAATCATATTGATATATGCCTTAAGCGAACCTGTTGGCAGGTCAATTTTATCCCCGCTGCTCTGCCAGTGAAGCGACACCGTATCACCGCTAACCATCTCTATCGCATCGTAAGTGGAACCGTCTATAGCAGCATGTCCGTTCAGCTCAACTTTGACAGAACCATCCTTATTAGGGTATACCATCATCGAGCCATAGCGCGAAAGTTCATCCAGTAACAGGTTTCTTTGGTCTAACAACTCGTTGGGGCCATAATACTGGTTGCTGTATTCAGCATTTATGAATATCTCTTCAGAAATACTTTTATTAAGATTAGCAATACGCGTCATAATGGAGTTTACATCATTTACCGCAATATCCAAATCAAATTTTTGCTGCTCCGCAATATTATTAAGTTTGCTGTCGAACTGGTGCAAAATTTGTGTAAGGTTTTTTACAGATGTAAGCACAATGTTGGCGTGGGTTACTTGGTCTGCATTCGAACTAAAGTTTTGCAGCGCCTCGGTAATGTTTTTCATAGCGTTTTGCAAACCGGTGCCTTTAATTTCGTCCAGTGCCAATTCTATATCGCCTAAAATAGCAGATGACTGATCGTAAAAACCGACGTCACCGAACTCCTCGCGGAAGCGTTTATCTAAAAAGGAATCGCGGATTTGCGATACTCCGTTAATATTGACGCCTTGCCCTGAAAATGTTGATTGCTTGATAGGATACCGAGAACCTTTACCGGAAGTAGATACAGATACGAAATCCACTCTCTGCCGCGTATAGCCCGGTGTAGTAATATTGGACATATTGTGTCCGGCAATATCCAAGCCTTTTTGATTTGCCATTAAACCGCGTTTTGCGGTTTCAAACCCTAAAAATGTTGGTCTCAAAACCATTGCCCCCTTGCTTGATAATTTTCTACAAATATTACACTTTCGTTTCTAAAATAGATGGTGATGACGATTTCATCTTGCCTTTTGCTGTATAACCATTATATTGTGATATGTTGGCAGAGGTTTTTATTGGGGTGCTGCCTATCTCCTCCAATTTTGATTCTGCAACTTTCATCGATTTTTGATTCAAGTACTTGATGTTATCAAGTGATTTTTGGATTCGCTCGAATAAACGTTTAAGTTCTGCCCTGTTCTCTTCAGGAAATTCTTGTATTAATCGGGTAAACGTCATACCGTCAAAGCCCAGCTTTATTTGCAAATCCACCCGCTTTTTTTCCAAGTTTTCCAGTCTTTTATCCATAGCTTGTTGTACAGCAATGGAATGCTCAATGCGTTCCAACTGCCGCGAAAGCAGGTTATCAAGCTTTTGTGTTTCGGTTTGCTCCATTTCAGTAAAGAAACCTGCATATTCATATAAAAAGTCCAATAATTCCTGTTTGCTGCCCAAACGCCGGTCACCCCATTTCTATAAAATTAAATCTTATGCAAACAATCCGTTTAAAATTGCATCTGCAATTTTTTCAGCCGAAACCGAATAGGTTCCGTTTTGAATTGCTGTTTTTAATGCATTCACTTTAGCTGAATCTGCATCAGCGGTAATCTCTTTTGTAATAGAACTAACCAGCTTTGCAGTTTCTTTTTGCTGCGCACCTTGTGCACTGATGGAAATAGTGTCCATCTTGTTGGGGGCAGCAGAAGAAACACTTTTGCCCACAGAGTTTTCGCAGTTCATCGCACTACGAGCATTCGCTTTATAAATATTAAAACCGGATGATGGCTTAATCTCCATAGATAACACCCTTTCCCACGCTTTAACAGCGCCATTCACATATTATTTTTAAATAATCATCTTCTATATAACTAATCGTATCATTATAAAAAAACTTAATAGATAACTAAAATTATTTTGAATTTTCTATTATTGTAAAACGTCGAAAAAGGCTATATAATAGAATTTAATCGTTTCATAGTGAAGTACCAACTTCAAGGGGGATATTGCAATGTGTAAAATTTTGTCCGTATCAAACCAGAAGGGCGGTGTAGGCAAAACCACAACTACAGGTATGCTGGCTATTGGGTTAAAAGCACGTGGATACAGAGTGCTTGCAATCGACCTTGACCCACAGGGCAACTTGAGCTTTAGTATGGGAGCGGACACTGAAACCAGCGCCACGATTTATGATGTACTGAAAGGCGAACTGAAAACCCAATTTGCCATACAAAAAACCGAGCTTATCGATATTATTGCAGCCAATATTTTACTCAGTAGCATTGAGCTGGAGTTTACCGATACCGACCGTGAATTTTTACTGAAAAATGCTTTGCAACCACTTCTTCCTCTTTACGATTACATCTTTATTGATACCCCGCCGGCTCTCGGCATCCTTACGGTTAATGCGTTTGCGGTATCAGACGGGGTAATTGTACCTATGCTTTCGGATATTTTTAGTTTGCAGGGCATAACACAGCTTTACGAAACTGTTGAACGAGTAAAAAATCGTTGCAACCCATCCATTGCTATACTGGGCATTTTGCTTACAAAACATAACCCTCGCACATTGTTTAGCGGCGAGGTACGCGGTACGGTAGAAATGATTGCGAAAGATTTGGATATTCCTGTTTTTGATACTTTTATACGTGCAAGTGTAGCGGTAAGCGAGGCACAGTCGTTGCAGCGCAGCATGTTGAAATATGCACCCAAAAACAATGTTACATTAGATTATACCGCTTTAATTGATGAACTGGTTGCAAAGGGGGTATAACAAATATGGCACGGAGTAAAAGAGAAATTGACAAGGACGCAATGTACCGTAAGATTATGCCTTCTTATGCTAAGAATCTTTCAACCGAATCGAACAGTACTGATAAACCTGCCGATGTAGAAGAACCCAAACCCGAAAATGAAAGCAGCGCAGGCAAGCCTTCAAAAATAGAAAACCAAAATGTTTTGGTAAATTTGATGGAAGAACTCGTGCTCTCCAAATTAGATGCAGCGCTTGCACGGTTTAACTGCTGTAAATGTGACAAGTGCAAAAAAGAAATAGCAGCAATTGCTTTAAACAAACTATCGGCAAAATATGTTGTGATAGATAACAGCAATAAGGCAATGCTCAGTATAACCGAACAACAGCACAATGCAGAGGTAACCACCGCCCTTGTGCAGGCTATTCTTGCTGTAAAAGCAAACCCCAAACATTAAAAAAGACTAAAAAAAGAACCACCCGAAGGTGGTTCTTTTTATGTTCAGAATAATAATTATCTGAGGAGTTGGAGAACAGACTGAGGCTGTTGGTTTGCCTGAGCAAGCATTGCCTGAGCAGCCTGAGTAAGAACGTTGTTCTTGGTGAACGCCATCATCTCTTTAGCCATGTCTACGTCACGGATACGAGACTCAGCAGCGGTCATGTTCTCGGTGGTTACGCCGAGGTTGTTGATGGTGTGCTCGAGACGGTTCTGAACAGCACCGAGGTTCGAGCGGTTGGTAGATACTTTGTTGATAGCATCTTTAATGGTTTGAATTGCATTCTTAGCGCCAGCCTCTGTACCAATGCTAATGGTATCAATACCCAAAGCTTTTGTGCCCATGTCAGCAATAGAAACATTAATTTGTTGGCTAGCAGAATCACCAATTTGCAGGTTCAAGCCGCCGCCGATGTTTCCGTCAGCGTTTGCTGCAACGGTGAAGGCTACGTCTGTTGGAGCGCCATTTCCGATAGATGTGAAGGAAATCTCTACGCCGTTCCATTTCTCGTAATCTTCAGCAGTTGCAGTAGCTTTATTCATCGAGATTGTAAACTTAAATGTGCCTGCACCAGTAGGATTCTTAGCATCGCCATTAGCTGTAATACCAGCAGCACCAGGTGCATCACCATTCAAATCTTTAATGGTTACTTTACCATCGGCAGCAATAGTGAAGTTAACTACATCGCCTGCAGCAAGTTTTCCGCCCGATACGGTTGCAGGATTTGCACCATGAATACCAGCAGCTGCAGGAATATTTGTTGCATTGTAGCCGCCTACTGTACCATCCAGCAATTTAATTCCGTTAAAATCGGTGTATTCAGCAATACGGTTGATTTCTGCGTTCAGAGAATCCACTTCACTCTGCAGAGCATCACGGTCAACATCATCTTTATATGTGCCGTTTGCAGACTGAGTAGCCAACTCTACCATACGGTTGAGCATGGAGTGAACTTCGGTCAAAGCACCCTCAGCTGACTGTACCAAAGAGATACCGTCTTGTGCGTTAGCCTGAGCTCTTTCAAGACCTTTAATCTGTGCTCTCATTTTCTCAGAGATAGCAAGACCAGCAGCGTCGTCACCAGCGCGGTTGATTTTAAAACCAGAAGAAAGTTTCTCGAGGTTTTTGGATACTGCAGTGTTGTTGCCGCCCAACTGTCTGTGAGCGTTAAGAGCCATAATGTTGTGTTGGATAATCATAATTTTACCTCCATGTATTTTTTATTTCAGGGAATCCTTTCCCTAAAACCCTATTTATTTACCGAACAGAAACGGCGCCTTGTCCCCATCCGGTTTGCGAACAGTATTTTTGCTGTTCTATAACATATATCGTACGGTTATGGAAAAACTTAAGTACTAATCTTTCCAAACGTATACAATATTTTATTTATAAATTGTGCAAAACCACAAAATCATCTCTTGTACGTTATTTAGGCACAATAAATCGTATTTACACATAAAGCAAATTTAGTATTTTTCGGGTGATTTCCCTTTTGCTTCAAACTGATCCAACGATGTAATATGTTCCTGTTGGATGAAATCGTCGTTGCACACGATTTCATCGGTTTCATTTTGTTTTCTGAGCCGGAATTTTTTAACCAGTTGCTTGAGCAGTTGCGCTTGCCCGCTAAGCTCTTGGCTTGCAGCAGCACTTTGCTCTGCAGTTGCAGAGTTCGTCTGTACTACAGAAGAGATTTGGTCTATTCCGTGCGTAACTTGCGTAATTGCGGTTGCCTGCTCGGTGGATGCCGTAGAAATCTCATTGATTAATGCCGTGATTTTTTTAGTGTTCTCAACAATACATTTCAGCGATTCGGCTGTTTCATTTGCAGTTTTTGTACCCCCTGCTACCATATTGATAGAATTTTCGATTAAAACTGCGGTGTTTTTAGCCGCCTCTGCACTTTTGGATGCAAGATTTCTTACTTCTTCGGCAACTACAGCAAAGCCTTTGCCCGCCTGCCCCGCACGTGCCGCCTCTACCGCTGCATTTAAGGCAAGGATGTTTGTTTGAAAAGCAATATCATCAATCGTTTTAATGATTTTACTGATTTGATTGGAGGAATTATTGATTCTCTCCATTTCTGTAAGCATACTCTGCATTTTTTTATCGCTCTCCAAAAGAGCCTCCCCGGTAGCGTTTACTAAATTTTTGGTAGTATTGGTGTTTGCTGCCGTTAAGTTAACCTGCTGCGAAATTTCACTGACGGAGGCCGCGAGTTCTTCAATGGCACTCGCCTGCTCGGTTGCACCCTGCGACATTGCCTGCGCACCGTTGGATACCTGATCGGAACCACCTGCAACCTCACTGGAAGCTTGTTCAATCTGATACATCGTACCGTTCATAGAGCAAAGGATTTTTTCGATAGAATCTTTGACAGGGCTAAAATCACCAACATATTCAATGTCCACCCTCGCTGTCAAGTCGCTTTCGGCAACTCTCCCCAAAACCATACCAATGTTTTCAATCAGCACTTTAAGTTGCAGCATTGTTTCTCTTACACTTTGTGCAAGGCTGCCTACTTCATCTTTGCCCGCATATGTAATTTCTTTTTGTAAGTTCCCCTTTGCAAGCTCTTGCGCTGCTGTTTTAATTTCGTCAAGAGGTTTTACAATGCCCCTGGTTAACGATAAAGAAATAAAAATAATTGCAATCAAACAAAGCGTACTGAGTATCAGCAGTGATAAAAACACCTGCTGGCGGATTTTCGCGCTGTTTTCTACCGCAGTGCTAGCAGCATTATTTGAAAGAGCAGATATTTCATCCAGTGCTCCGGTTGCCTCTTTCATTAGAGGAAGATATTCCTGGTTCATCATTTGAAGTGCTACAGTACAATAACCGCCTGCTATAGAACTAATAAGACGTTCCCTAATAGGGTCGGCTTTTTTCAGGGCAGTGTTATAGTTTTCTAAAAGCTCTTTGTCGCCGGTGAATTTTTCATTAAGAAGTATATTCGCTTCTTTTAAATTCTCTAGGCTTGTCCTTGCCAGCTTTAAAAATTTAGCAGTATTTTGTGGATTATCATCTGTGACGGAGCGAAAAATATTTTTTTCGGCATCTATCATAGAAACTTTTACATTCCATGCGCAATCTACCACTGCAAAATCTTGGTTGTAAAAATCATCCAGTTCTTTACCCACATTGTTGATGCTAATTAAAGAAATACCCATTGTAATTGCACATAAAAGAAAAACCAAACCAAAACTGACTAAGATTCTGGGACCGATCTTCAATTGCTTTAGCATAACATACACTCCTCAAAATTATTAGCTATTTGCAACCATTTGGATAATTGACATTATTATAGCACAAACAATTAACATATTTAACCTTTTTTTAATAAATATATTAAAATTGAGTTTACTTAGCATAATTTACAGCCAAAATAAAGAAGACATAGTTTTTGGAAAAACGTGCTGTTTATGCGGTTACTTTGCTTAATTACGGCAATTATGTTACAATGTAGTGAATGGAGGTGTTTTCTTGTCTAAGAATCTTTCGGCTTTAAAAAGCAGATTGGCGATTTACAAGGCAGGCCTTCGTAAGGCTATCCAAGCAGAAGACCATGCCGAAATCAGAAAATGGGAAACGAGCATTGATACTTTGCAAAAAGAAATAGACGATGTTATATATGCTCGTTGGCATTGTTGATTTGATTATTCGCCAACAGCAGACATTGCAGCTGTAGAAATTTTTTCATCGTTGCTGTGGTTATAATGACGTTTATTCAAAAATGAGGTGAATTGGATGAAAGGATTTTCGATTACCGGGCTAGTGCTTGGCATTACGGCAATTGCAATGGGTGCAGCCGCAATTGTATTTAGCTGTATCGGGATTGGCAGGACAAAGGATATGGAATTTTAATGGAGAGAATACAGCATACCATTACCCCAGTTTATGATGCACAGTGTCGCATTTTAGTATTAGGTACAATGCCTTCGCCAAAATCCCGCGAAATAGGTTTTTATTATGGGCACGCCCAAAATCGTTTTTGGCGTGTTATGGCAGCGGTACTGAATACATCTGTACCGCAAACAATTGCGGAAAAACGTTTATTTTTATTGAACAACCACATTGCACTGTGGGATGTATTGCAACAATGTGAAATCAAAGGCGCGGATGACAGCAGTATCCGCAAACCTATAGTAAATGATTTCACCCTCATTTTTGACACAGCGGATATTCGGCAGGTTTTTACCACAGGGGCAGCAGCTACCAAACTTTATACCACACTATCTGCAAGTGCAGATAGGCATCCCACTATTTATCTGCCCTCTACGAGCGCTGCGAATTGCAGAATTAGTTTTGAAGCTTTGGTTGAAAAATATAGCATTATAAAAAGATATTTGTAAATAAAAAATGAGTATTCCCTAAGAAATACTCATTGATATCATATTTAAAAGCACAATCGCTCATCCATACCATTGTGCTTATTTTTATTTTGCCTGTAACTATTTGCATCAAAACAAAAAGCACTCACAAAACTGTGAGTGCTTTTTATATTGGAGCGGGTTACGAGGTTCGAACTCGCTACCTCCACCTTGGCAAGGTGGCGCTCTACCAAATGAGCTAAACCCGCACTTGTCATCTGTCGACTGGTTTATTATAGCAAAACAAAAGTACTATGTCAACTGCTATTTTAAAAAATTTCTATTTATTTGACACTATACTTTTAGAATAAGCGAAGATTATAAATGACTGTTTGGACAAAATCTGTTATAATAGTAAATATTGAATAGATTAACAACAAAATGATAAGAGGTAGCTTTTTGATGAAATATTCACTCGATTTTGGTTTGTGGAACTCGGTTTTTGCCGTCCCTACCCAAATTGTTGATCAACATATTAAAATGTGCGGCGCAGCTCATCTTAAAGTACTGTTGGTACTGTTGCGAAATGCAGGCAGTGAACTCCAGTTAACAGATATCGCAGCCCTGCTGAATCTTTCAGCAGGTGACACGCAGGATGCGCTCAATTACTGGATACAGGCAGGGGTGCTTTGCGCCCAGCCCGGGCCGGAAAGCACTGTCCTAAACGTAGGGGATGATGAGCCTGCCCCAGTGCAGCCAGCAGCCGGTTCCCCCATGTGTGCCCCAAACACCGAAGTACAGCAAAAAACCGAAAAAGTTCGTGTTAAGCACTCTGTCGGCAGTGCTCCGCTGCAAAAACCAAGGCCCGCTGAAATTGCAAAAATGATAGAACACAGCAGCGAGTTAAAGTCTCTGCTTTCAGAGGCAGAGGCAGCACTGGGCAAAACGCTTACTTCGTCAGATATTTCTACTTTAGCCGCTTTATATGATTGGGCGGGTATTTCGGTAGCCGTACTGTTAACAGTAATTGAATACTGCAAACAAATAGGTAAAACGAATTTACGATACATAGAAAAAGTTGCAATAAACTGGCAAGAGCGTGGCATAGATACGTTTGACAAAGCAGAACGTTTTATTAAAGAAAGCTTGGAAACCGATGCACAGACAAAGCTGATTAAAACTGCATTTGGTATTTATGACCGTGCTTTGACCTCAAAAGAAAATGAATTTGTTAAAGCCTGGTTTCATGATTACAAGTTTGATATTCCAGTCATCAAGCTCGCATACGAACGCTCGATTGAGCACACCGGCAAGGTGAGTTTTCCCTATATCAACAAGGTACTTACCAACTGGCACAGCCAGAATATTACAACACCCGAACAGGCTACCAAAGAGGAAGCTGCATTTGCAAGACAAAAGACCGAGCGTGAGAAGCCAAAATCCTCGTACGATATCGACGAACTTGAACAGTTTTTTCTACATAACTCTCCGAAATAGATAAGGTGGTGCCATACAAATGGGTTATTCCAAAGAACTTTTTGAATTTGCACTGAACACGTTAAGCGAACGACGCAATGCAGCAAAAGCCAAGTCATCGGCACGTAAAGATGAGTTGTACCGCCACCTGCCCCGCTTACGAGAGATTGAAAACGAACTTGCCGGCACAGGGATGGAACTGGTATATGCAGTGATGGCAGGCGGAAAAAATACAGCCGATGCCGTTGCTACAATAAAAGAGAAAAACCTTGCGCTGCAAAACGAACGCACTGTTTTGCTAAAACAGGCAGGGGTTGGTGCAGATTATCTTGAACCTGTCTTTGTATGTAATAAATGCAAAGACGAAGGCTATATTCAAAACAAAATGTGCAGTTGTATGGAAAAGATTATGCGCGATGAAAAACTGCGCAGGCTCAACTCGGCATCTTCTCTTTCACTCTCGAGCTTTTCTAATTTCCGCCTCGATTATTACCCCGTTGCAGCAGATAGCAATGGTATATCGCCCCGAAAACGCATGGAAGAAATCTATAGCACCTGCTGCCGATTTACAAATGAATTTGGCAAAACGAGATGCGAAAATTTACTTATGATTGGTGCAACAGGGCTTGGAAAAACCCATCTTTCTCTTGCGATTGCCAACGAAGTGATCTCGAAAGGCTATGAGGTCATCTACGGTTCGGTGCAAGATTTGTTTCGGCGTGCAGAAAACGAAAAGTTTTCGCGCGAAGGTACCAGTTACGAGACATTGGAAACTTTGCTGGAATGCGACTTGCTGATTTTGGATGATCTTGGCTCGGAATTTGTAACAGGTTTTACCTCTGCGTTGCTTTATAACATTATAAATACGCGCATCAACACACATAAATCAACCATTATCAGCACAAACCTGCCATTGAAAGAGTTAAATAACCAGTATGCCGACCGTGTAGTATCTCGTTTGACGGGAAATTACAATGTTTTATGGTTTCAAGGAAATGATGTGCGAAAACTCCTGCTGAGCAAACGCTGAATATTATAAAAGCAATACGGGGTTGCTTAATTTGCCAAATAAGGTTATACTAATAGCTGTGACTGAACATGTCACAGCTTTTTTGTATAAATAGTGTTAAAGGGGGAAAGACAAGTGGACAAATGCGGTCGAAGTACAAATTTGGACAGTGACTATCATTTGCGCAGCACGCGATGCCTGCTTGTTTTTCTGTGCGCTGAAAAGTGCCCTTTAAAACAATAGCAATTGATATCACCGTATAGAATGCAGGGCGGAGCAGAACCCGTCTTGTTTCTGTGCGGCTTTGTTCTTTTTTGAGCTTCCTGCCTTGATTCCGAAAAAAACACAAGGAGGATGACCTAATGGAAAATTTCATCGATTTTGAAAAATTAGGAGAACTGATTAGCACCCGAAATTACCGTGAGCTTCGTGTAAAACTAGCTGAAATGAATGAAGTAAACATCGCACTTTTTATTGAAGAATTGCCAGTAGAAAAGGCAACCGTTGCTTTTCGCACCCTTCCGAAAGGTTTGGCAGCAGACGTTTTTGCAAATTTATCATCCGATACTCAGGAATATATTATTGGCTCAATTAACGACCAAGAGCTGGCTGTAATTGTTGAAGATTTGTTTGTAGACGATGCAGTTGATATGCTTGAGGAACTGCCTGCAAGCGTAGTTAAACGTGTATTAAAAAATGCAACACCCGATACCCGTGCGCTCATCAATCAATTTTTACAGTATCCCGAAAATTCTGCAGGCAGTATTATGACCGCCGAATTTACAGATTTGCGCCGCAACATGACGGTTGAAGATGCAATTAAGCACATTCGCCGTACAGGCGAGGACCGCGAAACCGTATATACTTGTTATGTTATTGATGACAGACGTATTTTAGACGGTGTGGTTACTGTTAAAGATTTATTGCTAAGCGAAGACGATTGCAGCATTGAAAATATTATGAATACCAATTTTGTATCGGTGACTACTTTAGAAGACCGCGAAGAAGTAGCAAAGCTGTTTGCTAAATACGATCTTTTATCAATACCTGTTGTAGACCATGAGGGGCGTTTGGTGGGCATTGTAACCGTTGATGACGCCGTTGATGTTATGGAACAGGAAGCTACTGAAGACTTTGAAAAAATGGCAGCGATGATTCCTTCAGAAAAACCGTACCTAAAAACAGGAGTGTTTGTTCTTGCAAAAAACCGTATCATGTGGCTGTTGGTACTGATGATTTCAGGAATGATTACAGGCAGCATATTAGGCAAATACGAAGCGGCATTCGCGGCTATGCCAATGCTTGTTACGTTTATCCCTATGCTTACCGATACAGGCGGAAATGCAGGCTCACAAAGCAGCACTCTGGTGATACGTGGTATGGCGGTATCAGAGATTAGCACCAAAGACTTGGTGGCAGTTATGTGGAAAGAATTGCGCGTGAGCATGCTGGTAGGTATCGCGCTGAGTGCGGTAAATTTTGTTCGCTTGGTGATTACGTACCCCGGTAACGAATTAATTGCACTAACCGTTGCACTCTCGTTGTTTGCTACGGTGGTTATAGCAAAAACAATCGGCGGAGCACTGCCGATTATAGCCAAATTATTTAAAGCCGACCCGGCAATTATGGCAGCTCCCCTTATTACTACGATTGTTGACGCATTTTCGCTTATCATTTACTTTTCTGTGGCAGAAAAATTGCTCCACCTATAAAAACATAGAGAACAGATACAAAGTATAAACTGTATCTGTTCTCTTTTTAGTTTAATTACGGCTGTCTTCAAGTTCTTTTACGCGATTTTCGAGTGCTTCTATTTTCATCAGGAGCTTACACAATTCCTGCGAGACAGGGTCGGGGATATGCACCTGATCGAGATCTTGTGTTACTTTTTTGTTGCCCTGACGCACCACTCTGGCAGGCACACCAACCGCAGTTGCATCGGCAGGGATTGGTTCAAGTACGACAGCACCTGCAGCAATTTTTGCATTATCGCCCACCTTAAAGGGCCCTAATATCTTAGCACCGCTGCCAACCATTACATTTTTGCCGAGGGTAGGGTGGCGTTTGCCTTTGTCTTTGCCCGTACCGCCCAAGGTAACCCCTTGATAGATGGTGCAACCCTCGCCCACTTCGGCAGTTTCGCCAATAACCACGCCTGCACCATGGTCAATAAGCACACCACGAGCAATTTTTGCGCCCGGGTGAATTTCAATGCCGGTACAAAAACGAGCAAACTGCGAAATAAACCGGGCTATAAAAAACATTTTATGCTTATAGAACCAGTGGGAAAATCGGTAATAAATAAGTGCATGTAATCCTGAGTAAAGTAATAGTACCTCCATACTGTTGCGTGCTGCCGGGTCTCGCTCACGAATGGCACGTATATCTTTGCGCAAACCTTTGAACATAAAGTGTTCCTCCTATTGTTGCAGTGTAAGTTTCTATTAAACCTGTTATACGTGGGTTTTCTGCCGTATATAATATAAAAACCTCTGCTTTTGCCAATTAATAAAATTAGCAAAGGCAGAGGTGACAAAATTACCACGGTTCCACTCTGATTGGTACTCAAAAGCCTTTAACGCAGACCTGCGTTTTACGATACTCGGCTGCTCGCCTTTGTCGCAAACTGCTGACAGGTGCATTTCATCTGCGGCAAACACTAAGAACACTTTCAGCGGGTCATGTTCTCTCTCTGTTGTGTGCTTACAAATTACTTCTCCTGCTCATCGCATTGTATCAATATGAGAATACTTTATTACTTTACCACATCACAAACTTATTTTCAAGAGGAAAATTCAATCATTCAAACAAAGGGGTTGAAAGATATCGTTCACCGGTATCGGGCAGTAGCACGACAATGAGCTTTCCGCTATTTTCAGGGCGTGAAGCAAGTTCTTTTGCCGCATGCACTGCCGCACCTGAAGAGATACCGATGAGCAAACCCTCGTTTTTAGATACACCACGTGCTGCCTCAAACGCATCTTCATTTTTTACAGTGATAATCTCATCAATCACATCTTTGTCTAGAATAGATGGTACAAAGCCGGCGCCGATACCTTGAATTTTATGCGGGCCGGGTTTTCCTCCAGACAATACGGGAGAATCAGCAGGTTCTACCGCAACAATTTTGATGTTGGGGTTATGTTGCTTCAGCCCTTCACCTACGCCTGAAACTGTACCGCCTGTTCCGACACCCGCAACGAAAATATCTACTTTACCGTCGGTATCTCTCCAAATTTCTTCAGCGGTGGTGGCACGGTGAATGGCAGGGTTCGCTGGGTTAACAAACTGGCCGGGGATAAAACTATTCGGTATCTCTTTCGCAAGTTCTTCCGCTTTGGCAATTGCTCCGCTCATGCCTTTTGCACCCTCTGTCAGAACCAACTCCGCGCCCAACGCTTTAAGCAAGTTACGGCGCTCCATGCTCATCGTGTCGGGCATAACTATGATAATGCGGTAGCCTTTTGCTGCTGCCACAAATGCAAGGCCGATGCCGGTGTTACCGCTGGTGGGTTCTATAATCACACTGCCCTCTTTGAGGGTACCTTTTTTTTCTGCGTCGTCAATAAGTGCAAACCCTACTCTGTCTTTTACCGAAGAGAGTGGGTTGAAGTATTCCAGCTTTCCTACCAGTCTTGCATCCAAATTGTTTGCTTTACCGTAGTTTGTTAGCTCCAGCAATGGCGTGTTACCAATCAAATCATAAAGATGTTTTGCTATTTTCATATCGTATTCCTCCTCATATTATATGCAATTGTTCAATTGTGGTTCTATTGCTAAGTGGCAACATCGAGTATTTGCTTTTGCAGATATTTTTTTAACATCAAACATTGCTATCACTCTTTTCTTAATTCATACTATTCTTATATGATTTATTTGTATTATATTCTTGATTACACAAAATGTCAATATGAGAATATAAATTTTTCTATAAAAAACGAGACGATGCTGCATCGTCTCGTATGTTAAATATTATGAAGATTGTTTATTTAATTCTCCTTGACTCGCCGCTTTAAGGTAAGCGTTGATGAAACCATCAAGGTCACCATCCATTACTGCCTGGATATTGCCGTTCTCAAAACCGGTACGATGGTCTTTTGCAAGAGTATAAGGCATAAACACATACGAACGAATTTGGCTGCCCCAAGCAATAACGCTGTGGTCACCTCGTATGTCAGATATCTTCTCAAGGTGCTCACGTTCTTTAATTTCCACCAGCTTGGCACGAAGCATTTTCATACACATATCTTTGTTTTGGAATTGGCTGCGCTCGTTTTGGCAAGATACAACAATACCGGTTGGAATATGGATAAGGCGAACCGCCGATGAAGTTTTGTTTACCTTCTGTCCGCCTGCACCAGAAGAACGGTACACTTCCATACGAATATCTTCTTCGTTGATTTCGACATCAGCATCGTCAGGCAATTCGGGCATAACATCAAGAGAAGAAAACGAAGTGTGGCGTCTGCCTGCAGAATCAAAAGGAGAAATGCGCACCAAACGGTGTACGCCTGCCTCTGATTTTAAAAAGCCGTAGGCGTTCAATCCCTCTACTAAAATACTGGCACTTTTAAGCCCTGCCTCGTCGCCTTCCAGGTAATCTAATATCCTGTATTTAAAGCCGTGGCGCTCACTCCAGCGAGTGTACATGCGGTAGAGCATCTGTGCCCAGTCTTGGCTTTCTGTACCTCCTGCGCCTGCGTGGAACGTCAAAATAGCATTGTTTGCATCATATTCTCCGGTAAGCAGGGTAGAAAGTTTTTCTTTTTCCAAGTCGGTTTCAATATTTTTTACCGATTCGGTTATTTCGGATAGTACGGATAAATCTTTTTCTTCATTCGCAATTTCAATCATCGTCAGTGCATCTTCGCACTGTACTGAAAGATTTTTGTATGCCTCTATTTTATTTTCAATTTGGCGGGTACGCTGCAATACCTTAGATGAATTCTCCATATCATTCCAAAAGTTTGGTGCAGCCGCTTTTTGGTGCAGTTCGTCAAGTTCTTCCTGAAGTGCTTCTAAACCGATGGCGTCGGCAAGGTCTTCTATCTGTGGCTTCAATTCAAGCAGCTTAAGGCGCAGTTCATCGTATTCTAACATTTATCTCACCTTCAACACAAGTATTTATCCTTTCAATTTTAACTTATCTGTGAACATTTGTAAACTCATTTGTTTTGTTATTGGTTTTTTTTATAGAATATATTATAATAATACTATTGGTTTTATGTGGTATCATACCACGTTTGCAAAATGGAGGTAAACTGACCGATGAATAAATACAATGGTGTTCCCTGCCCTATATGCGGCAAAGTTTTTACTAAAAAAGATGATGTCGTGGTATGCCCCGAGTGCGGAGCACCCCATCACAGAGACTGTTACCGCGAGCTCGGACACTGTGCTCTTTCAGAACAACATACACAAGGCTTTGTCTGGAAAAATCCAAATCATGAAAATGCAAATTCGTCTTTTCAGCCAGAGGCAACTCAAACAGACGAACAAGCCGGAAATTTGTTTTTGTGCCCGCGATGCAACAGTGCCAATGAAGCAGGCAGCATATTCTGCCGCAGTTGCGGTATGAAACTGGGCATCTCTGTACCGCCGCAGCAGACACCTGATTATCAAAGGAATTTTCAGTCTCAGGGCGACTATCAAGTAAATTTAAACGCCCAGCAAGCCCAAAGTGCTGCACAGTTCGGTATTGCACCAGAAGATAAAATCAACGGTGTTACTGTAAAAGAGATTGCGCAATTTATTGGTGAAAATACGTTTTATTATCTGCCGCGTTTTAAGCTGTTTGATATGGCAAAGCACTCGATCAGTGTAAACTTTTCGGCTATTATTTTTAACTTTTTCTACTACTTCAACCGCAAAATGTACAAAGCAGGAACCGTACTTTTATCGTTGTTTATACTGAGCATGTTACCAAATCTTTTGCTGGTTTACTATTTGTTCCCCGATATTTTGCAAAATTTATTGATTTTAAATGCACCTCCCATTGACCTGACACCTTACAGCAATCTGTTGGTGGTTTCGAACATACTGCATTATATCTACCTTATAGTATGCCTGTTCAGCGGCTTTTTTGCCAATAAACTTTACTTTCGCTTTGTTTTAAAACGAATAAGCGATATTAAAAAAGATTATGACGGCAGACCCGAAAGTGAATACGCACAAGCGCTTGCAGTTAGCGGTAGAACCAACAAGGTATTGGTTGTAGCAGTTGCAGCTTTACTGTTTATATGTTATTTTGTTTATTATGCACTGTTGCTTACAACCTACAACTTATTTTAAGCTATTTTTATCAGGAGGAAATTGATGTGAAAATAAAAAAAGCTGTCATCCCAGCTGCTGGCCTTGGCACACGCGTACTACCCGCTTCGAAGGCAATGCCAAAAGAAATGCTGCCCATAGTGGACAAGCCTGCAATCCAGTATATTGTGGAAGAAGCAGTAAAATCGGGTATAGAAGATATTCTAATCATCACCAGCCGCGGCAAAACCACTGTAGAAGACCATTTTGACCGTGCACCGGAATTAGAACATAAATTGCTCAATTCAGGAAAAGAAAAAGTTTACGAAGAAATGGTCGCGATTTCAAACCTCGCCAATATACAATATATCCGGCAAAAAGAAACCAAAGGGCTTGGACATGCTGTTTACTGTGCCAAAGCTTTTGTGGGCAACGACCCGTTTGCAGTGCTGTATGGCGATGATGTGATTATTGGTGAAAAGCCTGCCTGCGGCCAGCTTTGCGACGCTTACGAGCAATATGGAAGCGGTGTTGTGGGTATTAAAGAGGTACCTACCGAACAAATTTTAAAATATTGCTCACTTAAAACCAAACATCTCGAAGGCAACCGATACAGTGTAACCGATATGATTGAAAAACCCCGCAGAGAACAACTTTTTTCGAACTATGCAATTTTAGGCAGGTGTATCCTTCCACCGAAGATTTTCCCCATACTTGAGCATCTTAAGCCGGGGGCTGGCGGTGAGATTCAGCTGACCGATGCAATGCGTGAGCTTGCAGTAATAGAGGGTATGATTGGTGTAGAATACGAGGGTACGCGCTATGATATGGGCAACAAACTTGGTATTTTACAAGCAATTGTTGAAGTAGGGCTGAAACATCCCGAGGTGGGTGACGATTTTCGCAGTTATCTGGCAGAAATCTGTAAAAAATATGGCATTTAACTTGACTTTACAGCTCAGCTCTGTTATAATCATTCTGTTATTGTCCGCCCTTGTACAACATGGGTACGGCCTAACTATCCTTGCCCTGCTTCGCAGGGCCTAATGTCCATAAGGAGGTGTATTTACATGGCAAACACAACCCTGAGCTACGAGACTGTTGCAATCTTCAACACAAAAAACGGTGATGAGGCTGTTGCCGCTCTCGTAGAGAAATTCAAAACATTGATCAGCGAAAACGGTACTATCGACAGCGAGGCTGATTGGGGCAAACGTAAGCTTGCTTACCCAATTCAGGATGAAACAGAGGGTTACTACTACGTAGTAAACTTTACTGCTGCTCCCGAATTCCCTGCTGAGCTCGATCGTGTGTACAAAATCACAGACGGTGTTCTTCGCTCTCTTATCGTTGCGAACGAGCAATAATTATTAAAGGACGGTGTGTTAAGTGAATAAAGTACTGCTGCTTGGCAGACTGACGGCTGACCCCGAACTTCGTCAAACCCAAAATAATATCTCTGTGGCATCCTTTACTGTTGCTGTAAATCGCCCTTTTGTTAAGGGTGCAGAAAGACAAGCCGATTTTATCGATTGCGTTGCTTGGAGAAATACTGCAGAGTTTGTCTGCAAATATTTTAACAAGGGCAAACCTATTCTTGTTGAGGGTAGATTGCAAGTGCGCAGCTATGAAGATAAGCAAGGCATTAAACGCAGAGCAACCGATGTTGTTTGCGACAATGTAAACTTTGTTGAAGGCGCTGCCAAAAACGAGGGTACATCAAGCTATTCTGCGCCTGAACCATCTTCTGCGCATACCGATAGCGGTGTGGCTTATTCCAGCGGCGATGTTGGGGATTTTCAAGAGGTTGACGGATACGACGATCTTCCCTTCTAGTTTAATGTGATTTTGTAACAGCGTAACCTATTTTAAAGGAGGTTTGTACCGTGGAAAGAAATGAGAGACCTGAAAGAGGCAATCGCATGAGAAAAGGCCGCAAAAAGGTTTGTGCGTTCTGCCAGAGAAAAGCTGAAAATATCAGCTATAAAGACGTTGCTGAACTTAGAAAGTATCTTTCTGAAAGAGCTAAAATTGTACCTCGTAGAGTTACAGGCACTTGTGCTCATCATCAGCGTATGCTTACTGTAGCTATCAAACGTGCTCGTCACCTTGCTATGCTGCCTTATGTAAGCGAATAATAAAGATATTTATTATTAAAAGGGTCATCTGCTTTTGCAGATGACCCTTTTTTGTTGTATAAGCAACCATGTGCTATGCACGTGGGGATTGAAAAAGTGCTTTAAAGAGTACGAAGATCCCTTTAAACACATATAGAAGAAATATAAAAAGTAACGCCAAAGTGCGGTTGGCGTTACTCATTGAGCGTCTTAAGACGCTGCTGGTATTATGCACTTATAGGGCTGTCAATCATACCACGTCCTTTGCACGTGGTATGATTGCATATAACTAGGTACACAATATGTTGTTCTATTTCTATTGACGAAAGCAAACGGTATAACCTATTTATGTAGTTGTAAGAGGAATTACAGCTGATTAAAAAGACAACGCATGTAATTTACGAAATGAGAAAACACAATCCCTGGCTCCTGAAGATCGGGGTTCC
Organism: Hydrogenoanaerobacterium saccharovorans; assembly: GCF_003814745.1. Taxonomy (NCBI): domain Bacteria; kingdom Bacillati; phylum Bacillota; class Clostridia; order Eubacteriales; family Oscillospiraceae; genus Hydrogenoanaerobacterium; species Hydrogenoanaerobacterium saccharovorans. Next base: position 1,227,601 of record NZ_RKRD01000001.1, on the reverse strand, counting down.
ACCGTTTTACCCACTCAAGGGTAACATAGCCATTGTAACCATTATCGTTTAGTATTTTCAATGTATCTAAAACAGGTACATTACCGTAACCCATCATGCGATACTGCACGTCGTTTGCATCACCGATAGAATCTTTGACGTGAATATACCTTACCCACCGCCCTATATTCTCGTAAGTTTCAGCAGGAGTCTCCTCAAAAAAACGGTAAGGGTGGTGAATATCCCACAGTACACCTGCGTTTTCGGCAGAAATTCCGCTCATAAACTCGCGCATTACCTCAGAATTCGCGAGCTCACCATTGGTTTCAATCAGCGGTGAAACATTTTTTGTAGCTGCATATTCGCAAAGCTGCTGGTACAACAGCTTGCCCTGCTTTAAATTTTCGCCCTCCATTGGCTCAGGATGATTGGCTATCATTACGCGGATGTATTTTACGCCAAGCTTTGCAGCAAGGTCAACATATTCTTTTGCCTCGCTCATTGCTTCTTCTCCATTGCCTATACCAAGGGTTGCACCCGATGTGAGCATACAAATTTCAATATTCCCATTTTTGCTTTTTTCAATGGTTGTATTGATATTTTCGGGCAAAAATGGTTTTGCCTTAGGGGCATACATCTCTTTGCCTACACCTCTAACTTCTATGCCATCCAAACCTAAATCCTTTGCGGTTGCAAAAATTTCATTCCAAGACCACCCAGGGCAGCCTAGCGTTGAAAACGCTAATTTCATAGGGAATCCCTCCTGTATTTATTCATCACTGGTAATTTATTTCTTCGGAGGATTCTGTTGATTCCTCCGGCTTTTTATTAACGTAGATATATACCACATCTTTTTCTTTTGCTACATCTCCACCCGGCTCGATACTTGTTTTAATTACCAAGCCCGGGTCTTTTGTTTCATCTTCTTCTGTTATGACATCGTAATAAATATTCATACTTTCGAGAGTACGCAAAGCAAGCTCGAGCGTGCTTCCAATCAGAAAAGGCATCTTCGTAATCTGTGAACCCTTGCTGACATACAAAATCACAGTCCCTTTGTTAAGCATTGGGGTGCCTGCAGAAGGCGACTGGTTGTAAATTACACCCGGTGGAACATCGTTCTCGTTATACTTATGTTCAATCTTAAACTCATATTTGAGTTTATACTCAGAGTTAGTCTCCACTTTTTGAACAAACTGGCCTGTAAAATCAGGTATCCCTATATCCTTAGGCTCCGATTCTTCTGTTAAATCTGATGTTACTATATCAGAAGAAGAAACGGATTCAGAAGAATTGCTAATGGAAGGTTTGATTAGTGTAAAATAGACAATCACAATAACAGCACCTAGCCCAACGGATGTATAAAGCATCACACGCAAAGGAAAAGGCATCTTGCGTTTAGTTTTAGTCGAACTTGGAGTTTTTATATAGTCCTTGGCATCAAATACAGCCGTATTGGAGTCTACTGTTTCGAGCAGGTCAGCAATTAATTTATCGATATTTTGTGTACGTTTTTCTACTGCCACCAGCATCGCGCCGTCAATAGCATCCGAAACGTTCTCGGGTATAGAATGGTTGAGCATATTTGCAGGATACAGCGAATCTTTTTGCTTACGTATTTCTGCAGATACAGGCAAAGTTCCGGTAAGCAGCCGGTAAAGAATGGCACCTGCAGCGTATACATCCGTCCATGTACCCTGCCAACCGTTTGCAGTATATTGCTCCGGGGCTGAATATCCATCAAACAATTCACAATCCAGTTCACTGTAACCTGTACGCAATGCAGAAACGCTTAAGCCGGTTAACCACAGTTTGCCTTTGCTGTCTACCAACAAGGTCTCGGGTGATATTCCGCGATGGATTGCTCCCTTTTGATGCAATGCCGAAATGGATTTGAGCAACGGCATAATTATTGACTTAGCCTGTGCCCAACTAATTTCTCCGCCGTTTTCAAGAAGGTATTCTGCCAAAGGCACCGCTTGTATGTAGCGATAAATTACATAAGCGGTACCGCGCTCGGTAAAAATATCAAGTACCGGCATAATTCCGGTTGCTTTTTGGCAAACCTCACGTATAAGCCTTGCATTTTCAATAAAATCATCCAGCAAGGCTTTAAACTGTGCCTCTTTGCCATATTTTACGGTTACACTGCCGTCCGATTCATTTCGGTTTGCCAGTGTACGCGGCAGATATTCGCTGATAATAACTTTTAGATCTTCTTCTAGGTCATAACCAATGTAAAATGCTCCTTCACCGTTATGCCTTTGCAAGTTACCTACGAGGTAACGCCCAACGAGCTCGGTGCGCGGCGGCAAAAACTCTCTGCTGAAACTTTTTCTGCTCTGAAATCCACAATGGGGGCATCTCCCCTCGTTGGTCATAGCGGACATACATCCCATGCAAAGCTTCTGCTTATCACTGTTTGTCAATTTATTCACACTCCCGATTGTAGAGTAATTTCTATATCATAGTAGTTTATTCGTAAAAAATTCAAAAATTAAGTAGAAGTAACCTATTTTAATAGTATACCATTTTCTCAAAATTTTTGCCAACTATGAATCACTATAATCAGAAGAGTGTTTTAATAAAATTAACGTGTAATTTGCACAAATTATTAAATTAAGCGGTTTCAATGGCTGCTGCATTTTGCAAATCCAGCAATTCTATAGCGTTTTCGCGCATTTTAAACTTTTGTATTTTGCCGCTCGCCGTCATGGGGAAATTATCCATAAAGCACACATAACTCGGCACCTTATGACGCGCCATATGAGAGCACACATATTCTTTCACTTCGTCTTCGGTGACAGTTGCATGTTCTTTTAAAATAATGCACGCCATAATTTCTTCGCCGTAGCGGGTACTTGGTACGCCAATCACCTGTACGTCTGAAACAGCAGGATGTGTGTAGAGAAACTCTTCAATTTCTTTGGGATAAATATTCTCGCCGCCGCGGATAATCATGTCTTTGATTCGTCCTGTAATTTTAAAATATCCCTGCTCATCCATTGTGGCAATGTCACCAGTATGCAGCCAACCGTCTTTATCAATTGCCTGCGCCGTCGCCTCCTGCATTTTGTAATACCCTCTCATGGTATTGTATCCGCGCGAACAAAACTCGCCGGGGGTATTGTACGGCAACGCTTCTCCCGTTTCAGGGTCAATAATTTTTGCTTCTACAAACGGCATTGTTTTGCCAACGGTGGAAACACGATGCTCTAACGAATCGTTTGTGGTTGTCATCGTGCATACGGGTGATGCTTCTGTTTGACCGTAAGCAATTGTAATTTCATGCATACCCATTTCATCCACGACCTGCTGCATTACTTTAACCGGGCATGGCGAACCCGCCATAATACCGGTGCGCAGACGCGGAAACCGAAAGTTTCTGAACTCGGGATGCTGCAACATACCGATATACATTGTAGGCACACCGTGAAAAGCGGTACACTGTTCGTTTTGCAGGGCATTCATTACCTTGATGGGGCTGTATGCATCGATGGGAACCATAGAAGAGGAATGCGTCAGACAAGCCATAATTGCAAGCACCAAACCAAAACAATGAAAAAATGGAACCGTAATGCACAGCTTATCGTCATGGGTAAATTTCATACAGTCGCCAATCGATTTACCGTTGTTGATGATGTTATAATGAGTAAGCATAACGCCTTTGGGAAAGCCGGTAGTACCTGAAGTGTACTGCATGTTGATGACATCCTGCGGGTCGAGCGCATCACCAATCATATACAAACTGTCGTCGCTTATTTTTTCGCAGACATGAAACAGTTCATTCCAATGCAGCATACCTGCGGGTGCTTCTTTTTTACTGCCCGCATAAATAACCGTTGTTAAAAACGGTAGCATCTGGTCTTTGTATTGCCCCGGGGCACAGCTTGCCAGTGTGGGGCAAATCTGATTGATAATGCCAATATAATCTGCATCCTTAAATCCATCGATTAAAATCAAAGCCTTGGTATCCGATTGACGCAGCAAATATTCAAGCTCAAACTCTTTGTAATTGGTATTGACAGTAACCAAAATTGCACCAATTTTAGCCGTAGCAAACAAAATAATGAGCCATTCGGGCACATTGGTTGCCCAGATTGCTACTTTATCGCCTTTGCGTATTCCCAGTGCAAGAAGACCTTTGGCTGCCTTGTCGCACTCTTCGTTAAATTCTTTCCAGGTGCGCGTGTAATCCCTATCGGTGTATTTGATTGCCTGAGCGTTTGGATATTCTCTTGCCACTTTTTCAAGCTGCTTGCCCACTGTTATGGAAATTAATTCGTTCACAAGCAAAACCTCCTGTATTGCTGATTTAGTATGTTCGCCCAAAACATAAACAGTTTACACACGGTTGCGCATTTAAACACAAAAAAGGCTTTCGTCCTCAATTATGAAGACGAAAGCCTTGCTTCCGCGTTACCACTTCGATTGCACACAAAACTGTGCCGCTCTGCCAAGTCCTAACAGACTCGCTTTCCCGCTATCGGTGGAAATTCCGTTCAAGCCTACTGGGCATATGCCTTTGGGTTGACCACTCTAGGGTGAGTTCATCGGGTAATTTCTGCTGCTTTTCAGCATTCGCAGCTCTCTGTGAGAAATAACTTCGACTACTATTCCCCGTCATCGTGTTACTATATTTTTGCATTGATACTATATTAGCAAGCTTTGTCATCATTGTCAAGTGCAATTTTTAAGATAAAACCGAAATTCACTTGCCACTATCCTACCCTATTTTGATATTTTGTCAACCAGTGCAAGAATCTCATCAATTTTTTCGTCGGAATTGCCTGCCATCACGGCTTCTTTTACGCAATCTTGCATGTGGGCGCGCAGCACCTCACGGCTTACCTTGTGAAGAATGGATTCGGTAGCGAGAATCTGGTTTGCAATATCGATGCAATATCGGTCATCATCCACCATTTTTAGTATTCCGTCAAGCTGACCCCGTGCTGTTTTTAGCAGTCGGGTCACCTTTGCTCTGTCTGCTTTCATTGATGTTCTTCTCCTATCGAATACCCGTTACGGTATAGCCTGCGTCTGAAATCAGTTTGGTAAGCACCGAATCAGGTACGTCTTTTTTCAGCGATACCACGGCATTTTTGCCCTCTAAGCTAACCACTGCTTTTTCAACCTCGGGGAATGCTGTGAGCACCTGCTCTACTCTGCCCGTGCAATGGGCACATGACATACCTTCAATATCAATTGTCTTTGTCATCATTATCTCTCCTTGATTTAAACTTATTGTCTGCACCGGATTACCGGTGAGAACATCATTATAACTGCGATTATATTTGGGTTGAAACAGTTTGAGGCGCAGTGCATTGGCAACTACACAAACCGAAGATAAACTCATGGCAGCTGCACCAAACATCGGGTTTAATTTCCAACCAAGCAAAGTGTAAAATACACCTGCCGCCAAAGGAATACCAATTGTGTTGTACACCAAAGCCCAAAACAGATTTTGCTTGATATTACGAATGGTTGCTTTGGAAAGCTGCACCGCCGCCACTGCATCCAGTAAGTCGCTGCGCATCAGCACAATATCTGCCGATTCAATCGCTACATCGGTACCTGCACCGATTGCAATACCCACATCCGCCCGAGCAAGGGCAGGTGCATCGTTGATACCGTCACCTATCATCGCAATCTTTTTGCCTGCCTCCTGTAAGCGGCGCACCTCACGTTCTTTATCCTGCGGCAGAACCTCTGCGATAACATTTTTAATTCCTACCTGTTTTTGTATTGCCTGCGCTGTTTTTGCATTATCACCCGTAAGCATGACAACATCAATCCCTAAATGTTCAAACGCGCGTACCGCATTACGGCTGGTAGGCTTGATGACATCTGCTACTGCAATAATGCCAAGCAAATTACTGCCCTGCGCAAAAAACAGTGGAGTTTTACCGTCTGCTGCCAAAGTATCTGCCATAATGGCAAGGTTACCGAGTGCAATGTTTTGTTCCTGCATCAGCTTGAGATTACCTGCAAAATAGTGCGTATCTTCCAGAACAACATCCAAGCCTCTTCCTGCAATTGCTGTAAAACTGCTTGCTTTGATGAGTTCTAAACCGCGGCTTTTAGCTTCTTCAACGATTGCATCTGCAAGCGGATGCTCAGACGGTTTCTCTATCGATGCCGCTAACCGCAGCAATTCATCTTCCAAACTAAAACCGGCTTGGTTTGCCTGCTTTGCGTTCTCTTTAAAAGTATCCCCACATAGTACATCGGTTACGCGCGGTTTCCCCTCGGTAATCGTTCCGGTTTTATCCAAAACAACCGTATCAATACTGTGTGCGATTTCCAATGCCTCGGCAGACTTGATAAGAATACCGTTTTCTGCGCCTTTGCCTGTACCTACCATAATAGCGGTGGGGGTAGCCAAACCGAGCGCACACGGGCAGGAAATAACCAGAACGGCAATGCCGATTGACATAGCAAACTCGAAACTCGCCCCAACCAGCAACCATATAACAACCGACAAAACAGCAATGCCGATAACAATTGGTACAAATATGCCGCTTACTTGGTCGGCAAGCTTGGCGATAGGTGCTTTGGATGCCCCTGCCTCTTCAACCAGTTTAATGATTTGAGCAAGCGCAGTGTCACCGCCTACTTTTGTGGCTCGAAATTTGAAGTAACCCGATTTATTGATGGAAGCGCCTGTCACTTTGTCTCCTATCTGCTTTTCAACCGGAATACTTTCACCCGTGAGCGCAGATTCATCCACAGCAGCAGCACCTTCTACAATAACACCGTCTACCGGTATGCTTTGCCCGGGTTTTACGATTACAATATCATCCTTGACAACCTCTTCAACAGGTACTTCTGTTTCGATACCATCTCGCTCGATCAGCGCGGTTTTGGGCGTAAGATTGATGAGTTTGGTAATCGCCTCGCTGGTTTTACCTTTGGAGCGGGTTTCGAGATATTTGCCCAAAGTAATCAGTGCTAAAATCATAGCCGCAGTTTCAAAGTAGATATCCATGGAATAGGTATGCACTATGTGCATATCACCATGTCCAAGCCCCCAACCAATTTTATAGATAGCGTAAATACCGTATACCACTGCTGCCGAAGAACCAATGGCAATCAAAGAATCCATATTAGGAGAACGCTTAAACAAAGCTTTAAAGCCTACACGAAAATATTTTTTATTTACATATAATATAGGCAAGCAAAGCAAAAATTGTGTAAACGCAAAGATAAGGGTGTTTTCCATCCCCAGAAAAATACCGGGTAACGGCCAATTCATCATATGTCCCATAGAAAGATAAAACAGCGGTATCATAAATGCAAACGATACAATCAGGCGATATTTCATATTGGCAATCTCTTGTGTCATTGTATCGTTTATATTTGTTTTGCTGTTTGCCATGGGCTTATCGTTATGCAAAGATGCGCCGTAACCTACATTAGCAACTGCTTTTTCAATTGCTTGGGTACTGGTAGCAGTTTCATCAAAATCAACAGCCATATTATTAGCAAGAAGATTTACATTTACACTTCGTACACCTTCTATTTTTGATACCGCTTTTTCAACATGAGATGAACAGGAGGAACAGGTCATCCCCGTTACATTAAATTTTTGAATCATAGCAAGCTCCTTTTTATAAACACCCCCCTGGGGGTGTAGTAGTATATTTATATAATACTTTAAAGGTAGATATTTGTCAAGCATATCTTTTAATTTATTTATGTGCAAATTCAACTCAGTGATTCACATACGAAAAATCAAAAAAAGACCGGAGGTTGCAAATCAACCTCCGGTCTTGAAAAATATTACACTCTTTTTTCGGGCAACCCTTTAAAATACATATACAGCTGGCATTTTATCATACCGTTGTAAAGTTTACGGCGACGGTCTGCACCCGAGCCGAACATCTCTTCAAATTGTTCATCCGGGCTGATAATATAATAATTCAGGAACTTACGGCGTTCAAATACCTCGCCCATGGTTTTGTATAATTTCTGCGCATCTTTAACATCAAGCATACGTTCACCGTAAGGCGGATTTGTAATGATGGTAGCACGCAGTTCATCCGTTTTAAAATCGGCAATATCTTGCTGCGCTATTTGAAAACGATTTGCAACACCTGCTATTCGTGCGTTCTCCTGTGTCAGTTCAACTGCTGCGGGGTCGACATCATAACCATAACCACGAAACTCAGCCTGACGGTCGATAGCCTCTAATGCTTCAAGACGCACCGATTTAAAAATATTATCTTCTGAAAAAACGCCCCATTTTTCGGCAGCAAAACGCCGATTGATGCCTGGTGCTATATTGAGTGCATACAAAGCCGCCTCAATGAGTAAAGTACCAGAACCGCAAAATGGGTCTAAAATAACACTATCGTTGTGAATACGTGCAAGATCTACTATGCCGGCTGCCAAAGTCTCTTTAATCGGTGCAATATTGGATTTTTGACGATATCCACGTTTATGAAGCCCTGCACCGCTGGTATCGAGCAGAACAGTAACAATATCTTTCAAAATAGAAAATTGCACTTGTACTCTGCTGCCAGTCTCTTCAAACCAGCTTTGGTTGTATTTGTTCTCAAGGCGTCTAACAATTGCCTTTTTGACAATCGACTGGCAATCTGGAACGCTATGCAGCTTGGAATTAAGCGACCAGCCCTTTACAGGAAAGGCATCTTCCTTGCGGATGAAGTTTTCAAAATCAAGGGCCAATACACCTTGAAACAGTTCTTCAAAGGTCTCTGCACGAAACGAGCCCATAACAATTTGCACACGCTCTGCGGTACGCAACCAAATGTTTGCTTTAGCTACATCGATAAGGTCGCCTACAAAGGTAACTTTACCGTCTGTAACTTCAATGTTTTGAACTCCCAACTTTTTTACTTCCGCGGATAATACACTCTCCAGCCCGAAAATACAAGGACAGGCAATCTTAATTTTACTCATAGTTCAACTCCTAAAATTTGATAGGGCAGATTTTATTTCAAACCTGCCGGCTTATAGTCTTGTTGTATGACATAAAGTGCGGTTTTCGCCGCAAATGCAACGAAAACCGCACAAGCATACGATTATCTAAAACGGATTAATTCGTTTAATCGATTTTTGGTTCGATTAAGCCATAGTCTCCGTTGTTGCGCTTATAAACTACGTTAATTTCGTTATCATCAGAATTTCGGAACATGTAAAACTCGTGCCCCAACATATTCATTTGAAGAATCGCTTCATCCACAGCCATGGGTTTCATGGGGAACTTCTTAATTTTTACAACATGGTATTCGGCCACATCTTGCTCAAGCAGTTCAACTTCACTTGATTTTAACGCATCATCGCGGATACGTTTACCCAATTTCTTTTTGTTTTTGACAATTTGACGAAACAGGTTATCGATAACTTCGTCAAGAGAATCGAGCCTATCTGCAGTGGTTTTTTCAGAACGGAAGAACATTCCCTGTGATTGTATTGTTACCTCGACGGTTTCGCGCTCGCGTTCGCTGGTAACAACTACGTTGGCCTTTGCGTCGTCTGTAAAAAATTTGTCCAGTTTGCTTATTTTTTTCTCGCAGCGCTCTTTAAACGAATCTTTTACCGTTGTTTTTCTTGCGGTGATGGTAATGTTCATAACTTCAACCCCTTATCTATTTGAATATCCTTTCGGAAAGCGGATAAAATCCGCCGGAAAGTTAGCAATGCTTTTCGTATAGCCCAAGTAAGCACACTTTCGCCACAAATAGCAGTATTGAACTTGCATAAATATCCTATAACTATTATAGCACAATCTATGCAAAAATACAAGTAGCGGTATTCGCTATTTTATCTCGCCATTGATGATAACCAGTTTTGGTTTTGCATACACAGAAAGCGGATCTCCAAAGAAAAACACCATATCCGCATCTTTCCCCTGCTCAATGCTGCCGACGCGGTTGTCGATACCGCAAATTTGCGCAGGATAGATGGTAATTGCTTTCAGAGCCTCATCGTAGGGCAACCCGCCGCGAACAGCAATGCCGGCAGAAAGGGGCAGATATTGGATTGGCAGCTCAGGATGATCTGTACAAATAGCGGTTTTGACACCATTTTTTGATAGCACCGCTGAATTATCGATTGTTTGGCCTGCAAGCTCCGGTTTTGTACGTGAATTGATTAACGGCCCCACCACAGCACTGGCATGCGCCTCGGCAAGGCGCGGCGCAAGGGCGTGCCCATCGGTGCAGTGGATTAGCACATAATCGATTTCAAACTCTTTACAAATGCGCATAGCTGTACAGATGTCATCGGCACGGTGCGCATGGATATGCGCCTTAATTTCGCGTTTAAGCAGCGGGATGAGTGCTTCGCATTTAAAATCGAACTCCGGTTCATCCAAATCTTCATCTTCGGCGGCAGATTCTTTATCCTCCATATAGCGGCGGGTTTTTGCCAACTGCTCACGGATGAGGGCTGCGGTTGCCATTCTGGTAGTAGGCGCCTGCCCCTTTGTGTGGTAGGTAAGTTTTGGATTTTCGCCAAGAGCAAATTTCATTGCAAGATTTTCTTTAATGACCATATCATCAATACAACAGCCCTTGGTTTTGAGCGCACAAATACGGCCCGCAATAGGATTTGCGCTGCCCGGCGCAACCACAACCGTCGTAACACCGCCCTCCAAAGCTTCTTTAAAACTGCGTTCAATGGGGTTGATCGCATCGATTGCACGCAGCTGCGGTGTAGATGGGTCGGTATCCTCGTTGCCGTCATCGCCTTCAAAACCGAGCGAATCTTCCCACATACCTATATGGCAATGTGCATCTATAAATCCCGGGTAAATACCTGCGCCAGCTGCCTCCAAAACTTCTTCATCTTTGACGGGTATGTAATCCTTCATATCACCTACTTCAGCGATTTTAGTCCCCTTTGTTCTAATAAAACCGCATTCGATAGGGTCACCTGCCATTGTAAAAATTTTACCGTTCACAATTACCATATTATTTCTCCTTGATAAGAAAATGAAGCGCCTGAATCAGACGCTTCAATGTGTTTTTGTATTATCTCTGACCGCCTCTGCGTCCACCGTTGCCGGTGCCACGCTTAACGTCACTGTACTTTTTTAAATCAGACATCTTGTCATCGCTCGTCTGTTTGAATTTATTCATCATATCTTCAAAGGACATGTTTTCGTTTTTACGATTAGAAGACCAGTCAAAGCTATCCACTCTCGGGCCATCACGCCTTGGGGGAGGAGCTGTAGGCGGCAATGCTCTTTTAATGGAAAGGCTCACCTTACCTTCCGGAGAAATAGATAGAACTTTTACCTTTACCATCTGATTCTCTTTGATATAATCGGAAATCTCATTCACATAGGTAGTTGCAACCTCTGAGATATGAACCATTCCGGTTTTACCCCCCGGTAACTCGACGAATGCACCGAACTTTGTAATTCCGGTTACTTTGCCTTCCACAATTTTTCCTACTTCAAGCTGCATATGAAAACATTGGCCTCCTTAAAATTCTATGTCCTTAGTCAGTTCCCTGACGTATCTATATAAATTGTTTCATCAGGATACGCATAACCATATTCATCCTTGGCAAGACGTTCGATATACGCTTCATTATCGCTTGCCAACAAACGTTCCATCTCTTTATTATCTAATCTTTGCTGCTCTACCTGTTGCTGCAACATAACCAGTTCAAGCTGGCGGTCTTTGATGTCAAACTGCTGTTGAATCAGCATATAAACAACGTAAACCACAAAAACGCACACGGCAAATTTAAACAGCCTTGCTTTGCTGTTCTTTTTTTCTTTTCCTTTGTTTTTTGCCTTTGCCTTTATTTTGCGCATCGGGTACACCACCTTTTTTTGACTTTCCCTGCAGCTTTCCGCGATGATTCCCCTTAACATATAGATTATACACTAATATGCTGCGTTGTTTCAAGCTATATTTCGCTTTTGCACGAACTTTTTTTGCATTTGCAGCTATTTTATCGGTTACTTTAGTAAGTTTGCGTGCAAGCCAGATAAACAGCTGCACAAAGGGACGTAAAAACAATCGATAAAGTAAGCGCAATAATGCTTTTATAAAGCGAATAATCAGTTTAGAAACACTCATAACCAGCGCGCCTAACGAAAAATAATAAATCGTAGCGCCCAATAGTTCACCTATAACGAGAAAAACGCGTACATGCCCGTTTACCGCAGAAAGCGAAAACAGGAATGTTATTACTGCGCATGTCGCGAAGTAAGAGATATCTTCCAAAAAAATAATAGCACTGCTGTGATGAATTGCAAGTCGAAATATGCGAAATACATCATAAAATAAGCCCAATGCAAACCCAAGCATAAGGGACTGTAAAAATACGATGGTCTGGGTGTTTACCTCGATCATTCCCTAACCTCCCAAGACGCTGTTTGTTTTTCGTTAACGAAACAGACGCGCAAACAGCCCGCCGCCACGACGTGGCTCATCATTGGTGTAAACAAGGGAATGAATATCACCTTCAACATTGAGTTCGCCGGTATCAACATTGAGTTTGTTAATATGCAGGCTTTCGCCTTTTACTGTAAGTTCACCCATATCGGTAAAAAGCACCACCGTTTCTTCATCAAAACTATCGATATCTTCAACACCTGAAACGGTGAGTTTGTGGCGGTCTTCCAAAATGATGTTATGCGGCATTTTAACTAATTTTTTGTCTTCTGGCATGTTTTATTCCCCCTGTATGATCGTTTCACTTTATCCATACAGCGTATGCCAACACAGGCAGAATTATGACAAGCCAAAGAGCGGCTAAAGCGCTATTCCACTACGATATAATTTGTGGATGCGTTCTCTTTTGTAGCATATTCGCTTACCTTGAGCACCTTTACCTTGAGAGGCTTTGTGCCAAGATTAATTTCGATGATATCATTCTCTTTTACATCGTATGAAGCACGCTGTACCTTACCGTTCACCGAAATTCTGCCCGCATCGCACGCCTCGTTTGCAATAGTGCGGCGTTTGATTAGACGTGTAATTTTAAGATATTTGTCCAGACGCATAAATAAATCTCCTTTATGATAAATAATGTACGGTGCCAAGCACCTCATCGAAATTTCTAATGGTTACGTTTCCTTTGCCGTCAAGCTCCATATCGGGAACAAACACTCAGTTATTGTGGAATGTAATAATTGTAATGCCGGTTTCTATTTCTTTTATTAACTCGTCGTCTATCGTAAATATAGCAATAAAAAGTGGCATTTTTTTGCAAATCAAACGTTCAAACCGTATTATAATTCCATTATATCAAAAAAATGGGAATGCTGCAACGCACTCCCATTTAAAAGCTATTCAAATTGTGCTGATACTATTTGGCAACAGAATCTTTCAGAGCTTTGCCTGCTTTGAAGGAAGGCAGTTTGGATGCAGAAATCTTCATCTTCTCTTTTGTTCTGGGGTTAATACCCATTCTCTCACCGCGAACTTTTACTTCAAAAGTACCAAAGCCAACAAGCTGAACCTTATCACCGTTTACGAGTGCTTCTGTAATTGTGTCGATAACTGCTGTTACCGCTTTCTCGCTGTCTTTTTTTGTTAAATCTGCTTTCTGAGCAACCATGCTAATCAGATCTGTCTTTGTCATTTTAATAGCCTCCGTTATTTTAAGAATTATTGAAACAGACTTGGTAAATTAATCTGTTGCTAACTTTTTAGCTTTTTTCCAAAGCTTGTCCAGTTCATTAATAGATGATGTTTTCATATCTACACCTTGTTCATTTGCAAGTGCTTCTACTTTTTCAAAGCGTGAAATAAACTTTTCGCAGGCAAGCGACAAACTTTCCTCGGCATCTGTGCCAATAAACCGCGCAACATTCACCGCCGAAAACAGCAAATCACCAAGTTCTTCGGTACAATGTGCTTTGTCGTGTTCCGTTATTGCCTCGCTCAATTCTTCTACTTCACTGCGCAAATCTTTCATCGCCCACGCTGCATCGGGATAATCAAAGCCTGCGCGAGCCGCGCGCTGCTGCACTTTTGTGCTGCGCATTAAAGCGGGCAGCGCTTTAGAAACGCCCTGTAAAGTTTGAGTAAAACTCTCCTGACCTTTTTCTTTTTTCTTAATCGCATCCCAATTTCGTAAAACATCGGCAGAATTGTTTACCTCTACATCAGAAAAGATATGCGGGTGACGCAGTATTAGCTTTTGGCAAATACCGGTACAGACATCATCAAAATCAAAAGTCCCCTGTTCTTGTTCCATTTGAGTGTGAAAAACAACCTGCAGCAACACATCGCCTAGTTCTTCTTTGAGAAGTTCTGCATCCTCCGTATCGATTGCCTCGCAAACCTCATAGGTTTCTTCAATCAGATTTTTGCGGATGGATTGATGTGTCTGCTCTCTGTCCCACGGGCACCCCTCATCAGACCGTAAAATCCGCATGATGCGTATTAAATCCTGCATATTGTAGCGGTCTTTTGTTGTAAAATCAATTGCCAATTTATTCACCTAAATTCTCTTTCTCAAAAAGGGACTTCTCTTATATTACCTTATCAATCCTTTTTTTTCAAGTGTTTTTGCGATTTTTTCGCCGCCCGGAAGCATTAAAATATCATCTTTCACAATCGCACGCAGCAAAAACAGGCAAACAACATAAAAAACACCCGAAATCGTGATTGCAATAAGGGTTGATAGCTCTTGACTGATAACTTTTGAGCACAGCCCATAGGTTGCCCATGCGCAGAATCCACACAGAACAGCAGCCATAAATGGTTTAAAAAAGGTTTGCACCAAGCTGATAGTAGTTTCTGCACTGCGGCATAGAATGGGAACCGAAAAAAACAGAATAAAGGCATAGCAAATCAGCGTGCCGTAAGGCGCCACCTGTATATTGATGCTTGGGTCTGCAATAAAGATATAGTTGGTGGTAAGCTTAAGAGCACCACCGACCAGCATCAGCTTTACCGGAACATTCACTCTCCCTATTGCCTGAAGCATACTGTTCACCGGTGTTGCCAGCGATACAAACATCACTGCAACCCCAAGTGTACGCAGCATAGGGGCAGCAATTTGCACCGCTGCCGCTTCGCTTGGATAGAGAAGCAGTAGGATAGGCTGTGCCAGTGCAAACAGTCCGCAGCCTGCCGGGAATGCAACCAATGAGGTTATACGCAAAACGGACTCAATGCCGCGGGTAAGTTCGCTGCGGTTGTGGGTAGCCCAAGCGCTTGCAATAACCGGCAAAGCACTGACACCAAACGTTGTTGTGATTGCAGGAACAAGATTGAATATGGTAACCGCCATAGTGTAGGTACCGTAGAGGAAGTTAGGCACACCCGAAATCTCCATTGCAAAAGGGATGGCACCGCTGTACATACCAAGTATGGTTGCAGAATCTTTGGCAAGCGCAGTAGACAACCGGTTTGTAATCGAGCTGATATCTATAATTGTGGTGATGTTGAGCACCAGTGAGCCAAGGCATACCGGAACGGCTATGCGCACCAGTGAACGCATCAGTTTTCGCCTGCCTGCCGGCATAGGCGAGTTTTTCAGTTCACTTTGGGTAATACCGTCACCCCTAACGTGGTGGCGCAGCCACAGGTACAATGTGCCCAACACAGTGCTTACCGCAATACCCGCAATTGCACCTGCTGCAGCATAAGGCAGTACATCCAGTCGGGCATGCTCTGGGCTTGCACACACTTTGCCAAAAACGGTACCAAGCTGTTCATATTCTGTCATACCTTTATCCATCATATAGGTAGCAAACAACATACCGAAAACAAGCTTGCCCAAAGCCTCAACCACTTGTGAAACAGCGGTAGGGTACATATTGCGCAAACCCTCGTAGTACCCGCGGAATGAAGATGTAAGGCACACGAACAGAATGGCGGGTGCCATGACAGCAACCGCATAAAGAGCCTCTTCGTTTTTATTGAACGTAACGTATGGTTTCGCGCCGAAAAACATAATCAGTGTGCCAACAGTGCCGGTGACAAGAAATGCCAAGGTGGATAGATGATGGATTCTTCGCACATCGCGAAAACGGCGCGCAGCCGCATTTTCTGCAACCATTTTTGCAACTGCTACAGGAAGCCCTGCGACAGAAAGCGCATACAAAGTGTTAAACAACCCGTAAGCAATGTTAAAATACCCCATGCCGGTTGCCCCAATGATATTGGTAAGCGGCATCTTAAACAGCACACCGATTACTTTTACCAAAACGGTAGCGACCAATAAGATAATAGCGCCCTGTAAAAAGGTTTGTTTATTTCTGGCTGGCACGCGGGCACTCCCCTTTTTCGTCATATTGTCATTCCTTTTATGTTATGAAGAACGCCTTATGTTTATGATTTCCAGTTTTCATAAGGATATGAAAAAAGGGCACTAATACTGTGCCCTTTTTCTCAATTTTGTATGTATTATTCTTCTGGTGTGAATGGTTCTTCTGATGTGGGTTCTTCTGACGGTGCGTCTGCATATTCGGGTTCAGCAACGGTCTCAACACTCATTTTCGCACCGCATTTGGCGCAATATATTGCCCCTTGATCGTTTAGAGTGCCGCATTGAGGGCATTTTACACTGCTTTTGATGTCATTAATTTTGTTGGATATCACATCAAGCTGCGCGAGCAAACCGTCGATTTCGCCAACACAAATATCAATCAGTTCATCGTTAGTTTCGCCTGACTTATGAAATTTATATACAAATGCGCCCAGTTTCTCGTAAGTTTTTTGAATGTCGCTGTTGATTTGTATACGATTCATTTTTAAGCGTGCAAGTTCCACTGCTTCTCCTGTTTTTTTCCCTGCGATGTCAACAAGATTTTTTGCTTTACCGAGGAATTCGTCAAATGTATCCATACTGATGTCCTCCTATCAGATTTTTTATTTGATGTTGCCATTATTATATGCTAGCACAACCGGTCTTGCAATAGATATCGAATAGATTTATCGAATTATTTACATTCGAACGGATGGGTTGCATAAAACTCTGCTATTTTGTTTTTACGTGCCAAAATTTCATCAAATCGGCTGATGTATTCGTAAGGGTACTTATAGTTAAAGACGCGGTTGATAAGCTCGCCATTCGGCTCTTTCAGCTTCGACACAGCGCCTGCGCCAAGTGCTACAATAGAATGCGTTTCATCCATAATATAAACATTATAAAGCCCCTCGCAACCCTCTTTGCAGTAGCCCACATTCTCCATGTTATCTACCGTATTTTTTTGGCGGTACAGGTAATAAGGGTGATATGCCGCCGCATGAAAGCTTTGAGATGCATATTCGAGCATCTGAGTTACTGTAGCGCTTTGTGCACGATACACCTCTTCCGCTTCATCTGCAAGGGTAGCCGCACGTTTGACCGAAAGCGTGTGTAAGGTAATGTTTTCGGGGTTTAGTTTAATTACCTCATCCAGTGTGGAACGAAAGCTCTCTACCGTATCGGTAGGCAGGCCTGCAATCAAATCCATATTAATATTCGTGTGCCCCGTTTTACGCGCCAGCCAAAATGCATCTATCGTTTGTTGTGTAGTATGCTTTCTGCCAATGGCATTCAGTACGCTGTCGTTCATTGTTTGCGGGTTGATACTGATGCGGGTTGCGCCGTATTCTTTGAGCACGCACAGTTTTTCTTCGGTTATGGTATCGGGGCGGCCTGCTTCTACAGTGTATTCGCGTACCGACGAACAATCAAAACATCTATTCACAGCGTCCATCACCTGCCGCAGCTGTTCAGCGGTAAGCGATGTGGGTGTTCCCCCGCCAAAATAGATGGTTTCCAACTGCAAACCATCTATGCTGCGAAGCACCTCTGCCGTATACTCAATTTCACGAATGAGCAGCTCCACATATTCAGGCATCAGCTTTTTTGTTTTTTCGATGGAATGCGACACAAATGAACAATAGAGGCAGCGCGTAGGGCAAAACGGTATCGAAATATACAGGCTGTAGGAGTTGGGCTTTGAAAGCCTAAGCACCTGCGCCTCCCGCCTTGCAGTTTCCATCATCAAGTTTATTTTCTGCTGTGACACCAAGTACTTTTCTGTAAGAATACGTCGTATCTCTTCGTCACTTAAACCTTGCTCATGAAAACGGTGTACAAATTTTACAGGGCGAATACCGGTAAGCACACCCCATTTTAACTGTATCCCGGTCATGGGAGTGAGAATACGGTAAAGCATCACAGCAAATACCCGCTCGCACTCAGCATTGTATTCTTGCAAATCATTTTGTACAGTATCGTTTGCGTTTTTTAGTTCTCCGCCTAACTTTACCGTTACCATCAACTCTGTAGAGTTTGCATGCCTAATTGCTTTGGTATAAATATAATCGTTCTCTACATCGGGTACACCCTGTTGAACCGGTAGGCTTTTGCCGTGAAAAAACATCCTTACAAGAGATTCCATCTCATATTGGTAATCGTGGCCATCAATAAAAATCTTCATTACTTTTCAGCATTCCTATATATTCATTGTGTTTGCGCTCATTTTCCATTGTGGTTGCATCACCATGCCCCGGGTAAATATCGTAATCACCGGGCAGATCCGCAAGGCGGTCAACAGAGCGTAAAATTTCGTTAAAGTCACCACTGTATAAATCACAGCGGCCAACCGCCCCTGCAAACAGCGTATCGCCCGAAAACAAATGATTTGCGCAAAGATAGCAAACACCGCCCGCAGTATGGCCAGGGGTGAGGATAACTTTAAAAGTAAGCTCATCCATAGTAATTACGTCACCGTCTTCCACCAATTGGTCGGCAGTAAACAGCTTATCCATCACCTTCCAGATATAGCGTTTGCCATACATCGGCATAGGGTCGAGAATGATTTTGTAATCGATGCTGCTGATAACCACTTTTGCACCGTAATGCAGTTGCAGCTGTTTCACCGCCCCGATATGATCGTGATGCGGATGGGTAACCAGAATGTATTCGGGTGTATAACGCCGATTCTCGATAAACTTTATAATGGTTTCTGCTTCGGCTGCAGGGTCAATGATTGCACAACTGCCAATATCGCTTGATACGATGTAACAGTTTGTTTCAAGCTCGCCGAGTACAAGAGATTCGATTTTCATACCATTCACTCCTTCTTTAATGAATTACAGCGAAAATCAATTTCATTCCGCTGCTGTCATGATGTCGTCGGTATCTAAGATAATGGTAACCGGACCGTCGTTTTTAATCGAAACTTTCATGTCGGCACCAAATCTTCCTGTTGCTGTTTTGATGCCATGTGAATTTATTCTCTGAATAAAACGCTCATATAACGGAATTGCCTTTTCGGGGCGTGCCGCAGAGATAAAGGACGGGCGCCTGCCTTTTTTGCAATCTGCACACAGTGTAAATTGTGAAACGATAAGCATTTCACCGCTAATATCGAGCAGACTGCGGTTCATTTTACCTTCGTCGTCTTCAAAAATACGCAAATTTATTGCTTTTTCAGCCAAATAGTCACATTCTCTTTCGGTATCACCGTCTGTAACGCCAAGCAGCACCATAACGCCCTGCCCAATTTCACCAACAACTTCGTGTTCTATTGTAACGCTTGAATGTGTCACACGCTGCAATACCGCTTTCATAATAATTCTCCTGTCTGATTATTCGTTTGTAATAACAGTGCTTACTGTGTAGCACGTTCTACCGAGATAACACCCGGTATTTTGCTGAAGGTACCAATTATATTGCTAAGCTGATCGACACCCGAAGCACCTAGCGTAATTTGAATAACAACATGCTTATCTTTTGCCTCGCGTGCATTGAGCGAATGCATTTGAATGTGCATATTCGCAAGCGCAATACTAATATCGGCAATCATTCCTTGGCGGTCGGTAGCAAAAATTTCAATGGTAGATTTATATGTCTCTTTAACGGAATCTGCCCAATGTGTACGCACCCAGCGGTCACGCTGAGTTTCATCCTGCATAGACATAAGCACGTTGGTACAATCCCGTTTATGGATAGATACGCCGAAGCCGCGCGTTACAAAACCGATGATGTCATCGCCCGGCAGCGGGTTACAACAGCGAGCAAATTTAACAAGGCAGCTGTCTAATCCCTCTACAATTACCCCGCTCTGCCCTTTTTTATCTTTCTTGGGTTTGATGGGCGGCTTTACTTCAGTGTCTGATGAGCGGTAAATTCGCTGAAAATCATCTTTAATACGCGGCATAATACGCGAAAGCGAAATGCCCCCGTAGCCAATTGCAGCTAAAAACTCCTCATTGCTTGGGAAGTGCTGCCGCTTCGCTATAGAACTGATAAATTCTTTCATCTCGGCATCCGGCAAATTGATATAATTGCGCTTAAACTCTCGCTCGAGTTCGGTTTTACCCTCGGCAATATTCTCTTCGCGGCGTTCTTTTTTAAACCAAGAGCGTATCTTATTGCGTGCCTCACTGGTTTTTATAATTTTAAGCCAGTCACGGCTTGGGCCTTGCGTTGGGCTTTTGGAGGTAATGACCTCAACGATATTGCCCGTTTTTACTTGATAATCAATGCTGACCATACGCCCGTCTACCTTGGCACCAACCATACGGTTGCCCACCGCGGTATGGATAGCATAAGCAAAGTCGATAACCGTTGAACCTGCGGGCAGACAAATTACGTCGCCGCGTGGTGTAAATACGAATACTTCTTCGGGTGCAAGGTCGGTTTTAATAGAGCGAACAATATCTTCCACATCCTCCGACTCCTGTTGAACCTCCAGCAGTTGGCGAACCCACGCAAGGCGTTCTTCCAGCTTATCCTTGCCCGAAATACCCGCCTTGTACTTCCAGTGAGCAGCAATACCGTATTCAGCAGTGTAATGCATATCCCATGTACGAATTTGTATTTCGAAAGGGATGCCTTCTTTATCGATGACGGTGGTATGCAGCGATTGATACATATTTGGTTTGGGCGTAGAAATGTAGTCTTTAAAGCGATTGGGAATAGGGCGGAACATATCATGAACGATACCCAAAATGTTGTAGCACTCAATAACCGTATCTACAATGACACGCACCGCATAGATGTCGTAGATTTCATCCATACTTCTGCCGTTCATGTACACCTTGCGGTAGATACCGTAAACACTTTTCACCCTGCCTTCAAGGTGAATTTTTTTACCCTCTTCTATGACAATGCGCTCGTTGATACGCGCTTTAATGTGTTCTATCAGCTGGTTGCGCTCGTCTTTTTTAAGCTCAAGTGTATGCTCAATTTCTTCATACGCAACAGGGTCGAGGTATTTTAATGCAAGGTCTTCCAGTTCTTCTTTTACACCACGGATACCTAAACGGTGCGCAAGCGGAGCATAAACCTCCATAGTTTCAAGCGATTTATCACGGCGTTTTTGGTCCGGCATAACAGAAATGGTGCGCATGTTATGCAGCCTGTCCGCCAGCTTGATGATGATAACGCGCACATCTTTTGCCATAGCAAGCAGCATTTTGCGTACGTTCTCTGCCTGCTGTTCCTCGCGCGATGAAAACGGAATTTTTCCTAGCTTTGTAACACCGTCTACCAATAATGCAACGTCTTTGCCATATTGCTTTTCTACCATGTCAAGGGTAGTGGTGGTATCTTCTACAACATCATGCAGTAAAGCTGCAACAATCGTGTCGGTGTCCATACCAAGCTGCACAAGTATTTCTGCAACATGAACAGGGTGCATCACATAGGGTTCACCCGAAACCCTGCGCTGCCCCATATGTGCTTCTTTTGCAGTTTCATAAGCATGTACAATACTATCTACATCGTACTGCTTACCAGATTTTTCTATGATAGTAAGTAAACTTTCAAATACCGCTTGGCTTTTGTCTATGTCGCTCATTCATCTTCCTCCTTGCGGGACCCCCCGCGAGCTTGCCAGGCATAAGCTTTACCCAATTACTGCACCATGTGCCGCAAACGGCAGATGCGGTTATAATACTTGTAAGATTTTAGATTGTTCAAGGTCTACCTTCCCCTTTACTGTACAAAGCGCGATGGTGACACCCGCCTTTGTATGCTTGCAGGTAATAAGCCCCATCTCGGTCATGATATCCAAAGCTAAACGCAGCTTGCAGTAGCCTATTTGTTGGGGAGCTAATTTACAGTACAGTATTTCAAAATCGCCGCTGTAGCCCTTATGCTCGCGCAGCCAGCGGTAGATAACTGCAATATCATCACGTGTGGGCACATTGCGTACCCTGGCACTTTCGTTCCAGTTTTCGTTACGTTTATAGCGCTCGTACTGCTGCACTCCGTCAACCAGTGTTGCCTGATCCACACCCGTAGGGCGCACGGTTTTTATCTTAACAGAGACGCGTTCTTCGTTATTGTAAACATTTACATCACAATTCGCAGCAATATCAATAGTATCGCCAATTACATACGGAAAACGCTCTTGTGTCATTCCAAAATATACAGCATAAAAACTGTGCCCGTCCTTTTGCAGACGAATACGAATGTGTCCGCCGTTGCTGCCAATAGGATAAATTGCCTCGATTTGTGCACCCAATACAGCAAAAACCGGCGTTTCATTATCCATACCGAAAGGCTCAAGAACACTGAGCTTTTTCAGGTTTTGCACGGTGAGTTCCTGCGGGGCAATTTCGCGGTCAATGTTGACCGTCATAACCGGCATAAATTCGAATTCTTCTTTTGCGTTCAAAAGCAATTTTTCTTCAAAATCTTCAATATTTGCGGTATCCAGCGAAAAGCCTGCCGCCAATGTGTGCCCACCGTAACGGGTAAGGTGACTGCTGCATTTTGCAATTGCATCTATAAGCGAAAACCCCTCGATACTTCTGCCCGAACCACGTGCTTCGTCACCGTCTACTGAGATGAGAAGGCAAGGCTTTGCATACCGCTCCATTATCTTTGAACACACAATGCCAATAATACCATGGTGCCACCCCTCACCGGAAAGCACCAGCAAACGCTCGTATAAAATGGACGGATTTTTCGATATTTCCAAGGAAATATCCTTTAATATTTCGGTTTCTATCCCCTGCCTTACTTTGTTTTGCTCCGAAATTAAGGCGGCAAGTTCCAGTGCCTCCTCTTCATCTTCGCAAAGAAGCAGGTCAACCGCTTTTTGTGTAATACCCATTCTTCCTGCCGCATTGATGCGGGGTGCAAGAATGAACCCGACGTTCTCACATGTAATGCGCTTATCCATCAAGCCGGATATCTCCAAAAGAGCACGCAAGCCCACATTGTCTGTATATTGCAGGCGCTCTAACCCATAACGGACAATCGTACGGTTTTCGCCGGTGAGCGAAACAATATCTGCAATGGTGCCTATGCAGGTAAGGTCACCATAATAATCAAGCAGTTCAATGCCGTCACCGCCCTCCATTGCACAGATAAGTTTAAAAACTACACCTACACCTGCCAAATTTTTAAACGGAGCGGTACCGTCAGTTCTGTGCGGGTCTACCACCGCTACTGCATTGGGCAGTGTTTCACGCGGTTTGTGATGGTCAGTAACCACCACCTGCATCCCCAGAGAGTTTGCATAATCAATCTCTTCCAACGCAGATATACCGTTATCAACCGTAATAATTAGATTGACGCCGCGCTGAGATAAGGCATCAATTGCGCTGAAGTTCAAGCCATAACCCTCGCGGTCGCGGTCTGGGATATAATAGGACACCTGTGCGCCCATAGTTTGCAGATAAGTATAGAGAAGCACCGTGCTGGTGATACCATCACAGTCGTAGTCACCGTAAACGCAGATGTTCTCCTGCTCATCAATGGCAGTTTGCACGCGCTCTGCGGCTTTTTCCATATCGGGCAGCAAAAACGGGTCAACTATCTGCTCAGAAAAAAACTCCTGCAGTTTTTCGGGAGTGTCCATTCCTCTTGCCTGCAAGATATCACAGACAAACAGATCCAACCCCGTAGAAGCTGCAAGTTTTGCCGACTTTTGCTTATCTATCTTTATCATGTTCCACTTTTTAATTCCCAAGCCGTCATCCTCCGATGGTTATTTGTTATTTTTAGCTTTATATCATTATATTTTACCATTATAGCAGTTTCATTTCAATAGCGATAAACAGGCGTGATGTAAATGGTAAAAAAGAATAGGCTTAGAGAGGACTAAAAATGTTCGTTATTACAATCCGTCTACTCAAAATGTAAAAGCATATAAGCTGTTATCAAAAAAGTTATACTAAACCATAAATTCTCTGCGAAACAGCTCATTTTTTTGCTAAATTAAAGTAGAATATGTAGATTTTGTAAACAAAATAATGTATGATAGCAAGTAAGTATTAATGTCGATTTTTATCTTCAGGCAAAGGAGTATTTTCTAATGGAAAATTATCAAGTAGGGATTAAAAAAAATTTCAACAAACTGGCTTGTGGCTTTGTTTCCTTACGTTTGGGGAAGAAAATCACTTTGTTATATGCAAGCGAAGAATTTTTTAATATTATCGGCTATACTCGCAAGGAATTTTTATATTTCAACCAGCAAAATATTAAGCATATTATTCCAGAGCAGGATTTTTTAAAACTGATAGCCATTTTAAACCCCCGCCACACAAAGAAGGACACGAAGTTTGAACTGAGTATTGTAAAGAAAAACGGCAGAACTACCCGCTTATTAATTAATGGACACTATACTCAAGACGTAGATGGGCAGCAGATTTTGCAAGTTGCTGTGATAGATATTACCGCAATAATCGAACAGCAAAACATTCTGTTTGAATTTATGGATAGTATCCCCGGTGGTGCTGCAAAGATAAAATTTAATGCAAATCATATTGAGTTATTGTTTGCATCGGGGGGATTTTATCGTTTGGGTGGATATACACGTGATGAATACGAAATGTTGAAATGCAACGTAAATGGGTTTCGATTTGCTGTCAGTGAAGATGCACAAAATTTAGTGCATACTGCTGTTTCTCAAATAGAAAACGGCGAAAATGCAAAACTGGAATTTCGCATCCGCCATAAAGATAGCAGAATAGTATGGGTAATGATGCAAAGCAGTACCATACGCAAAGAAAAAAGCGGTTACATCGCTTCATGCGTTTTTTCAGACATTACGGAACAAAAACGTTTGACAGAACATCTTCGTCGCAAAGCCCAGTTAGACCCTCTCACCAAACTCTATAATAAAATAACTTGCGAGAAATTAATTAATAAGCGCCTGATGGAAAGCAGCAAAAACCAACATCATGCGATGATGGTTATAGATATTGATAATTTTAAAGGTGTTAACGACCATCTCGGCCATTTGTTCGGTGATACGGTGTTGGGTGAAATAGCAGCAAAAATGCGTCATGTACTTGACGAATCGGTTGTTATTGGGCGTGTAGGCGGCGATGAATTTGTAGTATTTGTGCAAAATGTAACAATGTGCGAAGTGGTAGAGAAATATGCCGAAATTATATGTAATATCTTTCGCTGTACATATTTAAAAGATCGTAAAGATTGTAAAATATCGGGCAGTGTAGGTATTGCAATGTACCCTCAGGATGGTACATCTTATATCGAATTGTTCAGCAATGCCGATCAGGCACTTTATTGTGCTAAAAATCAAGGAAAAAACCGCTGTGAGTTATTTAAAAGCAAAACATTTAATAAAGTTACGATAATATAAAATCAAGACCAACCGATAAACAGTTGGTCTTATTTTTATTCAGCAGTATTTTTTAAATTGTTACGTTTTCTAACCAATGAGACTGCAAGAAGAATTAACGGTATAAATATTTGCAGTACAGGGGCATATATCCTGTAAGGCTCTAAAAATGATATCATTTCCATAGTATTGGCAAATGCGATACCTGAAACAGCAATCATAAAAACAGCTACGGGTGCCACAAATTGCTTATATTTCTTTATGCCAAACAATTTTGCAATTCCTTTACAAGCAGCGTACATACAAATGCATACTTTTGCAAGACCGGAAATAATAAAGTTACCCGTAACAAGCACTTCTATACGTGAAATAAATTCCTTAATATTAATTATACCCACTGCTGAATAGGATGGAAAATACAAAGACTCCAAAACAGGCATACCAAGAACCAGCAGATTTCTTATCATTGCAACTAAAAGTAAAGTACCGCTAATTACCAGAGCCGTGATATAAACTCTATATGGGTTTGTGTTGCGATCCATACATTGTGCTACAGACAAAAAGAGCACAATTTCTCCAAAAGGAAAGGAAACATGGTATAAAGAACACGATAAGATTTTGCTTAAGCTATTCCCAAATATTGGTTGTATATAACTTAGATCCAAATTATTGATATTCATAATCACCGTAAGAACAATTACAACAAATACAATCGGCATTACTATTGCTGCACCGCGCCCCAATATCTCTATACCTTCTGCTATTGTCCACATACATATTAAACCAATTGCAATTGCTACTGCAAATTGGGGGGTTTCGGGCAGCGATACGGTTTGAATAAACTCTGTAAAATTTCGTATAATCATTGCGCCAAGATGAATCGCATATATCGTAAAAATGATTGTTAATATCGCACCGGCAATTTTGCCAAAGCAATCATAAAACATATCATAGATATTTTTACCCGGATGCAATTTGCAAAGTCTCCCATATACAAGACAAATTGGTATCATAAAAGCAACTGCTAAAATAATAGAAATCCACGAATCTTGCTTGGCGGATGTATTACCGCCCATTACCAGCGAACTGCCCAAAATATAAATAATCATAATGTTAATCATTTGTTTGGATGATATAATTTCTTTTTCCATTAATTGGGTGCACCTCCTTACGATGAAAAAATAAAGTTTTATTTAAAAAAGTAGTGATATAAATTTAGAAATACCGATGCAATGCTAGGAATATGAACATTAAATACTAAGCAGCTTTGTATGATGAACCCTAAAACCATTATAACCACGCAAACGCCAAATGCTTTAGATTGTTTTTTACGATATAAAGGCATTAAATCAGTTATAAAAATAATGGTGTACAAAATTAAAAAAAGAATAAAGAAAAGCATTACGATTCCCCAATCTTAATAGTTTTGTACGTAGTACCGCTGCCTCTGATATCCACTTTAGATTTTACATTTACTTTAACGGTTGGAAACGTTTTTACCCAATTATCCTTATATTCTTGCCATAAACCATTGTTTTTTTGGTGCATAGTATCTCCAAACCCAAAAACATCCACTCCAAACTCACTTTGAACTTTTTGAATAAGATTTTTTATTTTCTGTTCTAATTGCGCGTTGTAGATACTAATAAATCCTTCTCTTGTAATGTTTTCATGCTTAAATTCTTCTGGTACTACAACAGATTCAGTATTTATATTAATAACAAGTTCTCCGTTAACTTTTTCCGGTTTCACTTTGGTTTTATTTTTATAAATTTCTGTACTTATAAAATGGTTTGCTTCTTTATCGGCTTGTACAGATATTGTACCACTTTTTATTTCGTCTTTAATAAACAGAAAAATTTTTGCATCTTCTTCATTTAAAAATCCAATTAACTTATCCTTATTAAAAACCGCTATACCAGATAATTTAAAGGTATCTCCATCATCGATTGTGGTAATAACATCCAACGCAGGGGTTACAGGGGATATCCCATCCGATTCTAAAATATTAATCATCTGGTAAACTTCACATTTATAAGATTCCGAAAGACTGCTTTCGTTAGATGTAAGCATTTCGTCAATTTCATAAGAGGCTATAGGGTTCATAATCGTTTTCTGCTTTAGTATCTCCAATGCCGTTTGGGATTTAGAAACAACAATATCCATCGTTAATCTCATTTCATGGTCTCTGATTACCGTATCAACGACAGGGATTATTCCCTCTTCTGCAACTGCTTTACTAAACACAATCACCTTGCAATGCCCAAAATACAGCTTTTTTGAGGTAATACTAATCATTCTTCGCACTGATTCCAAAATTGTATCTCCGTCAGCTTCAACCAACGAAGTCTGCACACCTTCTTTGCCGTCTCCGCCTTCCATACTGATGATTTCAACCGTAACATGATATTTTTTTCCATTTCTTCCTACATCCACAGCAAGACCGGATACATTTGCTTGTTGGTCGATTTCTGCATAGTTCCAACATCCGCAAAACAGAAACAGATTGAGTGTTAGTATTATTACAATCGATACTGATTTTTTAATCACATCAACCATCTCCATTCTGCGAACTTCTCACTGGATTTACGTGCGAAAACTTCGGCCTTGTTTTCATAAACCACCACGGTGCCCTTATAAAATTATCTTTCATATCCTGTGCTTTATAAGCAGTAATTTGTGAGGTATACTTAACGCCGAAAGACCGAATAGATAATATATTTATGAGTATTCCTATCAATCCAAACAGATAGCCGTAAAACCCAAGAACTGCAGAAAAAATTAAAAGAGAATACCTTAGCAAAATGGATGTCCCTTTGATCCCCGGATTCATAAGCCCGGTAATTGCAGTTATTGCTACAATGATAACCATGGGAGCACTGACAAATTTCGCCTCAACCGCTGCCTGGCCGATAACCAATGCACCTACCACACTCAAAGCCTGCCCAATATTAGAGGGCATACGAATGCCGGTTTCTCTGATGCATTCGAATACCAACAGCATTACCAAGCACTCTATAAATGTAGGAAACGGTACACCTTGGCGCGATTTTGCAATGTTTAGTGCCAAAGTGGTTGGAATCATTTCTCGGTGAAAGGTGGTTAAAGCTACATAAATGGCTGGAACACTGATTGATATCAAAAAGCCTACGATTCGTATTACTCTTCCAAAAGATGCGAAATAGTAATTCAGATAGTAATCATCACCCGACTGAAAGTTTTCTATAAACAAGTAGGGCATTGTCAATACAACCGGAGTACCGTCTAAAATCAGCGCCACGCGCCCTTCGAGTAGTTTTGCTGCAACGATATCGGGTTTTTCTGTAACTCCTATTGTCTTGTAACTGCAGTTTGGCGAATCTTTTATCAATTCCGAAATATAGTTCGTATCCAGTACACCATCTATATCAATTTTATTAAGCCTGCGGTCGAGTTCTTTGAGCAGTTTTTTGTCTACCAAACTATCTAAGTAGCAAATACATGCCTTGGTGTTTGTTCGTGTTCCAAAAGTTTTAAATTTAAATTTTAAATCGCTTGTCAGTAATTTTCTGCGTATCAGAGATAAATTTATCATTATGGATTCGGTAAAACCTTCTCGCGGCCCTCTTAACGCCTTTTCGGTGTCAGGTTCTGATACTGAACGCAGCTGCCAACCTTTTGTGCTTATAATTAAAGCTCCGCAAACACCGTCTGCAAATAAAACAGTATCTCCGTAAATGATGGCTTCACTGACATCTTTAAAATTATCCGTTTGCTTTACATCGTTCGAAACGATTACCTGCGTTTGAATCAAATCCAAAAGCTGGTTGGTAGGGCATAAGATACTGTTTATTATAATTGGCATAATAATATTTTCGTTGATTATCTTGTTATTGACCATTCCATCTATAAAAAAAATGCAGCATTTTACACTATTCTGGTTTTGATTTGAAAATTGCCTTGAAATCAATGTATCGTCATCTTTAAAAATATCTGTTATCGTATTTATATTAACGGCTAAACTTCTATCCATTGAGTATTGATTGTAATCAATTGTTCCGTTTTGCTGCGCAAGTGATTGCTCATCGTTTTTATTATCAGACACTTAAAAACCTCCTCTTCTTTTCATACGTAAAAGTATTATTCTCAAAAAATTTTACAAAATTACTCTTTTTTAAAATTTTTATGAGTTTTTTCAACAAAAAAAGCTACGGTAAATCCGCAGCTATCAATTTCTTTCTTTAAATGGTTAGTATTATTTATTGCAGTATTTTATCTTTCATAAAAAAAACAGCAGGTAATACCTGCTGTTTTTAAGTAACTGTTTTGTTTTAATTTATTTTTCAAAATATCTGTTTAAAAGGCCTTGGAATGCACAACCGTGGCGTGCTTCATCTTTACACATTTCATGTACAGTATCATGAATTGCATCGAGGCCAAGCTCTTTCGCACGAGTTGCAATTTTTTTCTTACCCTCACAAGCACCATGCTCTGCAGCAACTCTTAACTCAAGGTTCTTTTTCGTATCTGCGTAAACTACTTCGCCCAATAATTCTGCAAATTTAGCAGCATGTTCTGCTTCTTCGTAAGCAGCTTTGGTGTAACAAGCAGCTACTTCGGGGTAGCCTTCTCTTTCTGCCTGACGAGCCATTGCAAGGTACATACCTACCTCGGTGCACTCACCGGTAAAGTTCATTCTCAAACCTTCTAAAATCTCAGCATCAACACCGGCAGCAACGCCTATTCTATGCTCATCTGCATAAGACATTACCGAATTACTTTTTTCCTCAAACTTAGAAGCAGGAGCTTTGCACTGGGGGCAAAACTCAGGTGCAGCTTTTCCGGTGTGAACATAACCGCATACAGTACATACAAAAGTTTTCATTATAAATTCCTCCAAATTTTCTTTCAATATTATGTAAATAGGAATTGTTCCTGTTTTTAGTATACCACGGTAGTATACTAAAAGCAAGACCAATTATAAACAAATCATATTTATATAATTTGATTATAGCATGTTTACCGCTTAGTTGTAACAGTATATTTAAAGATTAAAATTTTTTATTATAATTCTATCTAACTTGAATAATGGCAAATTACTTACAAATAATACAACTAAAGTGAGGTGATTAAAATGGATAGAAATGAAAACAGAAACAATCAGTCTACTAACGATAGAAGCAATAAGGGTACTTCTAACAAGAATACCAATAATCAGGCTTCTGATTGCAAAGATAACATGAATAGAAATTCGAATAACAACAAAGCAGATAACAATCGAACAAATAACAACCGAGCAAATAACTCTAAATAATCAAGTGGTATATTACCGAAAAAGACTGTCACGGATAACCGATGGCAGTCTTTTTATGCTTATTTGGTTTTGTTTTGTATGGGTTTAAACCCTTCGCCCATTATTTCACCTGCTTCGGCTACAATAATAAACGCTCTTGGGTCAATATCGTATACCAGATTCTTCAGCTTATGAAATTGGTTTTTGCGCACAGCTGAGAGCACAACGTATTTATCGTTGCCCGAATAGGCACCTTTTCCTGCCAGCAGTGTTGCACCGCGGTCTAAATCATTGATTATCGCCTTGGATATTTCCTGACTTTTTTCTGAAATAACCAATACCATTTTTCCCACATCAACACCATATAACAGAGAATCTAACACACGTGTACAAGTAAAAATGGCAATGAGCCCGTACAGTGCCGATTCCAACTGGCGATATACAAATGATGATGTAATCAGAACCACACAATCTACAAGCAGCATCGCCCTGCCCATAGGGATATACGGAAACTTTAATTGGAGCAAGCGCGCAGCAATGTCGGTGCCGCCTGTGGTACCCCCTCGCATAAAGATAATAGCAAGGCCCGCACCGATACCAACACCGCCAAAAAGTGCCGCCAAAAGCGGATTTTTTGTGTACACCGGCAAAATAAAGTTCATCACATTCAGAATAAGCGACATGATAAATACACTTTTTAATGTTTTAACTGTCATTGCCTTGCCTAACAATTTAAAAGACAAAAACAATAGAGGAATGTTAATGAGCAGTGATACCGTTCCGATTGGAGCACCCAATAAATAGTTGATCATGGTAGCAATTCCTGTAACACCGCCGGGAGCAATATGGTTGGGCGCAGTAAACATATGTACACCGACAGCATAAAGCGTTGAACCCGCAATATCAAAAAGAATATCAGTTAACCAAACTTTCGCCTGTTCGGCACTTAGATGATTCATACAACACGCTCCAAGTATCAGACTTGATTTTCTGCAGGTAAATTTAAAATAATACAATCAAATAAATCGTTGATACGGTTGAGTTTTCCACCCAAATACAGATAACCAAACAAAGCCTCCACTCCGGTTGCTTTACGGTATTCCAACACATCGGCATTTTTAGGCGCATGTACGCCGCTGCTGTTGCGCCCGCGGCGTAAAATATCCGCTTCATCTTCAGGCAGTGTATCCGATATCAAATCGTATACACGCGCCTGAAAAGATGCTTTTACCATTTGTACTGTTTTTTTGTGTAATTTATTTGGAGGCATACTGCCTGCTTTGGTAACATGCTCACGTACCAAAAGTTCGTAAACAACATCACCCATAAAGGCAAGTGTAAGCGGGCTGAGCAACTTAGGGTTACTTCCCTGCCTAGCTAAATCTAACATAAAACCATCCTTATTCCATGCATATTAATGCACGTAGTCGAACTCAAAGTCGAGGATGCTGACCGTGTCACCGTCTTGAATGCCCATTTCATCAAGCTTATCGATAATCCCACTGTGCCTGAGCACACGCTGAAAATATTGCAGAGATTCATAGTCATCCATATTCACAGAGCCAAGCACAGGTGCAAGCCAATCTGCATCTACCACGTAAACTCCATCTTCAACCGTAATGCTAAATGCCTGCTTATCTTTGGGCTCCAGTTCAGACAAGGGGATTTCTTCTTTTTCATAAATCTTGATTGGGGGAAGTGTGTCAAGCAGCTTGGATACTCCGTAAATAAGCGCATCTACGCCTTGTCTTGTTGCTGCAGAAATTGGATAAAACGGAATACCTTTGCTCTCTATATATTCTTGAAATGCTGCTATCTGCTCATCCGTTGCCATATCACATTTATTTGCTGCAACAATTTGCGGACGACTTGCAAGCTCTTCGTTAAAGTTTACAAGCTCTTGATTAATCTTTTCAAAATCTTCGATAGGGTCTCTTCCCTCTATGCCCGATACATCAACAACATGTACATTCAGGCGGCAACGCTCAACGTGACGCAAAAACTCGTGCCCTAAACCAACACCCTCTGATGCACCTTCAATCAAGCCCGGAATATCCGCCATAACAAAAGATTTGTTCTCGTCAATACGTACCACGCCAAGTACGGGAGTAAGCGTAGTAAAGTGGTAATTTGCAATAGCAGGTTTTGCTTCACTGCATACAGAAATCAAACTTGATTTACCCACATTGGGGAATCCCACCAATCCCACATCTGCAAGAAGTTTCAGTTCCAGTACCACATCAAAGGACTCACCGACAAGCCCCGGTTTTGCAAAACGCGGAACTTGACGTGTGGGAGTAGCAAAGTGGCTATTACCCCACCCGCCTTTGCCGCCTTTTGCCACAATATGAGGCTCAGGGGTAGATAAGTCTGCTAAGATACGGCCTGTTGACGCCTCTTTTACAAGAGTGCCCTGAGGCACCTTAATAATTAAGTCGGGGGCATTTTTACCGGTACAGCGTTTAGAAGTACCCGGCTCGCCGTTTTGTGCAAAATAACGCTTTTTGTATTTAAATTCAACCAAGGTGGAGACATTGGTATCCACCTGAAATACAATGTTGCCGCCTTTACCGCCGTCCCCTCCGTCGGGGCCGCCTGCTGCAACATATTTTTCGCGGTGAAACGATACAGCGCCGGCGCCACCGTCTCCCGCTTTAATTTTAATTCGTGCAATATCTACAAATGCTGCCATTGAATTTCACCTCTCTGCGGGATGCTCCCGCCGGCAGCGGGCAACGCCCGCAGGTTAATCGGGCAAAGGATTATTTGCAAACCAATGCCGCGAGTACTTATATACTTTTTATTCTGCCAGATTTCAGCTTTGTCATACACTGATTTTAAGACTTATTCGCTGTGCTACTTTGCTAAAATCTATCAATAAAAAATCCCGAGTGAACACTCGGGATTTTAGCTGCTTATGCAATTAGATTACTGCTCTGCGTAAACAGAAACCTTTTTACGGTCTTTGCCCCAGCGCTCGAATTTAACTTTGCCGCTTACAGTTGCAAACAAAGTGTCATCGGAACCACGGCCAACATTTTCACCCGGGTGAATATGTGTACCACGCTGACGAACCAAAATGTTGCCGGCCAGTACAAACTGACCATCAGCACGTTTTACACCAAGTCTTTTGGACTCGGAATCACGGCCGTTCTTGGTAGAACCAACACCTTTTTTATGTGCAAAAAATTGCATGCTAATTCTTAACATATCGTTACACCTCCGAAATGATCAATTTTAGGTTTTTCGGGTAATCTTCCGCTAAAAGTTGCATTTGCAGGCAGAACGCACACATCAGTGTGTCTGCTGCCGCATCATTGCAATCCTGCGGTAACTTCAAAGAGATTTCGTTTTCGCCAACTTTAACATCGGCAGAGATTTTTAAAATCTCGGTAATACCGTTGACAGTTAGCTGCAAAGCAGACGAAACACTCGCGCATACAATGTCCTGTCCATATTCGGCAAACATCGCATGACCCGATACTGCGAATGCTGTGTATCTGCCCTTTTCAAAACGAAATTCAGCAGAAATCATAAATTGAATTCTCCTTACAGAGCAATGCTTTCGATCTCAACCTTAGTATAGGGCTGTCTGTGACCGATTTTTCTCTTAGAATCTTTTTTAGGTCTGTAGGTAAGAATTGTAATTTTTTTGCCTTTACCATTTTTGATGGCTTTTGCGGTTACTTTAGCGCCGGATACATAAGGTGCACCGACAACCATACCATCGTCTTTGCCGACTGCAATAACTTTATCAAAGTTAATTTTTGCATCAGCTTCAACATTCAGTTTTTCGATGTAAACAACGTCGCCTTGTTCAACGCGGTATTGTTTGCCACCGGTTTCAATAATAGCATACATATTGAATGAGCCTCTTTCTTTCAGTCTCGCTATTGTCAGGCGATGCTTTCGGGCAAATTTCGCCATTTGGGCATACTTCTAGCCTGTAATATGCGGCTTTTATATGTTACCATAAACAATTATGTTAGTCAAGTAAAAATTCGCTTTGCAACCAGCATTAGCTGTAAATCGTCTGAATTATCTGTTTTTAGCAGAAGTAATGGTGTTTTTAAGCAGCATTGATATGGTCATAGGCCCTACGCCACCCGGCACAGGGGTAATGTAACTGCATTTGGGTTCCACCGCGGCAAAATCCACATCACCGCAAAGCTTGCCGTTTTCGTTGCGGTTCATACCCACATCAATTACCACAGCGCCTTGCTTTACCATATCTGCGGTAACAAAATTTGCTTTACCCACAGCCGCCACCAAAATATCGGCGCGGCGCGTTACCTCTGCAAGGTTTTTGGTACGCGAATGGCAAATTGTTACCGTGCCGTTTTGATGCAGCAACAGCATTGCCATGGGCTTACCCACAATATTGCTTCTACCGACGACCACACACTCTTTACCTGCAATCTCTATCCCCGTCTCTTTGATAAGCTCCATAATTCCTGCAGGTGTGCAAGGTAAAAATTGATAGTCGCCAATCATAATTTTGCCAACATTGGCAGCGTGGAATGCATCCACATCTTTTTTAGGAGATATTGCCTCGATAACAGCTTTTTCGTCGATGTGCTCGGGCAGCGGAAGCTGAACAAGAACACCATCAATATCTGCTTTTTTATTGAGTTTATCCACCAATAACAGCAGCTCATCTTGTGTTGTTTCGGCAGGCAGCGCATATTTTTCAGAATGGATGCCGATTTCTTCGCAGCCCTTTTCTTTGTTGCGCACATAGGTCTGTGAAGCTTGGTCATCCCCTACAATCACTACAGCGAGCCCCGGTACAATGCCCTGCTGTTTCAGCTGTTCTACTTCTGTTTTAAGCTGTACGCGTATTTTTGCAGATACCGCCTTGCCATCAAGAATTACTGCCATTGTTATCATCCGCCTTTTTATCATCTGTTTGTTGCTCTTGTTCACTTTCTTCAATTGGTTCTTCTTTTAAGATTTCCGCCTTATCTTCTGCATCGGCAGCAGGCTGCGCCGCATCTTTTTTGGTATAGAAAGTGCCTTGGCGAATCATCTCTGCCTCTTCGGTATGCACGTACAGTTTAAGATACTCGGGGTTATTCTCTCGTTTTATACGGGCACGTACTAAAAACCAAATAACGATTGCAGCGATAACACCCAACAGCGACAGCATTTGCGAAACACGTATGCTGCCTAACATCAAGCTATCGGTACGCAGCCCCTCAATTACAAATCGGCCTGCACCGTACCATGCAACATAAAGCAGTACAAGCTCACCATCAAAGCGACGGTATTTGGTATACAATGCAATTACAATAAAACCGATGAGGCACCAAACCGATTCGTAAAAAAACGTAGGGTGTACGGGCATAGTGGGGTCAACGGCTACACCGTACTTTGCAAGTTCGGCCTGATTGGATGTGAGATACCGCTCTATGGCAGGGCCAGCCATACCCCATGGTAAAGAGGTATTTGCGCCGAATGCCTCGATGTTGACAAAGTTACCCCAACGGCCTATCGCCTGCCCAATAATCACACCGCCTGCCGCAAGATCCATCATGGGAAGAATGCGAACTTTGCGGTATTTGCACATCAGCAAGCCAACAATCACCGCACCGATAAGGCCGCCGTAAATTGCAATACCGCCCTCCCATATTTTGAAGACATTCATGACATTGTCCTTATATTCATTCCACGAAAAAGCAACGTAGTAGGTTCTTGCACCGATGATACCGCCGATTACCGCTACCAACAGAACATCAATTACACGGTCACCATCCAGCCCAAAATGTTTGGTGCGCAGCATTACATAGCAAATGCCCGCGAGAAAAGCCACCGCCATAATGATGCCATACCACGCTATAGCATAGTTTCCGATGTGAAAAGCCTCACGGTTAAGGTAGAATTCAAGTCCCAATCCCGGAAAGGTTAATAATTCACCCATGGTTGAACCTCCAATTAGTTAAATCTATGTAGCGGCAGGTTGCCGCTTGCATGCTTATCAGAATTACGCAACTATTCTGCCGGATGAATGATGGAAATGGCACTGTGCTCACGCGAGAAGTTATCATTCAGCCGTTTGGTAAGCTGATTTAAAGTACAGTCTGCTATAAGGTCAATTAACTCATAAACATTAAATTCACAAAAGTGCGATTGCATCAAAGCACTTGCAACACCTTCGACATTATTAAGCATACGGATATATCTGCCATAGATTGCTTTTCTGCAGCGGTCAAATGCTGCCGGGTCTATCCCCTCGCGCTGCACCCGTTCAATTTCTGTGCAAATCTCATCATAAACTTTATCTGGGTCACGCGATTCACCCGAAAACAGCGTAGCAATATAATCTCTGCCGGCAAACACTTCACTGCCAAAGGTGGAATTGATGAGTGCACTGTCGTACATTCTGCGGTACAGCGGTGAGGCTTCGCCTGCAAGAATTTCGATAAGAATCTCATCCAGAACCTGATTCATGGCATTTTCGCGTTTGCTGCCCGTTATTTCTTTAAAGCCGATATTAAACATGGGCATTGCAACAGGCAGCTTCATTTCAACACGCGGTTGGTTTACAGTTCTCGGCTCATCGGGTACTTTTGCCTCAATCGAAACATCTTGAGCAGGTTTTAAAATACGGTCGGCAACTTCAAGTACCGTATCAATTTCAAAGTTGCCTGCAACAACCAGTACCATATTATTGAGGTTATAGAACGTGTTATAGCAGCGGTAGAGCAAATCTGCATCAATTTCAGCAATCGATTCGACGGTTCCTGCAATATCAACGCGAACCGGATTGTTCACGTACAATGCACCAAGAAGATTGAACAAAACGCGCCAATCGGGGTTATCGTCGTACATTTTAATTTCTTGCCCGATAATACCCTGTTCTTTGCGGACAGTTTCTTCGGTAAAATACGGGTGCGTAACAAAATCGAGCAAAATTTCGATGGATTCTTTAAAATTATCGGCGCAGCTGAACAAGTAAGCAGTTTTGTCAAAGCTGGTAAACGCATTTGCCGATGCACCGGTTTTAGCGTAACGTTCAAATGCATCACCGTCTTCACTTTCAAAAAGCTTGTGTTCAAGATAATGCGCTATTCCCGCAGGTACGGTGACAAAATCCTTGTCTTGTCCTGTTTTAAACGTAGTATCGATGGAGCCGATTTCAGCACCAAAAAGTGCATAAGCCGAACTGAACTGGGGTTTGGGGCACAACAGCATTGTCAGCCCCGATTTATGCTTGATTTTTACATAGCGCTCATTCAGCCTATCGGATGAAATTACGGTTTTATTCATCTGCTTCATCCTCCTTGCCGGTTAAGAAATAGACGGTATCCAGTGTAATCTTTTGTGCTGCTTGCATAATTTGTTCTTTGGTGATGCGTTCAATCTGCTCTGCATTTTCGATAGGGGACTGGTTGGTACCGCCAAGAATTTGGGTTAAATACCAGTTTTCCAATCCGCTTAGACTATCGATGGAAGATTTCAAGGCGTTCACCAGCGCGAGGATGGTGTTGTCCAGTTCTTCTTGTTCAAACTCACCTTTTTTTAGAATTTCGAGCTGTTTTAATATTTCTTCTTGCGCTTTTTGTTTGTTTTTGCCTTCAACGCCGCTATCCACCAACATACTGCCCGTAGCTTTATCAAAACGAGCAGCACAGTAGTAGCACAAACTATATTTTTCACGGACATTGAGGAACAACCGCGAAAATGGTGTACCGCCGTAAAGAGCGCACATCAATTTAGAGGCATTTGCCTCTTCGAGATTATTGAGTTCACCAATGCGAAAGCCCATAACCAATTTACCTTGGCTGACATCCATACGGTCTGTTTGCTCGGTTACTTTGTCTGCGGTTTTTTTGGTTTTGATGTGTTTGTATTCAAAAGGGCTGCGGCTTTTTTTAGAAAAACTCTCGGTAAATATTTTTTCTGCATCGGTAGGGTCACCGCAACCAATAAACAGTATTTCAACCACTGCACGGTTGATTGCCTCGTGGTAGGCTTTTACGGCACTTTGGGGGGTAATTTTCTCTGCTCTTTCTTTGGTACCGTATTTTTTGATTGCAAATGGCTCGCCCGCAAACAGCAAAGACTGGCAACGGCTGACTGCATAATCGCGTTTATCATTAATCTCCGATTCGATGGTATCGATTAAATACTGTTTTTCCAGTTGAAAATCCTGCTCATCGAATACACCGTCCACAAGGTACGGGTCGAGCAAAAGGTTGCTGACCAGTTTTGCACATTCGGCAACAACAGGTTCGTTGTCAATGGTATAACGGTCATCTAAGGTTTGAATAGAAACATTGAGAATTTGATATGCGCCGTATTTCCGTACATCGGCATCCAGTGAGGCACCATAAAGCTCACAAAGACGCTCGTTAAGGCGGGTAAAATCGGGGCATTGCTGAAAGCGTTTTCTTAAAATAAACGGTACAACAGCGGTATCGGTGACAGTATTTTCATCAAGCGGCAGCACCAGATTACAAGAAATCCTGTTGGATTTGAACTTGGAATCGATGACAGTGCTCCAGAAAACGCCATCGCATAGCTGTTTACGAACCATGTTGTTCATTCGGTCATCTCCCAATCATTGCGCATCATGTGCGCGATTTCATACGAGGAATATTATACCACATTCCTAAGTCTATAGCCATACAGTGTTTTACACAATACTGAACATTTTATTAATTCGAAACAAAGGTGAGCCGAACCTCTTTGGGTACTCCGTCAAGCAGCAGATGATTGCAGAGACTGCCGTTTACCGTCATGCCTGCGTCATCACCGCGTTTGGCACTGACATGAATGGGTGTACCGCACAGATTAAGATTGAGCTCAAACTCCTGCCATTCAGAAGGGATGCATGGTGCAAATTCAACACGGTCGCCTTTTAGCCGAATGCCCAGCAAATGCTCGGTAACTGCTTTGTAGTACCAGCTCGAAGCACCGGTATACATACTCCAGCCGCCTCTGCCGTATGCGTTGGGGTTGGTGTAAATATCGGCGGCAAGGTAATACGGCTCTAGCTTATAACGCAGTGCGAGTTCGTGGTTTTGGCAGCGTGATACAGGGTTGAGCCAGTGAAGCAGACGGTACCCATCATCTGCCCTGCCTTGCGATAAAAGCGAAATTGCAAGCCATACACCCGCATGAGTGTATTGTCCGCCGTTTTCGCGGATTCCCTTCGGGTAAGCTTTTACATATCCTGGGTGCTGGTTGGAATCCGCAAAGGGTTTGTCAAACAATTTGATGATATGCAACTCATTATCTAAAAGATAGTGCAAGGCACTGTCGAGTGCAGTGTTGATACGATCTTGATTGGGCATTTGGCACAATGCCGAAAAACTTTGAGGCAAAGAATCGATACTGCACTCATCGTTCTTCTTGGTACCCATTGCACTGCCGTCATCGTAAAATGCACGCAGATACCATGCCCCATCCCAACAGTGCTCATCAATTGCTGCTTTCAATTGGGCAATTCGCTCTTCATATAACTTCGCCCGCTCATTGTCACCACGCTCGCGCACAATGGGCAGAAAATCGCGCAAAACAATTGTAAGGAACATGGCAAGCCATATGCTTTGCCCCTTACCTTCGTTGCCCACACCGTTGAAACCATCATTCCAATCTCCGCATCCAATCAGCGGCAAACCAAATTCGCCAAGGTTATATGCTTTTTCAATGGAGCGCACGCAATGGTCGTAGACACTGGCGGCATCACAACCACGCTGTACTTCAAAGTAGCGTTCTTTTTCGTTGATTCCAAGCAAGTCGCCCTGTACAAACGGCACAACAATATCCAAAATCGTACGATCTCCTGTTGCCTGCACATAGGCACTTACGGTATACGGCAGCCAGAGCAAATCATCGCTGTACTTCGTGCGTACCCCACGCAATCCTCCTCCGCTCTTGGGCAGATTATGCCACCAGTGCAGTACATCCCCCTCAGGGAACTGAGCTGCTGCCGCACGTAATATTTGATATTTGGCCGCTTTGGGGCGGAATAAAAGACAGGCGCAAACATCCTGGAGCTGGTCGCGAAAACCATAGGCACCACCACACTGATAAAATGCAGCGCGCCCCCAAACACGGCATTGTAGTATTTGATGCGGTATAAAATGATTGATTATCATATCCAAAGCGCGGTCGGGTGTGTTGATGACTAGATTTCCAATGGGCGGCGCAGAGGGCAAATCAAGCTCAGATAGGCGAAGCGCCGCTGCAGCATTTGCCGCCCAGACAAACCGATAATTTACGGTTATGCTCTGTTTGGGCTGCAACAAAAAGTCAACAAGCAACGCTGCGCAAGAGTCAACGCTGTTTTGCGTATTGCCGTCTTCCCAGCGCCCGCAGAAGAATTCTGCTCGGTCACAAACACAGCGGGGGGCATCTGCATCACAGCTAAGGCAGCTTACACCGCGCACCGCTGTTTGAAACGGATTGCGAACAATCAGCTTACCGCCTTCAAAGGTTGCAGATAGATAGCGTGAATCGGCGCGGTCAACCCCCAGTACCGGCTCTGTATAATAAGCAAGCGTTATTTTGCGCTCTGTAACAGCTCGATTGGTGAGTGTAACCGCAACTTGTTTGACACAGCCGCGCTCCGGCACAGTTACTGTGATTTCGGACGAAATATCATTTGCCATTCCCTCGTAACGTGCATCAGTTTGAGCAAAAGAACAGAGAGCGCCATTTACAAGGTTATAAAAATGCTTGTCACTGCGTAAAACAAGCATTTCGCCGTTGTTGCCGGCGGCAATGTCGTTGTACCACGGAGTCAGCTTATTTTCACGCGCGTTTACCGCCCAAGTAAAGCCAAGTGCTGTATCGCTTACCAGTGTTCCAAACACTGGGTTTGCAAGAATATGAGAAAATGGCAGCGGAGTTTCGCGGTCGACATAAAATCGCCCATTTACAAAAGCACCGCCTGTCACAGAAACGCTTGGTGTATCTTTTAGTTGCAACGGTACAACAGGTAGGAGGCGCACAGGCTCGTACTCACGGCTTGGCAAGTTGATACGTGCACCCGATTTTGGCGCAATATGCACAGCAGCAGCCTGAAGCAAAACCCATGCCGCCTCACCATGCTGTGCTAAGTTAATCAGGTACAGCCCTGCCCCGATTTGGTCGGCACAGCCGAGATTCTCAATGCAAGCAGTAAGCTCTTTTGGTTTGTCAGCCTCGTACGTAAAAACAAGGTCAAACGGTACTCCCGCCAACTTGCACTTTTTATACAGACTGATGTAAGCGGCTGTACGTTCGCGGTCATATCCATATTGGACAGGCATTAGAACAATAGGGCGGTCACCTGAGATGGACATCCCCCATAGGCCGGGTTTGCCAAGATCGTTTTCTGCTCGTGCAACATCATTTTCACGGCTGTCCCGTTTTGGGAACAACAGCTGCGGCAGCAATGTAAACGCAAGCCGGCCCTCAATCGTATCGTTTAGTAACGGATTGGTTGCGGCAGTATCGGCAGTGATTTTACCTTCGCCGCGCAGCCGTGTAATAGCAGAAACAGCTTCTTCACGCGTTTGACCTGCCGAAAAAATTTGAGTAAGGTGAATGCGTGCACCTGCGGGGATTTCAAGCGCAATTCGTAAAGCACAAGCGGCATCGGGGCAGCCTGTGCCCCCTGTAAAGTCTCGTTCTGCAAAATCCAGCAAATCGGCAAATCCGTTGGGCGCTTGCATCAGGTTTTCGCGCTGTGTTTCATACTCAAATGGTACATCCTCCAAAAAACCCGTAGCAAAGTAAAGCTGTTTTTTGGGGATTCGTTCGCGGCGAGAAAAAATTAAAACTCTGCTTTTTTCGTCGTATTCGGCTGTTACAAACAGCTTAGAGTAGGCAGGATGGGCAATATAATCTCGATTCGCCGCAAGAGTAGGCTCAAAATAAAGAAGCAGGCTGGATGAAATTTTCTGCTGTGAAAGGTTTTTGATTTGGTACTCGCGCTGTTCACACGGCAGTGTTGGATGCATTAAAACACGCATACCCGTTTTGATGCTGCGATGCTTTGCTTTAAACAGCATACCACCTGCCAGAAACTCTACACGATAACGTACTGCATTGTCATAAACAGGGGCGGAGGTAAACGAAAACGTATGCTCACCGGTATTAACAAACGCATATACACCGCAAGCCCCGCGCAGCAAATCAACAGGGCGGCGGGTAAGGTCTACACCGCTGTAACGCAAGCATCCCGCTCCGGTATCGGTCAACACATCGGCAAGCGCGCCGTTCGAAAGCAGCATTGCTTGCGGGCTTTGCGGGCGAATCGTTTCGTATTCTTCAGCAATCACCGGTTTCAAAGGTTCACGCTCCTTTAAGTCTTTAAACTTGATATTATCGTATACCACCGTATCGCGGCACACCTTTTCTTGCAGTAATTCTTTGGCAGCGTTCATACGATGATCACGGATAAAGCGATTTTGCATAATGTTATCGAACAGCGCATTACAAGCAGCAACCATACTCATACCCATATGGTGCGACATAAAGCTGCGGCACACACCATAATCAGAGGGTACGCGGCTTTTGGTAAAATCGACAGCCTCGTAAAAGCCGTAAGTGCCGTAAAAGCCCATCTTCTCCATACGGCGCAGATTTTTCATAGCGGCAACAGGGCTGAACGATAAGGTAAGAAACGTAGAATAAGGCGAAATAACCAACTCATCATTCATTCCACGCTTAACACCCAGCTTTTGTACCCCATGTGCTTTGTACTGATAGTTCAGCTGCCCATCGAATAAATAAAACGCACTTTCACTGATGCCCCACGGAGCTTTCTCATCGTGCACCCTGCGCCGTTGGCAATATATGCAGTAGCCCAACGCCTCTGAAAGCAAAGAGCCCTCATAAATAGGCAGCATTAAGTGGGGCATAAAATATTCAAACATCGTGCCTGTCCATGAAACGGGGCCTGCATATGCACCCTGCTGTGACATCGTACGGCTCATTGCTCCCCAGTGGCGTTTACTCACTTGCCTGGATGCAATTGCATAATATCCGGTCATACGCGCTTCGCTCATAAAAAAATCGTAATAGTTATCCATCATTTCGTCTATGCTTTCGTCATAACCAATGGAAAACAGCTTGCGGCGTTCATCGTAAAAAACGCTGATATCCATAGCGGCAATCAGCGCTTCGATACGCGCAACAAGAGGCTTTAAACCTGTACATTCAGTCTGATAATCAAGCAAACCTTCTTTGAGCGTTACAAGGCAACAAACTAAATTGCCGCTGTCTACCGATGAGATAAAGCGTGGTTCCAGTAAAGCAAGCGTGGTTGTATCGTACCAGTTGTATAGGTTGCCGTGCCATTTAGGCAGGCGCTCAACGGTGCTAATAACACGGCCGATGCGCGTGCAAAGCTCGTTGGTGCTTATAAAATCGAGATCTCTTGCAGCAAGCGTACTAAGCAGCAGCAGCCCGATATTGGTTGGCGAAGTACGATGTGCCACCGCATAAACAGGCGACTGCTGGATATTATCGGGGGGCAGGTAATGTTCTTGCTCGGTGGCATAGGTTTCAAAATAGCGCCACATCGCGGCAAGGTAACCCACAAGCCGTTCCCGCTCCGGTTCATCCAGTGCAGGCAGTGAGCGCGGTTTCGACCTCCCCGTATAGAGTACAAAAGGAACCAATGCAGTAAAAGCAAGCCCGTAAAAATGCAAAAAGGCATAGGGCGAAAAAAACAGGATTACAAGGCTAATCAGTTCTGCAAGCCAATAATGACGGAGCACATCAATCAAACGTCCTCCGCCTTCGCTGTCGGCTGCCGTTACCCATTGCAGTAAATTTTTATGGCTGACAAACTGGCGGTAAAGTGCCAAAACGATGGCATGCAGGCTGCGCAGAGCGGTTTGAGGCAGCATAATAAAAGCAAACACAGCTTTTGCAAGCTGCTCAATTGCCTGCGGTACAACACGAGTGAAGAATTTGCGTGAAAAAACAGACATCCCGTTTGCAGCAGCACCTGCAACAGCACCAATCAGCGGCTGATAGCCTATAGACAACAGCACCACCCAAAATAGAGCCAATGCCGAAGGCTCTGGCAGAAGCATAGCTGCAAGTACACAAATTAAGCT
Source organism: Hydrogenoanaerobacterium saccharovorans (assembly GCF_003814745.1). Lineage (NCBI taxonomy): Bacteria > Bacillati > Bacillota > Clostridia > Eubacteriales > Oscillospiraceae > Hydrogenoanaerobacterium > Hydrogenoanaerobacterium saccharovorans. The sequence goes on along the minus strand of NZ_RKRD01000001.1, from coordinate 1,182,801 downwards.
TATGACTGGGGTTAAAGAACGGCGCAGATTATCGAATAGTTTAAACCGGCTAAGCGCATTAATTGGATTGCGTGACCCGAAAATATACCGCAGATTTTGCCAGTCACCGCGAATCCATCGGTGCAGACGTGCAATCCAAGCTGTAATCGAGGATGGGAAGCTGTCGGACAGTTCCACATCAGAGAGCAAAGCAGTTCTCAAGTAAGCACTTTCTAATATATCATGGCTGAGGATTTGATTTTCGGGGAAACGGGTGTTAAGCAATTTGTAAAAGCAATCGGTATCCATAAGGCCTTTCCCCGCAAAAATCGCCTCATGAAACAAATCTTGATAGAGGTCTCCCGCGGCTTCATCGTAGGCAGTAACACCGCCGATGCCTGCCATAATGCGCGAAAAAGGGGTTTTTCCTTGGCTTTCGAGCGTGGTGCATATGCGTGGTACAAAAATGCCGTACCCTTGCGTAACAATGCCCTTGATATCATCGACCACTGCTCGGTTTAAAGGGTGTGCAGCGGCAGAAATCATCCGCCCTGCGGTGTCAAACAGCAGGTTGGTATCACTGTCCAGTGCCAGAAGATAACGCATAGCATAAAGGCGTTCTTTGCTGCCAACAAAAGTGTGCAAGCTGGTAGTATCGCCTTTGGAACAGCGGATAAACTCGGTAATTGCACCGCGCTTTCGTTCCCATCCGCTGAAGCGCCCTTGTGTTTTATTATAAACGCGCCCCCGTACAAACAGCATAAATCGTTCGCCGTATTGTGCATTTAAGAGGCGAATTTCGTCCGAAAGTGCCTGTACCTGCCGGTCATCTTCTGGGCAAGCGGGGCGGTCGCTTTCTTTAAAATCGGCAAGCAAACAAAAACATAGGTCATCCGCCGCATTGCACCAATAAAGTTGTTCCAACCGTCTTGCTGCGGCAGGTGCATCACCGGGGCGGGGCATAAGGATAGATACCGCCACAATTGTTCCACGCGCTGTTTGCTCTGAATGCTCTTTATTCATATGCGGGATGTGGTCGAGGCGGGCACCCGTCATTACAATGCGCTCTATGGTTGGGCGAACAATCTCCCATAGGGGGAAAAAGCTTAAAATACCCACAGCGAAACTGCCGGTAAGGTACCCCAAGCCATGAGCTAGTAGGTACGTAATAACCGGTGTACCTGCCATATAGAGCCGCCTGCGCCAACGGTTTTCTTTATCCAAAACATCATTTTCTAATATATAAAGCCCCACATGGCGGCTGCGAACATCTGTGCCTGCTTTTGCATTGCTCAATAGTTTTTCGGCACAGATTCGTTCGCTTTGATTTGTTTTTTCTGCAATACGCCCAACTAAAAAGCGATAGCAGCCGCGGCTTTCTTCCTCCATGTTCGGGTAGATACCGGCAGGGTCGCACAGCAAGGTTGATTCTACAATGCTGTATTTGCAAACAAGGGCGTCAAAATCCAGTGCCGCTAATTTTGTAAGCGAAGTAATCGCAAAAGAGATATTTTGATCACTTTTATTTTCAATACAAGCTGAACATGCCATGCTAAGCAGAGTTATTTTGAGTGCAAGCGGAATATAGCCGAATTCTGTTACGGTAAGGTCACGGTACTGCTGCACTTCGTTTACGATATCCTCTGCAAGCTGTTGCGAAATAACAGGATGAGCGGCAAGGATAGCATCGCAGACAAGGCTGAGCTGCGGCAGCTTGCCGCTTAAAGGAAGTTTTGAAGTAGTTTTTAGCTCACGTGCGGTTTGTTTTGCTTCTTTTTCAAGTACATAAAAATTATCGCAAAGCCACATTTCTACAGGGCTTTTGTCGGGAGCATTCAACTGGTTGCGATACAGCCGTTTCATCTTGCGCAAATAACCCAGCAACAGTCTGCGCAGCGGTGCGGGGCGCTTTTGTGCAGTTACAGGCTGTTGTTTTATCACCTGTGCAATCAATTGTTTGAATTGCAATTCATTCATAGTATCGATCCTTTATCTGTTACTCCATTCATTCGGTGCATCGTGTGCAGGCAAAGCCTGTTAGCTCTGCAAACCGTAGCGTGTAATTTTTGTTTTTAAATTGATTTGATAGGTAAACTGTGGCAACAGTTCATCGTAGCGGTTTTGATTTTGTTGATACCATTGCGGCTCATATTTTTTTAGTAAATTCGCAAAATCAAAAATGTCGCTGGAATAGTTGCGCAAACACGCAGACAAAGCACCTTCCATTTCACCGTAAATAACTTCAGCCTGCATTTGTTCAATTTGGTTCAGATGCGAAAGGAGCTGGCTGCCGTCTTGAGGCACAAAGCTTTCTTCTATATGGCTTTTTACCGAGCAATCAATTGCAAAATGAGGTATACCGTTAATTATAGACGGTTTGATTTTTGTTTTTGTGTCAACTACCTCAAGTGATATTTTACCCAACTGCAGATTACCGACAGTGATGCTTGTTCCCTTTACGTCATTGCGCAACAACATTACACCGCGCGTTTCATTCTGATTTAATTTGCCACTTAGCCGATTGTGGCTGTATACAGCGGTGCCAAGCACCTCTATGCTTTCTTCTTTCTCGTTATTCTTACTTTTTGCGATAATGGGCATATAAGCACCTGTATGCCCGTTTTCTTTCGCGTTTACAATATGCCGTACCTGCCCCCGCAGGATTTTAGCGTTTACCTCGGTGTTATCGAGCATATTCTTTACAGAAATCATGGGCACGGGTGCTTGTTCCAGCTCTGCAGAAAGGATATCTACAGCTTTCCCATCCGCCATTACCACATCTACATTTGGGCGAGATTGGTGATTGGTATTGAAGTAGTTGATTACAATATCAAGGCCTTGCTTGGCAGTATCCTCGCCTATAACAATCATCTTATTCTGCCCATAGAAAATCTGTTTACCCTGTTTAAGTGATGCTTTTTCAAACGCATTCGCGATGGTATCGCCCTCCGTCTGTAAAACCACGCTGTTGTTTTTCCCCGCACTGATGGAGGGCTCGGCGCCGCCGCCCTTTGCTTCAAAAATTTGCAAAGTCAATTGATAGTTATTCCCATCAAAGTCAATCCCTATCCCCTGCACAATCGCCCGCTGATTGACTCGCACAGGCTTTGTACATCCGCAAAGCGATAGCAAAGCCAAAACAAAAACAGCTGCTGATTTTAACATTTTCAAAATGCACCCCTCCTTTTAACAAACAATGACCAAATAAGCAGTGCAAAAGGAATTAACACTGCAAGTATTGCAACAGGCAACCCCGAATGCAGTACCCCATGTACCCTTGTGAGGTAAGGCAAGCTTGATGAAATAATCAAAGCACCGCCTGCTGAAACCGCTGTGCCGATTAGAATGCGTGTTTTTTTCAAGCGCTTCGGCAGCAGATAACCAAGGCATTGCGACGCGAGATAGAGATAAACCGATACTTTTACAAAAGCGATAAAAGTCCATAACGTTATGTGCAGGCTGTCCAATCGCTGAAAAATCGACATTTCTGCAATGACTGCCAGAGAAAAAAACGGGAACATCTGTGATTTTGCGTAATCGCCCAAGCCCACTGTCAGCAACGTAACCATATACTCCACCGCAATAAAACTTAAAATAGCCCAGTAGATAAAACTTTTGTTGATATTGCCTTTTAAATCGGGAGCCAGTAAAAGCCAAATTACAACGTCAAAATTAGCAAAACAATGCTTCACTGCCTGCTTTGCCACCGCTGTGGCACCCTCATACATCGGGTTTTGCAGGTAAACGAAGTTGGCGCTGGGCAAAACAGCAATCGAGATAAAAACAAGTGCTGCTAGAGACAGAAAAAACACAAAAGTATTGACACGTGTTACAGGCTCTAGCCCCATAAATGCACCATAGGCGCATACCGCTGTAAACGTTAGAATGAAAAAAATCGGACTTGTCTGTGGATAAATCACGGATGTGAGCAAAAATTCAAAGTTACTGATTGTGTTGGCTGCAACAAATGCAGTGTACAAAAACAACAACACAGCCAAAACCTTACCTGTAATTTTATTAAGCTGCAAAGCACAGTCTACAATGTTGCATTCTTTGTATCGGTTAAGCAACAGCGCTGCCGGCAGCAGAATAAGCGCAAGCAAAAGATGCGAAACTGGTAAAGCAATCATAGCAGAGGCGGTATTTTCCAAGCTTCCCATCTGAGGCGCAAACGTGAGCAGATTGAAAATACGAAACATCACCATCAGCATAACAATCTGTTTGCTGTCTATCAGCGTATTTCGGATCATCTACAGGCTCCCCCCTTTACCGCCAACCTCACTGCCGGGAAGCCGCTGAATCTTGAGTGTTCGCTTTCCGAGAGTTTTCCACGATGCTCGAATGAACACATCACGAAGGCCAAAAAGCTTATACGGTGATGCAGCTGACGTTGCAGGTACACCATAGGCATTTAACGCGCATAAATTAACAAATACTATGCACAGAACCAAAGTAATACCGTACATCCCAAACAATCCGCCTATTACAATAAACAAAAAGCGCAAGATGGTAACGGGTTCGTACAGCGACGGTACCACAAAAGAACTAATTGCGGTGAGTGCCACAACCATAACCATGGGGGAACCAATCAGCCCCGCTTTTACTGCCGCATCACCAATAACAAGCCCGCCGACAATACCAATCGCATGCCCGATAGCGCGAGGCAGGCGTAAACCCGCCTCACGCATAATTTCATAAATTAAATGGATGAGCAACGCTTCGAACATAAGCGGGAACGGGGTAGTCTCCTCCGATGCGGCGATGTTTAACAGCAGCGTTTCGGGGAACAGCTCGGGGTGAAAGGTTGCTATGGCGACATAGGCTCCCGGGAGCAAAATGGTAAAAAAGAACGCAGCATACTTCATAATACGTATAAAAGAGGAATAAAACGGGCGATGAGAGTAATCGTCCATTGTTTGAAAATGTTCGCTGAAAAGATAGGGTACCACCAGCGCAAACGGTGTGCCGTCTACCAACACCACAACCCTGCCCTCAGCTATTTTGGCGCATACGGTATCCGGGCGCTCCGTAATACCTACGTTAGAAAAGATGGAGCCGATGTTGGTATCGAGAAACGGCTGGATATATCCCGAGTCCAACACCATATTGAGGTCGATTTTCGAGATACGGCTGCGTATATCCTGTAATATTTCAGGCGATACCATATTGGAGATATAACAAAGGCAAAGATCTGTTTTACTGGTTTGCCCTGCCCCCGCAAACTCGAACACCAGCCTGGACGATTTAATTCGGCGGCGGATAAGCGCCATATTGGTTCGGATAGGCTCTACAAAACCCTCGCGCGAACCGCGTACGTTCACTTCAGAATCCGGCTCTGAAATAGAACGTGATGCAAACCCTTGCAACCCTGCAATGACAGCAACATCAATTCCATCAATCAAGACGCCAACAAATCCGGACATTAACGCCTTGAAAAGTTCGCCGAGAGTGTAAACCTCTTTTTGTTCCGGTGCAAGCATTGCTTCAAAGCGAATCCAGTGCAGAAGGCTCTGCGGTGTGGGGTTTTCCAGTTTTAAGTTAGTGAGAGGTTTGACAAGAGCCTCTGTTAAATTTTGAGTGCTTACCATCCCTTCAAAAGTGAGTATTTGCACCTTCTGCCCGCAGATGATCATTTCTTTATTGACAAAATCAGCTGTATTGTGTAATTTTTCTCGCATATCAATAATGTTTTGGCTTAAATCTTTGCTTAACTTCTCGTCATCGCCCAAAGGCGGCGAGTTTTTTGCATATGCCGCTGAAGATGAACGCTCTATTATTTTGCCAACTTTTTGAAAAAACATCTGTTTTGCACCTCCGATAAAATGCAGTTTATATAACCTAATCATTGCCAAATTTCACACATTTATGTTTGATAGGCATAAAAAAACATCACGATCAAATACTAGTCGTGATGTTTTGCAGTTTTATATTGGGTTTGGAGGCGGTACAATGTCGATATTTTTTCTGCGTACAATTATATTGTATTTCGTGATTGTGTTTTCGCTGCGAATAATGGGTAAACGTCACCTAGGTGAGCTGCAGCCATCGGAATTTGTCGTGGCAATTATGATTTCGAATATTGCAACATTGCCGATTGAGGATACCAATATACCGCTGGTTGCAGGGATTGTTCCTATACTAACTCTGGTGAGCTTTGAAGTAATTATCTCTTCGATTGGATTGAAATGCAAAACAGTGCGAAAACTGGTTTCAGGCAACCCAATCATTATTATACGCGATGGGGTAATTGATCAAAAAAAAATGCGCGAGCTGCGTTACAGTATTGATGATTTGATAGAACAGCTGCGCAGTAAAGATATATTTGATATATCTGAGGTTGCTTACGCAATTGTTGAGACAAACGGGCAATTAAGTGTTTTTCAAAAATATCCTTATCGCATTACAACCAACGAAGATTTGAATATACCCGAACCAAGCTGTGCAGATTCGCCCCCGATGGTTTTAATCAGTGACGGTGAACTGATTGAAGATACGCTGAACTACTGCAATCTTCGGAAGGAATGGCTAGAAAAGACACTGCGTGAACAGGGTGTAGAGCAGAAAGATATTTTTATTATGACATGTAACCGGGCAGCAAATTACCATTTGGTTTTGCGAGAAAAAAAGAAAAAAGAGAATAAAGGCGGTGGAGGCTCTTGAAGCGAATGATTATTTCTCTTTTAATGATTGCACTGATTGTCACTTTGAGTATTATGAATTCGATTACGCTTTATAAAATACGCATTGAGCTTTCGGATTATTTAGAAAATATGACTCAAAAACTTTATAACGGTTCGGCACAGGACATTGTGGAAGATACAGAAAATTTTAAAGAATTGTGGCACGAACGCGAAGAAAAACTGGTACGGTTTATAAGGCATTCCGATTTAGAGCAAATAACGTGGGATTCTGCTCGGCTGCCTGAACTCGCCCGTTACGGAGATACATCCGAACTGGCTGCAGAAATCAAACGAATACAGCTGCAGGTAAATCATTTATGGGAAACACAAATGCCGCGCTTACGAACCGTGTTTTAATGCAAAAAAAGGAACGCGCAGTGCGTTCCTTTTGTGTCTTCATTTTTCTTTAAGCAGAACCTTAAGTTCATCCATAAATGAGTTGATATCTGCAAATTGGCGGTAAACAGATGCGAACCGGACATAAGCCACTTCGTCTATTTTTTTAAGCTTTTGCATTGCCATTTCGCCAATTTGATAAGATGATACTTCTCGCTCAAGCATGTTCAGAAGCTGCGTTTCAATATCGTTTACAATATTGTCCAGCATCTCGACAGATATTGGACGTTTTTCGCAGGCACGAACCAAACCGTTCATCAGTTTATTGCGGTCAAACATCTCGCGAGACTTGTCCTTTTTGATGACAACCAATGGCATTGTCTCTACAACTTCATAAGTTGTAAACCGTTTTTCACAATTAAGGCACTCCCGGCGACGCCTGATTTTTTCATCTGTCGGCCGGGAATCAATTACTTTTGTTTCTTCATATCCGCAAAAAGGACATTTCATCCGTATCATCTCCTAGGCTTTAAATACTTCATATTGTATCATGTTGCCACTACGGATACAAGTTAAAACCAACATTTTATGTTTCTTTTCGGTTAAAGTAAGTAATCCTCAACCACATCCCAAACGGAATCTACAGTTACGTGGTTTCTGTTACACAACGCAACTAATTTTTCTACATAACGGCGGTAAGAAGAAATATCAGAAATAGCCGCTACACATTCATCTTCGCAGTACAATGCAAGCCCGTAAACTGTTATTCCTTCGCATTCCTCTGCTTCACACCTCCCTTCAATTAATTCTGTTCTCCAACCTTGCTGCAGGATTGCTGTGGATTTTTTCAAAGCTTGCTTCAATTTTGACCCCTCCTTTTACCTTTAAATTATATAGTAATGAGTCTCATTTTGAAAAAGTTTTTTTCGACTATTTTCGACTTTTTGTTCATAATTTCGTTACTATATATAAAATATAAGAGGAAAAATTAGAATATATTCTAATCGTTTGTCGAATAATGTAAATATTTAATTTACTGTATAGCTTTTAGCCAACAATACGACTTGTATAAATCAGCAGCTGACTTATAGTTGCTGCGGTATAGCTCTATCACTCCTAAGCCCTTGTAACAATCCGCTTTCAAGTGTTTTTCAAACTCAGCAAAATTAAATATCCCGCTACCAGGTGCCAGACAGTCTTCTTTTGAGTTGTGGTCGCTCAAATGTACATGTACCAGCCCTTTTGCCATTGCTTTGTACATTGCAAAAATATCTTCTCCCGAACGGATTGCCTGTTTCAGGTCTAGTACAAAACGCACATCGTCTTTTAAATATTCGTACATGTGCCAAATAAATGCACTGCTGCGGCTGCGGCAACGTTCCACGTTCTCTTGCGCCAAAATCACATCGTGGCGCTTTGCATGCAAAAACATCTCGCCAAAACGGTCATAATACACTTCATCGGGCAGCAAGCCTTCTTTACGGTCACCATGAAGTACAACAATTTTAGCACCCAATAAATTGGCTGCGTGGTAATAATCTTCATACATCGTCATTGCATCTTGAAAGCGCCGCTCATAATTCGTAAAAAACATAAATGGTTCAAAACCGGATGAATAAGGATGAATTGCGATGATATTCATTGCATAAAAATCACATATTGCCTTAAGGTTTTTAAGAAAATCGGTGCGTAGTTCGCTTGGTGCATTTATAAAAATCTCAACCGCAGAGACACCCAGCTTTCCCACAGTTTCAAGTGCTTTTTCCGTCTCCATGGGATATAGGCAAGCGGTAGATATTCCAATATTCAATGCTTTGCCCCCTAACAATCAATCGTGTTAAAAGTATACCACAAGCAAATTAAAAAAGACAGAATAAAGGGCACTTTAAAATTATATTGTTTCGATGCAAAAGGCAGACAGTGAATACTCACTGCCTGCCTTAAATTGGTTTTAAAAATATTTAGAAGAACTATGCTGCTTTTTTCACTTTGTATTCCTGCCAAGATGTCCAAAGCGCAGGCGCAATGCACACAGAGGAATACAGACCGGAAACCATACCCATTGTCAGCGGGAAAGCAAAGGAAAGAATCGAATCCAAACCATATACTTTGCCTACGATGCATACAACTGCCATAGCTGCAATTGTAGCTACGCTGGTCATAACAGTACGGCCGAGAGACTGGTTGACGCTCTTGGTGACAAGATCTGCCAAAGGCACATTTTTACCAAGGAGTTTTCGATTTTCACGTATACGGTCGTAGATAACGATGGTAGCATTCAGCGAGTAACCAATGATGGTGATAACCACCGCAATAAAGTTTTCGTTCAGCGGAATACGGCAGATAATAAAGGTTGCATATACAACGATAGAATCGTGTAGCAGTGCGAGCATACACATAACGCCCGCAGACCAACCGCCGATTTTACGGAAACGAAATGCAATATAAACAACCATCAAAAATGCCGAAAGCACAAGGGCTACCATACATTTTGCAAAAAACTCTTTACCGATGGTGGGGTCAACGTTGCTGATCTCTGTAGCAACAAAGTTTTGCCCAGGATATTCTGCCTGAAGAGCATCCGTTAATGCCAACTGGCTGTCGGACGAAAGGCTCTTGTCTGAGGTTAGCGAAACAACCATATTGGTATTACCGGTTGCAATATCAACTGCCTCTTGTACACTGACATTTTCATTAAGAGTTTTTTGTATAAACTCTTCAGCTGCAGCTTTATCAACCTCACCCGTATGAGAATAAGTAATGATAGAACCGCCCTTAAACTGAATATCAAGCTGTATACCAAATACCAAAGTAGATAGAATGGATAAAGCGATTATCACTATAGAGATAGTATAAAACAGCTTTCTTTTTCCACAAAAATCTATCATTATTTGTCACCTCCGTACAGCCATGCTTTGCGGAAGCATTTAAACTGCGAAATTGATTTGAGCATTAGTCGAGACAGTAACACACCGCACAGGAAGTTCATAATAATACCTACTAGCAAAGTGTAACCAAACGAGTAAATTGAACCCGCAGTAGAAGGGCCAAAGAAATGGAAAATAGGGCTGAGTAGATTTGCAAATACGGTACCCGGTGCGCCAAACGCACCCATAAGCACAACTGCTACAAAGATAACCGTGATATTACCGTCAAAAATTGCACTCCAGCCTTTATCAAAGCCCAATTCAATAGCGCCGTCAAGCGATTTGCCTGCTTTTAATTCTTCTTTGATACGCTCATTTGTAATAACGTTTGCGTCAACACCCATACCGATACTCAGAATAATACCTGCGATACCGGGGAGTGTCATTGTAAAGCTGGGGATGGTGGGAAAAAAACCGGTTGTAGATGCAATAATACCTGTAACCTGAGCCACCAATGCAATACATGCAATCACACCGGGGAGTCTGTAAAATACTATCATCAGTATGCAAACCAGTATAAATGCAATTACACCTGCAAGCACCATTGCATCTTTCGCGCCCATACCAAGTGTGGGAGAAAGAGTGTTAAAGTTGCCTGTTTGCAATTTAAAGGGCAGCGCACCTGCGTTAATCTTATCTGCGAGAGATTTTGCCTCTTCAACAGTGAAGTTGCCCTCAATGGTAGCTTTACCCTCTGTTATTTTTGCGTTTACAGTGGGGTATGAAATAACTGTATCATCCATCCAAATAGAAATTACGTTATTAGGGGATGGTTGCCCTACCAGCTTGCCGGTTGCATCGGCAAATTTCTGTTTACCGCTGTCGTTCAGCTCCAGTGCAACAACGGGTTTGTTGTTTTCAGGATTCATGGTTGCAAATGCTGTTTTAATGTCGTTACCCTGCAAGATAGTATTATCTTTGGTTACACCTATGGGTTTACCTTGAGCATCTACATTAATGCCTTCGCGGAAGGTAAGCATAGCGGTTGCGCCAAGCTCTGCAATTGCAGCCTCGGGGTCAAAATTCGTCTCATCCTGTTTCCATGGGAAACGTACGATGATACGATCTTTATTGTAATCCGTATATACTTCAGAATCCGTAATGTTCAGCGATAGGAGCCTGAGTTTGATAACTGATTCTGCCGATGCCATCTGTTCGTTGGTTGCATCAAAATCTTCCGGCGGGCTAAACGTTACGTCAACGCCTCCGCGAATATCAATGCCCCATCGAATATCACCCGCGCCTTTGATGTAAGTCTTTGTTACATCACCAAAGGTTGAACTTATGCCGTAAAACGTAGCGTAAGTCAGGAGGGCGATAAACAGCGCCACTATGAAAAACACCGGTTTGCCAATTCTTTTCATGTGTAAACCTCCACTTTTTTGTTGTCCTGTCCGCGGGAGTTTTACCCATTTTTTACACATTCCCGTCGACATTCATAACTTTTATTATATTTTAATCGGCATCAAATGTCAATCAAAATATAACAACAACAATATGGACTTATCATTCCTTTATGGTATTGTATAATGATAAAGATTGTATTAAGCAGGCTGCGCTGATATAATGATACTATATTTGCATTTTAAAGGAGTTATTATGAACAACTGGGAATACATATTATTTGATTTTGACGGTACAATTGTCAACAGCGAAGAGGGTATCACGAAGGGCGTTGCTTACTCTTTAAAACAATTAGGCATAGAAATTACCGATTTGAACAAGCTACGTGTTTTTATCGGCCCTCCCCTGCGTGAATCTTATATAGAATTTTATGGGTTGGATGAAGATCAGCTTGCAAAAGCAACTGTAGCATACCGCGATTATTACCATGCTAAGGGTTTGTTTGAATGTCATCCTTATAAAGGCATTGCCCAATTATTGCATCGCTTAAAGAATACCGGCAAAAAGGTAATTTTGGCAACGAGCAAACCGCAGTATTTTGCAGAGGAAATATTAAAGAAATTTGATTTAATGCATTATTTTGATTTTATCAGCGGCAGCGGACTGGACGGTTCGCGCACCGATAAAGCGGAGGTAATAGCCTATGCGCTGGAGCAGTGCCGCATTAAAGACCTTGACAAGGTATTGATGGTGGGTGACCGAAAGTACGATGTAATGGGTGCGAAAACAGCAGGGCTGCGCTGTGCAACTGTACTGTACGGTTTTGGCGACCGCGCCGAATTTGAAAAAGCAGGCGCCGATTATATTGTAACCGACGTTACGGAATTGGAATCCCTTTTGCTTGGGCAAAAATAAATATAGCTACAACAAAAAGAAACAACTACCTTTCCCCTAGCAAAATGTTTGGAGTTTGAATAACTTCGGCGTTTTGCTTAGGGTTTTTTTATTATTAATTTGGTATATGTTTACAAATGAGCATATAAGTATTAATGTTGAGTAAGCAGGATGCCATAAATGTAAATGACTTAAGGTTAACTGCAAAATACATATTTATTTCTTCCCATTTATTGTATCAAACAATACTACTGTTTAGGTATGATTGGTTACAAAAGGAGGAGCTTATGAAGGGAAAATTATCGAAAGTTTGGCTGCCACTGATGGTTTCAGGTGTCGTCTTAGCCACCATCTCGGTTGTGGTAGTGCTAAGAACCAGTAAACCAGAGAACCCTTTCCCACTTAGCACGGAAGTAGTAGAAAAAGCAATGGAAGAGCAAAGCTTACAATGGAAAATTGGGGAGTCGACATCCTTTAGCGATGGAAATGTAAATTATGAAGTTCGTAATGAAAACGGAAAGATAACCGTATTTATTACCTCCACCCTTGCTAATAATGATAAAGGGCAACTTAGCGGTACCGTAAATGCAGCAAACGAACGGCGATTTCTTGAAGTAATGCTGTTACCCCCTACGACATATGAATCTAAGTTGACAGAAGCAATCACAGAAGAACAATGGCCCGCTATGTTTGACTTTGCATGCAGCTTATATGGGGGACCAAGAAATTCGAAAAAGGTGTATCGCCAGTTTAAGAAGGCTACTAAGGACGAAAAATATGAGCCATCAAAGGGCAAAAAAATTGTTTGGCTAAAGAAAATTGATGGGGTTCGCTATGTAGTGTCAATGCGTCCCTCTGAAAAATATTATGGGCGTTTTGATCTTCTTTCCATCATGCTTATGAATGACGTTTGCTACAAAGATTATCTTGCTGCGATGAAGCGTTTTGAAGAAAAGCAAGCAGAACAAGAAAAGAAAAAAGCAGAGCGTTCTGCCGCTTTAAGCTCTGCAGGTTCCTAATAATTTTTGACTTTTAACCATATTGAAAAACAGTATGTATACAAACCACAAAAACCTCCAGCCATCAATTTGGCGGGAGGTTTTTTGTTGTGACGCAATTATACTGCAAGCTCTGCACGCTCACCGAGAATTTCTTTGTTGGCATCCAGAAGCGGTTTTATTATCTCACTGATATACTCGTCTACCTGTTCGACACTTCTGCCCACAAAATGGATGGGTTTTAGGATAGCATCAATTTCGTGACGGTCAAGCTTAAAGTCGGGGTCGGCACAGACACGGTCGATGAGGTCGTTCTCCATCCCCTGCTCTTTTACCATTTTTGCAGCAGCAATGGAGTGCACGCGCAGTTTTTCATGCAGCTGCTGGCGGTCTCCGCCTTTTTTTACAGCGCTCATCATAATGTTTTCGGTTGCCATAAAGGGCAGTTCTTTCATCACACGCTGTTCTACTACCTTGGGGTATACCACAAGCCCATTGCAGACGTTGAGCATAATGTTGAGAATAGCATCGACAGCGAGAAAAGCCTCTGCAACCGCAATGCGCTTGTTGGCAGAATCGTCGAGGGTACGTTCAAACCACTGGGTTGCCGATGTAAACGCGGGGTTCAGGCTATCTACCATTACATAGCGGGCAAGCGACGTAATACGCTCACTGCGCATGGGGTTGCGCTTATACGGCATGGCAGAAGAACCAATTTGGTGTGTTTCAAACGGCTCTTCCATCTCTTTAAAGTTTTGCAGTATGCGCAGGTCGTTGGAGAATTTACTGGCAGACTGCGCTACCCCCGACAAGGTGTTCAGTACAAAGCTATCCACTTTACGCGAATAGGTTTGGCCTGATACGGGTACACATTCTGAGAAGCCCATTTCTTTTGCAATCTTCTGCTCCAGCGCTTTAATTTTTGTTGCGTCTCCATCGAACAGTTCAACAAAACTTGCCTGAGTACCTGTAGTACCCTTTGAGCCCAACAGCTTCAGCGAACCGATGCGATGCTCGATTTCTTCTATATCCATATACAATTCATTCATCCACAGGGTTGCGCGTTTGCCTACGGTTGTAAGCTGAGCAGGCTGCAAATGAGTGTAGGCAAGAGCAGGCATGTCTTTGTATCTCACTGCAAAATCGGCAAGCAGTGCAATTACGTTGATGAGTTTGCGCCGTACCACCTCAAGTGCTTCTTTCATAATAATGATGTCGGTATTATCGCCCACATAACACGAGGTTGCACCAAGATGAATGATGCCCTTTGCATTGGGGCACTGCACACCGTAAGCGTAAACATGGCTCATTACATCGTGGCGGCATTCGCGCTCACGCTGCGCGGCTACATCAAGGTTCAGTTCATCCTTATGAGCTTCCAGCTCGTCAATCTGCTGCTGCGTGACAGGCAAGCCCAGCTCCATTTCTGCACGGGCTAGAGCAATCCATAATCTTCGCCAAGTTTTAAACTTTTTGTCTGCAGAAAACAGCTCCTGCATTTCAGGGCTGGCATAACGTGAGCTGAGTGGGCTTTCGTAGTTTTTACTCATCAGTTTTCCTCCAACATCCTCTAAAATGGGTTTGCACTTTATGTCTATTATTTTACATGGATTTTGTGGAATATGCAATATACTTGGTATGACTATTCTTTTACTTAAATGCCCCAATGCAATGAATACAATGCATACATTCATATGATAAACAGAAGCAGCCGCCTTATTATAGGCGGCTGCTTCTGCGGTAGATCTATTTGTTAGCCAGGATTTTGTCAATACTCACAAGCTTTACGCACAACACAAACAATTCGGTTGCGGTTGCAAGCTCATCGGGTGTGGGGAACGACGGCGCAATGCGGATGTTGCTGTCATACGGGTCGTTACCATAGGGGTAGGTTGCGCCCGCAGGCGTCATAACAACGCCTGCCTCTTTGCATTTAGCAATTATCGCTTTTGCACAGCCTTCGAGTGCCTCAAACGAAATGAAATAACCGCCTTTGGGGCGAATCCAACTGCCGATATCACAGGAAGACAGTTCTTTATCCAAGGTATCAAGCACCGCCTCAAACTTGGGGCGAAGAATATCTGCATGAAGCTTCATATGTGCCTTCATACCATCAAGGTTTTTGTAATAACGCACATGGCGTAGCTGATTAAGCTTATCGTAACCAATGGTTTGGATTGCCATTTGTTTTTTGATAAATTCCAAATTTGCAGCGGATGCCGCAATTGCTGCAACGCCTGAACCAGGAAAGCTGATTTTAGAAGTAGAGCAGAACTTAAACACCAAATCGGGGTTACCTGCACGTTCACACTCCGCTAAAATTTCAATCAGCACATCTTGGTCATCTTCGTAGAGGTGATGAACACCGTAAGCATTATCCCAGTAGATGCGAAAATCTTTTGCTACGGGTTTTAGGCGTGCAAAACGACGAACGGTATCGTCCGAGTAAGTAATGCCTTGCGGGTTGGAATATTTGGGCACACACCAAATACCTTTAATCGCATCATCCTCTGTCACCAGTTGTTCTACCATATCCATATCCGGTCCAACCGATGTCATAGGAACGGGAATCATCTCGATGCCAAAATACTCTGTGATGGCAAAATGGCGGTCGTACCCCGGTACAGGGCAAAGAAACTTTACCTTATCAAGTTTACACCATGGGGTGCTGCCCATAACTCCGTGAGTAACAGAGCGGGAAACGGTGTCGTACATGATATTCAAGCTGGAGTTACCGTAAATAATAATATTCTCAGGAGGCACCTCAATCATATCTCCGAGAAGCTGCTTTGCTTCCGAAATGCCGTCAAGGATACCATAGTTTCTGCAGTCTACACCCTCGGCACATTTGAGATTGGCGGTACTGTCCAGCACATCCATCATCTTCATAGAAAGGTCCAGCTGATCTGCTCCGGGTTTGCCGCGTGACATATCCAGTTTAAGCCCTTTTGCTTTAAATGCCTCAAATTTTGCATCAAGCTCTTTTTTAAGCTGCAAAAGCTCTTGTTTTCCCATCGATTCATAAGACGACATAACGATCCTCCTATAATTGGCGCAGCAATCGGGTCGTTATTGTCCCATGCGCCTTTGCATGAAATTTTACTTCATTAAAAAAATCATAAACTCGAAGTAACTACGGTATATTGTACCTCAAGAACGACGTTTTTGCAAGTTTAATTTTCAGTTCTTGCATATCATATGCTAAAATTCGGGAATGTGCTACTGTAGCAGCAAAAAAAATATGCATTTTTGTACATTTAGCAGTGAAATAAAAAGGCAGAGCCTGTTTTAACAAGCTCTGCACATGCATTTTTCTATTTATTAATATTCAGCCGAACCGGTGGTTCTGGGGAACGGAAGTACATCGCGGATATTCGAAATACCTGTCATGTACATAATCAGGCGTTCAAAGCCCAAGCCGTAACCTGCATGTTTGGTACCGCCGTAACGGCGCAGGTCGAGGTACCAAGAGTAATCGTCTGCTTTAAGATCCAATTCTTCCATACGAGAAAGCAGAACGTCCAAACGCTCTTCTCTTTGGCTACCGCCGATGATTTCGCCAACACCCGGAACTAAAAGGTCCATTGCGGCAACGGTTTTATTGTCATCGTTCATTCTCATATAAAATGCTTTGATCTCTTTGGGGTAATCGGTAACAAACACCGGTTTTTTGAAAATCTTTTCGGTGAGGTAACGCTCGTGCTCGGTTTGTAGGTCGCAACCCCAGTAAACAGGATAATCAAACTCATCTTTATGCTCTTCGAGCAGTTTAACTGCCTCGGTATAGGTAACCTTACCAAAATCGGAATCGACAAGGTTGGTAAGGCGAGATATCAGCGCTTTGTCAGGGTCGTAGAAATCGTTAAAGAACTTCATCTCGGCAGGGCACTGCTCCATTACATACTTCAGCACATATTTAATCATATCTTGTGCAAGCTGCATATCGTCGTCCAAATCTGCAAATGCAATCTCAGGCTCAATCATCCAAAACTCTGCTGCATGGCGCGCCGTGTTGGAATTTTCGGCACGGAATGTGGGACCAAAGGTATACACCTTAGCAAATGCCATTGCCATGCACTCTGCCTCAAGCTGCCCCGAAACGGTAAGGCAGGTCATCTTGCCAAAAAAGTCTTGGCTGAAATCGACGCTGCCGTCCTCTTTAAGAGGAGGATTTTTAGCGTCTAACGTGGTGATACGGAACATTTCACCCGCACCCTCACAGTCGCTGCCTGTAATCAAAGGGGTGTGTGCATAGACAAAGCCACGCTCGTTAAAAAATTTATGGATAGCATATGCCGCTACCGAACGCACACGGAACACTGCCGCGAATGTATTGGTGCGGGGACGTAAATGTGCGATAGAACGAAGATATTCTAATGAATGACGTTTTTTCTGCAACGGATAATCGGGAGCAGAAGCACCCTCGAGTTCTATTTTTTGTGCATGAATTTCAAGCGGTTGTTTTGCATTGGGGGTAAGAACAACCGCACCGGTAACGATAATTGCTGCACCAACGTTAAATTTAGCAACATCTTTAAAATTATCTATTTTACTGTCCTCAAAAACAATTTGAAGATTATTGAAATTCGAGCCATCGTTCAGCTCAATAAAGCCAAGCTGCTTGGAATCTCTGATGGTTTTTACCCATCCGCCGACGGTAACTTGCTTATCTGCAAGCTCTGTCGCATTTTGCCAGAGCCATTTAATCTCTGTTCTCTGCATGGTATTCCCTCCGTTATCTTGTATGACCGAAATAGTCGTGTCTTATTATTATATTACAAAAAGCAGGTGGTTACAAGGGGATTACCACTGTGTTTTACTGTAACAATATTATTTTAATCGCGAAACTCGAAAAATTTATATACAGGAACGCCCAATAAGTCTGAAATTGCAAAAATCACATCCAAAGAAACGCCCGATGTCGCCAGCTCTATTTTACTGATTGTCGTCCTGTCTAAATTCAGTTTTTCTGCCAGCATTTCTTGAGTATAGCCCTTATCTTTACGGTAATATGCGATGTTTAAACCTAGCTTTCGGTATTTTTCAAACTGCTTTGTATCCAAGTAAATCACCTCATATTAAGTGTACTATGAGTATGATTTACTAAACATAGAATATTACTCTTTATTTTATGATTTAAATTCTACATTACAGAGTTTAAAATATTATTAAAATAGTTTATAAAAGTAAAAAGGAGATTGCATTATGGTACGACGAAAAGCAGACGAACTCGGACGGTTGATTTTGCCCTTAGAAATAAGGAAGAAAATGAATATTGGAATACACACAGTTGTTAATGTTTCATTTTAAAATGGTAAAATTCTTATAGAACACGCTGATAGTGTGTGTAAACTTTGTGGGAACACTAGCAATCTAGAGAATACTATTTTAGGGCATATTTGTACGGAATGCATCAAAAAAATTAAAGCAATAGAATAGTTTAAAATCATAAATTGCCGGCTAATTAGTCGGCAATTTGTGATTAGATTATTAGATGATTAAGCATTTTTATGCTATTTGTTATTAATTCTTTTATAAAGAACGTAAGAATAAATTATAGGAACTACTGCAAGAAGAGCAACGGATAAAATCAGCCCCGCAAAGAATATAATCGTATTGTGCACTACATAGGATGTTAGTGCGCTAATAACCATAATCACGCCCGCAAGCACCGACCAATATGCGGCTTTTCGGTGGGTTTTACGCCATACCTCTTCGTTTGAAAGCGTCCATTTGGTGCGCACACCAAGGTAATGGTTTTGTTTGATAACCCCCATGAAATTGCCGAGAATAATCATTAGCACACCCATGGGCAACCCAATGATAAGTTCCATATGCAGGTCCGCCTGATTGATAATTTGTTTTGCTACAACAACGGGTACCCACGAAACAGCAACAAAAAACAGTGCAATTGCAGTAAGCACGATGTTTTCGGCTTTTTTATTTTTTTGCACATTGCTGTTGTTTTTGGTGCAACGGTGATAAATCTCCATACTAAGCAGCAGTAACAGCGGAATTGCCCCAAGCAGCGGTACAAACCAACGAGAGCCGTACCCGTCTACAACATTGTTGATATTAATATGGATTGGAACTTGTTCGGGCAGGCGCAGAGTTACCGAAATCAATGCAATTAAATTGACTATAGCAATGGGAACTGTTATTTTTTGATAATTCATTACTCGTTCTCCTCTTTATCGGTTAAACCGACGACATAGCTTAAAATATCTTGTAAAACTGTGGTGTTGATGGAATACTCGATTTGCTGCCCCTTTTTCTCTGCATCCACCAGTTCTGCTTGTTTCAGAATATTCAAATGATGGCTAATCGACGGCTTTGTCATATCAAAGTTGTCTGCAATCTCCCCTGCTGTCATGTTACCTTTTCGCAGCATTGCTAATATTTTACGCCTTGTTGGGTCGGACATGGCACCCCATACATCATTCAAACGATCAACTCCTTTTTTATAGTAAGATATTTAGTTAATTAGGTAAACATCTAAATATAAAATAATACTTGCGAGAAATTTTGTCAATAGAAATTCCGTAGGAAATTACTGCCATTTGTGTTATAATAACCGCAGAGCACTGTAAACTATAGTTTATTGTGTAAAAAACTGCTGCCCACGTTCAGGTGCGGTTATTATAATTATTCTTATACGCGGTGCGAAATTTGCCTACCGGCAAAGCCGCACATCGCCAATTATATCTAAATACTTCGTATTTATGATATAATAGTGTTATCTTATAAACGAGGTGTACAAATGGAAAACATAGAGAACATTGATTACAAAGAAAAATTCATTACATACTACAAACAGTATATCAAGCGTGAAGGTGCCGATAAATTGCTGGAGTGGCTGCTAAAAACAGATTTTTTTACCGCACCTGCCAGCACCAAATTCCATTGCGCATGCGAGGGCGGTTTGGTGCAGCACAGCATAAACGTGTATGAAGTGATGATGGAAAAGCACTTTACAGAGGGTGAAGACAATGCTGAAAGCTTTGCTATTTGCGCCCTGCTGCACGACCTATGCAAAGCTCAATTTTATAAAGTTGCAACTCGAAATGTAAAAAATGAAAAAACCGGACAATGGGAAAAACAGCCCTATTATTCGGTAGAAGATATCTTTCCGTATGGTCATGGTGAGAAGAGCGTGTTTTTGATTGAACGCTTTCTTCGTCTCAACACCGGCGAAGCAATGGCAATACGGTGGCATATGGGTGGATTTGATGACACTGCCAGAAGCGGTGGGTTTGCTATCAGCCAAGCGTACGACAAATATCCCATCGCAGTAAAACTGCATTTATCTGACCTTGAAGCAACTTATTTAAGAGAGCATGGAACCTCAAACGTTCGAAACAAATAGCAAAACCCTATGTCTACTCAATAGACATAGGGTTTTTTCATGCTGTTTATACGCGTTCTTTATGAAAACGCTTTTTCGGCAAACTGCGGTAATCTTTTTGGTCTTCGCTTTTTGCGCTGTCTTTTTTATGAAAATCCTTTTTAAAAGAATCTTTTCTGTATCCGTCTTTTTTAGGCGCATCCTTACGATAAGAATCCCGTTTTGCTCCACCGCGGTTTCCCTGATAGCCACCCGATTTCTCACGTGTTTCGTAAATTGCAGCGGTGGTAGGTTTACCGCAAATTTTACTGTTTTGCATGGCGCTGATTGTAGAATCCAAATCATCGGTAGGGATACCCACAATGCTGCGTTCATCGTAAATTTCTATCTTGCCGATGTCCTTGCCTGAAAGGTTGGTGCGCTCGGTGATTGCACCCACTATATGGTTCGGCGCTACTCTGCTGGAACGCCCGATATTTAAAACAATTTTAGAATAGTTGAGCGGTGCACCGCCTGTGCGCTCTTTGGGCTTGTTCGCTTTAATCTCTTTCAGCTCCAAGTCTTGTCTGCCAAAATGCATTTCCATCAAAGCGGCAGCAACAATCTCGGGTGCAAACCCTTTTTCATTGAGGCGCTCCACCATATCGCTGAATACAAGCTTGGGCGTATTCGTAATAAATTCCGTTACGCTCTCCAGGTTCTGTTCATCAATTTTAGCACGGATTTCTTGGGCATTGGGGATTTCGCTGCGGGTAATTTTTGATTTTGTCATGCGCGCAGTAATCATAAGCTGGTCTACTTGACGTCTGCCGCTGCAAAGGGTGATTGCAACACCGCTCTTGCCCGCTCTGCCCGTTCTGCCGATACGATGGACATAATACTCGGCGTTTTGGGGAATATCGTAGTTGATGACGTAATCAATGTCGTTTACGTCGATGCCACGTGCAGCAACATCGGTAGCAACCAAAATACTGGTTTTACCGAATTTAAACGAATCCATTACTTTTGTACGCTGGCTTTGCTTCATATCACCGTGAAGCCCCTCTGCGTTAAAGCCCTGTTTTTCTAAAAATTCTGTAATATCATCTACCATAGCCTTTGTATTGCAGAATATCATAGCAAGCTTGGGGTTGTGGTATTTTATTATCAGGTTGAGGGCGTCCATTTTTCTGCCCATAGGCACTTCATAAAAATATTGTTCAATGTTCTCAACCGTTACCTGCTTTTTGTCAATTTCAATAAGCTGCGGATCTTTTTGATACAGCTTGGTAAGAGCCATAATTGCAGGCGGCATCGTAGCAGAAAACAAGATCGTCTGGCGGTCTTCGGGTGTATCCTGCAAAATCGTTTCAATGTCTTCACGGAAGCCCATCGATAGCATCTCGTCCGCTTCATCCAATACAATCATTTTTAAGTGATTGAGTTTAAGGGTTTTACGGCGCATATGGTCCATTACTCGGCCGGGCGTACCAATTACGATGTTCGCACGTTTCAGCTTGAGAATCTGGCGATCCATGGGCGCACCGCCGTATACATCGGCAGTTTTAATGCCGGGCATAAACTCAGCAAGTTTTTTAATTTCATCGCAAGCTTGCATTGCCAACTCACGGGTGGGGCAAAGAATAAGCACCTGCACATGCGGTTTTGCCTCGTGGGTATCAATTTTTTCGATTGCAGGGATACCGAAAGCAATTGTTTTTCCAGTACCGGTTTGCGAACGGCCAATGACGTCGTAGCCATTTTGTATTAACGGAATACTCTGTGATTGGATGTCGGTTGCCGTTTCGAAGCCCATAGCGTCAACAGCGCGTTGGATTTCAGGCATTAGGTTTAACTGTTTAAAGGGTATTTGATTCATTCATGTCCTCTTTTCAAAGATATTGTATTTGTTCCAATACCAATCCGCATTCCATCAGATTTAGGGCAAAATGCATTACTTTGGCGAAAACGCCTGCCCGATACCGATTTGTGCGGTGCACCTAAGCCATTCGGGTGCAACCAATCAAAGAAAACCTTGAACAAACCAGTATATACGAAAAAACGAGAATTTTGTAACTGTAACCTATTTAGTTTAGCACACATTGTACAATTGGTCAATTAACGTTTTGTGAAATATGCGGATTGACTTTTGTTATTAGTATGTTCAAAAAAATTAATATTTTTCTGGAAATATATTGACAAGACGTTTGTTGCAGTTTATAATTCATATTAAATTTATATGAATTATAGGAAAAAGAGGGATATAGAAATGCATAAAAAGGTGATGGTTGCTATGAGCGGAGGTGTTGACAGCTCTGCGGCTGCTGCATTGCTGCAAGAACAAGGCTATGATGTTTGCGGCGCAACACTAAAGCTGTACGATAACCCCGACATAGGAATTAGCGACCGCACCAGAACCTGTTGTTCACTCGATGACGTACAAGACGCAAAAAGTGTTGCCTATAAATTGGGCTTTAGGCACTATGTGTTCAATTTTGGCATGCATTTTCGAAAAGACGTGATTGAACGATTTGTACAGGGCTATGTATGCGGAGAAACACCCAACCCGTGCATCGACTGTAACCGTTACATTAAGTTCAGCAAACTTTTACAACGTGCCATACTGTTAGAAAAAGACTGCATTGCCACAGGGCATTATGCACAGGTAACATACGATACCAACAGCGGCCGCTGGCTGCTTAAGAAAGCCCGCGACCAATCGAAAGACCAGACCTATGTACTGTATATGCTAACACAGCAAGAATTAGGGCATACACTCTTCCCTCTTGGCGGTATGCTGAAAAGTGAAGTGCGCACATTTGCAGAGCAACGCGGTTTGGTGAATGCGCGCAAACCGGACAGCCAAGATATTTGTTTTGTGAAAGACGGAGACTACGCCAATTTTCTTACAAATGTAATGGGCACACCCGCAATACAAGGTAATTTTATCGATTGCAGAGGTACTGTTTTAGGCAAGCACAAAGGCATTGTGCATTATACAATCGGGCAGCGAAAAGGGTTGGCGCTCAGTTTTGATTCGCCCCGTTATGTAGTTGATAAAGATGCGGTTCACAACACCGTAACACTCGGCGAACAAGAGGAGCTTTTCTCAGATAAGTTTTATGTAGGTGACCTTAACTGGATTGCGTTACCGGAACTGAACGAACGAATGCAGGTTATGGTAAAAACAAGATATCACCAAGTAGAAACGCTTGCTGACATTTCTCCCGCAGATGACGGAAAGGTGTTGGTGCGGCTGCAAACGCCGCAACGTGCAATTACGCCTGGGCAAGCAGCTGTGTTTTATTGTGGCGATACTGTGATTGGAGGCGGAACAATTTTAAAATAATTTCTCTTTCAACTATACTGTAAGCCAAAAATATGCTATTATAATGGATAGTGTTTTTTTAATTGTGAATTCCAGCAAACCAATAGTTGCAAAAACTAGTTTTATTAAGATTTGACGATATATTCGAAATCTTTTAAATAGTGCTATTCTTGATGGAATTTACAGTGGACGAAGAATGAGGAAAGCGGTGAGGTTATGAGTGAAACCAAGGCTCTGATTCAGCTGCAAGGCATGGGTAAAACATTTAAGAGCAAAGATTTAACGGTAAATGCACTCGAAAACATTAATCTTGATATTTATAAGGGAGAAATCTTCGGCATCATCGGCATGAGCGGTGCAGGCAAAAGTACATTGGTGCGCTGTATCAACCTGTTGGAGAGGCCTACCAGCGGCACTGTGGTTTTTGACGGGCACGATTTATTGAAGTTAAACAATAAGGAATTAAGTAAAATTCGGCAGTCAATGGGTATGATTTTTCAGCAGTTCAACCTGCTCATGCAGCGTACAACCATTGGCAACATTTGTTTTCCGATGGAGATTGCAGGTGTACCGAAAGAGCAAGCCATTAAAAGAGCTACCGAGCTTTTGGATATGGTGGGGCTATCTGACAAGGCAAAATCTTATCCGTCGCAGCTTTCGGGCGGGCAGAAACAGCGTGTTGCTATTGCTCGTGCACTTGCAACTAACCCGAAAGTAATGTTGTGCGATGAGGCTACCAGTGCGCTGGACCCTACCACTACCCGTTCGATTTTGGCACTTTTAAAGGATATTAACCAACGGCTAGGCATTACGGTTGTTATCATTACCCACGAGATGGCGGTTATTGAGGAAATATGCCAGCGGGTAGCTATTATAGACCAAAGCCAAATTGCCGAAGTGGGCAGTGTAGAAGAAATTTTCACCAATCCCAAATCGCAGGCTGCAAAACGCCTTGTTTACCCAGAAGGTAAGCGCATTGAAACCTTTGGCACCCATTGCTGCCGCATTGTATTTGACGGCAGGTCATCGTTTGAACCGGTAATTGCAAACATGGTGCTTGATTGTAAAG
Source organism: Hydrogenoanaerobacterium saccharovorans (assembly GCF_003814745.1). Taxonomy (NCBI): domain Bacteria; kingdom Bacillati; phylum Bacillota; class Clostridia; order Eubacteriales; family Oscillospiraceae; genus Hydrogenoanaerobacterium; species Hydrogenoanaerobacterium saccharovorans. The sequence goes on along the minus strand of NZ_RKRD01000001.1, from coordinate 1,157,922 downwards.
AACCTGTTAATATTTTGTTTGCCGATACCAAGAACATTGACGGCAAAGCTTTTGGACAAATTGTTGTTCAGCTACCTGAGGATGAAAAATCCGCAAAGAAAATGGTTGCATATCTGCGCTCGAAAGAGCTGACCGTTGAGGAGGTTGAAGAAGATGTTTGATCAGGCTACTGTCAATTTACTAATCAAAGGCCTTTTAGAATCTCTTTATATGGTTCTTGTGTCTACTTTGCTTGCTTATGTCATCGGGTTACCCGTAGGTATTTTATTGGTAATTACCGATAAAGACGGTATCCGCCCTGCTGTTGGCTTGAATCGTACACTTGGTTTTATTGTCAACATTCTACGCTCAGTACCTTTCTTGATTTTGCTGGTTGCATTAATTCCGTTTACTCGCAAAATTGTAGGTACTACAATCGGCTCAACTGCAACGATTGTTCCCCTTGTAATTGGTTCTGCACCGTTTATTGCACGGCTTGTAGAATCGTCTATCAAAGAAATTGACCGCGGTGTCATTGAGGCTGCTCAATCTATGGGGGCTTCCCCCATCAAGATTATTTACAAGGTAATGCTCCCCGAAGCGAAACCAGCTTTAGTCATCAATGGCGCAATCGCCATCACCACCATACTCAGCTACTCTGCATTAGCAGGCTTTGTGGGCGGCGGCGGATTGGGCACAATTGCTATAAACTACGGTTACCATCGTTATCAAACTGACATTATGCTGGTTACCGTTGTACTTCTTGTAATTTTGGTACAAGTATTCCAAGAGATTGGAATGAAAATTGCGCGCTCTACCGATAAACGATTATAAGTACATTTTGGAGGTATATTGTATGAAAAAAATAATAGCACTTACATTAACTGCGGCATTAATCCTCACATTGTTTGCAGGCTGTGCTGCAAAACAGTCGAGTTCTTCTTCTGCTGTTACCTCATCCGAGGCAGCTTCCGGCACTGAATCTACGCAAAGCAAAGGTAAAATTGTGATTGGTGCATCACCAACACCTCACGGAGAAATTTTAAAGGTGGCTAAAGAAGTTCTTGCAAAACAAGGCTACGAACTGGAAGTTACCGAATTTACCGATTACATTCAGCCCAACCTTGCTTTACAAAGCAGCGATTTAGACGCAAATTACTTTCAGCATAAGCCGTATTTAGATGATTTTAATGTTAAAAATAAAACCGATTTGGTATCGATTGCAGCGATTCATTACGAACCATTCGGGATTTACGCAGGCAAAACAAAAACCATTGCAGATTTAAAAGATGGCGCACAAATTGCAGTGCCCAACGATACTACTAACGAAGCCAGAGCTTTGCTTCTGCTTGAAAAGCAAGGGCTGATTAAGCTAAAACCCGATGCGGGGTTGGAGGCAACCGTAAAGGATATTACCGAGAATACCAAAAAACTCAAAATTGTGGAGATTGAGGCAGCACAGCTTGCCCGTTCTCTGCCAGACGTTGACCTGGCTGTTATCAACGGCAACTATGCAATTCAAGCCGGATTTAATGTCTCTACCGATGCTTTGACATCTGAGGATAAGGATTCGCTTGCAGCAACCAACTTTGCAAACATCATTGCAATTCGCGCAGGAGATGAGAACCGCGAAGATTTGAAAGCATTGGTTGCAGCGCTGAAAAGCGATGAGGTGAAAAACTTTATTAATAACACATATAAGGGTGCTGTTGTACCCATGTTTTAAGTAAATGCCCATACAAAAAAGGCGAAGCATAAATGCTTCGCCTTTTTTAGTCCTTCTATGGTACTTAATCCCTAACCACCAGGGATAAAGACGGCAGTGAGTATTTCATCCATGTGCGCATTTGTAGTTTTTACTTCACCTAGATCCTCACTGACTGTAGTAAGCTTTTGATTTATTTCTGCAACATCGGTACTTATTTGTGCAATATACACTGTTCCTATGATTGCACAAATCAAAATACCAATTGTAATCAATATAGATATTATAGATCTCCAGTTTAACATAGTATCACCTCATTCCATGCTATGCCTATGACTTTAAATTTGTCATTGCGAAAGCGGTTAGGTGATTATATCGAATACATACTAATTAAAACTTTGTGGGGTTTTTCTTATCAAAACTAAAAAATATTTGATATTTTGTAACCAACAATTGCTTGGTTAATTTGTGTTTAAATTATGTTATAATGAGTTTGTTCTTGCAAGACAAATACTATAAGGAGGTACCAAAAATTATGTGTTTTTCTGATATTTTTGCATTCCTTAGCAAGTGCTTCGGCGCTTGTAACTAAATAGAGATATTTTTTACTTAGCGTAGCTGCGGTTCTCACTGGTGAAGTGAGAGCCGCTTTTTTGGCGTTTTCCGATATCATAAAACTAATGTTAATCGCTGCAAAATTATGAGCAAAGATAGGGAAGTTTAGGTGTTTGCATAATCACAAGTTCTTTTTTAAGCTTTTTATTTAGGTAACGCTTTCAGTTCATATCCTTGTGTCTTAATATAATCAATAACTTCGGGTAAGATTTCAGCAGAAAATGACTTTCCATAAGAGGCGTGCATCAAGATAATGTCGCCCGGGCGCAGATTTTCTTTTATATTTCGCAAAATCTCTTCTTTGTCACTTTGTGCCCAATCAAGTGTATCAAGTGACCACAAGTATATCTTTTGTTTTAGCTGCCCTATTATCTCAATAGTGGAATCATTTATATCACCGTACGGCGGGCGCATTAAGTTTGTACGTTCACCTGTAATTTTTTCAAGAAGATCGTTTGTATTGTTAAGTTGAGCTTTCACTTCATTATCCTTTAATACCCCCAACGATGTATGATCGTAACCATGTAGCCCTATTGCAAAACCGTTTTCATGCACCTTTTTTACAACAGCACTGTTATTCTTAATGTTTTCACCTGTAAAAAAGAACGTTGCACCAACCTTCTTTTTAATAAGTGTATTCATAACGCTTAAAGTATTCGTTGCATCAGGTCCGTCATCAAAGGTTAAAAACACTGCCTTTTCATTCGGATTCAAATTAACATATACAAGATCACGGTATTTTTGGGCAAAGTTCGTAGATTCTTTGCGTTGAGAAACCATATTATCCCACTTTGCCCCTTGAATGGATGGAGCTGTACCTTTGACCTCATAAACCTGATAGTCAGAGTGATGATTTTTTCCGTTTTTTATAACATCAATTTTAAGCGCATTTTTAGGCTCGGCGGCAGAATAATAAACGGTAGCTTGGTCATCAATCAAAATCCCGTCAAGAGCAATAACCGTTGCCCCTTCTGTGCCGAAAAAATACTCCTCACCGTCTGCATTAATCATAATTTTATTCATAGTGGCATCCATTACAATCCCCGTGACACTTGCCATTTCATCTGATGCAGATGCAGACGAAGAAGATTGGCGTGAGGAACTTTCATTGGATGAAATATTTTCTTGCTTATTGCGGGCGCAGGAAGTAACAAACAATAATAACATAAATATAAAAATAGGAGCAAAATACTTTCGCGTGTTAAAAAAATTCATACTAATTACCTCCTTTTTAAGCTACTCCAGTATTGTATCAAATTTTATTAAAATTATTGAACAGTAAGTAAATTTTAATAAGTATCTATGCGAATCTTTTAAGCGGAGAACTAGGGGTTACTACCATCGACTATATTAGGTTCTTCAAAAGGATTGCTGCTTTCAACCATATCAGGTTTTGGTGTAGGGCTGATAGTTATATTTTGTATTGTGGTTGTTGCTGTAATCCCGATAATTGCAAGAGTTACAATCTTAATAAAGAATTCTGAAATCAATCTAACATTTCTTGACCTACTTTTTTTCTTATGATTGCTAATACTATGCTTGCCACGATTATTGGTACTGCTGTTGCCATTATTATTTTAAAAAAACTGGGAAGTAATATAGTGTACATTAATTCTTTTAAATACTCTGTGCTAATTGTTGGCAATTCCAATTTTTTCATTCCTTACATCCAATATTTAATTTGGTAGCTGCAGTAAATACAAACTAGCTTTCAACTTTGAGATAACTTTAAAAACCCGCATAAACATAATGTTTATGCGGGTTTTTGGCGGAGAGCTAGGGATTTGAACCATTATTAAATGGCTTATTTATGCCATTTTCTTGCATTACTGTGTACTTTTTGTGTATCTATAAATACCATCTTGTTATTTGTATCTTCAAAATCCGGCTAAGTACTCGTGAATAATTTAAAAATAATATAATTGTGTGTTGGGTACTTGAGAAAAATAATACGTAATCTAATTTTCTTCTAATAATTGTTCTTGCTTAGAATAAGTACCTTCAAGTACGTTAGTCGACATCAATGTGCTCCCTGCATAAATAACGTATTTCATGTCACTTTCCACTGCCAGTTCATGGGCTGCATCTGCTTTAGCTTTGACTACTATATCGTCAATTTTGTTGTCACCTTTAACTTCAATAAGCTGATAAGTATCATCGTCCATTTTAGCCAAAAAATCAGGATAGTAATGCCTAATTCTTCGAGATTCTGGGTCATAGTATTGTATTGACAAGTCTCCTTGATTGCTAGTGAACATTCCTGTAAAATAGATTTCTTTAACTTTATCGCTAGTAATGTACTGCCAGAAACATTCTTTTTCAGGATTCGAGTCAAAGCAATAAGTATCAGCATGAAAACTTTTATCAGCAAATTTTAGTATATTTGCGTCTTTGTTAGTTACTACAAGTTCAGGAAGCCCCTTAAATTCGTAGTAACCAGCGCCTTGAGGTTCTTTTAACAACAAGAGCTTTTTGTCTTCTGTCGCAACTGAGCATTTGACTTCAAAAAGAGTGTTAAATATAGTTGGTATAATTACATCGTTCAACACGTCATTATATTGATTGACCATTTTAAGAACGATTTCTATTCCATCCACTGACTCTTTCAAAATTTTTGATGCAAGCAATGGAGATATGTTGAGATACCTTGATATTTCAGCAGCCAATGAAAGTGCACTATATTTAGCCTTTTCACGATACTCATCTGCATCAGAAGTCTTAACGGACATGTCTCTAGCCAATCCTGCTTTTTCATAAATAAAGGCCTTGTATTTCTCAGTATCTAATTCAGATACTTTGAAATTAATTGGATTAGAGTATTCTTTTTTCGTTAAAGAATATTCGTGTTTAATTGACTTTACAGCTAAGTACCTTGGCGGAGGTAAAACTCTAACCTTATATGGAACCTTTTTCTTAGCTGATGAGTCTTTTAAGTCTTTTATCTCCACGTTAAAGTTTTTATTCAGCTCATCATTTAAAGTATCAAAATTTTCCTTGGAGAGGTATACAGATGCGACTTGCTGCTCATCAGTTATTTTTCTTAAGCAGCGCATGGTTGCCTGTAATACAAATATTTTTGACTTTGGGCTTCTAAATAATGCAACTCCAAATAGAGAGCGGCAGTTCCATCCTTCACGGCCTTTTTCAACAAGAATGATGAATTGTTTTTTACTTCCTTCGCTACCAGCTACATCTAAGTTGTAAAAGTTTCGGATGTCGTCACTTGATGTTACCGATGCGTCTCCTACATTCACCAAAATTTTTGAAAGAGGGATACCAAGGTCAGCTAAGATTTTTTCTACAGCTGGACGCACTTCGGTTTCAACTTCTTCAATCCGAGAAGCAAAAATAGCTAATTTAGGTAAAAGTCCTTCATATGTTTTGTCGCTGTATTTGTTCCAAAAGTTTGTGATGGCAGCTCTTAAAAATTCTTGATTTTTTACATTTTCAAAGCCTTTAATATCAACTTCTTTTAAGTATCCATTAATAATGGACTCTTTAAGTCCATATGCATATACAACTTCCGGAAGCAGCTGATTTTTAACATATGGCGTTCCGGTGTAGTTATAACATCCTACTACAGAAGTTCCGTATGTACTCATATCTTTGGCAAGAAGATTTATTGTACTTCTTAAAGATGTTTGAGTTGCATTGCTGCGCAAAGATTTTTCAAGCTCACTACCAAACATATGATGAGCTTCATCAACATAAACGCCAATTTGTGATAAACGGCAGAGTTTTTGAAAACGCTGATTAAACATCAAGTCCGAATCATTATCCAACTCGTTATCAACACCATAGACTGTTTCCAATAAGTTTGACATTTTAAATAACTTATCTGTAGCGTTATCTTCCTTGTGCTTCTTCTTTACAATTATCTTTTGTGTGTTTGAGATAATTATATTAAAATAAGAGTTATCCAAGGTGTTCAATGTAGTTCCTGTGTCTTCAAGAAAGTGGACTTTAATGTTTGCGTCCAGCACCCTTGCATATTCGGGAGGAAGGACAAGAGATTTATCAAAAGTTACTATTTCCTTTAATGATTGCAAAACAGTTTTATCCGGTGCAAACACAAGCGCATTGTGACAAAAGCGCTCGTCTTTAGGGTACTTATTCGCAAGCAAAAACTCGTAGAAAATACAAGTAGCCATAAGTATAGTTTTGCCAAGTCCCATTGTTAGAGCATAGATGTAGTTCGGATAGTTTTCGGCGACTTTCTTCATCTGCTTGAAAAGAGCTTTTGTTTGTTCTTCTGTTTGAACGTCGCCTATCCTGGTTTGACCATTCGTAATTGAATAGTATGAAGCATCGGAAAATTTGCCTTCTCTCTTTCTCCAAGAATTGAACATTTCATATACTTGGGCGTTATTCATAAACTCTTTAATGAAGATATACATCTCCAATGCTTCAAATTGTGGCTTGCGTAGGAAAGCGGATGGATTAAATTTTTTGTCGTTGTAATCTAAGAATTTTTTCGTAATATCCTTATAGTTTCGTCGGATCTTACGACAGTTTATAGTATAGTAGTAACAAAGTTGGTTGTAGAACGAAAATTCATCTCCATAAATTTTTGCCATCTATCCCACCTCGACTTCCAAAGACTCTGACAGCAAATCAGTGATTTTCACTTTAATCTTTCCCGCATCGGAAGGAATATCATACTCGCCACTTACAAACTCATTCTTATCTGGCAAGTCAATCGTTTTTGGCTCCATAACAGCACCGTCATAATTCCAATCGATCATCACAGACTCCACCAATTGCTTCCAATCCTCTACATATTCCTTCTGCAAACTCAGTTTCTGCAAAAGGTTCATAGGGTAAAATTCTTTGATGATCAGTTTACCGTTTTCAATAATAATATTGGACTCTGCTTCTCTTTTTAATTGTAGTACAGCCTTATCACGGAGAATATCCACTATTTCTATATCTAGTTTATATTCTGACAATTCCTGCTCTAAAGATGCCTTAAGGTCAGGTTCATGCCCCATACAAACAAGTGTAATGCGTTCAACAGGTACAGATGAATTTTCCTCCTTTCGCTTCTCAAAAGTCTTATATGGAAGATTGGCCTTTAGTTCCTCTAAGTCTGCTTTAGTGGCAATTCTATTAACCGGCATAATCTTCACCATACGCCCATCCAGTTCGCCGTCATAGACGCTTCCTGCATCGAACTTTTGTATTTCAAGAGCAGAGATGATAAGTTCCTTGGCCTCTAGGGGGTTTCTAAAAAAATCATAGTTATTAACGTTATAAACTTCAAAACCAGTATACTTGTCCTCTTGGCTTTTTAGTTCATTCGCCACATTGATTAAGCGCTTGGCTGTTGTTTGGATGGCACCAAGGTTAATATCAGCTCCTATAAAGCGTCTTCCCAGCTTCATAGCAACAGCTTGTGTAGTGCCAGAACCCATGAAGCAGTCAAAAACTAAATCTCCTTCATTTGATGAAGATTTGATTATTCTTTCTAACAATGCCTCTGGCTTTTGCGTTGGATAATCTTGCAATTCACTTCCTTGGGGTCCTAGACCGTTAATGTCATTCCATATATCTCTCAAAGGATTGCCTGGCATTTCATCTAAATATCGCTTCAGTCCTGGAATACCATTTTTTGATATTACAATTCTGTTTTCTTTCATGCCCTGATCTATTCTATTTTGTCCCCATATCCAGTGCTTGCCTGGTGCTGGCGAAATAAAAAGCTCACCAAAGAACTTTCCTTCACCAGCACCGTTCTGAGAAAAATCTGAGATTCTATATCTTCTCCCATCTTCGTCAGTGTAACGATAAAATGAATTTATATAGCTTTCATCATATGGTGTATACTGTTTATTAAAAATAAAATCTGTGCTTTTCGAGTATATAAAAATCGTATCATGTGCGTTGGAAAACTGTAAAGATTGTGCTTTGGGCGATGTTGTTTTTTGCCAAATAATTTCATTGACAAAATTGCTATTTCCAAAGACTTCATCAAGTATAATGCGCAAATAGTGAGACTTATGATAATCGCAATGTAAATATATACAACCACTTGCTGTAAGTAATTCTTTTAGCAATACTATTCGTTCAAACATAAACTGCAAATACTCATCGTTTGTCCATAGATCTCCATATTGTTTTTCTTCGAATGAAGTTGAATCATTTGTAACTGCTTTACCTTTAAGCTTAATTTTCTTTTTATAATCAGCTTTAGAGTCAAAGGGAGGGTCTATGTAAATTAAATCAATCTTTCCTCGATATTCTTTCAACATATGGCTCATAACTTGAAGGTTGTCGCCCCAAAATATCTTATTTATCCAGCCATCTTTGTCCTCGCCATACTTCTCTCTAAGCTGTGCAGGAAAGTATTGCGTAGACTTAAAAGGGCGTTTGCCCGTCCAGTGAAGTTCTGGGAAACCTTTTATAGGCTTCTTTTTTTCAAACTCATAGCTCTCGATATTTAATTGCTGATTCAAATTAAAACTCCTTCGTATTTAGTTTTTGCAATAAAATCTAAAGTCGCAGTTGTTACAGGTTATCTGTGACGTGGCCTTAGTACAAAAATCCTTCTTCTTGATTTTTTGCACAATGTTGTCAAACTCTTGGATGGTTGAATCAATGGCACCTCTATTAGATGGGAATGTTATCTGCGGATTGCTATCTTCCTCCCCCGTATAGTAAATATGTAACTTACTAACAGTATGTCCTGTCTTTTTCTCGACCAAGTGTGCATATACTTGAAGCTGTTTCCTATAATGTTCTAGCTTTTCAACATCCTTGAATATATCCGGTTTTTTCTCAGACTTGAAGTCGACCAACTCCACGGTGTCACCTTCGCCACGAATCAAGTCAATGGTTCCCTCAATTATGTAATCCTGTTTCAAAAGACTAACTTCAACCTCGGCTTCTTGTATCCTGCTCCAGTCGCCGTTTTGCCTTTCTGCATATCTGCACACTTGTTTTAGCGCAGCCATAATCTGAGGTTCACCCAAGTATGTGTGCTCACTTTTAGATAGCGTGGTGTAATTGCTTAAAAGCCACTGCTGTATGTTATTGTTAGTGATAAGATGTGCTTCTTTGCGTAAAGCTGCACGGTGAATATCCTCTATCGTCTGATGAACCAACTGACCAAACAACGTTGCACCTACTCTTATAGGGGTGAATCCAAGTTCTTTAAAAAATTTGTATTGTAGAGAACAAGTCTCATAAACAGATATGTGTGAAGTAAATGAATATACTTCCTTTATGTTCACATTTTTAATTTCTTCAAAGTCAAATTCTTGTATATTAAATGCTGAATCTGTGTTGCTTTTAAGCGAAGAATAGCACTCGCTAAAGTATTTGCTCGGCTCCCGTGTCTTCTCATTTGCTGTGAGAACCAATAGGTTTTGCGCCCGCGAAAAAGCGGTGTAGTATAATCTCCAAAAATCATAGTACTTAATCCGGTCAAGCGGCTCATATGAAGGACGTTTATGGTACTTTTCAGTAATTTCAGTTAAAATATTATCATGCCTATTTCTTGGATTATTAGAAAGTGACCCTACAATTACTATAGGGAACTCCATCCCCTTTGATTGATGGATAGTTAGAAATGATACACAACCACTTGGAGCATATTCAGAGTCATCCTCATATTCATCAATACCACCGTTAAATAGAAATCGCAAATACATATTAAAGAAAAGTATAATATCCTTTTCTATCTTTTTAGGAGTCAATACTTCTACTCGGTGTAAGTATTCATACTTTCCAATTATCTCTGTCAGCTTTGCAATGTTCCTTGCAGGGCGTAAATCAATTACGCCGGAACCAAGTTCAGTGTCTAAAATTGATGTAAATGGAGCAAACTCAAACATCTGATATATCAATCCTGTAAGGCCATAGTCGGTATTCTTTGTTAAATTGAAATGAGTCTTTCCACGTCCTCTTATCCATGTCAGAAGCGGACGGCATTCGTTCTTTTGTAGGTAGTCATTGAGGGTTCTGATACACGACTCGTAATATTGGCAAAGGTTTTCATCGGTGAAATCAAAGTTCCTCTGTTCAAGCCTAGCCACGTATTGTGGAAATGTCAATAGTAATGCTCCGAGTATTAGTTTAACTTCACCCCGCTCAAAAAACATATCGGAACGAGGGGAATATACATTTACACCATTTTTTTCAAGATAACGTGCTAAGTCTAATGCTTTTTGGTTTCTCACCGATTGAAACAGGAAGGCTATTTGATTTAAGTCTTTCAGTTTTCCACAGTCTTTTAATGTGTTAATGAAGTGCAAAATACTTTCGTGCCATTCATCCTCATCATCTTCAGCGGAAATCTTGATAACCGCCGAACCATTTAACTGAGAGCTTTTACTTGCTATTATCCTTTTATCAAACCTGTATTTGTCCCAATCAAACCTAAACTTTGCACCAGAGGTGGTTGTCATCCATTTATTATAAAAACCTACTATTTCGCTATTTGAACGATAGTTGATAGTCAGTGGTATAACCTTACAATCTTTTTCTGTGAATTTAGTTGGAAATTCCAGAATGTTTCTTATTGTGGCCCCTCTAAAACGATAAAGGCCTTGATCATCATCGCCAACTACACAAATATTTTCTTCTTTCCCTGCAAGAGTAAAAACAATTTGCTCTTGTATAAAGTTTGTGTCTTGATATTCATCAATCATTAAATATTTAATTTTACTCTGTAATTCTTCTAATACTTCGGGATTGGTTTTTAATAAGTAATATGCTTCTGTTTGTATACCAGCAAAATCGATTATATTATTTGTATTAAGAATGCAATTGTAAACACTAAGAATATCTCCAAGCGCTGATATAGCAGGATCATCGTCTCCTTTTAAATCATCAGCAAGAATTAGTTCCTCAGAAAGATTGTTTACATATCTGCAAATTTCTTGTGATTGCCGCCAAGCACCTTTTACAGTAATTGCAATGTCAAAGTTTTCTATGTTTCTGAAACGAGAAATATTTTGAAAAGCAGTATATGTTTGGTCAAAATCATCTAAAGTTCTGTAGTTTTTTCTAATTCGTGTGTATTCAATATGTTCTTTTATAAATCTTAGACAAATAGAATGAAATGTTCCTATATACATTTCTTTGATATTAACAGCTATATTTCTTTCAAGTAGTTCATTTGTAATTCGAGTAACAAGCTCTTTAGCAGCTTTATCAGTAAAAGTTGCTATTAGAATCTGCTCAGGTTTTACACCTTTTTCTTGAATCATATAAACAGCTCGTTGCACAAGAGTAAATGTTTTACCTGTTCCGGGGCCTGCAATAATAAGAACGGGCCCATTAACTGCTGTTATTGCTCTTTTTTGTCCAGTGTTAGCATTCCCAAAATCAAACAAATCATTACCAACCTTATATAATAGATTTAGGTTAATATAGGCAACCTATGATCCTTTGTCAGATGTAAATTGTTTATCAAATTTCGAATAACTATTTATTGATTGATGATTGCATCCTAATCCTGAAAAATAAAAAGCATTCATCTCTTTATAGAGTTAAGCTAAGGAGTTACATTCATAAGACTAAACACTACACCTCTCATTCTTATAACTAAAGAGGATTTTAAACTTCTAGTATCTAAACACACAAGTCTTTTTGGTGCAAAGGTAACGAAACAGTTTTTACAATATTATACAACAAAACTCCACATATTTCTACAAAAGGGATAATGCTTGCTTATCTTTTCGCTTAATAAACTATCGATTGATCTAAAAAACATCACAAATAAGGAAAGTTGAATTGTCATAATTCTAAATTAAACAATTATTAGTTTCTAAGACAAGAACAACATTTTCAAGCCTTGAATAAAATATATAAATCTTTAATATATCAAGGTGATAAAACATGAGAGAACTCAGTCCGCAAAAAGTGTTTGTGCAATATCGCGACAACATTAAACCTTATGACCCTATTATAGGAAGAAAATATACTATTACTCATTCTGATATTACAGCAGAACTATTTGTATTTATTGCAAATAATTATGCAACAGATCAAATTACCAGCATTCATGATGACGTAAAATTAGGTTGGGAACAAACTCAAAGTGGACTATTTTTAATAGGCTCCGTTCTTATAGACGGAACAGATGTATCAGGTAATTCCGAAATTAGAAATAGAATTTTTTATACCGAAATGCCTACCGCCCTAACTGCATTGCGACAAGCCGATAGATTTATATTTCAAAAATATTCCTATATCGATAACACACCTGTGCTTATCCACTTTATATCGGAAAACCCTACTTATGATAAGACTTACAATTTTGGACCTATCGGAAACTACAAATTACTATAATTATATATTACTTTAGGCTAATAAAAATCAACAAAAAAATACATTATTATAGTACCATCACCACAAGGCGAAGGGCTGAGATTAATACCTCAACCCTTTATCTTTGCGATTTATAGAGTAATGAATTAAACATAATGAGCACTTCTTATTTGAATTCATTATTTTCACACTTCGCTATTTATTACGCAAAGCTGAATTACATTATTTTAATGCTACAAGATTACAGGATAACTATACGTTATGTTTCCAATTGTAATAACACGCTTTCCGTTTTCTGTATCGTTAGTAATTGTAATCATTTTTTTCGAATAGTGAAACATACGATGATGCTTTGGACAAAGAATTAAAACGTTTGTTTTGTCTTGAGTCCCATTGTTTGATAATTCTTTGATATGGTGAGCTTCACAATAGTAATTACCATTATCCATTAAAAAAGTATCACCACACAGTTGACACTTGTATTTATGTTCTTTTTTTAATTCGTTGACGACTCGTTGATACCTTATTATCCTTTTAATTGTAACTTCTTTTCTTTCATTTTCAGGAATTATAACATCTTCAAAATAGTCATGTTTTATTCCTTCAAAAATCGTTTCGGTCTCGATTTTATTTATTGTTCTTTTTTGGACATCGACTAGGTATTCATCCAAGAAATCAGGTAATTCATATATGTTCTCTATTTGCAAGACCTTTACACCCCTTACAGGCAACATATTTATTATCATCACCCTCAAATTTAACGATAATCCAGTTTTCTATATTTGCCTTTTTCCTTGTACCGCAAAATGGGCAAGACATAAACTGTGACGAATTAATATCTTTCTTACCAGATAAAAATTCTATAAGGATATCTGTTGTTGAATTATTGGCTTGAATTTCTGCACAACGTTTTATATCAAAACCAGTAAGTTGTGAGATTGAGCTTATATCAATACCACGGTCCAACATCTCAAGAATTCTTCTTGATGAGAACTCTTCTGATTTAAAACCATTGAGATTATTTCTTATATACTGAAACGTATAACTAAAATCATCTTTAATAAGTTGTTGCCCAGTCTTGTATTTAATAAAAAGACTATCAGTATTAACTCTATGGAAATTTATTAGTTTTGTCCTAATGGGCATATATATTTTTAATAATTGTTCCAGTTCCATATTTAATGGTAATGAAATGCCATTTATTTTAATCTTTCTATCAATAATGTCAATATCTTTGGATTTTAATTCGGTTATAACATTATATTTTAGTGCATATACCATTACGCATATTGCAGCAAGAATAGAGAGAAATGAAGTGAAGATCCGTAAATTTTTTCTTTCGCCCGAGATAAATAAATCTATTTCTTCATTTAGTTTTAATTCAATATTATCGTTTTCTTGAAGAAACGATTCAACACAGTTAACAAGACTTTCATAATCATCATCTGTCGCAATATCTTTGGATATTGTTGCTCGTAACTGTGATGTAACTTCTTTGGTTCTATCTGAAAATTCCTTGTTTTTACGCATATTGGTAAATATAGCATTGGTAGCACCGTATTTATCCGATATATATTCCAACAATTCATAAACCGCCTTGACATATGTATCAGCCGTATTTTGCGCCCTAACATTATTTACAACTATGTAATTTCCTAAACTTTTTATAATAAAATCAATATCCATATCTTGAAAGTGACGCACATCTATATTGTCATCCTGGGCTTTGATTGTGAATTCGCTACAAAAGAATTCAGTAAACACCTTAATTTTAGTCGCCTTATTAGGCTCAATTGATTTGCGATATTCAAGTATATTTATTGTATTCATCTATAAGTTCCCCCATGTAATTGTTGTGGTTAAGCATTTTTATAACACCACAGTCGAATTTTATCACGTCCAAAATACGAATATCGCACGAACCAACTGTTGGTAGAACTACGTGTTATTGCTAAAATGCTTAGTTGCTCATAAATTCGCTAAATATTACTATATCATCTTCCATAATTATTCTCAAATAGCATTTTTACCAACATTATACAACAAAGTTCTACATAAAACAAAAAAAGCCGAGATATGCAGTTTCATTTTCTGCACATCTCGGCTTTCGTAATCGTATTATTCAGTAAGCAATTTTGCTGCTTCAAGGCATTTGTTTTTATACGAGGCGAGTTCATCCGTCAGCGAGTTCACCTGTTTTTTAAGCTTGACCGTATGTTCTTTGCTTGCGGTAAGCTCGGCGCGGATGCGCGCCAATTCGTCCGCTTGCGTCTCTACAGGTTTTGGCGGTTGAGTTGTTTTGCTAAAACCGTTGAGCCCTGCCGCCTTGATGATGGCAGGGTAATCTTTGTAGCCGTAGTTTACGTCGCAGTTGGCATTGACGCCGCTAACCTGCCCGGGGATGGTGTAATCTCTGCCCTTGGTGCCCCATCTGCCGACCACACCGTATTGCCAAATACCGTATTCACCCGCAAAGTTGGGCTTGTCCGCACCGTAGTGTGCCACCCAAATACTGTATCTCTTAATGCGCTTGGGTGCATAGCGGTACAACTGCATTAGCGGGGATGCCGACATATACAGCATCGCAAAGTAGCCGGCTGCCTCAACGGTTGATAGAAACGCGTCAATAATATCAAGCTGGGTGCCCAGCGGCAGCGACTTGTGGTATCTACCGTTACTGTCGTACCCACCCAGCTGGGTGACGTCTTCAAAGTCGAAGGCGACGGGGTACTGCGGTTTCAATCCCTCGATGACACGAAGGAAAAAGTTTGCCTCTTTGCGCGCATCCGATGCGTTTGTGGCGTAGCTGTAATGGTACAACCCATACGGGGTGCCGTACTTTACCGCACCCGCGACGTTTGCCGCAAACTGCTTGTCTATCTGATTGTTATTGTCCCAACCGAAGCAGGCACGAATCATCACCGCGTCTGCTTCTACTTTCGCCCAGTCAATCTGCCCTTGGTGGGTGGATACATCAATTATATTCGTTTGCATGTTTGCCCTCCCCTGCGAATACCTTATCAAGCTGAAGCTTGGCGTATTTGGTTATCTCGTCAAAAGTATTCTGTACAATTGCTTCAATCATATCGCGTGTAATTATCACACGCAAGGGTATTGGTATTAATTCATAAAGCCTGTCCACTACCCAGCCGCGTTTAAGTCCGCCTGCTTTGGTTATATCTTTGTATGTATCTTCTGCCTGCGCGATAAGCTCGGTGGTTTTTGCTTTCAGTTTTGCATTAGCATTGTAATACACGGCAGCTGCACCGAGCACCACCATTGCGATTGTTTGCAAAATTAAAATTGCTTTATCCATTATGTTTTGCCTCCTCCAAATCGTCGATTCTGTGGTTTGCTACTTTCATCTTTTCTTCTAGTACATAAGTTCGCTCTACCACAGAATTGTGTTTTTCTACCTTTTTTTCAAGTGCGGATATCCGCGCAATAATCGTCCCCGCAGTTGTCGCTAAGCCAATCAGATAGATTACTATATCTTGTGAAAACTCCAAGCGTCATCCCTCCGTTTTTGCAGTTGAATGCAAAATCTCTTGCTTTTGTTCCGTTGTAATCCACTTTGCTTTCACAAACACTTCCAATTGCGGCTTTTTGTAAAGCCCTAATATAAAATATTGTTTGATGGTGTTGTACCAATTAAACATTTGTATTCCCTCCAGTCTGTGCCATCTGTAGCAGCAATTGTGCGTTGGCTTGCTGTAAGTCTGCAATGATGGTATCTTGTTGTGCTAGTTTCAAGGCAAGTTCTGCAAATTGTAGCTGCTCTTGTGTATTCTTGATTTTTAACGCTTGTATGCTGTCTTCTCTATGCTTTACACTCATTCAAAATTACCTCCCGCCGATACAATAAAACAGTCGCCCTTGGCATTATTCCGATTCACCTTGATTCGGAAGTTGAAACCCCACGTAGCGGCTGTTTTTATTGTGTTTGTTAAAAAGAATTTACTATTTCGAAGAACGGCGTTAGTCACGTCCTCCCAAGTTGGAGAAGCGTCATTGCCGTTGTTGCAAACCTCAACCGAAAAAGTCGCACCCAGCGGAATCTGCCGCGTAACGCTCATAATCGCTTTTGTTACTAAGTCGTCAGCCGGAAGAGGGGTTGCAAGCGTTAGTTCAATTTCTGTTTCATTTTTTGTGAACGTATACGTACGGGTAGTTGTTCCACCATAATTATCGCTTACAGTAATCGTTATGGTGTGCGTCCCGTTCAAAAGCTTTATCCATTCTTTTGCCGTCACATTAAACGAATAGTTTTGCCCGTTGGTTGCTGTAAATTTTCTCTTTTCTGCTCCGTCAATCTTTTCAACTGCTGTAATCGTCTGTCCGCTATCCGCATCGGTTGCGGTGTACGACACGCTGAATGCACCTGTTTTCAGTCCTAAATCTTCATCATTACCACTGATTGTTGGTGCTGTATTATTTATTACCGTTCGTGTACCGCTTGTTTGATACGCCGATTCCGCGCCGACACTGTCGTATGCCTTGACACGATATGCAACCGTATTCCAGCCAAACGTGATTGAATCGGTGAACGCGCGGTTGATACCCTTGTAAAGCTGCACCCATGCGCCGCCGTTGCATTGTCTTTCAAGTGTATAACCCGCAAGATTGCTATCTTCATCGATAGAACTGCCCCAGCTTATTGTTAAGCTTTTTTCGCTGCAAACTGTTGACGGAACATCAATATTAGGAGGGGTTGAAGGCGGGAGATTCCATACGATTGCATATGCTCCATCATCTTCGGGCGAATCAGATACCAAGATCTGGGATGGCAAATTACAAAGCGGACGAACGCCCCAGTGGCTGAAGCACACTGAAGTACCGTGCGACGTACCAGTATAACCGACCGCGTGCTCCATATGCGAACTGAGTGCATCAGGGTCGCGTAACCAATAATACCATGGTGAAGATGTGTTAAAGTTGCTGTCTGTATATTCGCTCTTACTTACACATTCAGCGGTTGGGTATGCTTGGCGCTCGCTTTTTGATTTAAAAACCGAAAAAGCATGATCGCCAGAAAGCCCCATTTCGTCACGCGAGGCAAGAAAAATTTTATCTGTGCAAGTTTCTGTTCCTCCACCATCAACATTTGTTTTGCCTACGTTAATTGTTGTTGCAAGCAATGAGGTAACCATATTGTCAGATAAATTTTTTAAGAAGCCTGCCTCTGCAACGTATGCATTTTTGTATTCCGTATATTCATCGTTGGGCGGCGCATCTGCGTCATGCTGTGCAGCATACCAAGAACCAGCGTTAGCGTCGCTATTTAGCCATTGGCGGATATTGGAATAAATATATCGATTGTTTCCTCTTTCGCTGCGATTACTATCACTGTTATTGACTTCTCTAGCATCAAAGCATTTTAGCGAAATAATTTTGTCCGTCATCAATGTTATTGCTCCAGTTGGGTAGCCACTATGGTTTTTGTCAACGATTCGCCATACAATCGGCTTTCCGTTGTAAAGCGTCCCAATGTCTTTAACAAGGGCGCCTACACTAAGCGCGCTTAATTCTTTTGCCATTGCCTTTCACTCTCCTTATTTTGGCTTAGCATTCAATCCTTTGACGTGCACTGTTCCAAATTCCTTTTACAAGAGTTACGCCGTCAAAAGAATCGAATGACACAAGAAACGGGTTGCCCGTTATATTGCTGAAAATCCCATCTTCTGCGCGAGTAACTCGGCATTCCAGCTCTGCGCATTTATTCAAGGCGTTTACTGCATCTTTCATCGCTTGCGCCGCCGCCTGTGCACCAGTCGTCCACTCCGATTTTTGCTGCTGGGTTGTGTGGAGTATTTGATTTTCAGCATGCCCTATCAATTCAGTCATTACAATGTCATAATTTTCTATAAGTGCGCGGCTTACGTGAATCTCTGGGTTATTCACATGGGTATTTAATTCTATAACATCTGCCTTTTTTGCAAATAGTGTTTGATGTGCAGATGGAGAACTATTATGGTCGTCAATATCTTTTTTTCTTGCTGTAATTACGTTTGGGTCAATTACGAAAGATATTGCACCCGTATTTGAGATTTCAAGGTGCATGGTCAATTCAATTTCGCCTGCTGCACCTGTGGTGATAATCACCTTTTCTGTATCCGGAGTATTGCAAATAGCAATCATGTTTTCGGCTTCGTCAAAAACTGCCATCTCGCGAATCGTCCACCCGCCGACGGAAGAGGGCACTACCGCTACAATGTCAATCATGTTCGGGGACTGCTCACTAACCAACACGCTGTTTACCGCCCCGCGCCACTTCTCATTTTTCAGCTTTGTCATACTTGGTAATGGCTGATAATACGCGCCGTTGCCATCACCTACCGCAAGATGTGTAATATTTACTTTTGCACCCTGCATTGTGGCAGCAGTAATCAGCTGAACACCAACATCGGTTACGAGCGTTCCATATGTTTTTTGGGTTTCTGCCATCTGTTTTATACCGCCCTTTCTGTATTAGGATATATTTCAACGGTTCTTGCGTCCTGCACAAATCCTGCATAAAATACGCCGCCGCTTGACGAAATATCTGTAGTAAGATAAGGGTAAACCTCCAGCCGCGTTCCTATAGAGTGAACTGCGGCAACCTGAACCTTTGTATGTTTTTCTACCTTGTAGTTGATTGCTTCAAGGTGCGAACGCAAGTTTTTATAAAACCGCGTTTTTGCAAGAACAGCTGCTTGTTTTTCGGCGGTAATGCCGCTTGCAGTTACCCCTATTACAATGCGAAACATGTACGGTGCTCCGCCGTATTCAAACCATTCTTGTACTTTTGAGCCGGGAAAAACACTGCCCAAGGCCGTTTCTACCGCATATTTTGTGCCCAATTTGCGGTGCACCTTTACGCTGCTTTTAATCGTCTTACGTTTCACCTCAATTGGGTATGTATAGTCGTACCAATCAACATGCAAATCGTAAGCCAAAATATCCAGTGTCTGTTCGTCTAGCTCGTCAATACGAGCATACAAAATGTTCTTATTTATCTCATTTGCAGTTATGTGCAATTGCTCTGAAATAGTTTTTGCGAGCCCAAGCATTTTAGGGTCGTCCTTTAGCGGAGGGGGCAAAGTACGCGTAAAATCTATAGCATAAATATTGTTATTCATTTTCTATACCCCCGTTTACAATAATTGTTTTTTCAGCAACTGCAACTGCATTGTCTGCCAATGTTGTAAAAAAGGGGCTTCTTATATCAACTCGTTTTACTCCCGTTGCCATAACCATAGAAATTAAATAAGACGGGTTAATATCCCGCCCCATTTTGGTACTTTGCCATTGTTTATATTTATTTACAGCGGCGTTCACTTCTTCCGCAATCACCTCTGCGCTGTTTTCCCCCCGCTCCCACATATAATAGGTAAAGTCAATGCTGTACGGCACTGCTTCGGGTGCAGCAACCTTCACGTTATCCGTCAGCGGTCGCACATCATCCGCTTTGAGCACGTTGGCGACTTCATTCAGTATTTCAGTGTCGGGCAATTTTCCGCCCTGCAACAACACGCGAACATCCACCACTCCGGGGGTAGGCGATGTTGCTTTTACATCGGCAATGATTGTAGAAGCAGACTTTGCATGGTATTCATATGCTCCTATTGGCCCGGCAGTCGAAAAAGTTTCCATGCTTTCGCGCATACGTTTGTAAAAAGCTTCATCGGTTTCTTCCTCCGCTCCGCCTGCGCTGGTTGTAATATTTTCTACCTTTTCATAGTAAGGGTAAACATCAACAAGCTGCGTTATCTGCCCCGGCACAAAACCGTTTCCGATCGTCCCCACTGTCTGGCAGGTTGCGGCAACATCACCGTACAATTCCCCCGCTTTTATATAGAGGTCTTCTGTTGTTTCAAATGTAATCTTGCCGTCGAGCGTTACGCGGGTGTTTTGTGGTATCATCTGCGGCACGGTAAGTGCCTTAGATAGATAAAAGCGAAAGGTTGATTTTGCCGATTTTGCTCCCAGCCGGTAAGTATCCCTAAATATTTCTGCAAGGGAATCTAAGTATTTGCCCTGTGCATAGCGGGGTACATTCTGCTTTGCAGACTCGTTGATAATAACCCGCTCTTGTATGATTATGTCGGCAATCCATAGTATGAAAAGCCGTGTGGGGTCTGCCGGATACAGCGTGCGTCCTGTAAACATTTCATACGATTGAATTAAGCTGGTTACAAGCGTTTCCGTATCCGTATCAACAAAATTGATATCTGGAAAGCCGCTTTCTTTATCTGTCAATGATATTCACCTCCACCTGAGGAATAAGCTTGCCTGCCAATGTTTCCTCTTCACTCTGCGTAAAAGATACATTTTTCACCTCTACCCGCGGCTCATATTTTTCAATTGCGTCCAAAACTTCCGAAACAAGAATTGTCTGTGCTACGGAGTAAGGCTTATCAAGAAATTGTTGTGCCAGCCCAAAGCCACGGTCAAGCGGAACTGAAAACTGAGGTGTTGAAATAATCATGGCTACATTTTGTAACACCTCTTCTTCGATTGTTTGCGGTGCAAGGTTGATGCTCTTAGGCTCAAACGCCTTGATTGTATATGTCATTTTGCTTTACCTCCTAACGCACACCATACGCTTGCATGGTTACATTTGCTTTTGCTGCCAACAAATTTCCGCGGTTATCGTAACGCTCTAACTGATTTTCCACTTTGGTAATGACCCATTTGTTTTTTCCAAAGGTTTTTTTACCAATAATAAGACGGCTTACTTTTCCTTTGCGTACCGCGTTGTGCAGTTTGTTAATTTCAGTCATTGGGTTTACACCTAAAAACGCAGAGAACAACATTGAAAAAGATATAGTTTCCACATCCGTTCCCACAAACTCCAAGATTGGGTCTTTTAAATGGACTTCGTGCGTGGCATATTTTGCCCCGAAATTCCATTTTAAACTGTCGAACGTTTTTATTTCTCGGCGCGATACACTAAAAACAATGTTACTCCATGACCCTATCACTGCCATCTAAATCCCCCCTATCACAAAGCCGTCACTTTCGCCGTTAGGCAAATAGATGCAAAGGACCAAATCCCCAACCAAGGGAACCCACGGGAATATTTTTATTTGATGCGCATGTTTTTCTGCTTTTCCTGCATGTGTATGCCCTTCCGCCACCTCAACCCCATAAGTAAGCTCCACAGCATCAGCTGTTACAAAGGGCGGGTTTTTTAGTATTTTTAAAGGGCCCGAAACAAGATTGTTTTTATCTGCAAAATTCACACGCGCCGTTCTGTTGGCGGCATTCACAGAACTAACTGTACCAACACGCACAATGTTTTTTAACGCTGTTATTTCCTCGCTTACGCCCATCAATAGCCCTCCAATACACGGCGCAGCTTTAACTTTACGGTATACCCACCCGCCAAGTTATGTGTTGCGCTCTCAACCATATATTTTCCATCGAAAGCACCATACCCCACTACCTCAACGGTAACTCCCGCAATAAGGTCTAAATCGCCTACAAGGTTTAATTCTGCGGTAAATTCACGCTTGTTTTTTTCGCGTAATCGTTTCATAGCGAGTTGCCGGGCTTCCTCACGATTGTTAACTTTTTCGTTTATTTCCAGTTGTTGTCCGGTTCCATCTGGGTTCTGTGGTTTATAGGTGTATTCGATGGTTTTACCGGTCTGCGGGTTGGTATAGCTCACCTTGCAGCTGCTGTATGCAGTGTCATTTGAATTTGTCCCGAATCGATAAGACTTTATATCTGCTGAGCCACGTTGGATGGTTCTTACTGCATTTTTCTGTTCATATGTTGCCGCATCAAAAAGAACGATGGTTTTTGATGTAACCTTGAGCGATATACCGGCACCTTTGCAAAGCCCTCGCAAGAAAACAATGTCAGACTGCTGCACCTGTTCGCGGCGGCTGTAGTAGGGGTTATATGTCGATTCAAACATACTTTTCATCCCGTTTTTAACTGCAATTTCTTCTGCAATCGCTGAAAGATAAATGTTTTCCCATGCTTTGGTTTTCTTTTCTATTCGTATTGTTGAGGTGTAAGGCAGCGATGTCCCTTTTATATTCACAACCTCAGGCGGGCCACTTACGTCCACGCTATCAACTTCAAAAATGCCGCAATTCAGCATTTTATCTTTT
This sequence comes from Hydrogenoanaerobacterium saccharovorans, assembly GCF_003814745.1. Classification (NCBI taxonomy): domain Bacteria; kingdom Bacillati; phylum Bacillota; class Clostridia; order Eubacteriales; family Oscillospiraceae; genus Hydrogenoanaerobacterium; species Hydrogenoanaerobacterium saccharovorans. Next base: position 1,135,245 of record NZ_RKRD01000001.1, on the reverse strand, counting down.
CCGGTAAAATCCCAATTTTTTTGCACAATAAGAGCATGCAACATCGCGCCTTTTGCACCGCCGCTTTGCATCATTGTATCTTGCTTTGCCTCTTCCTTTTTTACTTGACTTTCTGCAAACCATCCCTTCTGGTCTACATGGATTGGGTAAGGTATGCCGCTTTTAAGGTTTAAGTACGTTACTTTGCCTTTATAGTTGTTCAGCATTGCGCCTGGGTTACCGTTGCCGTAGCTGCTGTACTGCGGCCTGCCGTTTGCAGTCACCACATCCCCTATCTTCCACCCACTGCTGGTAGCGGGCGGCAGGGGTGGCTGCGCCGGTATATTCAGCCAGTCAAGCCAAACACCATCTCTGTCATCCAACGTCAATTGCAGGTCGTCCGTTTTGTCCTCTTCGTTGTCCGTATAAGTCATTGCAATAAGGTGTTGGCTTATGTCTGTGCTGATATCGACCCCCTCAAATTCAAGGCAGATTTCAACGCGCCTTGCTAAACTGCTGGCGCTCATAAAACCCCTCTTTTCCACGGCGGTAAAGCAGCTGAATAGCTTGGTTCAACATTTGGAATATCCAGCACCATGCCCGCTGAGAAAATAACGGTATCACGATATTGTAAATTGGCTTTCATCAGTTTATCTGTGTGCTTTTCATCACCCATCGCTTTGTAGGCTACTGCATCCCACATATCACCGGAAACTGTTGTATAGGTTCTAGGCATACCATCCCCGCCTTTCATTCTCCGTGTTTTTTCGCAATCGGTTTTCAATTGTGTATAAAAGCTCTTGGCTGTAATTTTTAAGTTTTTCATCTAAATCATTCGGCCGGTTGCCGTCGACATATATTTTTGGGGTGCTGTTAATGACGATAGACTTTGAAGTTTGCCCACCAACGGCAACTGCGGGCGCGGTTACGTTTGACATTGGTGCATATGTAGCCGCCGTTTGAGGAGTTTGCATATGAAGCAGTTTACCCGTGTGCAGCCAAATTGCTTTTGACCGTTGAGACCCGTCAATGGGTATGGCCGCTTCGGGCGATTTTTCGGCAAAGGTTGCCAGTGTTGGCTTGGTTATTATCCCGCCTGTGGCATAGCCGGGAATTTTGCCACTACTTTGTTGTACAATCAACTTTATTTTCTTACTGGTTGGCACTTCGTTTAACTTTTTAATAAACCCCTCAATGTCTTTTACCGCATTGTTTACATTGATCGTCTTTACATCCGGCACTTCTTTTACAGCAAGGTTTAAGTCGCGTATTGTGGCGGCCGCTGTTAGAAGTTTTGGTTCCAACTCCTTAATCTTTGTTTTTAACTTATCGGCTTGTGTGCCATCCCCCTGCCCGTTTTTTTGCAATTCGGCAAGTTCCGATTTGATTTTTGACAAGTTCTCCGAAACAGTTATAAAACTTCCGCCCAAATCTATCTCTGCTAATTTCAAGCTGGCATCATAGTAGTCATTGACAGACTGCGTTACTGTGGTTAACTCTTCTTTTGACTTTGTAATATTTTTAGCGGATTTTGATACCTTTTTTTCGAAATTAATATAGGTACTTTCAATTCCTGCAAATCCGTTGCCTTGAAAGGTCCAATCTTTCCCTACTAACTTCCCCACCTGTTCTGCCTTTTGAGTTAACTGGTCGAACATTTGGTTTATCTCTTCGTTACTATGCTGAGTAGCGTTGAAAATTTGCCAATCTCCTATAATCTCACCCAGTTCATCACGAACTTTCTTTTCTGTTTCATATTGTTCTAGTAAGCTTTTTGTTTTTGCGGTTATGCCGCCAATTTCCCCTAAAGCTTTGGGTAATTTCTTTTCGGCTTCATACTGCTGCTGTTCTAATTGAATTTTGGCAAGTTCCAGTTCCTGCTGTGTTTTTTTCTCCAACAAGCCGAGGTTTTCTGATATTTTGCCGTTTTCTTGGTCGTACTTTGATAAGACATTGGGGTTTTGCTCAATAAGAAGTTCCTCGATGTTTTTCATTCGTTCTTTTGCCTGCGCCGCCTCGTCTGCCGAAGTTGCAACATCCCTTGTTTTTTCCTCCAACTGACGATATTCGTCTATCAAATTTTGAGTAGATGCCGCTTTATTGCTTACTTCTTGGTAAGATTCAGCTGCTTTCTTTAAGTCTTTGCTGAACGTAAGCGTATCTTGCCGCGCATTTTCTTGCGACTTCATATAAAGCATAATTCCGCCCGTTAATGCGGCAAGTGCTGTAATTGTTATTCCAATCGGCCCCGAAAGGAGTGTAAATGCCCCTTTCAGAAGCCCAATTGATTTGGTCATCCCTCCAACGTTTTTTGTAACGATGCTGCCCGTTTTACTGGTATCCAAACAAAATAGTTTTATAATTTTTTGAACCCCTAAAATGCCCTGCTTTGCTTTTAAAAATCCTAAATTGGCCGCCTGCCCTCCCACTTTTAAAGCGACTAACTTTGCCGCTAATTTCATAAAGTCTTTTATCGCTTGCGGGTTCTTTTCCACAAATCCAGCGAACTGGGTAACCAATTCAGACACCTTTTCAGCCGCTTGCCCCATATAGGGTAAAAACGTTTCGCCAAGGGTAACACTCAGTTTGGTTAAACTGTTTTTTGCAAGCTGTATTTTGTTTTCTGTAGTATCGGCTCTTGAGGCATATTCTGCCTCCATACTTCCTGCGTATTGTGACGCATCCCCTACTTTTTCAAACTGCTCTTTTAGCAAGTCCAATTTTGTCAGCATTGGGGCTATTGCACTAACCGATTCTTCACCAAAGTAATTCTTGAGTGTCGCTGTTTGTTCTGCTTTTGGCAGCTTATGAATTGCACCCATAAAATCTAAGACTGCGCCCTTTGCATCCTTTTGCATCCGCTGCGCTAGGTCTGTTGCCGAGATGCCCATTGTATCAAGGACGGCTTGTTGACGTTTGGTAGCCGCAGCCCCTGCGGTCATGGTAGTCATAACCTTTTTGATGCCCGTTGCGGCTACATCTTCCGAAACACCTACAGAAACAAGCGTTGCACCAAGTGCTGCAATTTCACCGTTGGCAAATCCGGCAACTTCCCCCAAAGGGCCTACCTTCATTACAATGGAAGATATTTGTGCTGCGTTTGCTGCCGATGTGTTGCCCAAATAGTTTATTTTGTCCGAAAGCTCTACAACCTGCTCTTGTGACAGCCCAAAGGAGGTGCGCCATTTTGCCATCCACTCACCGGCTTGTTCTGCCGTTGTGTCAAACGCAATGCCCATTTTACCGGCATCCTCAGAAAATTTTATAATCTCCTCTCTTGCAATTCCTGCTTGCCCTGCAGCCGCTGCAATTTCGGTTAGCTGCTCACCGGTCATTGGTATTTTGGTAGAAAGGTCAAGAAACTCTTTTTTCATTTGAAAGTATTCTTGCGTGAGTTCCCCTGTACCGTCTTTCAGCCCATCAACTACCTTTACAACATCCGCCATTTTCGATTCAAATTTTACCGCGCTTTGAACGGGTCCGGCATAAATAGCAGCTCCAACCGCCCCAACAACCCCGATTGTTTTAGCAAGCTGTGCTTTTGTAGAAGCGATGGTGTCGGCTGTTTTTTCTTGTTCTGCAATGATTCCAGCTAATTCTTCTTGGCTTTTCTTTACATTCTCATAGCTTTTTTGTAGTTTTTCATTGGATGCACTTAAGTTTTGTGTATTTACTCCCGCCTGCTTTAAATCAGATGCAAGCGCATTCAGCTTTTTTTGCTGTTCTTCAATTTTTGCGGTGGTGGCGGCAATCTGCTTTTCGTTTCTCTCGTACTGTTTTTGTAACGCTTTCGACGGTTGTTCTGTTTGGCGTATTTCCTGTTGCAGCCTATCGTGTTCGGTTGTAAGCTCTGCAAGCTTTTTTCGGTTGTTTTCTACCGCGGTTGTCTGCCTTTGGTAGCCGTCTATTTTTTTGGTGACGGAGTTTATTTTTGTCATAGTATTTTGCAGTTGCCTTGTTGTGCTTATGGCGTCGGAAAAACTACTGTGAAAGTTTCCGTTCAAAGCAGCCTTGAGTTTGAACAATAATTCGTACTCTTTACGCCCTGCTGCCATGCCGTCACCCCCTTACCTTTTGTCATCTTCTTCTATAGCAGTATTAATATCTGTAATCCATGCTTCCAATTGGCTTAAAGTCAATTCAATCCAAAACGAAACAGGTGTATTTGTAACTCTCGCCAACCGAAAACTTTCTTTTCTCAACCAGCAGCACGGGCTTTTTAGTAGCCCGTGCTTATTAAAAAATCGCGTGCGGCGTTTGTAATACGGTTAAAGTCTTTCATCGGCGTTTGTTCTAAAACATCACTACCTATTTTGCCGGCTTTTGCAGCCATCTTTGCCTGAAAGTTTCTTGAAATTTCGGGTGCAATCACATAATCTTGTTGCGCCTGCATTTCAGCTTCAATATCCAGCATATCTCGTCCGGTCAGCTTGTTAAAATCAAACACCATATCGGTGTACTGCTTTTCTTCGTACTCAAAAGGTTTTTCAAATGTATGGACATATACACCGTCTCTTTTATTTGTTAAGGCGCTTTTGCTCTGCTCGTTCAATGTCATTTCCCTCCGTTTCCTATTTTCCAAGTGCTTTGCGCACATCCGCTAAATAATCCGTACCATTTACAAAATAGATAAAGTTTAAGATATCTATTTCAAGAACTTTTTCTCCGTTAATAAAAGTTGCGTAGTATGTTACCGCAAATTCACCCGATGCATCCGCTGGGCTTGCAGGGGAAAGCTTGCCGGGCGCAAACTTGGTGGGGGTTGCCATAAGTACATGTTTTACTGCCTGTTGTACAAACTTTCCGGCGGTATTGTCCCATTGTTGCTGGGCGGCGCGCAAATCAATTTGGTGGTTGCGTGGTTCTGCAAGTTTAATGGCATCTTTGGTAACCGACCTAAAGTTCAGCGCGAGTGTCATTGCCTCAATGTGCCCCACAAAAGCGCCGTTAAATGCACCCGAAATTCCTGCGCCTTTTACCTCTTCTGCGATTGTGTTAATTTCCGGTAAGGTCACTTCTGCCATCCCATAATATTCGGTGCTATCTTCATACACGGCAAAGTTTACGGTTCCGTTATCCACTTTCATATGTTTTTACCTCCTTACGCCAATGCCGCGGATACATAGTCCGCGTCATATTCCAACACAAATTCAAGCTCTCTTGACGGGCTGGGTGGAGTCATATAAATATGAAAAACAGCCTTTCCCGCCATCAGTGCGGTTGTGCTGTTTTCTTCTTCTTTAAATTCAATTCTGCCACCCAATAACTTTTCCTCTGATGTAAGCCCGTTGAGCCAAATATTAAAACTGTCAACAATAGAATCAATCAAACGTCGGTTTAGTTTGCCATCTATCTTTGACCAATAGGTTAATATTATTTGATTTGCCATCCAGCCAAACATGCGCGAAACAGGGACAAAGTAGTCCTTTACGTCTGTACTGGAGGGGAAGCATGCTGTTTCGTTGCCCCAAAGAACAAACCCACCTATAAAATTTAAAGCAGTAACAATTCCGTTGGAGTTTAAGAAATTAGCTTGCTGTAAATCAAGGGCAGTTTCCGTTCCATCCTTTAAAACAGTGCTGTCTATTTTAAGCGGCTTGTTTGATGGACTTTCTGCTGGGCAATTGTCATTATTGGCATCTACCGTTGCCATAAGCCCTGCCGCCTGCGTTGAAAGATGGAACACCTTGCCACCCATCTTACACATGGGGTAACAGAGAATTTGTATTCTCGAATTGATATTGTTTTTCTTTTTCCATGCCGGTGCGTCAGAATAATGTGTTACGGTGGTTGTATCAACATCAATAAGGGCTTTCCCCTCAAAAACACCGTTGATATTTTGTGCTTTGCTGCTCATGACGGCAGCAACTTCTGCTTTATGCGACCAACCAGGACAGAGTAAAATGTCTGGTACTACACCGTATATTGGAAAAACTTTATCAATGAGTTCAAATCCTGTCGTTTGCTTCGTTTCAACATGGAAGCCACCAATTATATCCGCATCCGTGACCATAGATGGGTCTACCGCGCTGTATGCAATGTTTAGCTTCTTCGCCGTTTCGGGTACTTTTCCCCCGTCCAACAATTCCAACACAAGTTTTTCGCCATCGTAAAACAAGTCGTAGTCTGTTCCTGCTTGGTAAGTTGTTCCGCTTTCTGCTTCACTTTTTACAACAACCGTATCTTTCATCGCTTCAAGCGGAAGGTATGCTTTTTTCTCAGTCAAATCAACATCGGATGCCGCCACTGTCTTTTTGTGCTTTGCAGGGTCAAGGACGTTCACAAACACAACCGGTGCAACTCCATACAACTTGTAATGCGAATACATTACTTCACAAAGGCTGTATTTGCTCCAATCGTTGCTGTATCCCAGTGCGGCAACTGCTTCACTATAATTGCTGCCAAGTATAGGAACATTCACTTTTCCAGAAACCATGTGAACGGGTGCAGTACCTACGACAAACACAATGCCGCTTGCTGCTGTAACCGGAGTGGATACCGATGAACCGACTTGGCGTGCTTTTACGCCGTGAAAATATGCCATCTTTTATTCCTCCTTATTTGTGCTCATGCTAGAAACAACATCACCGTAGTATTTATTAATAATGTTTCCGGGTGCTTGAGCTTTTTCTTTCATTTCTCCCAACCGATGGATCGGGACGATAAGTCGTTCAATCTGCGGGTATTCCTCCAGCACATGGCTGTAATATGCCTTGATTATCTGCATGTCGCCGATTAAAACGGTATTGCATTTTAGTTTTCCACCCGGCAAGGTGGGGCCGATATAAACATAGTGCTGATAATCTTTGACTGCATTTGTTTTTTGTTTCGCACCGATCACCTCCGGCTCGTTAGTATTCTTTTTTACTGCCATTCCAGTTCAACCTCTCTTTCTATCTTAGGCATACCCCAAACAGTAAGCATTTCGCCCAAATAATAAGGGGCCGAACTGTCTGGGTAAACAATGTACTCCAGTGGTTTTTTTAGTAAAAACTGCTCTCCCACAATCCCCGCTTTCAGCAAAGCCACTCTTATTCTGGTTAAGAGGTTCAGAACATCCATTGCGCCCGCTCCCCCGTCTTCAGAATAGGTTGCAACAACAATTCTTATTTTGCATTCGCTCTCTGCGCTTACTCCCTCGTTTTGCTCATCTTTGCCTGTTAAAAATTGCAACAAAATGTATGGGATTTGCTGCGTTTCTGCTTCCTTATCCGGTAGCTGCATCGTGTACACCTGAGCGGTCCGTTCTTTGCTTTCACCGCTGTTTTTCTTTACTCGGACGCAAAGAATTATATCCTTTGTATGCTCTTCGATAAATTTTTTTAGTTCTTTAAGCAGTATAACCGCTGTCATGTTTCACGCCCTCCGTTATACATAGCCATTTAGAATACGGGTTATTTCATGTTCAATACGCTTGTTTACAGTTTCTTGCACTACCTGTTCCACTTGTTCCAGCACGACGCTGTTTCTTGCCATCTGGGCAGTAGATAGACCCATATGTTCGGTAATTTTGTGTCTTCCTTTTCGTTCAAATATTCCGGTATGACCATTCATCATCGTGGCAACAAATGCATCTTGGAATAGAGTCTGTGTGTTCGATTTTTTAACAGCTGCTTTTACGGGCGCACTTTTTCGGTACATTCTCCATCCAGTTTCTGTCTTTACCGGAACATAATCTTTTGTTTTCACCGGCATAGTTGGCGAAACATTGAATCGGTAAAGAGGTAATTTATACCCTGAAAAAGTGACTGTTCCCACAATTCCACTTTCCTCCTTGCGCGTTCGCATATTTATCGTTGTTTCTGCTCGAAGGCTCTTTTGTGTAATTGCATAAACGCTTGTTATCTGCTTAACTACTTCTGTTTTTGTGGTAGCGTTTCCTCGGCTGATAATATTTGAAAGTGCTTTTTCTGTGCCGTTTGGTATGTTCCCCAAAATAAGGCTTACCCGCTCAATCTGTTCATTTGTTATTTTAATCATTCTGCCAGCATCTCCAAATAAAGAACAACTTCGCCCACTTCGGCATGAACCTTTGCAACAGTGTAAACATCATCGCCAATTTCTACCGTTTGTCCTCTTTTTGGGGTAGTTTTTAATAGTGATAAAGGTGCATACATTACTAAATCAACAAGAGTTAAGCCGTCCACATGGTCAGCATACGGCTTTTTCCTGTCTTGTGCCCCGCCATCATCCAGTATGACGGGGCCTTTATATCGGTTCTTACCAATCCAAAACTCTGAAATACAGGCATGTTCGTTGCTGTTATGAAATATCGCATTCAAATCGCGCTCAATTTGCGCTTTAAAGTTCATTACAGCACCTTTGCGGTATACCAGCTATCCACTTCATGTGGCACAGGAAGTGGGTTGCTGTTCAGTTGGAGAAAACGGCGGGATGGGTTGCGCTCAATCCAAGAGTCCGGTACTTTTGCACCCTCAACAGTGATAAAATTCTGCGTCTTCTCATCAAGCAGGGTGACTGCACCGTAATACATAGAATAATCAGCTCCGGTAGAAAGCAATGTTACCGTTCCGTCCGGCACAATGGGCTGTTCGCTCATATTTTCCGGGTCTGTCCAATCATCCAAATACCACTCATTATAAGTATAAATATCAACACCCTCCGCGTGTAGCGTGCCAATATAAGTTACACCGTTTGGCAGTTCGCGTGGCTTAATGGCGGCAAGGTCATAGCCCTTTGTATCAAGAAGCTTTTGCACCTTTTCATGGTTAATAAAAGCGGTTGCAACGTCATCCGCCATAATACAGACATTGCAATTTACAAAGCCGGTTTTTTGCACTTTTTTGCGCCAACGCTTTATATCCGCAATTGGGTCGGAAGTTGACGCGCTCCACTTTTTAGCGGTGTCTTTGATTGTTTCATTATTGGTAAACGAAAAGTCAATCACTTCATTGATTCCGTCGCCTACAATAGGAATGGTTCCAGTAAAAATCGCCTGTGCCGCCATCCATTCTTCGCGGCGTACAATCATTTCATTTAGCTCTGCAAAATCGTTTGCCAGTTTTTCAACAGCTCTTTCCGCAGGGCTTTTACCGCTAAAAATGTTTTCACCGGGTAGTCTTGCCAACAGGTCATCTACCGTAGTAATTTTGTTTGGCGCAACCAGCGGCGGGGTGTATGTTTTGGTCTGATAGCCACTATTGGGGATTGTTTTTCCTCCAATTTTGCGATGTACAAACGGCGCAAGTGCGCGGTTGCCCTTTTTAAAATCAACATCAACGCTTTTGGTTTGGAATGTTTCTACATTTTTAAAAAACGTTGTTCTAAAAAAGGTTCTTACTGCCGGCATACGGGATACTACTTTACCCATTGTGCGGGGTTCATAAATGCTAAATTCGTTTGGCATGTTTTCTTTCTCCTTATTTCAAAAATATTTCAAGCTGGCGCAAAGCGGGTTTGAGTGCTTCAAGGGTTACACCTTTTGGTAAAACAAGTGCGTTTGCAAAATATTCACCGGTTAAATAGTAAACCACTTCACCTTCACTCGGTACGTCCGCCGCAATGCCTACCAGCTTATCCAGCGTATCTGCCGCCGCTTCCTCAATTCCATTCTCCCCTTTGCTGAGCGGCGCGTGTTTTTTTATGTCAGCTCCCGGTTTTATAATTCCAACATCGGTTACAATAGGAAAAGTTCCTGCAAAAAAGTTGTCTGGGGTGTGTGCTGTTTTGCCAATCTCAAACATTTTTTCTCCTCCTTATTTCGCTATGGGGAATACTTTGTCAATTGCCGCGTCAAACGGATTGTTGTCATTTTTACCGCTCACGCCCTCTTGACTGTTGTTTTCCACTTTGTTTACGTTGCTGTTCTCAACGTCTTTTTCTCTGTTTGCAAGGTAACTGCCGCCTTGTTTTTTCTGCTCTGCTACAATCTGCATAGCAACATCGGCGGCGGCAACGGGTTTTTCAAACTTTGCGACATTTACAATGCTGTCAAAGCCATCCAATGCCATTTCTTCAATGTCTTTTATGCGGGTACGTTCCGCAAGCGCTGCGTTGTCGGCTACTTGCTTTGTTAACTCGGGGTAAACCGCTTTTAGGTCGTTTACCGTTTTAATGTCTTTGTTCTCGGTCATGTTTTCTCTCTCCTCTTTGGTTTGATTTTGTGTTGATGTATTTAAAAAACTGCTTTGCGTGTGCGTCGCAATGCGGTTTATTAGTGAAATTGGCATATCTGGAAAGCGCGAAATATCCAACGGAACGCTATTTACAATTAGCTTTGAGGTGTTTTCAATTGCTGTTTCAATTTCTTCAAACATCAGCTTGTCGCAAAAACCTGCGTCTACCGCTTGTTTCCCGTCGTACCATGTTTCGGTTGCCATAATTGCGGCAATCTCAGCTTCATCTTTTCCTGTTTTTAGCGCATACCCGTTTACGATGGATTGTTTTATGACCTTTAGTTCTTCCGAGAGCTTTACAAATTCGCTTTCGCTGAAATATCCTAAAACACCCATTTTAGGGTCGTGCACCATGAATACACCATTTCCCGGTATCTCTATTGTGTCTCCCGCCATTGCAACAATGGTTGCCGCAGAAGCTGCCCAGCCATCTATTTTTACAGTAATTTTTGCCGGGTTATCCTTGAGCCGCGTATAGATAGCATTGGCTGCAAACACATCACCGCCGCCGCTGTTAATTCTCACAACGATTTCATCGACGTTGCCCAGCGCGGTTAATTCCTCTGTAAATTGCTTGGGGGTTACTTCATCGCCCCACCAAGTTTCAGAGGCAATATCACCGTAAAGTATCAACTCGGGGGAGGTATTTTTCTCTGCTGAATTTCGAAAGCTCCAAAAATGTTTATTCTTTGTTTGTGTTGATTTCTGCCCCGCTGGCATTTCCTTTCACCTCTTTCATTATCTCTTCTTCTCGTTTTAGTTGTGCGGCGTTTCTGTAAAAATCGGAACCATTCATCTCCATCGCTTCGCGGTCGCGGGTGCTGAACCCGTTGTTTACTCTCTTTTCTGCCGCTGTTACTTCATGTACCGGGTTTAACAATCCTTGCGCCGGTCCGTTCCATTCTGCACCGCAATAAGCTTTCCGTTTTATTGGGTCTGCTAAAAAGCCCGGTGCCGAAATGCGCCCTTTGGCCACCGCCTCCGCAAGCCATTCTTCAAAAATAGGCTGGCAAAAATCATTCGCAAGCCAAGTTCGGTACATGCGAAACATTTTCCATGCTTCCAACAACGCACCACGGCTGGCTGAATAGGATGCGTGAAAATTCTTTACAAGAAGCTCGTACGGAATTTCAAGCGCTGCACCAATCTGCCTGCAAATCGATGTAACAAAGCCATCAAAGGCAGTATTTGGTCTACCGGGGTTCATATCGTGGGCTTTTTCTCCCTCATTTAAATCAATAATGGCACCGGGGGCTAGTTCAAGGGAGTTTTCATCTGCTCTGTCCACTTGCAGGGCTTCCGGTATTATCTCTCCAAACGGCACTTCTTCACTAACGCCATCCTTTTCAATGAAGATTGTAAACATGCCCGACACAACCGCGGCTACAAGCTCCGCGTCTGTATATCGCCCCAGCTGTTTTAATGCCTCAATAACGGGTGCAAGAAAAGGAACGCCTCGGCGCTGACCAATGCGTTCCCTGTTCATTACATGGAGTACGTTTCTTCTGCCTGTATTTTCTCCGTAAGCTTCCACACGCGTCCATGCCGTTTCACTATTTTCGTACGAAAGTGGGTGGTGTTTGCTTATATGGTACGCTACAACCTCCCCCGCTTGGTTAATTTCAACACCACCTACAATTTTGGGGTTAATGGTGCCGTACGGGTTGCTTAATCGATCCGCTTCAATCAGGTTTACCCGCAAATCGTATGGCATGTTAACGCGCTTTGTCACTGGCAAGGTAACAATTACATCACCACTCATAAGCCAATTTAAAAAAGCAAGCTGTTGCAATTCAAAAAAGTTATCCAGCCTTTCAAGGTCGCACGCTGGTGTATCTGCCCACAATGCAAATTCCCGCTCAATTTTTGTTTCCAGCTTGCGGGCTTCCGCTTCGGTTATTCCCAAAGCTTCATAGTCTATTTGACTTTTTAACTTTAAGCCCGACCCCACTACGTTGGTACGGCATGTTTTAATTGCGCCTGTTGCAAGCGGTACGCCCATATACAAATCTCTTGAGCGCTGCCTTAAGGTGGAGAGATTTTCTTGGATGTCTTCCCTCGCGCTGCCACCGGCGTGCAGCCAACCGAGCAATGACTTTTTTGTGTGCGAAGCCCCATAGTTGCTGTACCCGCTATTCATTATTTGCAACCGCTGGCGTGCGGCGGCACGTTTCAGCCCTTTTTGTGGAAATATTGCCGTAATAGCTTTATCAAAAACATTCAAGTGGGTTCACCGTCCTTATAAATCCCGCGGGACAATTCGCGTAACGCGGTTACGTCCGTTTCTTATTTTTATATTTTCAAGCCGTGCAACTGCGTTACTCCAAAAAATTATCTGCTGCCGAATTTCCGCAAGGTTTGCTTTTGTAAGGCTTCTTGACCCGATCGAATAGCTTTGGTGGGTCGTAACCTCTAGTTCTGCGTTTAGCCATGCGTTCAAATGGTTTCTTGCCGTTTCAAGCGGCGTTTCTATTCTCTTTGCCTTTGCCATTAAATAACACCTCCCGACCGTGACCGCCTGCCCCGCTTTTTAATAGGGGAACCGGTAACGTCTGTTTTATCTGGTTTTTTAAGTACGGGGTTTGCAATCTCCAGTGCTGCCGTTGCATAGTTGCGAATGTCAAGCGGCTCATTTCGTTTGTACCCGCTGTCTTTTAACATCCATATGTGTTGTGCTCTTCCTTGCTTGTAGGTCAAAACCATCTTTTCGGCAGTAAGCCCTTTGAAGTATTCTTGTGTATAGCCTCGGTCTTTTTCTTTCGGAAAATGACAATAGTTTGGTCCCTCTTCTGTAATTGCCAAACACTGATAGAGCAGCGATTTACCCGTATCAACGCCAATAATAAACAAAGGTGTTTTTGCTCGGTTTGATTTCGTCGGCTTTTTGACATACGGCACCTCCATTCCGCCTTTCCCTTTAATTGCATAAACACGGCGGGCAGTGCGTGCTTTACAGAATTTATATACCTGATTGGTAAAGTGCCCGCCGCTATCCATGCAGGCACAAATTATTTTTAGCTTTGCGCCATCCGCTCTGGTGAAGGTTTGGCTTAAAAATGTGTCTAACTCATTCCAAATCTCTGGCAACTTTAAATCTCCGTAAATCACTTGATATTTTATGCCCCAGCTTTCTTTATCTACGCCCCAGCCAACAACCTCAATTTCAAAACGGTCGTCCTGTGTGTCAATTCCCGCCGTTAAGCAGATGACCTCTTCGGGAACTTCGCAGTTGTATTTTTCCCGCCGTTTATAAAGGTCGTCCTGTTCCAGCTGCTCACCCTCTTCTTCCCACGTCTGCCCCATTTCGGTGTTTGTCCAAACTTTTAGCAGATGAATATTACCTTTTTTCTTTTCTTCGTTTGCAGTAAGAAATTTTTGTACAATGTCTTTCCACTCAGTCAATAAAGAAGAAAGGGCATTCAAATGAAATCCGCGAACCTTTCGATTTGGGAACTTTGCAACGAATTTTCCGTTTATATACTGCTCTTTCCAAGTTGGCTCACTGAGCACAACACCACATTTTGAGCACGCATAGCAAATTTCCTCTAGATTTTCTTTGTCAAAAATCACTTGTGCCCACTCCATTGGCTGGTATTCGCCGCATTCTGGGCAAGGTACGTTCCATTCCTCTTGCGTGCTGTGTATGTATTCTACCTCGATTCGAGAAAGCCCTTTAATGGTTGGTGTGGAGGTATATACTTCTTTTTTATTCCAAAAAGTTGTAATGCGCTTGGACGCAAGTAAAAGCGGGTCGCCCTCTTTCCCCGCCGTTTCTGAGTACCTGTCTATTTCATCTGCCAGTAAAATACGTATTGGGCGGGATGCAAGGGAGGATGCGGAATTTGCACCAACCATTGTTACATGACCGCCGGGGAATATTTTTTGCAATATGGTGTTGCCACTGTTTCTGCTTTTGTCATTTATCTTATCCCGCAAAATTGGGGTGTCACGCAGCATTGGCGCAAGGCGGTCTTTTGAAAATGTCTCTGCCATTTGTATGGTGGGTTGCAAAACCATAATTGGGCATGGGTCGCAGTACATATAGTAACCAATCGAGTTTAATATTGGGCCATCTGTTTTTCCAAGCTGAGCCGCACTCATAAACACAACTTTTTTAGTCTCATCATCTGTTATTGCGTCCATTATCTCGCGCAAATATGGGGTTTTTGCCGTATTCCATTTACCCGGCTGTGCCGATGATTCCTGCGAAAGATAACGGTATTTATCTGCCCACTCGGATATTGTTAAGTTCGGCGGCGGTGCGAGCACCGAAAATATTTGTGTGAATAGATCAATGGTGGCTTGTTTCATTGTGTTTTTCACCTGTCATAAATGTTTTATCAAAGTCAGATAGCTCGTTTAGAGCATCAATAATACTGCTTTTTAAAATTTTTGCAATTTCAGATTGACTGGTTTTCTTACTCAGAATCGGCGCAAGCTTAGCGGGGATTGCTAATAATCGGGCTCTAAAGTTTACCAGCATGTCTGTCATAACCGTTTCAACATCTTCCGTGCTATGCAGCTGATTTTCCCTTAACTTCAATTCTAATTCTTCATTTAAACGCTTGGCGCGAACCAGCTTTGCTCGCTCGGTGTTGTAGCTGATGCTTTCTTCACTTTCTGGGTTGCGTTTTCTCAAATAGTTTATATAGCGGTGGTTTGTGTCTTTTAAGTTGTACAAACCGGGGCGAACTTCTGCAATTACATTTTCGTCACGCAGCTGCCTTACCCTGCGTTCTGTAATATCTAAAAACCGGGCAACCGCTTTCGAATCGTAAAGTTTCACATTCTCTCCCCCTCCCCTTTAAACCGTTTTTGAATACACCCCCCTTAAAAATATTTCGGCAACCCCGGAAGCGTTTAAAAAATTCTTGTGGCTAAGCAAACGCCGGGGCTCGACGTACCCGCAATGCTTACTATCGCTGGAAGTACCTAATTTGGTATAGCATTAAACCTCTAGTTCTGCGCAAAGATTGTCACTTTCGTCATCAATTTCACCCGTTTCTGGGTTGATTTCGTATTCCCCTTTTATCCTTTGCTTTGCAAGATTGTACTTACGTTCTTCTAACTGAATGCGGCGCTTTTCAAGTTCATATGACTTGATGCTGTCAAGTAGCTTAATAATTCGTCCGTGTATTTTGTTATACTCAGCTTCCAGCTTCATGGTTCGGTCAAACGAACTTGCTTTCATTACGGTTTTCATATTGGTTTTAAATGCTGTATCACTCTCTGGTACCAGCATTTCAACAACTTTATCAATGTGTAATGCTTCGTCGCTCTCGGTTTCTAAAGCTTTCATCTTCTTTTTCAAGTCGCTTTCTTTGGCGATGAGCAGCTGTAATTCTCTAAGCATATTTTCTCTGGTGTCAAGAGTAATTGACATAATATATTCCCGCTCTTTTTGTGGTAGGTCATCAAGGTGAACCGTGGAGTAGGCACCGTGCGTTTCTGCATTATTGTTTTTAATCGGCGCGCCCGCTCCGGCAGCGTTTTGATTGCCGGGTTGTCCGCCACGACAACGTTTTGACTGTATCTCGTCAAGTTCATCCCGCCATTTATCTTCGCTCTTCCATTTGCGTATCCGGGCAGATGGTATCCCCATACTTTCTGCAAGCTGTTTTACTGTAATTTTCCCGCAAGATTGCAGCCATTTTTCTTTTGCTTTATCCCGTTGCGGACTGCGCGGTCTTGCCACGCCGCCTCACCCCCATTCGTTTGTTTTGCTCTTTTCACTTTCTGTGGATAAACGGAAATAAAAAAAGAGCCTAAAATTAAATTAGGTTCATTATCTTGGATTGATAAAGCGCAGACACAAGCCATTTTATAATCTAAGCTTGAGCCTTTATCTCAATTTTGATAGCCGGTTTTTCTTTTATAATTCAATTCACCTTAGCGTTCCGATTGTGTACCTTTATTTTTAACCGTCTTACTGTTTACAGTTGATTGCAAAACAGGCTCATAAAAACATCTTGGGTAAATACAAAATCTTCTTCCGCACTCTTTTTCTTTGTTCCAGTCGCATCCCTCGCAATCGTATGGTTTTCTGTGTTTCATCCTTTCACCCGCTTTCGTTACGTAAAAAATCAAGCCCTGCGGTTAAATCCGCAAGGCTTGATGGTGTTGTGCTATTCGATTGTTTTTTTAAAGATTTAATGCTCGGAATTTTTTCTGTATTCAGCTTCGTCTTTAATTTCATGACGCATACCTTCCAGAGCTTTTTCTCTTCTCTCATTTTTTGCCTGTAGTTCTCTTTTTGCATTTTCGTCGGAAGTCTCGTCAATCACTTCGTTGGCGCGGTGAATGTTGCTGATTGTGTAATCAATATTTCGCTGTATTCTTTCAACGTTATCTTTTCGGTTATCCGGATTGTTTTTCAATTTATTAACTCCTTTAAAATCATTTGTCTATTTATTATTTGAATTTGTTAGAAGATTATTGAATGAAAAATTTGAAAATTTTATTTTATTAATGTTTAGCTATCCGATTATTCGCCGTATGATAATGTAATTTACATAATTTAAAAATACTTGGATACTCTATGTTTGAGGTGATTGTTTATGGATGGAAATACTGAATTACTGAACTATATTTACCAAAATTCTCAAATGGGAGTAGAAACTCTTAATCAATTAATAGAGATTGTTGAAGATCATGATTTTAATAAATATTTACATTCACAGCTCAATGAGTACACAAGTTTAAATAGATTAGCTCTACAAAAACTAAAAGAATTCGGACATGAAGAAAAAGGTATTGGAAGCATGGCAAAGATTTCAGCGTATATGTCAATTAATATGAAAACATTAATGGACAAATCTCCTTGTCACATTTCGGAAATGTTAATTCAAGGTAGCACGATGGGTATTATTAATGCTACAAAGAATATACAAAAATATAATGATGCAGACCAGCAAATACTCCAATTAGCTGATAAATTGCTTAAAACAGAGCAAAATAATATTGAACAGTTGAAACTCTTCTTAAAATAAAAATCCTGACTAATCTTAACATTTTAGAGCTGCTACACCTCAAAAGGTATAGCGGCTCTTACTCGTTATATACCCAAAATAGTCCAGATTATACTATGGATGTATTGTTCTTTTGCTTGTATTGTGTTGCTTAATTCGGTTGCTTACTGTATTATAATACCCCTCATCCAGTTCAAAGCCGATAAAGTTGCGTCCTAAGTTGATGCACACAATGGCGGTTGTACCGCTACCCATGCACATATCCAGTACTGTTTCTTCCGCATTTGTATAGGTTTTGATAAGGTATTAAACAGCTCTACTGGTTTTTGTTTGTCTATAAACCCAATATAGTCCAGAGTGCCCTTCAAAAAGGACGGTGAACGGATTTTATTTTTCATGACAGTTACCTCTTTTTATTTTTCATATTTGTGTGCTTGAAATCTTTGCTTTACCAATGATATAATTATATTTTATAGTAAAGTAAATTGCTGTGAATCATTAAATTTTAACATTGAAAGGAGAATGTTTTATGAAAATAGACAACAGTAAAATGGAGATTGTAATGTGGAAGGAGGTTTTGAAAAAATAAGTATCAACACCTCCTTCCTATACGGGATTTATCAATAGGAGGTTAAATAAATGAATATATTAAACAATTACGGTCTTACTGATCGATTTTCAAATGAAGCTGGCATGTATCCTGAGCTATCAATAGCTCGTATTACCGCACAATATCGAGGGCTGTATAAAATTGTCTCCGTGCATGGTGAAATGCAAGCTGAAATTTCAGGGAAATTGCGCTTCGAAACCACAGAGCTTGCAAAATTTCCCACAGTTGGAGATTTTGTAATGGTTTCAGTAGACGCCTCTTGTGGCAATGCGATTATCCATCATGTATTGACACGCAAAAGTGTTTTTCTTCGTACTGCTGTGGGAGTAAGTGGTCAGGCACAGAGTGTAGCCGCTAACATTGACACGGTTTTTATCTGCATGTCCCTCAATAATAATTTCAATCTTAGTCGCTTGGAGCGTTATCTCAGCGTGGCTTGGGACAGCGGTGCTACCCCTGTTGTTCTGCTTACTAAATCTGATTTATGTGAGGATTTAGAGAAAGCAGTAAACGTGGTAGAGCGTGTATCTTCTTTTTCCGATGTAATACCTCTTTCTGTATATGACAAAAATATTGAGCAAACACTCTCAAAATATCTCAAATCAGGTACTACTTCTGCATTTATCGGTTCTTCGGGGGTAGGCAAATCCACTCTTATCAATAAGCTGTTAGGTGAAGATGTTCTTACAACCGCCGATATTGGAAAAGCGGATAAGGGCAGGCATACCACAACTGGCAGAGAAATGTTTTCCTCACCCTTTGGCGGGGTTCTCATCGACACACCCGGTATGCGAGAGCTGGGAGCTGAGAGTGTGGACTTAGGCAAAACCTTTGATGATATTGAAGAGCTTGCAGGTCGTTGTAAGTTTCGTGATTGCACTCACACCAATGAACCAGGCTGTGCCATATTGGATGCTTTAGCAAATGGCACTCTTGACAGCAGACGATTTGAAAATTACTGTAAACTCAAAATCGAAGCAGGCTATGACGGCCTAAATGCCAAAGAGATTGAGGTTAAAAAGTTAGAGCGTATGTTCAAGAATGTTGGCGGCATGAAAAATATGCGTAAGTTTGCCAAAGAGCAACACAAAAACAAATAGGAAGAAAAACCATAATGCACATACAAGTGAGAAAATTCAAATTATAAATAGTTGAGCCGTTGCATTAGCACAAAGATGCAACGGCTCTTGCTTTGCCTATAATCCAAGAATAGTCCAGTCAATCCTTGCAAAAGGGTGTAAGCAAATTTTTGTGTTCATCACCTCCTTGTTCATGTTAGTTGGTTGAATTAGTTGCTTTAGTAAAAAACAACGCACAAATCGAAAGAGCCTGTGTATCCCAATAAGATACGCAGACTCTCTTCTGCTTTAATTGTATTCGATCGCCTTTACAGGACAAGATTTTATAGCACTATCCAGCAACTCCATATCAAGGTCGCTGTATTCTTTTACAGTGGCTTTTTTGCTATCCATTTGGAAAAGTTGTGGATATTTCTTAGTGCAAATTGTGCATCCCATACACGCATCACGGTTTATAGTCACACCACTTTTTTCCTTAACTTTACGCTGTGGCAAATCTTTATCTTTAACAATTTTGTTTGTAATATTTGCAAAAATCAAGATAGCAATGACGGTGATTATCCAACGAACAATCATAAATTTTAACCCTAAAAACTTTGCTTCATTTAGTAGCATCGGTATTTTAATCACTGCCCATGAGCTTAAAATAATTATAATGTTTCTGATTGATGCTCCTTTTTTGTGTAGCATAACGCAAAACGGAAACGCGGCATAGATTGGACCTGCCGATATGCTACCAAGTAAAAAGGACAACACCATACCTTTTGTTTTTGCTTCTCTACCCAAAAATTTGATAATTGTTTCTTTGGGCACCCATGTATCGAGTAGTGCTGTCAACACAAATATCACAGGCATAATCATGAGCATTTCTTTGATGTAATACCCACTGTTTTTGATACCCAAAACACCAAGCGGTGGGCGAATGATTGTAAGCACCAAATAAGCAATCACGACAGAAAGTAGGAATAGATTACTCTTTATAAACTTTACTGCTTTACTCATAAAATCGCCCCCATAATCACTGCAATAATAATAGCAAATATAAAGCTCAGTGCATTGCGAGTAACCGCAAATTTTATGCCAAACTCTCGTTTTTCAAGTGGAAATGTCGCAACACCAACCATGGTAAGCGTTGTCAAAAATGCCACCGATGGCATAATTCCTACCCCGGCAGTAGCAAGTGTTCCGATGAGTGGAAAGGCAATAAATGCAGGGATTAAGGTAACTGTACCGAATGCAGCTGCGGCTATGGTTGCTACAAATACGTTTTGTTTGGCAATGATGTCAGCAATTTGCTCCGGTGGCAGTACCGCTAATATCAGTCCTATGGCAAAGATAACTGCAAAGATAGATAGAGCCATGCCTCTACCCATAAATAATGCTTTTTTAAGTGCATCCTTTGTCTTTGCTTTATCTTTTACAAAAGAAAAAACAAGAAGACCGGCAGTAATTACCCAAATAGCAATTGTGAAAATATCCATATCTCTACTCCTTTTTTCGATTATGTTTTCATCATACAAAAACTATCGGCGTAATAATAGACACGTATGTTTCTTTTTAATATAATATTTAAAAGGGGGGAGTGAATGTAATGGATGTTCCTTTTTTTACCGGAGTGAATCAATCGGTATTGAAACAAATAAATATTCTTCCTAAAAAATACACAAAAGGTATGACGGTACATGCACAAGGAGAAATCTGCAAAAGCATGGACATTGTACTGTCTGGGAACTTGGTTGCCTATGCTCTGTCGCAAAACGGCTCAGAAAATGTAATATTTGAGTTTCAAAAAAACAGCATCATCGGTGCAAATCTTCTTTTTGGTAATGCGAATCATTACCCTATGAACATCTACTGTACAGAAGACAGCGAACTTTTGCATATCAATAAAAGTGACGTGGAATTGTTATTACATGACTATCAGTTCACAATAAATTTTGTAAAAAGTATTTCCTTGAACTCGCAAGGCATGAATAAAAAGATTACTATATACACACAAAAATCATTACGAGAAAACTTACTAGATTACTTTAGTGCATTGGCAGCAGAGCAAAATTCAAAAGCAATCACTCTATCGGTCAGCAAAAAACAATTAGCGGATTACTTCGGTGTTCAACGACCTTCTCTTTTTCGCGAATTAAAACAAATGAAAGATGAAGGACTTATTAAGATAGATAATCGACAGATTGAGATACTTGATTGAAAAGAAAGTTATATAAAGCCGTTGCATCTTTCGATTGATGCAACGGCTCTTGCTTTGCCTAAATACCCAAAATCGTCCAGAGTATCTTTGCAAAAGGGCGGTGGTCTGATTTTAGGTTTCATAGTGGTCCTCCTTTCTATTGTTCATAATTTGAGAGTTGAAGCTCTCACTTTAATATGGTAAACTTATTTCATATAACTACCGAAGAAAATTTTGGCTAAACGGCAGTAGTGAAAATTAACGCTTGAGAAGCTAATATAGAATTTATTGAGGAGTGAAAACACACTGGAAACTCAAATAGAAGTTAATGATTTTATGGAATTATATACATGGCTTGAGAAAAATCATAAAACAGAATCACATGTATGGGTAAATTCAAAAAGAGGCAAACCAAATGGACAAGATTTTAGTTATATTGATGTTGTTTATTGTGCGTTATGTTTTGGGTGGATTGATACAACTTGTAAAAATATCAATGGTGTACCCTGTCAAAAACTGATGCCCAGAAGTAAAAAATCACATTGGACCTATTTGAATATTGCAAGGTGCAAATATTTAATAGAACAAGGGCTTATGACGGATGAAGGATTAAAAGCGATACCGAAAAACCATGATGATTTTATGATTTCGCAAGATATTTTAGACAGATTGCAAGTCGATAAACAGGCTTGGGAGAACTTCAACCATTTCCCGTTGCTTTATCAAAGAATACGCATTGACAATATTGAATGGGCGAGAGAGAAAATAGAAATCAATACCTTTGAAACCAGACTGAATAAACTGATTGAAACAAGCAGAGAAAATAAAATGTATGGTGAATGGAACGATTATGGTAGAATAATCTAAAAGTTTTAAAATAACAAATGCCAGTCTATCTATCTAATTTTACCTACCAAATAAAATCAGAGCTAACACGAAATTGAGCCGTTGCATATCATTTATCTTGATGCAACGGTTCTTGCTTTGTTACATACCCAAAATAGTCAAGAGTATCTTAGGGATGTATTGCTTATTTGCTTGTATTGTGTTGCTCTATTCGGTTAGTTGCTGTGTTGTAATGCCCCCCGTCCAGTTCAAAGCCGATAAAATTGCGCCCTGAGTTGATACAAGCAATGGCGGTTGTGCCGCTTCCAATACAACTGTCCAGTACCGTTTCGTTCTCGTTGGTGTATGTGCGAATGAGATACTCGAACAGCTGCACCGGCTTTTGTGTTGGATGTAAACCCCGCTCGCATTTTACCTCTAATAAATTACGTGGGTAATTGGTGTAGCGTGTAACGTACTCATTGCTTAACGACCTCATTTTATAAATCTTGTCCCCGCTCTCATTGCGGCGGTGTATGACCGGTTCTTCCAATGCAATAAGCCCTTGTGGATTGTAGATCGGTGGTTTCTTGTAAAACACCGCAATGTCTTCCATGCAGCGCATCGGCTGCACTTTTGCAAACGGAAACCCCGTTGCTTGATTTTTGCGCCAGTACCAGCAGTAACGGAACATCTTGCGGTTGCTGTTGATAAGGTCGGTCGTAAATGGTTGGATACAAGTTAAAACGATTGCGCCGTTATCTTTAATTACCCTTTTGTATTGTTGCCAAAGCAGGTCAAATGGTATGAGTGCATCCCAACGGCAGCTCGTTACAGCATAGGGTAAATCAGTTAATATCATATCAATGCTTTTGTCCGGCAGCCCCGCCATCCCTGCAATGCAGTCCATGTTGTAGATTTTGTTTAACTCCAAGTTTTTTCCCTCCAATGTTTTTAATTGAAGGTGCGCTATTCCTTGTCAGACATAGAAAAATGAGATTCACCCGCTCTCCATGCAGGTGAATCTCATCTATTTCTATAAGTACATAATAACATTCAAAAAACGGACATATCGGACAACTTCTAGTTTTTCTGTAAAAATCTAACGCAAGCTTTTCTCACGCTGTCCTCAGTATTGCTACCGCCTATATTGCTTGCAACTCGATTCCACGGTAAATTGTTGACAAATCTCAGTGTGAGTATTTGACGTATCAAGCTATCATCAATGGTGTTTATGTAGCGCATAAGCCGGTTGTACTCTACTACACATTGTTGGCTTCGCAGATCGATTAGCTTTTCTATGTCCGCAAGATCTGCTTTTAGTCTTAACACCCGCTCTTTATCTTTTGAGCGTATACCTGTTACAAGAATACTGTGTAGCACAAACGGATAGGATGTGCTCGAGCCTTTCACGGTATCCGATGTTTTGCCTAGATTGCGTATTTGGTGCTGTAACTCTTGCTTGTGCTGTTCTAACTGCGCAATCTCTTTGTTAAGATAAAAAAGCTGTGATAATTCTTTTTTCTTCAACGCGTCACCTCCCACTGTTGGATTTATTTTTATCGACTCTGCAATAATCGCTTGTACACAATTTTGATGTTGTGCTTTGTTGCATAATCAATCTCGCCGTGCATGCCCTCTGTAATCGTGTTGCCAAATACCCACACCTCGTGGCATAAGCCCAACAGTTGCATCCCTATTGCAAGTGCCCGCGCCCGCTCTTTTGGCTTATCATCACTGAGCAGGTGGCGAAACATGAGGTGTGGCGCAATTGGCGTGCACCCGTTGTTCAGTGCATAAACACAGTACATCTGTGCGAGGTTGAGGTTTTCGGCTACATTTCCCCTGCAGGGCGAGCATATGTAAACTATCGGCGTTGTCTCAAACTCTGAAGCCGATTGTTTTTCTTGTGAAAGCTTTAAATAAATTCTCGGGATAAAATGTGCGTTATTGGGTTGCTTGCCCGTTGACGATTTAAACATGCGCCTAAGCAGCTCTGTATTCCCGCAGCTATATGCGGCACTGATCGCGTGCCTTATATTCCGCTCCACTCTGCTTGGCGTGGTTTCGCTTTTGCGTGCTAACTTTTCGTAGAGGTCCATCATGCTGTCTGCTTCCGTGTACAAGTTTATTGCATCGGTTAGTAAGGTGAAACCTTTAATTGAGGTTGGGATTCCCAATTCGAGCATGATGCGTTGGATGTCTGTTTTGTTCATTTTGTCATTTCTCCTCAATGTCAATTTATCTACACTTTTATGTAGACATCTTTTTATTATCCCTTATATTCTCAGATTGTGAAAGGTTAATGATTGCAATAATTGTTTTTACTCCTCTTGCGGTCTTAAGCATTTTAGGCTTGCTATGTTATCTCTCCCGCTCCTATCATTTCAATTCTTAGCTGCTCTACTTTTTGGTTGGGAAGATAGTCGTCATCATCTGCTGTTGCGGGGTATTTGACAAGATAATCTATCCACCGATTACAGTGGTCGATGATGGCGTCCGTATACTCTTGTGCTCTTGACATATTCTGCGGCACCGTTGCTTTTGCGGTATCCTCCACCCAGTGGCGCACCCGCTCAGGATTTATCTTTCCAACGCGCAAGTTGCGCTCGACGCGGCGGTAAAGGCACTCTATATCAAAGTGCTCTTTCAGTTGTTTGTAAGTCATTCGCTGGCAACCTCCTTTGCTGGTACCGCTCTTTGTACGTCTTGATTTTGATAAACCCGTACCGCTGATATGTCAGCCCTGTTACTTCGCACACGCCGTTTATGAGGGGGAACGATGGGTCGAACATATAGCCTTTTGGCGGTTTCGGTTTTTTGCGCCACGACTTGGCATCTACCCTGCGTTTGTCCACTTTGGGTTTTTTCAGGTTTTTACTTGGTGTGTATCTGCGCCCGCTCCATCCCTTTTTCTTGTACATTTCGCTTGTTTGCTTGATGATGTAGTTTGCAAGGTCTTTGTACTGTCCATCAGAGTACAAAGGCACGAAATACACCGAGCCGAGCGGCCATGTTTCTTTGATAATGCGGATATCTACGTAGTTTATGATGACGTGGACATGTACCCCGCCTTTTTCGCCAATCTCTATGGCGTATATGTATTTGAGTTCTTCACCAATCTTTTTCAGTTTTACCCTCAGCCTGCGTATCCACGCCTGCACGTCTTTTTGTGCCTGCTCGGGTGTTTTTGGTCTGTTTTCTATGAAATATTTGAGTATCGCATGTAAGTCATTGTTTTGAAAGTTTTCATTGATAAGCTGCCGCAGGGTATCTTCTGCTAAGCGCTGATTGTTCTTTTCCACTGCATCAGGAGTACTGCCTGTATTTTCTTTGCGCGGGATGTTATATCCGTATCTTGATGACTGTGTTTTGAATACCTCGATGGTATCCCCTGCTTTTACTTCCTTGATGAGATACTGGTGTTTGTATTTCACGGCTTCACTTCCTTGCTGCGCGGGCTGCACTACGACTATTTAATATCTTTAAAAGTCACTGAAAGCGCATCCCCGCGCGGTTTTTTAGGTTGACAGATGCCGTCATATTTGATACAATTAATGTACAAAAAGACGGCATTGTCTAATTGATTAAACAGTTTGTTTCTTGCTTTGGTCGGCTGGGAAACAGGCTGTTTTTTTATGTTCTTTTTTCAAGGTACGTTCCCCTATTCCATCGCATCTTTTTCGGTCATCCATCCCCTGTTTGTACGCACTAAGGTTTCGCGGATGGTGGTGTTCGGCAGCTTGATGAGCATTTGTACTTCGTTGGGCAGTGATTTACATTCGGGCAAACTCAACTTTTGCACCGCACGGCACAATTCCCGCTTAAACTTTTCTGCTACATACGGCTTGCCCGCTCGTCTTGTTTTTGCAGTTGTCTGCAAAATGGGCTTGTCCTCTTTTGTCATCTTGCATCACGCCTTTCTTTGTGATAGGAAAACACATTGATACTGTCACGGTCGCCCGCCAGCGTGATTCTGCCCAGCCCATCGCGTTGTTTCAGGCGAATACAGTATTTGAAATGAGCAGCAATTCCGCTGAATGTGATACCGGTGATTCGATACATGTCATCCCCAAATGGGACATTGATTTTCTTTTTTCTGCTGTACAGCTCAATGGCTGCGGTGAAATCTTGCAATTTGAGTTCTTCGACGCTTAATACGCGCATGGAATCTCAACCTCTCTGTTATGTATTCCGTGATGGCATCTGCCAAGCACATAAATGTGATGATTACGATACAGCCTATTTCCATGTTCCTCCCTCTTTTCTTAATGGTAGGGCTTGTCTTTGATCTCGATTGCATCTCTTTGTAAAATGTGGTAGAATTTGGGCGAAGGGAGGTGTTTCTAATGTTTACTGATTATGAAAAGAAGCTCTACAAAAAACTTTATGACAGTTTTCAATCTGATGAGTTCCTTGTATGTTTTGATTTACCCGAAGATAAGGAGGAAAAAGAACTTTTGCTTTCTGCTGCTCGGCATTTCGAGGATGCCGGAATAGCGTGTGCAGTTGTTTCTCCCGACCTTGGGTATGATTATTTGGAACTGGAATTAATGCCTCAATATGCCTATCATTATGTAGATTTATAAATAGGACTTCCTTTTACTCTGTTTATAAATCTTATTCCGTCTCGTTCTTCGCACCCAAATTCATATATCTTTCCTGCCCAATTTTTGAGCATATCTATTGTGCAGTTGTCGCTCATTACAATATGATAGTGGAGTGCACGCTTACTCATTTCTTTTACTGCAACAATTTTAGCAGGCTTACAAATTGCTGAAATTTGTTGCAGTATTTTTTTGAGTTTAATATCCGTTTTACATTCATCGCTATTAATCATGGTAACTACTGTTATAATTTTCATTCCAATTTACCTCTCTTGTTTTTAATCTCACTCTTTAAAGCATCCGACCCACCGTAAGCCCTAGTATAAATACACAAAGGATGGGGGTGTAATCATAGATATGAAATTTCCTAATATTGTTTCTACGCTAAAAATTGATGAGTTCAATTTTACATTTCGCGTTCGTGCTTATCGGAAATTAACCGAACTTGAACTTAAGCAAGATTTAAGGCGTTGGCTTCAACGAGCACGGTGCAGCACTGTTCCTAAAAACAAAATTATCGAAGTCGTTTCCATTCGTGGATATGATCTTTAAGCTGATTTATCAACATATACACCCATGCTTCCGGAAGCGTTATTGAATTATGTCCCGGCAAAAGTGTAATAGTAATCTCCCGCTTTGTAAGGTCGTTTTCCAAGGTGAATTCAAGATCTTTTTTAGAATTCATCGTGCATACCTCTTTCTATAATTCTTTCAAGTGCCCTCCTTTAGCTCATCCAGCTTGCAAGCCCTGTAATTGGTATTTGATAAAACTTTCCGCATTTCTTTTTAGGAAATGTTTTATCTGCCATGATGCATTTACGACTGATACCCATTTTTTCAACATCTGCTACCGTGAGAAACACTTTGTTCGGGAAAAGTTCAAGCAAAAATTCAAGATTGGGTCGGTATAGTTCTTTCTCTCGCGGCATAATTTTCACCTCCTCGTTTGGTTATACATTCTCCTTACGAGAATAAGTTGCCCATTTGGTGACTAATCGGATAAAAAAATTTGCGCTATTTCACCAACCGGCTTTTCTAACGCATATGCAATTAACTGTATTTCATTGATGTTAGGTATTTTATTTCCGTTGGATATTTTATTAAGCCGTTGTCTTGGCCATCCCATAACAGTTGCCATTTCTGTTTCGCTATCATATGTACCATAGATTAATCCCTTTAGAGCTTTAATTTTTGTAGCCATATTTCTCGCCTCCTTTTGTTGCTCATTTGGTGACAATTTCATTATAGCTATTACTTCAAGTTATGTCAACCATTTGGCAACAAATTTCTTTAATGTTTTGCAATTTGTCTTGATTTTGGTGACAAGATGTGTTTTAATTGAAATATAGTAATTGAAGGTGGTTGTAAACATGGATAATCTTTTGAATCAATTTGGTTCCCAGTTAAAAAAGATTCGTTTAGAGCGCAAAATGTCACAAGAAGAGTTTGCTGACCTTTTAAAAACATCTAAGCAGGTAATTAGTAGATATGAGACTGGTTTGCGGACTCCTAAAATTACAACAGCTAATGAGTATGCTCAAATCTTAGGGGTTTCTTTAAGCTATCTGCTTGGTGAAGTTTTAGAGGATTCTGGTTGTCCTGATAAAAATATGTACGATGTAATTGCGTCACTTTGCGAGAAAAAAGGAAATATCAGCATATCTAAAATGTGCAAAGACACTGGTGTTAGTCGAGCAACAATTACTGACCTAAAAATGGGTCTTACCAAATCTTTATCTGTTGAAAACGCTACTAAGATTGCAAATTACTTTGAAGTAGGCGTAGATTACCTTATTGGAAAAACAGATACAAAAAACACGCCCACCCTTACTGAAAAGGATGAGCGTGATATAGCTAAAAAATTACATGAAACACTAGAGCAATTAGAAAATTCACAGGATGGTTTAATGTTTGATGGTGAACCACTTGACGATATTACTAAAGAGCTTTTAACCGCAAGCCTTAAAAACGGGCTTGAAATGAGTAAAAAAATAGCCAAACAAAAATTCACACCTAAAAAATATAAGTAATTAAATAGGAGCGATGCTATGGACATCAAAGGCATTGTCAATCGACTTTGCAAACAACATGATGCTCGTGACCCTTTTGAAATTGCTAAAACAATGGGAATCAGTATTGTGTTTGAACAACTGGGAACTATACGTGGTTATTATCAACATGCTTACAGGCAAAAGATTATTCATATCAATTGTGATATAGATGAGCGCCAACAGTTCTTTACCTGTGCGCACGAATTAGGTCATTCTATATTGCATCCAAATTTGAACACTCCATTTTTAAGAGAGCGGACTTTTTTCTCAGTTAACAAACTAGAAATACAAGCAAACCGATTTGCGACAGAACTTCTCTATCCTGATGAAAGCTTCAAAGAATTTTTATGCTTTACCATTCCGCAAATAGCACAATGTCTGAATTTAAGTGAGTCTCTTGTAGAATATAAAATTAAATCTTTACAATAAAAAAAGACCGCTCGAGATCCGACCCTCGAACGGTCAACGCAAAACCCTCTCATCGCTAAACAAGGGGCAATTCTGCCCTTTTATAGTACCATAAAAGGATGTGTAAATCAATGAAATGTAAAAAGTGTAATGAAAAAATACCGGATAAAAGCGTGTACTGTATGTATTGCGGGGCCGCGCAAAAAAGAGACAAAAAGAAAAAGATGTATCGACGACCAGATGGGCTCTACGAAACAATAAAACTTATAAACGGCAAGCGCGTAGCATTTAGGGGCAAAACCGAATCCGAAGTATATGATAGGATGATTGGTTATAAAGAAACAGAGGAAAAGGGCTCGACTTTTAAAGAGATTGCCGAGGATTGGAAAGAGGAACACTTTGATACGATTGAGTACAATACTCAAATTAGCTACAAGCCCGCATACTACAGAGCCCTTGAATGGTTTGATGGTGAGTATATCAAACAAATTAAGCCGAATGATATAAAATCGTTTATTGTTAAATTCTCAAAACAAGGCGGTGGGCGGGCACAAAAAACGGTGCGCACACAGCTTTTGGTTTTAAATTTAATTTTCACAAAAGCTACCGTTGATGGAGACATCGACTTCAACCCGTGCGAAAATGTTTCAATCCCTAAGAACCTATCAAAAAAGAAGCGTAGCATGCCCAGCGATGAAGATATACAAAAAATAAAAAACAATGTCGATGCTCCGTTTGGACTGTTCCCTTATTTTTTGCTTTACACCGGCTGCCGAAAGGGCGAAGCACTGGCACTGCAATTTAAAGATATCGATTTCAATAACAAAATCATAAAGATAGAAAAATCTGTTTATTTTGAAAGCAATCAACCTCATATCAAACAGCC
The DNA here is from genome assembly GCF_003814745.1 of Hydrogenoanaerobacterium saccharovorans. Taxonomy (NCBI): domain Bacteria; kingdom Bacillati; phylum Bacillota; class Clostridia; order Eubacteriales; family Oscillospiraceae; genus Hydrogenoanaerobacterium; species Hydrogenoanaerobacterium saccharovorans. The sequence continues at coordinate 1,105,514 of NZ_RKRD01000001.1, read as the reverse complement.
AAAAACAGAAGCGGGAAACAGAACTATTCCCCTGCTGGACAAATTAGCTAAAAAACTCCCTAAAGGCAAGAAGAACGACTATTTATTTGGAAAAGATAAGAAGACGTTGTTTAAGGACACGCAATTTAAAAAGCTATGGGCAGATTATTGCGAACTTTGCAAAATTTCAGTTACGCCTCATCAGCTGCGCCATGCCTATGCAACCATTTTATTCGAAGCCGGGATTAATGAAAAGGATGCGCAAGAACTTTTAGGTCATGCAAATATTTCTGTCACTCGTGATATTTATACCCACATCCGTTCTTCGCGAAAAGAAAAAACTGCTGAAATCCTAAATAACTTCAACGGATGAATTTTACTGTGTATTTACTGTGTATTTACTGTGTATTTTTGGGGTAAAAATGGGCAAAAATGAGACACTCAAAAAAACTTAAAAAACACGAAAAAACCGCTTGACTAAGCCATTCATCGGCTTTTGTCAAGCGGTTCGCTTTGGCGGAGAGCTAGGGATTTGAACCCTAGGTACGCTATTAACGTACACACGATTTCCAATCGTGCGCCTTCGACCACTCAGCCAGCTCTCCAACTGTTGTGGTTTACGGTTTGCGCTTTCTTAGAGCGCTTAATTATTATACCTAATATATTCAGAAAAAGCAAGTGTTTTTTCAAAAAATATTAAAATAATTTCGAATTCGCTATTTATGGTATTTCCCGTTATTGATAATGTGGAATGCACGATAAATTTGTTCTAAAAGCATCATTCTTGCAAATTGATGGGGAAACGTCATTTTAGACATTGACAGACGAAGGTGCGATTGTTCTTTGACTTTTTCACACAAACCGTAAGAACCGCCAATAACAAAAGCAAAACTGCTAACACCGCTTACACCTACTTTATGGATTGTCTGTGAAAGTTCAACAGAATCCAATGGCTTACCCTCTATACACATCGTAATTAAGTGAGCACCTGATGGTAGCTTGGCAGTTATGCGTTTGCCCTCGTTTTCAATGCAAGCCGAAATTTGTGCAGCGGATGGATTATCTGGTAAGCGCACCTCATCAATTTCAATAACATTAATTTTACAAAAAGTCTGTAAACGCTTGATATATTCTGCACAACCGTCGCGCAGATATTTTTCTTTTAATTTTCCCACACAAATCAACGTTACATTTACCATGTTTGTTCTCCTACAGAATTATCATATCACCGGTTTCGCTGCGTTTTGCAACGGTTAAGACAAAGTCTTTCCCCTCCGTCATCTGCGCGGCTGTAAGCCCGTTTAAAGACGTTTGATATGCAAGGTCAGGCATATTATTTTCTTTGCTTAGATGCGCCAAAACTATGCGCGTAGTACCGTTACGGACAAGCTGCGGCAGTAGGGTTGCACAATCTTCGTTGGAAAGGTGGCCTTCTTTACCGGAAATACGTTTTTTCAAAAAATAAGGGTACGCGCCGTTCATAAGCATACTTGTTTCGTAGTTGGATTCCAACAGCACCAAGTCGCATCCGCAAATTCCGTTTTGAACGGTATCGCTTATAAACCCTAAGTCTGTTGATATGCCAATAAGCCGATCATCTGCTGTATGTATACGAAACCCCAAACTATGTACACTGTCGTGGGATGTACGAAAACTTGTAATTTCCATTTCTGCGACGTTTACAGTACAGTTATCAATTGTTTCTAACAGTGCACCCGGCGGAACGCATTCATTTGTAAGTAAATAATCCAACACCTTTGTACTGGCATAAACCGGTACTTTCAATTTTTTTAGCAAAACTTTTAAACCTCGGATGTGGTCAATATGCTCATGAGTAATAAAAATCGCTTTGACATGCTCAAGAGGTATCTCGCGTTCGCATAATCCGGTTACTATACCTTTGCAGCTGATGCCTGCATCAACCAAAATACCTGCTTCACTGCTGCCGACATAAGCACTGTTGCCACTGCTGCCGCTGGCAACAGTAAAAAATCTCGCCATAATCTATATCCTTTCAGTCCACTAAAAAAGGCACTTCGAAAAGTGCCTTTTCTAAATCAAATTGCTTTTTCTATAATGGCATCGGGAACTTCTACTTTTTTGATATTTGCACCAAGCTCTCGCAGTTTTTCAATAATATTCTCATAACCACGCTCAATATGGTGGATTTCTTCAATCTCGGTGGTACCATGAGCCATTAAAGCTGCAATCAGCATCGCTGCACCGGCTCGCAAATCGGTTGCTTTTACCGGTGCTGCAGTTAATGATGCAACACCCTCTATGACAGCAACCTTGCCGTCAACTTGAATATTTGCGCCCATACGCCTTAGTTCATCCACATATTTAAAGCGGTTATCCCACACACCTTCGGTAACAATACTAGTACCGGATGCAACGGTCAGCAGCGTAGTCATTTGAGGCTGCATATCGGTTGGAAAACCAGGATGAGGCATGGTTTTAAGTGAAATTTTTTCAAGCGTACCTTTACGGCTGATACGTATAGAGTCGTCAAATTCTACTACACTGACGCCTGCTTTAATCAGCTTTGCAGATATCGATTCCAAATGCTTTGGTATCACATTTTTAATCAACACATCTCCACAGGTTGCAGCGGCCGCCACCATATAAGTGCCCGCTTCAATCTGGTCAGGAATAATCGAATAGGTTGTCCCTCTTAAAAAATCAACGCCATGAATTTTTATGACATCAGTACCCGCACCGCGGATATCGGCACCCATAGAGTTTAAAAAGTTTGCAAGGTCTACAATATGCGGCTCTTTTGCCACATTTTCAAGTATGGTAAGCCCTTTTGCTTTTACCGCCGCCAGCATAACATTAATAGTTGCCCCTACCGAAACAACATCAAAATAAATGTGTCCGCCCATCAGGCAATCGGTTCTGGCATCAATCATCCCATGATCTACCGACACGGTAGCGCCCAGAGACTCAAAGCCTTTAATGTGTTGGTCGATAGGCCGTACACCAAAGTCGCACCCTCCTGGCATAGATACCTCTGCTTTATTGTATTTGCCGAGAAGAGCACCGAGAAAATAATAGGATGCGCGCATATTGCGTGCCAGTTCATACGGTACTGTAGGGGAGATATTTTGAGTCGCATCAATTTCAACTGAGGAACCGTTAATTGGACGAATTTTCGCGCCCATTTCGCTTAAAATTTTAAAAAGAATAGAAACATCACTGATGCTTGGAATATTTTCAATGACACAGGGTTCATCCGCCAGAATTACAGCAGGAATAATGGCTACCGCTGCATTTTTCGCTCCGCTTATCTCAACCTCACCTTGTAAGCGTGCGCCGCCCTCAACGATAAATTTTTCCAACGCGGCACTCTCCTTATATATCATACTCAAATAAAAGTGAATAGTCATTGAAAAAGGCCGCGTTTACACCGCCTTTTTACGTTGTCTATAAAATGTTTAACAGTAATATTATATCACCTTTTACCCCAAATTAAAAGCGAGCACCAACGATATTTATTGGCTGCTGAATTTGGTTTGTTTTGTCGAAAAAAATAACGAAAAAACGCATAGTAAAGCCAAAAGCGATTATATTACCTTAAAACCTTACACAGTATATCACGGGTACACAAATTTGGCAAGATGCACAATTAAATTTTCCCCAAATTGTAATATATTTGTGAAAATTAAGGAAACCCCCATTTCATCAAATGAGGGTTTCTTAACCATGAATTTAGTACGGGCTTCGGTAACCGATATACTTTCTTGCGTCTTGATATTTACCGTTTTGCCTAATTTCAAAATGCAAATGGTTACCACTGGCATTACCGGTACGGCCTACAGCAGCAATTGTTTGTCCTTGCTGTACATTTTGACCTACACTAACATAAAGTGCACTATTATGCGCATACAACGTTGTCACACCGTTGCCATGATCAATAATAATGTGTTTACCATAACCGTAACGGTTTGATTTAACTGTTACTACTCTGCCGCCCATAGAAGCTACCACCGGTGCGCCGCTGTTCGCAGCAATATCGGTACCGGTATGGTTGTAATAACCCCAAATCGGGCAAGAAATGTAGTTTTTGCCGGAGGAATAAACCGGCCAGATAAACCCGCCTGTAGATTTTCCGTTGCCGGATGCCTTTGGAACATAGGTACCCACAGATATAACCTCTGTACGCGGTTCAGCAATTTTTGTTTCTTTTACGATGTTTTTTTCTACCGCAACTCCGTCGATATAGGTGATATCCGCAACAATCTCCATAACTCCGTTTTTGCCGTTGGTGGTAACTTGTTCTACACCTTTCAGGATTTTAACATTATCCACACGCTCGGTTTTGTACGGAATATCTTCTTGGTAGGTTTCGCGACGGGTAGCTTTTATTTTCATCATAGGCACAGAACGCGATACCAAAAGCTGTTTACCCGGCAAGAAATTATCCGAAAGATTGGGGTTCATTGCAGTAAGCTCTTTGAGAGGAACACCGGTCTTGTCCGCAATGAGCGACGGAGAGTCTCCCACTACTACCGTATAATAACTTTCTCCCGAAACATTGCCTTTCAGCATGCTTTCGATGGTTTGTATGTCTTTCAACGATTTTGCAGGATACAACCCGTCTTTGAGTTCCACCTTATTGACAAATTGAATCTTCTCGTTTTCGCTCTCTGTTTTATAGTGGTCGAGCATTTCATTCAAAGAATCAAGCACCAATTCAGGATTGGTTGAAGCACCTTTAAAATCACCTTCAACATACAAACCGCTTGCCTGCGTTATCTCACTGCCGCTTGCTTTAATAATACGGTCAGTTAAATCATCTTCTTTTGTAAGTTGATCTTCTGTTACTACTGCAAGTGTATACTGGGGCATTGCCACAATGGGCGAATATTCATTTTTTGATTCTGCTTGTTGTGCATCCGCATTTACATAGTTTGCAAGAACTTTTTTATTGCTCTTAAACAATGTACTGGGGGGTACAGTTTCTTCATATACAATACGTTTTCTTACTTCTTTTTCTGCATTTTCAAAAACGGATTCATTGCTGATATAGCCAATGTTCTCGCCGCTGTAGTTGACTGAAAGTGCAAAAGTTAAGCTGCTAAAATGCTGGATGGTAACGATAAGTACCATGATTGCAGCAACAGGCGCAACATAATTTAAGATACTGCCAATAACATGCAAATTTAGGCAGATAACTTCCCATACAATACGCAAAACTTCTGCAGCAGCCTTCGATTTGCCAAATGTCTTTGCTTTTTGAATGCGCTCGCCGTATTGCACAAATTTAGACCGAGTGGTGATAATAGGCATAACAACATCGCGTAAAATTTCTTTTAAATGCCGCGAAACAGCAGAAAAATGTTTTTTTCTTTTTATTGTTACTTTATCACTAAAACGGTACAACCATATTTCCATACGGCGATTGAAACGACGTTCGTATCGAACAATCTGTGCGCCGGTATAATAAGCTAATCTATATAATTTATCGAGAATAAAATCGAATATTTCAAGAAGTTCCGGTGTGGAAAGTCTGCCTTTTTTATTTGGTTTTTGGGGAGCTGGATATTTTCGACTTTTCCGCTCCTTACCTTTCTTTAAAGGCATGGCATCGGCTCCTTTCAATTAATACTTTCTTTCAGCCTTTCTGCAACACAGCAAAAAAAGCAATTCAAGAATTTATGGCTATCGTTTACTATACACCAAAACGACGTTTTTTTCAAGGTTATTCATAGAAATGTTACGAGGTGGTAACGCAGTTAAATTTAGCTAAAACATTATCCTATTGTTTTATATATTATTATGGACCGTATTTACAAAGAAAAAACAAGCTGCCTGCCAAACGGCAGGCAACTTGTTTCACTAAAGCAGGCAATAAATCTTATAAAACTTTTGCAAGAAAATCTTTAAGGCGCGGGTTTTGGGGGTTGGCAAAAAATTCTTGCGGGTTGTTTTGTTCCATGATGACACCCTCATCCATAAACAGTACGCGGGTTGCAACCTCACGCGCAAAACCCATTTCGTGGGTGACAACCACCATTGTCATACCCTCTTTGGCAAGTTCTTTCATCAGTTCAAGCACCTCGCCCACCATTTCTGGGTCCAGTGCAGAGGTAGGTTCGTCAAACAGCATCACTTCGGGGTTCATGGCAAGTGCACGAACAATGGCAATACGTTGCTTTTGCCCGCCAGACAGCATATTCGGGTAACTGTCTGCTTTATCGGCAAGGCCGATACGCTCCAGCAAACGCATGGCATTTACGTCTGCCTGCTCTTGATTTTGCAGCCCTAATTTGACCGGGGCAAGCGTAATATTCTTTTTCACGGTAAGATGCGGAAACAGATTAAAATGCTGGAAAACCATACCCATTTTTTGGCGAAGTTTATCAATATCGGTTTTAGGATCGGTAATCTTATTGTTTTCAAACCAAATCTCGCCCTGCGAAGGCTGTTCTAAAAGGTTAAGGCAACGCAAAAAAGTGGATTTGCCCGAGCCGGACGGACCGATAACGACAACCTTTTCGCCTTTTTCGATGGTAGTATCAACGCCTTTTAATACCTGATTGCTACCGAAATTTTTGTAAAGTCCTTTAACGGTTATCACTTTGCGCCAGCCTCCTTTCAAGAATACTGATCAGCTTGCTTAATCCCAGTGTGAGTACAAGATAAATACAAGCGGCGAACATCAGTGGGAAGAAATAATTGTAGGTTCTGGATGCTACAATATCGGATGCTTTTGTAACATCGCGGATGCCGATATAGCCCGCAACAGAGGTCTCTTTAATGAGCATAACAAATTCGTTACCCAAAGACGGAAGTATGTTTTTGATTGCCTGCGGCAGGATGATAAGCCGCATAGTTTGTGTACGATTGAGCCCAAGTGAGCGCCCTGCTTCCATTTGACCTTTGTCGATCGACTCAATGCCGCCGCGAACAATTTCGGACACATATGCGCCGGAGTTGATACCAAAAGCCAAACCGCCCACCACTATACTAGAGATGTTTGACGAGCGGAAGACGATATAATAAATAATCATCAACTGCAGCACAACAGGGGTGCCGCGGATAAGGTTAACATAAAGGTTGCATATAATTTCTGCCCAACGCAGCCTTTTATTTGCTTTTGCACTGTTTTTGATGAGCGCAATCAAAATACCAATGCTAACACCAATGAAAGTAGCAATCAAAGCCATTGCTATGGTTGCTTTCAACCCGTTCCAAAAAAACAAATAGCGTTGATCTGCAATAATGTTTTTATAAAAATCGTTTCCTATTTTTTGTATAAATTCCATTTCCCGCATCCTTCCGTAAAACTACACAAGACAGCAAAGCATAAATGCCTTGCTGCCTTTGTAGATATAATAAAGACAAAATTTATTTGGATGTGTGATTGAGTGTAAACTCTTCGATTTTGCCCTCGTCCATTAGCTTTTGCAAAATTGTATTGACTTGGTCAAGCAGTGCTTTGTTACCTTTTTTAACAGCCATACCGTATTTATCGGTGAAGAGTTCTTTTTCTAAAATAACCAGCTCCGAATTTGCTTTCACAAGTTCTTGAGCAGGAAGTGCATCCATTACGATACAATCTGCTTTGCCCGATTTTACATCTTCGGCTGCAGCAAGGTATTTTTTTTGCTGAATGATCGTGCTGTCAGGGTATTCATCGGTAACCACAATATCAGCAACCGTGCCAAGCTGCACAGCTATTTTTTTACCTTTGATATCCTCTGGGTTTTTAATTGCAGTGTTATCTTTTTTAACAACAATAACCTGTTTGGAGGTTGCATACTCGATGGTGAAATCTACTTCTTCCAAACGTTCGGGAGTAATCGACATACCAGCAGCGCCGATGTCTGCTTTGCCCGCGTTGATTTCAGGAATAATGGAATCGAATGCAATGTCTTTAACGACCAATTCTTTGCCCATAGCGGCTGCGATTTCTTTTGCAATGTCAACGTCTACGCCCACAACATCCTGCCCCTCGTAGTACTCGTATGGTGCAAATCCTGCTTCAGTCACCATAATCAGCTTACCTTCTTCAACAGTGGCAGGGGACGCAGAAGATGATTCTGTGGATGTAGCATCGGTAGAACCTGCAGGTGCTGCAGAAGATTCTCCGCCTTTTTTAGTGCAGCCCGCAAATACTGTAACAGCCAGCATAGCAGCTAGCATAATTGCAATTGCCTTTTTCATTATAATACCTCCAACAATGTGTAAAAATCATTTTTAATATTTGAACTGCTTTTTATTATACACGCAATTTACATAAAAGCAAGAGGTTTTTGCAAATTTATTCACTATTGTTTTGTTTTTATTCATATTGCCTGTATATTCTTGCACTCTCAAGGGCTTTTTGCATATCTTCGGGCAATGCTGCCGTTGCATCAACGAGTTTACCGCTGATAGGGCTTGTAAAAATCATACGTGAACAGTGGAGTGCCTGACGTTTAATAATCGAGGTATCCCCTCCATACATATCATCTCCCGCAAGAGGATGCCCAATACAAGCCATATGCACCCTAATTTGGTGCGTACGCCCCGTTTCAAGCTTGAGGCGAATCAGGCTGTAACCTTCTCCTTCAGCAAGCAACTCGTAATGTGTAACCGCAGGCTGCCCATTTATATCTATTTGCCGTTTGGTGTAAATATCATTGATACGGCTGATTGGTGCATCTACCATACCGGTTTTTTGTGCGGGAACACCATGGACAACGGCTAAATACTCTTTTTGTGCAGCATTTTTCAGCAGAGCCGCTGCGTGTTGGTTTTTTGCAAGCAGAACTAACCCAGATGTATTTTTGTCAAGCCGATTGATACACCGAAATGTAAGCGACAGATTATGCTCGCAACAATACGCCGCAAACACGTTGGCAAGGGTATCGTTTTGTACACGGCGCGACTGATGACAGTTCATGTCGGCAGGCTTGTTGTAAATTAGCACGTCTTCATCGTCGTACACAATCGGCACTGCAATATCCGAAACTTCGCTGTTGTTTTTATTGGGGGGCATCGTAACGGAAAGGACATCCCCCGCCTTGACATGGTCAATGGTACGCGCATGCACACCGTTTAGCTCAATTCCCTCCGAGATATGCTTGAGTGAGGTGATAAGACGATAACTGAGGTGCTGCTCTTTGCGCAGATAATCATAGATTTTCATCCCGTCAAACTGCGGCTCTATCAAAAATGAAATTGTTCTGGACATGGTACACAACCTTTGTTTTGTTTAGGTTTTATATTTTTAAGCCAATATAAAAAAGCGACGGATGCACCGTCGCTTTTTATTATATCAAAATTTTAGTGGTTTGCAATCTTAACCTTTGCATACCTCATCCATCCAACTATGGGTGTCGGGCAGCTTGCCATACTGAATGCCCGTCAGGTTATCGTACAGTTTTTGAGATATCGTGCCGATTTTTCCATCGTTAAATGTCATAACGTAGTCTCCCACCTTCAGTTCGCCGATTGGTGAGATAACAGCAGCCGTACCGGTGCCGAATGCTTCCTTCACTTTGCCTGCTTGATATGCGTCTTCAAGCTCCTGCACAGACAGCCTGCGTTCAGATACCTTGTAGCCCCAGCCTCTCAGCATCTCAATCGAAGATTTTCTTGTAATGCCGGGCAAAATGGAGCCTACCAACTCGGGGGTAACAATTTCGTCATCAATCACAAAGAACACATTCATTGCGCCGACTTCTTCAATGTATTTGTGTTCGATGCCGTCTGTCCACAGAACTTGAGAATAGCCCTGCTCATGTGCAATTTCTTGCGCTTTTAAACCCGATGCATAGTTACCGCCGCATTTTGCAGCGCCTGTGCCGCCTTTTACTGCACGGACAAATTGAGTTTCGATGTAAATTTTAACAGGATTGAGCCCACTCTTGTAATAAGGACCTGACGGAGAAAGAACAACCACGTAAAGATATTTAGAAGATGGCTTTACACCCAGTTTCGGCTCGGTTGCAATAATGAAAGGACGGATGTAAAGAGATGCACCGCTGGTATGGGGCACCCAATCTTTTTCAATTTCAATCAGCTTTTCAAGACCTTCGAGCAGCAGCTTCTCATCTACAGCGGGAATCTGCAAGCGGTCGTTGGATTGATTGAGACGCTTAAAGTTCTCCCACGGGCGGAACATGAGGATACGGTTATCTTCGGTACGGTAAGCCTTCATGCCCTCAAATACGGTTTGGCCATAATGCAGGCACATAGCAGAAGGGTCCATAGGGATTGGTCCGTAAGGCACGATACGAGGGTCATGCCAACCTTTGCCTTCTGTATAATCCATGAGAAACATATGGTCGGTAAAAATTTCGCCAAAGCCTAATTTTCCTTCATCTGTCGGCTTTGTTTTTAGTGTTTTAGCAAGTTCCACTTGAATATTGCTCATATTAGTCACAACCTTATATTATATTTCATTGTCATTTAAACTCATTACTCAACATTTTAGCACTTTACTGTGTGAACGTCAAGTACAGAGAGTACAAGAAAAGGGCGCTGTACGCGCCCCTTTTGCAGCAAACTGCTGTTGCATTTTCATTTATTTTATGTGCATTAATTAGGAATTGCAGGTTTAGTAAGCAACGCCTTGTGCAATCATAGCTGCAGCTACTTTTAAGAAGCCTGCAATATTTGCACCTGCCATAATATTATCATTCAAACCAAACTCTTTTGCAGCATCGTAAGATGCATGGAATATATTCTTCATGATGCCTTTGAGTTTTTCGTCAACCTCATCAAAACTCCAAGAATAGCGCATGGAGTTTTGGCTCATTTCAAGGCCGGAAACAGCAACGCCGCCTGCGTTGGATGCTTTGCCGGGAGCATAAAGAACACCATTGCTGTGAAACGCGTTGATTGCTTCGGGAGTGCAAGGCATATTGGCACCTTCTGCAACTGCTATCACGCCATTTGCAATCAGTTTGTTTGCAGATTCGCCGTCAAGCTCATTTTGTGTAGCACATGGCAATGCAACATCGCATTTTACTCCCCAAATGCCGGCGCAGCCTTCATGGTACTCTGCACCTGCAACACGTTTTGCATACTCGCTGATACGTGCTCTCTCAACCTCTTTGATTTGTTTCATCACATCTAGGTCGATACCGTTTGCATCAAAAACATAGCCGTCGGAATCGCTCATTGCAACAACCTTGCCGCCCAGTTCGGTTGCTTTTTCGGTTGCATAAATTGCAACGTTACCCGAACCGGAAACAACAATGGTTTTGCCCTTTATGCTGTCGTTTTTCATACAGTTGAGCATCTCTTCGGTAAAATAAAGCAAACCGTAGCCGGTTGCTTCGGTTCTTGCGAGTGAGCCGCCAAATGTTAGCCCTTTACCGGTAAGAACGCCCGTAAACTCATTGCGCAAACGTTTGTATTGGCCAAACATATAGCCTACTTCGCGCGCACCAACGCCGATATCGCCTGCCGGTACGTCGGTATCTGGGCCGATATGTTTTGCAAGCTCTGTCATAAAACTCTGGCAAAAGCGCATAATCTCATTATCCGATTTGCCTTTGGGGTTAAAGTCAGAACCACCTTTACCACCGCCCATAGGCAGAGTTGTCAGGCTGTTTTTAAAGGTTTGCTCAAAACCCAAAAATTTAATAATTGAAAGATTGACTGAAGGGTGAAAGCGGCAGCCGCCTTTGTATGGACCGATTGCAGAGTTGAACTGCACGCGATATCCGCGGTTTACCTGTACCTTTCCGTTATCGTCCACCCACGATACACGGAACATAATCATTCTTTCAGGTTCAACCATTCTGTCAATAACGCCTTTTTCAACGATGTCGGGGCGTTTTTCTACTACAGGTTCAAAGCTTTCGAGAACCTCGCCGACTGCTTGTAAAAACTCAGGCTCGTGCGGATTTCTTTTACAAACGCTGTCATATACGCCTTGTAAGTAGGCACTTTTAAATTGCATGGAAATTCCCTCCTAATCTAATATCTGAATGTAATTATATCTTTTTTTATAAAAAAACGCAATAGACATATGCAACTTTCATGCTCATTCATTTCAAATTTTGTCCTTATCACTGATAGTATCTGCTTTGATATATTATGTTTTGCAAGTTTTGCATATAATCATTTCAAAATTAGCAACGATTTACAGCAAGAAAGCGAAGTTTTAATAATTATTAGACAACAGATACATAATATGTTATAATAAGGCGTTGATATCCATATTATTATACTATTGGGGGTATTAAAACATGTTTTGCAGAAATTGCGGTGCAGAGTTATTACAAAATGCCAATATTTGTACACAATGCGGTGTACCCGCAGGGCAAGGCAGACATTTTTGCCCCAACTGTGATGCACCAACCGATGAGTTGGCGGTAGTTTGCATAAAATGCGGCTGCTCGCTGAAGCACTACTATAACTCCTATACTGTAAACGGAGTTCAGGTACAAAGAAAATCAAAACTGGCAGCCGGCCTGTTGGGTATTTTTGTAGGTGCATTTGGTATACACAACTTTTACCTGGGATACACCGACCGCGGAATTGTTCAGCTTTTATTGGGTACCGTCGGCAGCCTTGCCTGCGGAATAGGCCCTGTGGTATCGGCTGTTTGGGGGTTGGTTGAGGGTATCCAAATACTAACCGGCAGTATTAATACCGATGCAAACGGTGTACCCCTCGGCGATTAATTTGCAAAAACTAAATATAGTTAAAACTGCGAGCAAGCAAGACGGCAGCGTGCGTTATCGAAAGGTAACGTATGAGGAAAGTCCGGGCTCCTCAGGGCAAGAATAGCTGCTAACGGCAGCCGGAGGCGACTCTAGGGAAAGTGCAACAGAGATATACCGCCGCGTAAGCGGTAAGGGTGGAAAGGCGAGGTAAGAGCTCACCGGCGCACAGGAGACTGTGCGGCCATGTAAACCCTATTCGGAGCAACACCGTGTAAAGAGGACGAATACGCAGCCCTGCGCGTCCTTGATAGAGGTGGCTGGAGGTGGTTGGCGACGACCATCGTAGATAGATTGCTGTCAAATACAGAACCCGGCTTAAATGCTTGGTCGCATTTTTATAAACAACAAAAAGCTGTTCCGCTAAGCGGAACAGCTTTTTAATTTTGGTGAATTCTATTTTTGTTTCATCAGGCAACACCACGAAAACCTTTTCCGATAATTTCGCTGGTGTTTGTTATAAGTATAAATGCTTTTGCATCTACCGAACGAACATAATGACGTAATTGTACAGCTTGTGCACGGTGCACCGCACAAATAATAACCGTTTTATTCTCATGAGTAAATACACCGTTTGCATCCATACTGGTGGCACCTCGATGAAGGTTTTTCACAATAAAATTGCTAATTTCTTCTGGTTTGGATGTAATAATGGTAAAATATTTGCACAGGTTAATACTCTCTATGACTGAATCGACAACCAAAGCTTTTAGGGCAAGACCAAGGAACGAAAACAACCCTATTTTTATACCAAACACTGAGCCTGCAGCAACGGTAATCAAAAAATCGCTGAGAAGTAAAGCTCGTCCGATATTGATAGCGGTGTATTTTTTTAGTATCATCGCAATTACATCAGTACCGCCTGTAGAAGCATCGATATTGAACAAAATAGCCGAACCGATAGCAGGCAGCATAACGGCAAATACAAGTTCGAGCATTGGCTCATCGGTAAAAGGGTGATTCATGGGGAAAATACGTTCCAGCACCCAAATCTCGGCTGAAAGCATAAAACTAGCATACGCTGTTTTTATACCAAAACCTTTACCAAATACAGCGAAGCCCAACAACATCAACAGCATGTTTAAAATGAATACGAAAGTTCCCGGTGAATAATTTTTGATAAGATCCCCCAAAATAACCGATATGCCACTGACACCGCCAATAGAAAACTTATTTGGAAATTTGAAAAAATAAACACCTACGGCGACTATGAATATACCTAAATTGAGCATCCAAAATTCTTTTGATTTTAACTTTTTCATGCTTGCGTTAACGCTCCTTTAGCGAATAAAAATAGGAAACAGATTCTGTAAAAAATCCATTCCCTATTATACATGGTTATTTAGATTGCCGCAAGCCAAACGCATGAATTAAATTGTATGGTAATCTCTTACAGAGCCCAAATTAGTTTTAAAATAAAAATAGAGATAACACCCGGAAGGCCCAAAAATACGGCCGTAAAAAGAGTACCCACATTCACCAGCAATCCAACACCTGTAAAATACGATGCATAATTGATGACTGCAAGCGACAACACACCCGGCACCGCAGTACCCAGCAGCGAACGCAGAGGTTTTCCGGTTCGTGCATAAATCGTAATCATGAATATCGCCAGCATAATACCGCATACCAAAAAAACAGCTTGTGTCGTAGTCATGTTGTCACTCCGTTTCTGCAGAAATTCCGCACATAGATTGTCTTTACTATTTTCGCTTTTTTGTTTTACACTTTGTGTAAGATGATTTACAGCGAGATTCGAATTCTGTCACTGGTGATGTTTTGCGCTTTCGCTTTTTTTATCAAAAATTCGTAACGTGCCATCAATCCTATCCGCTGATAAATAAGGCTGTCAATTAAATCGCTGTCACCTATCATATTATAACAAGAGTCGATGCTGTCTAATTGTCGGCGAAGCTCAATCAGCTCATCTTGCAGCTCTTTATGAGATGTATCCTGTTGCTCTTTTCCAAAAGCTTTAAGTTTGGCCAATAATTCTGTCATACCATAATCCGCCTTTCGTTTTATTCTATGCGGAAATGATTGACAGTTATACCGTAATTTATACGATTACAGCAATTTGTTTTAAAAAATGAGCGGTTTATTTTTTGCAAATGCGGCATATAATAGTGCTGTGAGAAACGGAAGAATTTAAAAAGGAGGCGATTGTCTTTGGGCGATTTTCAATCCATTATTGAGCGGTATTGCCCTGTTGTGGAGAAAAATGTGCCTGTAGAAATCTCCTATCAAAAAACGGGAACGAAATGCGAGAGCTGCCTGCGTAAACATTTATGTATGCAGGAGCACGGAACCTGCTTGGGTTTCAATCAGGAGAACTGAGCAAAACGGGCTGAATCTGATTAGACTCAGCCCGCTTTACTATTGTTCTTCAAATTTTTTTACAATCGCAATCAATTCATCGGGGGAACTGCATGCTCTCAATTCATTCAAGAAGCAATCCTTCATTAGTAATTCTGCTATTTGCTGTACAAAACGTACATGCCCGTCTTGATCGGGGCTGGCAAAAACCACCGCAACATCAACAGGGTCTTTATCACCTGCACCGAAATTCACCGGATTTTTTAATGTAATTACGCCGGCACATTCGCGGTTAACGCCGTACTCGGGGCGTGCATGCAGCAACACAAAACCTTTGGTAAGCACCATATAGGCACCCTCGGTTTGTACTGTTTGAACGATAGCATCTGCATAACGCTGATGAACTCCTCCGCAGCGAACCAACAACTCCCCTGCCAGCTTTGCCGCTTGCTGCCAGTCATCAGCTTCTGCGCCAAGCTGTATCTGCTGCGGATGAAGCAAGTGAGAAATCATATTCATTCTCCTTTATAAAAAGATGGTGCTATCAGCGTTTATCGTGGATTACTTTACCGTCTATCATAGTAAACACAACATTGTAATTGTCATCAATCGCAATAATATCTGCGGCTTTACCCTTTTCTAGGCTGCCTGTTTTAGAGAGAATCCCAAGCTGACGGGCAGGGTTTTCGGTTGCGTATAAGATAGCGGTTTCAAACGGTACGCCGACCAGTTGTACGGCATTTTTTACGCCGTTAATCAGTTTGAGCGTACTGCCTGCAAGTGCACCTTCTTCGGTGCGTGCAACACCGTTATTTACAATGGTAATCAATTCACCAAGGTAATATTTACCGTCCGGCATACCGCCTGCACACATACAGTCTGTAATAAGAATGACATCTTCAGGGTGCTTACAACGGGTTACAATTTCCATTGAGCGGGGATTTACATGAATCCCGTCGCAGATCATTTCGGCAGCAAAACCATCGGTTGTAAGCGCGGCACCCAAAATGCCAGGTTCGCGGTGGTGCAAAGGACGCATCGCGTTGTAAATGTGTATACAGGCACGCGCGCCAGCTTTGATTGCCGCCTGCGTCTCTTCATATGTAGCGTCAGAATGACCAATCGCTACTGTAACCCCTTGTTTGGTAAGATATTCTATTGCCTCGATTGCCCCTTGTTTTTCAGGTGCGATTGCAATAGTGCGTACATTGCCCCGCGCAGCCTCCAGTACCTCTTTGAGATGCTCAAGATTAATATCCACAATGAATTCTTCGGGGTGTGCACCTTTCATCTTTTTATTGATATAAGGACCTTCGAGAAAAATGCCCCCTATCTTTGCACCTTTTACGCCGCGGTCTTTACAATCGGCAACTGTTTTTACGGCATTTTTCGTGCGTTCAAGAGATGAAGTAACAGTGGTTGGATAAAACGTGGTGACACCCACCGAAGCGAGGTAATCACACATTCCGTCGATAGATTCTTCCTTACAATCCATCGTGTCAAAGCCATTGCCGCCATGCATATGCGTATCGATAAGCCCTGGGAGTACACGATATCCGGTTAGATCAATCAACTCACCACTCACCGACGCATCATCTGAAATGACATTTTTGATCGAAGCACCATCTACTGCAAGTACACCCGGCTGCAGCTTATGGTTAAAATAGATTTGGTCGCTTTTAATCGTATAGGACATTTCTATTACCTCCTTAACGGCAATTGCCGTATTTTATCAAATATAGGTTTGCACTAAAAATGAAAGCGCTTTTTTAACTCGTGCCGTGTTTTTCTCGGAGTAAAAATTACGATACCCAAGATGGTAAGCCCAGAATAAACCGCACCTACAATCGCCGTCCATGCAACTGTGTTTTTATTGAACAAAGAAATTACCGATACAACAATGCCGAGAACCGAAATACCAAGTTGATATAAAATATAATCGCGAAAACGTTTGGGGCGCAGCAAAATCACTGCACTCATAAGCCCTGCGGCAGAAATAAACACAAACGGAATAACATAATTCGTACTCCATTGGTAATAACCTGTAGCGGAATCTATTACAAAGGACAATAACGAAATACCGAAAATTTGAATTAAAGCCAGCAAACCGATATTGCGGCGGGATTTTTTTATAAAGCGGATACTGAGCCACAAATAAACGAGCCCAACTGCTACGATTGCCGACCAGTGCACCGTTTTCGAGGTTAAAATATCAATCAGTACGCAGGCGGTTACCACAACCACCGATAAAAAAATAAGCAGCTTGGTATACTTTTTGGTTTCCGGGATCACAGGCGTTGCCGGAAAATCCTGCTCAAAGTGCTCACCGCGCCGAACAAGCTCACTGTCGCAAAGGGGGCAGCAAAACAAATCGTTTTGTATGGTAACCTTACAGTTTTCACAATACTTCATCTTCATCCACCCTGTTGCTTACAATTTGTACATCCAATCCTTTATCCGATAGGAATCGAAAGAAATACCGTTCCACATCCTTGTCCTCCATGCCCGAAACAAAAGAAACCGTCATCTTATCGCCAAGCGAACATAGGCACACTTTAAAGCACTGCCGCTTGGTGATATTGTTGAGCGACTCAATACGCTCTATAAACGGCAATTGCTCAGCGGGGAGCTTAATCTGCCCCAGATTTGAAATCGTGCTGGTGTATCCTTTCTCCCCTTTGCTGTAAATTGCCCTAAGAAAAATATTTTTAAAAAACAGAGGAATAAAACGTATGGCGAGGTTGCGCTCGGCATTTACGTTATAGGCTATTCGCTCTGTAATATTTTCAATCTTCAATGCATCCTTCATCTGCTTAGAAATTTGCTGAAGAACCTCTTCAAACGTATAGTCGTGCTCGTAAAAGTTGACCGCTACGGTAATAAACGAGAAAAAGTTACGGATGGTGTTAGACTGAAAAAAGCCGCGCAGATTAATAGGTACCGAAAACACAATCGGTTTATTCTCGGCGTAATACTTATAATTGTTCTGATAAATCGAATACATCAGCAGTGACGTAAGATATACCGTAACAGTAACCCCTGCTGCTTTGGAGAGTGCAACCACTCCCATTGTAGGCAAAATACCTTGCGTCACATCAACACGGTCGCTAAAATAACGTGTCCCTTTCATCTGATATGCAGGATTTACTTTGGGCGCTTTGATATGCAAATTGCCTTTACGCAAACGAAGAAAGCTGTCTTCATCCAAAGCATGTTGAGAAAAACCTGTTTCTGCAATCAATTCATTTACGGTAATTGCATCGGGGTAACACTGCTTTAGATAAAAATAGACAATGGTTTTAAGCAATACAACCGCACCAGCACCGTCGGTGAGAGCGTGGAACATTTCAAGATTGATTTTTTTACCCAAATAAGTAACTCGAAACATAAAGCCGTTGTTCTGACTCTTGTCAATCCGGCGAAGAGGGTAAGTACTATCCTCTGTGACGACCGGAGGCTGAAAATTTGTCTCCCAATAGTACCAAAACATCCCTTTGCGCAGCTTGACGTTAAAGGTAGGTAATTCTGCTAAAGCTTTTTCAACCGCTGTGGTTAAGATAGAGGGGTCTATTATATCGGTAAGCTTGGCCGTAATGCGGAACACGCTTGAGTTGCTGGAACTGCGCACTGCAGGGAAAACCTTCGCCGCGTTATCCAATTTATGCCAATAATATTCTTCCCTTTGCTTGCTCATTGGGTATTCGTGCTCCTCTGCCGTTGTTTTTTACAGTATCTCAAACGAATAATATTTTCATATCTCTGGGATTATTATACTACATTTTTTGCTTAGTTAACAGCAACTGCTGTTTTATATTCTGAAAAGTGTTTTGCCTGCGGGAATGTGGGTTAGCACATCGTGATCTACAGCGATTTTACCGCCCACCAAAATAAAGTCAAAACCTTTTGCAAACCTGCGCGGTTCTTGGTAGGTTGCATCGGTGGATAGATTTTTGAGAGCAAATACGTTGATGTCGGCATCGCAGCCCTCGCGCAGAATCCCTTTGCCTTTGAGATGGTAGACGCTTGCGGGCAGTGCCGTCATTTTATGAATTGCCTGTTCGATGGTAAGCACAGGCGACTCACGCACATATTCAATCAGCACTTTGGGGAACGCTGCATACAGTCTTGGATGAGGTACACCGCCTGTGGGATACACAGAATCCGATATAACCGAAGTATATGGATAGCCCAGTATGGTTTTAATATCATCTTCTGACGTGATATAATCCACCATAGAAATTTTACATTGCTCTGATATCAGCATATCGTAAGCGCAGTCATAAGGGTCTTTCCCCTGCTCTGCCGCAATCTGCTCTACCGATTTGCCAATATACTTTTGATTTTCCGGCTGTGTAAGCGTGCTCATAACAATATTACCCCAGCCAACCATATTAACCAGATTTTCAAAGTAATCGGATGGTTTTTTGAGTATCTCAGTAAGTTCACGCCGCTTTTCGGGGTTACTGAGTGCTTTTACAATCCCCGCTGAGCCGCCCTCGAGAAACTGCGGAGGAAGAATTTGAATAAGCTGTGTGGAGCCCGCAGTGTAGGGATAGGCATCGCAGGTAATATCCATACCGCTTTGGCGGGCATTATCTAGTATTTCAAGCGCTTTGGTTACCCCATGCCCCCAATTGCGGCTGCCAATGCATTTAAGGTGGCTGATGTGTAGCGGAACACCGAGCCTGCGGGCAATTTCAATAACCTCATGCAAAGATTGATGAAACGTATCGCCCTCGCCGCGGATGTGGGTGACAAGCGGAACTTGAAAATCGCGCATTGGCTGTAAAACCTCAACAAAACCGTCGATATCATAGCAGTTTTCGGGTGCATATACGATGCCAAGGGTAACACCCAGTGCACCCGCTGCAAGCGAACTGTGCAAATAGTGGTGTGCCTGTGCAAGCTCGGTTGGGGTGAGCCTGCCCGTTTCGTAACCCTTTACCGAGGCTCGTACCGTTCCGTTGCCAATGAGCATACCTACGTTCAGCGGCAGCGGCTGTTTTTGCACCAAAGCAATATATTCTTCAAAATTTGTAAATTTTAACGAAGAGTCAACCTCGCCGATGACCGGCTGCAAAAAAGTAAAAATCTCATCGCGGTGTTCGGGTGGGCACGGCACCACAGAAAGCCCGCAGTTGCCGTTGATAATGGTGGTAAGCCCCTGACGAAGTTCAGGTTCGCCAAACTCCGAGGTAAAGAGGTTCACATCGGCGTGGCGGTGTATATCAATAAAACCAGGCGTAATCAGCCTGCCAGCGGCATCAATTATTTTTTGGGCATCCACAACAATATGCGGTGCAATTTGCGCAATCTTACCATCCTTTACAGCAACATCCGCACAATAGGCGGGGCTGCCGCTGCCGTCCACCACAGTTCCGTTCTGTATTAAAATATCGAACATAAAGCATACCCCCGTTATCTTAATCTGTCAGATCATCAAACCTGCCGCCAACATACGCGGCAAGTGCCTGCGGTGCGAGTTCTACCTGATAGCCGATTTTGCCCCCGCTTACAATGATGTTTTGCTGAGTTAACGCAGATGAATCGAACACTGTCATATATTGTTTTTTCATCCCAATGGGCGAACAGCCCCCGCGAATATAGCCTGTAATTTTGTTGATATCACTGACGTGAATCATTTCCACTGCTTTTTCTCCAACCGATTTGGCACATTTTTTAAGGTTTAGCTCTTTTGCAACGGGAATGACGAATACATAAAAATCTCTGCCCGTCCCCTTGGTTACCAGGGTTTTAAAAACGGCATCGGGGTTTTGCCCCATTTTTTTTGCAACACTTATCCCATCGATACACCCATCGCTATGGTCGTAGCTGTGGGGAGTATATGGGATTTTTTCTTTATCTAAAATACGCATTACATTTGTTTTGAAATCTGCCATGGTCATACCTCCAATATAAAATAATTATAGCACCAACAGTCAAGAAGTTCCAGATACAGGGCTATTGACATTTTAGCCATTTGATGATAAACTTTTTAAGTTTAAAAACTGCTTGTACGTCCTAAAATATAACTGAATGGAGAAAACATCGCTATGAGCGTTTGTAATATCTGCCCTCGTCATTGCAACATCGAGCGCCGCGAAACGCAAAACGGCAGCGGGCAGCTTGGTGTTTGCGGTATGGGGCGGTTGCCTGTGGTAGCGCGCGCGGGCATTCACCATTGGGAGGAACCTTGTATCAGTGGCACGCGCGGCAGCGGTACGGTATTTTTCAGCGGATGCAACTTGAAGTGTTGCTTTTGCCAGAATTATAAAATAAGCACACAGGGCTTTGGTAAAGAAATAACCGTAACACGTCTGCGCGAAATTTACTATGAGTTGATTGAAAAAGGTGTGCATAACATCAATTTGGTAAGCCCTACCCATTATATAGAGGCAGTTTCACAAAGCCTTTGTGAGCCGTTGCCTGTGCCGGTTGTTTACAACAGCAGTGGTTATGAGAGCGCAAATGCCCTCAAACAACTCGACGAAAAGGTGCAGATTTATCTGCCTGATTTTAAATATTCAGATAACGACTGTGCTGTTCGATACTCGAAAGCCGACCGTTATTACGAAACGGCTGCTGACGCAATATACGAAATGTACCGCCAGGTTGGCAGTTACCGCATAAACGATGAAGGTTTACTGCAAAGCGGTGTGGTCATTCGTCATATGATTTTACCGAACAATATTGAAAACACACTGGGTGTGATTGACTGGGTTGCAGACCATTTTAAAAATGGTGAAGTGCTGTTCAGCCTCATGTGCCAATATGTACCATGCGGCAAAGCGGCAGACTACCCTGAAATCAACCGCGTACTTACACCGGAAGAATACAAACGCGTAGAAGACTATTTGTTTTACAGCGGGATAGAAGACGGATTTTTGCAAGAACAAGAGGCTGCAAGCTGCGAGTTTATCCCCAATTTTGATTTGAGCGGCGTATAAAAAACCGGAGTGCAATTGTTCACTCCGGTTTTATTTAATGGTGTTAAGGGTTTTTCACAAGTATATGTAAATACTCCGTGGTCAGCTTATTTTTGTGCCTGCGGTTTTCATCACTATCCGCTTTAAAGCGCCGATAACTCTTTGTACGAACACTGTAACTGCCGTAGAGGCTCATGATTGCTTTAATTTGATCAAGCGGCATGAGCCCTTCGTTGTTGTAACTTAAAAATATGTAACGAAAATCAGCATTCGCAATTAACCGTTCAAATTCCATCAATACATGGCGTGATGAGCAAAAACGGCTTTTTTTCTGGTCGGTTCGAACTCCTGTTTTACCGCGGATAATGGGACTATCGCCCCGTGCGATGGTTTCGAGCATGTGGTAATTTGAACTGTATTGGCGCGCGTTGTAAGGGGGATCGAGATATAAGACATCGCCAGACAGCTTTGTTATAAGCTCGTTTGCATCGCAATTGTGCACCAGATAATTACCATTACCCTTTACAATAGGCATGGGGGTAAGCACAACTTTACGCAGAGCGGTCTTCTTTATCTTTTTTAAAAATGAACCGTAAACGGATGCGGTATTTGCATATTTATCAATGGATGTAAGTAAACTTGCAAGCAAAAAGAAATATTCGTCTTCGGTTATCTCTTTTTGCTGTCTCAATCGTTCGAGTGCAACGCGCATGCCGTCACACTTTGCTGCATTGTAATCAGAAAAATAGCAGCGAGGCGTACTGCTGTCCTGAGTACCGCCAAGAGAGTAGTTTTTATAGATAAAGCCCTCGGTGCATTCGGCAGAACTGAGCAGACTGCAAAGTTCGGCAGCACGTTTTTCTGTTAAGTTGTTGCCCCCCGCCACAAGATGGCGGCACAGTACATAGCTGTAATACATTAAATCGTTTGCAGTAACATTACATCCCAGTTCTTTGGCGGCTGCACTCACTGTGCCTGTACCCGCAAACAAATCTGCAAAATAAAGCTGCCTAGGCAAGCGCTTGTCGCCGTTTGATATTAAAGTATCTTGAATGGTATCTTTTAAAAAATCTATTAAAGAAAGCTTGGAGCCAATATAGTTCATAAAAACTCCTTGTACTGTGTTGTTTTTTAGTCATATAAATCTATTATACATCAAAGCATATTAAAAAGACAGCCTCTATTGAAAAGCCCGCTATTCAATGTTATAATTAGTGGCTGTTGTGCTTTTTTAAAACACAAGTACCTTATTATTTGTCCGAAAAGGAGTGTCAATTATATGGCAGCTGCTGTTATTGATAAAAAATTTTATACTGCAATTTATACAATTGCAATGCCGATTGCCTTGCAGAATATCATTTCGTTCAGTGTAAATCTGATGGATACAGTTATGCTGGGTAAATTGGGAGAGATCGCGCTTTCTGCATCTTCGCTTGCAAACCAGATGTTTTTTATTTTTAATGTAGTATGTTTTGGTGTAGCAAGCGGTGCAATTGTTTTGGCAAGCCAATACTGGGGCAAGCGCGATTCCGTTGCAATACAAAAAATTACGGGACTTGCAGTTAAAATCATCATTGGTTTTTCAGTGCTGTTCACAATCATAGTGGTAGCGTTCCCTACACAGATTATGAGCATATTTTCGCCTGACCGCGAGGTAATTGAGGCAGGAGCACGTTACTTGCGCGTAGTAGCGTTTTCATACACGACGGGCGGCATAAGCGCAACATTTTTAATGATACTGCGCAGTGTGGAAACGGTAAAAATCTCGGTTCTGATTTATTCGATTTCGTTCTGTGTGAATGTATTCTTTAACTACATATTCATCTTCGGTAAGTTTGGTGCACCCGTAATGGGTGTTACCGGGGCAGCGGTGGGCACGGTAATTGCACGTGTAACCGAGTGCATTGTGCTTGTGTTTTATCTCAAATTTTTTGAGAAGAAAATTCAATATAAACTGCGTACTTTGCTATCATTCGATAAAGATTTGATGCAGGATCTTATCCGCTATGGTATGCCGGTTATGATTAACGAATTTTTATGGGCGGTAGGTGTTTCGGTACATTCGGTGATTCTTGGGCATATCAGTGCATCGGTTGTTGCCGCAAACAGTATCTGTAACGTAGTGTATCAACTTGCAACCTCGTTTATATTTGGTGTAGGCAGTGCAACAGCAGTGATTACCGGGAACATCATCGGCTCAGGCGATATTCCCTATCTGCAAAGCTGTGTAAAAAAGTTTAAAAAGCTTTACTTTTTTCTTGGGGTTGCGTCGGCACTTCTTCTCATTCTATTGAAAAAGCCTGTACTATCCATCTATAATATCGAGCCCCAAACGCTTGATTTTGCGAACCAGTTAATGGTAGCTTACGCGTTTGCCATTTTCTTTATGGCTTATACTTGTCCCCTCATTACCGGAATTTTTCGCGGCTCGGGAGATACAAGATTTGCGGCGCTTGTGGATATAGGCTGCCTGTGGTGTGTAATACCAATCGGTGCTGTTGCAGCATTTGTATTTCATCTGCCGCCGCTCATTGTATTTGCATGTTTAAAGATGGATTATCCGCTAAAAACAATGTTTTGTCTGCTGCGGCTGCGCGGCACCAACTGGATTCGCTCTGTTACCCGATAAGAAAAGTTTTAAGGTCATCATCCACTGTAGATGATGACCTTATTTTTTATTGTTTGAAGTTTATCCTTTTTTAAAATACTCAATCCCTAACACTACCAGCCCAGTTATTAAAATGGCAAAGAAAATAAATAGTATCCCAAGCATGCCAAGTTCACATACGGTTGATAATAACCGCCCAGGCGGTGTACTCCACTCCGAAGCCATATTTTTTGCCGCAATAATGATTACTGCCAAATGACCTAATGTGCCAATAATTGCAAGAACGCCACCGATTATAGTTTTTTTCATTGCGGTCATTTCCTTCTATGTTAAATTATCCACCATAATCTTTTGTGGTTACTCTTTTGCCTTATAAAGCAGAGCGTTGCAGATAGCCGCTGCCACGTTGCTGCCTCCCTTGCGCCCTTTTGCAACAATATAAGGTATCTTCGTCTGCATAATCAGTTCTTTCGATTCCACTACGTTTACAAATCCTACCGGTACACCAATAATCAGTTCCGGCGTGATGATTCCGTCTTGTATCAACTCATACAAACGAACCAGTGCGGTTGGTGCATTACCGATGGCAAAGATAACCGGCTTTTTTAACGTTACTGCTTTATCCATACTCGCGGTGGCACGGGTGGTTCCGTTTTGTTTTGCAGTTTGTGCGATATCTTCGTCCGACATAAAACAAAAAGCTTCACCGCCGAAAGCTGCCAGTGTACTTTTGTTGATGCCCGAACGCGCCATTTGGGTATCGGTTACAATGCAAGCACCCGCCTTGATTGCGGCAATGCCCTTTTCAACCGCTTTTTCAGAAAAGCAAAGTGTACGCGCATAGTCAAAATCGGCTGTAGTATGGATTACGCGTTTGATAACAGGCTCGTTTACGGGGTCTAGGCGAATGTTGCCAAGCTCCTCACCGATTATCTCAAAACTTCTGCGCTCTATTTCAGCAGGCAGCACCTTTTGCAATTGTACTTTCATAGGCTCCAACCTTTCTCTTTTTCGTATTTAGGGTTATACGCCGTGCTCTAAAATCTTGTAAATCTGTTTCATGTCA
This sequence comes from Hydrogenoanaerobacterium saccharovorans, assembly GCF_003814745.1. Lineage (NCBI taxonomy): Bacteria > Bacillati > Bacillota > Clostridia > Eubacteriales > Oscillospiraceae > Hydrogenoanaerobacterium > Hydrogenoanaerobacterium saccharovorans. The sequence goes on along the minus strand of NZ_RKRD01000001.1, from coordinate 1,079,948 downwards.
AAAGCTTCTCGTACGCTGTCGGCAAGCAAATCATATTGTTTTTGCTTATAACCGGTAAGGTCAACCGCAGTTACCTTGCTGTAATCAAGCCCCTTTGCTTTATAAAGTGACGTTACAACCGCTTTTGCAACCTCTTCCCTATCAAAAAAGCCATGCATATAACTGCCGTAGACATTGCCGTTGACCGCACCATCGTTAAGTGTTACAGCACGTCCGCCCACTTCGGTAACTGTATTCAAGAATGCACAAGATTCTCCCTCACACGGTGCGGTTCTGCCCATGTGGATTTCGTAGCCTTCAAACGGCGCATCGGAAAGCTCACTTAGTACACCGCCCACGCAGTTTACTGTACCGCAAGCACGTGTGCGTGCCTTTTGCAGTTCGAATACCGTGGTGACAGGCAGCAAACCGATACCTGCCATACTTCCGCCATGTTCCACGTTGTGCGGGTCGTGCAGTTCTTTACCGAGCATCTGGTAGCCGCCGCAGATGCCAAACACCGCACCTCCATGCGCCGCATGCTTCTTGATTTCGGATTCCAATCCGCTTTGACGCAGCCAGAGCAAATCCTCCATTGTGTTCTTTGTACCGGGCAGTATGATTAAATCGGGCTTACCCAACTGTGCAACCGTGTTTACATACCGCAGAGATACACCGGGAACATATTCCAACGCGTTAAAATCGGTAGCATTGGAAATTCGCGGCAAACGGATAACGGCAATTTCGATATCACCTGCGGCGTTGCTGCGTTTAAACCGGTCGGAAAGGCTGTCTTCGTCATCAATATCAATATGCAGATAAGGCACTACTCCCAAAACAGGCACATGGGTGATGTCTTCAAGCATGCTAAGCCCCGGACGAAGAATCTCTTTATCGCCGCGAAATTTGTTTATAATTGTACCTTTGACCATGTCGCGCTCGTCGTCGTCCAGTAGCATCAAGGTACCTGCCAACGCTGCAAATACGCCTCCGCGGTCAATATCTCCGCACAGCAATACGGGGGCTTTTGCAAGCTTTGCCATGCCCATGTTGACAATGTCATTTTCTTTTAGGTTGATTTCAGCCGGGCTGCCGGCGCCCTCCAACACGATGATATCGTACTCTGCAGCAAGCTCGCTGTACGCCTTCATAATGTGCGGGATAAGCTCACATTTCTGCTTATAATATTGTGCGGCACTCATATTGCCCCATACTTCGCCATTTACAATCACCTGTGAACCTACGTCGTTGGTAGGTTTGAGCAAGATGGGGTTCATTCGCACGTCAGGCTCGATACCTGCCGCTTCTGCCTGCATTACCTGTGCCCTACCCATCTCCAATCCATCTGATGTGATAAACGAATTGAGTGCCATGTTTTGCGATTTAAACGGGGCAACGGTATAACCATCCTGCTTAAAAATACGGCAGAGCGCTGCGGTAAGCAGGCTTTTTCCTGCATTGGAGGTTGTCCCTTGTACCATAATTGCCTTTGCCATTCTAAATCAATCCTTTCAGGAGTGAAATCGCCTGTAAAGCGTTGCGTGTGCCAAGATTTCCGTGCTGTTGTTTGGAATTATTATATAGAATAAACGGCTGCGGGTCGGCACGGTGCCTGCCTGTAGCAGAAATAGTAGAGTGGTCTGAGCATACCAAAAATGTTGTGTCTTGCGGTGCCTGCTCAATAAGCGGTGCAACAAGTTCTGCATCAATGCGCTGAAGAAATGCCGCTTTGCCTGCTGCGTCGCACCGATGAGAAAGTTCGTCGGTACCGTTGACATGCACCATTATAAAGTCATATTTATGCACGAGTGTAAGCGCTGTGCGCACTTTGGCAGTTAGGTCGGTATCTGCATCGGCTGTAGCACCTTGCGGTGTAACCACTGTAAGCCCCATTGCAAGGGCAATGCCACGTACAATTTCAGTAGCACATACGGCTGCCCCCGATAAATTATGCAGCTCGGCAAAACTCGGCAAATTTTGTTTCACAGTCACATCCCACGGCAGCAACATATGCGTATGGGCGCTATTTTCATCTTTCCAGCAGTTTTGCAAGGCAAATTCGCTTAAACGTTGGGCAAGTGCATTGCCCTGGGGCAGCAGCTTGCTAATTGGCTCGCCGAGGTGCTGATGAGGAGGATAGGTACAAATTTTGTTTATTCGGCCCGCGCTGTTTTTAAGCACGAGCAAATTTTTGTACCCGCCTATAGGGTAAAACTTGAAGTTTTCGTGAGTTACTCTTTTATAAAGTTGGTTCTTTTGCATATCCGAAAGGTCGGCTGCACAAGAGCTTTGCAGTATGCCGTGCGCATCAACCGAAACTAAGTTGCAACGGCACACAGCATCCTCTTCTGTCAATGCAATCCCCGCAGAAACTGCCTCGAGGTATGCCCTACCTGTGGGGAGTGTTTGCGAAGGCACGCCCAGCAAGGTTGCAATACAAGTGAGGCTGTCCACCTCAAAACCCTGCGGTACGGTTAAAAACTTGCCGTATGCACCATATTGCTTCATATGCAGTAAATGCTTACAATCAGCCGCTTGGAATGGGGTTTTACCGCCTAAAAAGTCTACAGGGTCGTCGGTAAGCCCGTCTAAAATCAGCATCATCATGGGCATAAGGCAAATTCCTCCATTGCACAAATCAGCTTGATGTTATCGTTGTGCGATTTTACGGCAATGCGGCAAAACTCACCTGTAAGCCCCTTGTAATTGCCGCAATTGCGAATCAGTATACCTTTTGCCTCCAGCTTGCTAGATAAGTTGCTGATATGCGGGCGAAAAAATATAAAGTTTGCATGCGAGCCATAAACTTTACATCCAAGACGGCACAACTCGGCTCTGAGGTAGGCACGCTCTTGCGAAATGATTGTTTTGGTTCGGGTTATATACTCTTTTTCGCGTAACGCCTGCACACCCGCAGCCTGCGCAATGTTGGATACACCCCAAGGTGAACCGCAGAGATACATTTTATCTAGCAGTGCATGGTTGCTGCACAGGCAGTACCCAAGCCTCAAACCTGCCATGGCATACATTTTGGTAAATGCACGCAATAAAAACAGATTATCGTAACCAGACAAGAACTCGCTCATGGTATACTCATCGGGGTCATCCAAAAAATCGCAAAAGCACTCGTCCAGTGCAAGTAAAATTTTATGCTGACGGCAATACTGTAATATTTTTTTGAGCAAAGTTTGGCTGATTGGCTGACCGGTTGGGTTGTTGGGGTTACATAAAAACAAAATATCCACATCATCTGTGAGGTCGTCCAAAATACGTTGGGTAAGTAAAAATTCCTCATTCTCTTGCAGCAAATGGTGCTTTACCTCGCACCCCGCGGCGGTAAGTGCCTGCTCGTATTCTTCAAAAGCAGGGGCTGTAACCAACGCTTTTTGTGGGCGAACCGCATACACAAGGCGGTAAATCAAGTCGGAAGCGCCGTTGCCGCAGAGGATGTACGCGGGCGGCAGGTTTTCGCTTTGAGCAATGGCGGCGGTAAGTTCGCGGCAGAGCGGATCGGGGTAGTTGGCACTGTTTTCAAGTGCAGAGATGATTGCCTTTTTTACACCCCACGGTAAACCCTGCGGGTTGATATTCGCTGAAAAATCCAGCACACCATTGGGATGATTTTCTATATAAGAGTAAATATCACCGCCGTGAACTAACTGAACCATCAGAAAACCTCCTTATTTACATAAAGCACAAAACAGCAAATTTTATTGCTGCGCTAACCGCGAAGCATAACACTGCCCCACCATACATCAAATGGTTGGCAGCAGGGATGTCATCGTAATTTACGGGGCGCAAAGCATCACCAATAGTAGGTTTTTTATAAAGCTTACCAAAATAATAAGCATCGCCCGCAAGCTGAATACGCAGTGCGCCCGCACACACACTCTCGGTTTGAGCACTGTTTGGGCTGGCATGGTTGTAACGGTCGCGCCGAAAGATTTTGACAGCATTTTTGCTATCGAGCCCCAACAGAAAAGCCGAAACAATCATAAAGTAGGCGCATAAACGCGCGGGTATATAATTTACTGCATCGTCGAGTTTCGCTGCAAAGCGCCCGAAATGCAGATATTTTTCATTTTTATAACCAAGCATAGAATCCATTGTGTTAACGCCTTTATAGAAAAAGCCCAACGGAGCGCCCCCGATTGCCAAAAAAAGCATAGGCGCCACAACACCGTCCGAGGCGTTTTCTGCAACAGTTTCTACTGCCGCTTTCGCTACCTGAATATCGGTAAGGGCAGCGGTATCGCGCCCTACAATCATTGAAACAGCCGTGCGCGCTGCGGCAAGGTTGCCTTTTTTTAGCTGGGCATATACTTTCATACTCTCGGTTTTTAAGGACTTCGTTGCAAGAATCTGGTAGCACATCAGTGTCTCCAAAGCAAGGCGTAGATAGGGGCTTATCCAATTTGCGGCTGCCAATATACCAAACGGCACAAAAGTACAAATGGCAAGTACAATCAAAACGGTAAGTACACCGCCTCGGCGCAGTGAGCTTTCATCCTTGTCAATGCGACGGCGCAGAAATGTTTCTGTTTTTTCAATAAAAATACCGATAAAGCGAACGGGGTGTGGCAACCAGTGCGGGTCACCGAAAATAAGATCAAGTACAAAGCCAAGACAAAACGCAACGAGAGAAAAAGCCATTTACAGTTCCTCGCAATCAATTTTAGAAAGTAGGGTAATCGTTTTTTGTTCGAGCCAGCTATCGGCATCAAAAAGAAAACCGCACCCGTTTGCAGCATGCCAATCGTAAAAATTACGCTGCGGTGTGGCATAGATGCTCAGCAATGCCATCAGCACACCGCCATGCGCCACAATGGCAATATCATCATAATGGTGTTTCTGTGCATCCTCTAAAATTTGCAGTAGCGCAGTACGGCATCTGGCAAAAAACTCGATTTGCGGTTCTCCGTTTGGGGCATCACTTGCACCCGAAGTATCAATCCAACGACGAAATGCGGGCACATCCTGCAACTCATCGTATGTTTTATACTCGAAATCTCCGTAATGCTGCTCACGTATATTTTCAATTACCGTATAAGGCGTATCATGGTACGCAATATCAGCCGTTTGCATGCAACGCATCATCGGGCTGACATAAACATGCTGTACCGAGGGATAATTTTTTTTTTGCGATAGCTTTTGTATTTCTTTTATACCAATTTGGCACAAAGGCATATCGGTAGAGCCTATGTAACGGCGCTGAATGTTACCCTCTGTTTTACCATGGCGGATAAATGCAATTTTCACAAGCTCTCCCCTTTCAGAACAGTGGCAATACCACAAAATACACGCTCTACGCGCTGTGCATTTTGCGCAAGGCTACAGCATATTCTACCTGTAGTTTCGCGCCAATCACGTTCAAAACGCTCCAACGGCACCACACCGCAACCGATTTCATCGGTGATAATAATGACCTCGGGGTTGTTCACAAGCAGCCTTTCTACATAAGCGTGAGGGTCATCTCCCTGTTGTATGAGCCTTTTTATTACCCGATGCAAGCCGTTGAGAACGACGATATTTTGCACATCAGAAACACTACAGGTGCTGCCCTGAGTAACCTGTGCTTTCGTTAAATTTGTTTGAGCAAGGGCATAATTCAGCTTGCCTTGGTGCGCCCCGCCAATAATCAGCGTCATTGCAAAATCCCCCTAACCGCTACCACAGCTGCCAGCATTGCAAGCTCGCATAAAGATAAAAAGTGCCCTGCGAGGTCTCCCGTAATGCCACCAAAAACGCGGTAAGACATCAAACGGTAGTATAGAAAAACAAGTAATGCAGAGGTAGCAACTGCCCCGCCGATAATCGGTGAAATGATAAGCATTGCACCAATACAAAAAAAGATAAATACAAGCATTGTAATACGTACATTCTTTTTTTGTGCACCATCCGAAAATGCCGCAACCAAACCGCTGCCCTTTGCACAGCGAAAGGTGACAACCGAAAACCCGCTGAGCGAACGAGATAAAACGTACCCAATTGCCAGCACAGACAAGTTTTTTGAGGTAAAGGCAAGCTCTGCCCAAAGTGCAAAACTGAGCAGCAAGTAGGAGATACAGCCCATTACTCCAAAAGCACCGATATGCGGGTCGCTGAGAATTTCCAACTTGCGTTGGGTACTTTGGTGCGAAGACAACGCATCTGTTGTATCGCAAAATCCATCCAGATGAATACCGCCAGTTACAAGCAAAGGCAGCAAAGTACAAACTGCAGCACGTAAAATAACGCCAATTTGCATTGCACCCGCCAAAACTGCCCACAGGTAAAGCAATGCACCCAAAACCGCGCCAATCAACGGAAAAAAGCACATGGCATATTTCATGTTCTGTTTGTTCCAGTCAACACGCGGCATTGGGATTTTAGAATACATGGCAAAGGCAATTACACAAGATTGCAACAGCTTCATTTGCCTTCGCTCCCTTCTTTTTTATGGTAAACGGGTATGGTATAAACAACCTCCACTACACGATGTGCAAGCTCTGCGATGCCGCGGTTAAGGCTGCCGAGCAGCTGCAAATATTGCTGCGTGCTTTCATCGTAGCTTACACCGTCGCTGAATATCTCGTTTGAAACAATAATAACGTGGTTTGCCTGCTCACAAAGGTGATGTACCCCTGTAAGTATGGCTTGTTCTGCTTGTATTCCTACACCTGTTTCACTGTAAAACTCGTTGGCGGCAAGATTGGACAAACATTCGAGCAGCACGGTAGAACCCTGCTCTACCGTAACACCGGCAAGATTGGTATAGCATTCGATGGTTTCAAACCCTTTTTGAGCACGCATTTTGCGGTGACGTGCAACGCGCGCCTCAAATTCTGTATCGTTTATACCCATGGGTTGCATGGTGGCAATATAATAGCGTTTGCCGTTGCATGTAGCAGCAAGCCCTTCGGCATATTCACTTTTACCGCTTGCAGAACCGCCTGTTACCAGTGTAAGCACAGAATTCACCGCCTTTAAACAAGAGGCTGATAATCCTCGATTTCGATTTCGGAAAAAGTACTCATATCATTGTAAACCCTGCATGCCATGCTGAGGATGGGCATAGCGGCAACTGCGCCTGTTCCCTCGCCAAGGCACATACGGCAGGTGAGAAACGGGTGCAAATTCAGTTCCTCCATCAGCAGTTTGCCCGCGGGCTCGTTAGAAACATGCGAGGCGAGCATATAACCTAGCGCATCGGGGCAAAGGCGTACCGCGCACAATGCCGCCACAGCAGATATAAAACCGTCGATGAGCACGGGGAGCTGCATCACCGCACCGCCGAGGAACACCCCAATCAGCCCTGCAATATCAAATCCACCAACCTTTGAAACGGTATCAAGCACATCATCGGGGTTGGGGTGGTTTACCGTAATGGCACGGCGAATCGCTGCTATTTTGCGTTTTAATCCTTCGCCGGAAAGGCCTGCACCGCGGCCGGTGACTTCACTAACGCTTTTATGTAACAATACAGCAGTAATGGCACTGCTTGTTGTTGTGTTGCCAATACCCATTTCTCCTGTTGCAAACAAGTCGTACCCCTGCTGTGCAAACTCTATAACGGTATTAATACCAACCTCGATGGCTGCAACTGCTTGTTCGCGTGTCATGGCAGGCTCTACCGCCATGTTTCTTGTGCCGTAGGCTATCTTTTTTACAATCAACCCATCGGCATCCACATCGCGTGAAACACCAATATCAACAGGTACAACCTTTGCACCCGCAACTTGCGCCATACTGCACACACTGGTGGCACCCGTAGTAAAATTTTTGGTAACCACAGCGGTTACCTCCTGCGATGTTTGGGTAACGCCCTCGGCAACCACACCATTGTCGGCACACATTACAACTACACAAGGCTTTGCAATTTCTATGTTTTTGCCGCGCTTCATAGCCGCAAGCGAAATGACGGCATCTTCAAGCAACCCTAGGCTCTGCAAAGGCTTGGCTATGCTATTCCAGCGCTGCTGTGCCTGCTGTGCCGCTGTATGGTCGGCAGGCTGTATTTGAGAGAGTGCTTCTTCAAAGGTCATCAAGGTCACGTACCTTTCTGTAATTATCGCATTGCTTTAAAAAACGATAGGCGAGATTTGGTTGGGAATAAAAATGCATGTGAGGATAACCCGCATATAAATTGCTGTTCGCATGCACACACTGCCAACTACGGTTGCCTGTGGGCTTTTGTGCGAGAACACCGTTCCCGTTATCGGTACTGTCCCAGTAATGGAACTCGTGTGCCGGCGTAACCTCCCCTGCTTTATGCAGCATACTGTCGCACTGTGCGGTAAGGTTTGCATAGCCAAAACGGCAAAGCTTGTGCGTATTAAAACTTTTCGCATCGATAATGCCGACCATGGGGTAAACTAATCCGTCTGCCCCCTCTATGGATTGATGCAAATACATAAACCCCCCACACTCGGCAATACAAGGCAGCCCTTTCTGAAGTGAAGTATATACACTTTGCAGCATAGCTTTATTGCTTGTAAGCTGCTCGGCATATATTTCGGGGTAGCCACCGCCTAAAAATAAACCGTCAATTTTTGAGGGCAAGGCTGTGTCGGCAATGGGGCTAAACTCAACCAGCTCAGCGCCTAGTTCGCGCAGCAGGTCGAGAGAATCTTCATAATAAAAGCAAAAAGCATTGTCGCGTGCTACGGCAACACGCAAAGGCGGTGTGTTTTGCAAAGGTACAGGCAGCTTGGGCGGTGTAAATGTGGGTTTTTGTGCGGTCTGAGCAAGTTCCAATAAAAAGCCCAAATTAATCGTCTGCTCTGCCTGTGCGGCAAGTTCTTGCAGCTTTTGCTTTAGGTTTTGTATTTCTGACGCTGTTACCAAACCAAGGTGACGGCTTTCGAGTGAACAATCTTTTAGGTTGGGCAGATAGCCTGCCACAGAGATACCTGTTTCCTCTTCAATCACCTGTTTGAGCATGGGGTAGGTCATCGAATTACAGCGGTTGAGCACAACAGCTTTTATGTTATTGTCATCGCGCAAAGATAGAAAACCCTTCACCTGCGCCGCCGCAGAAAGTGACATACCCTGCACGTTGAGCACCAGTACCACAGGGGTTGCGGTTGCTTTTGCAAGATGGTAACTGCTGGCTTGCGTCGTAGTGCCACCCACTCCATCGTAAAAGCCCATGACACCTTCAAGAATCGACAGGTCGCATTCTGCAGCATTTTTTGCAAGTAAATAATTTGCCGTGTTTTCACTGTAGAAAAACAAATCCAAATTACGGCTTTTGGCACCGATTACCTGTGAATGAAACATCGGGTCGATATAATCGGGGCCGCATTTAAACGATGCCAATTTTAGCCCGTGGTTGACAAACGCCTGCAAAACAGCACATGTTACCGTTGTTTTGCCCGCACCGCTGTTTGCCGCCGCAAACATGATGCGCGGAACATTACCGTTCATCGGTATGCCCTCCTCCGCTTAATACATAGACAGGGTTCTGCCCCATCATCATGTGATGGCTGCCCACCACCTTAGCGCGTGCAACCGAAAGCTGTACAATACTGGTATTAACAAGTTGATATTGACAAAAACAATTGGTTGCCGCGGCTACCGTTTCTAATGTAATCGCATTAACTACGATGCGCACGTGCGGATTCTTTTGCAGTGCAATCGCAACAATCTCGGCAAGGCTGCCGGAAGAACCGCCGATAAACAGCGCATCGGGTGCAGGCATGTCTGCAAGTGCCTCCGGTGCCGTACCCGCTACGATATGCAGGTTGTACACACCAAAATTCGCCTTGTTTTGGTGAAGAAGCTCCAACGCGGCAGGGTTCTTTTCGATTGCGTACACTACGCCATCGGGCAAAATACGCGCAATCTCTACACAAACCGAACCGGTTCCCGCTCCCACATCCCAAACGGTATTATCACCGCGCAGGTTGAGAGCGGAGATAGACACCGTGCGCACCTCCGACTTGGTCATGGGTGCATCACCGCGTAAAAAGCATTCATCGGGTAAACCATGCGTAACAGGCGGCGAAACAGGATGACTGTTAAAAACAAGCATCGCGGCAAGCGGCGAAAACTGCTGCTGCATACACTTATGTGCTGTAGCATAGGTAATCTTTTCGTCTTGGTAAGATAACCGCTCGCCCACGCAAACTTGCACATCCCCCAAACCTACAGCACAAAGCTGCGCACATAGCTCGGATACACTTTGATTTTTACCGCCCGTAAGTACAAACACCTTTGCATGATGCCGAACAGCCGTAACTAGGTTTTGCTTTCTCCCGTGCATACTGATGAGTTTTGCATCATCCCAAGTGGTTTTTGCTTTGGCACAAAGGTACTGTACACTGCTAATGCCCGCAATGCACTCCACCTCGTAATGGCAAAGCAGCTCGCAGAGACGTTTTGCTCCGCTGTAAAAGCCTACATCACCGCTCATAAGCACCGACACTTTATAATAATCGGGGTGCTCTTTAAGATAATCAACTATTTCTTCTGCCGAGCAGGAAGAAAAGCGCGCGGCATTTACTTCGCCAAAACTATCGAGCATACGCTGTGCACCAATGAGACAATCGCTGTTTGCAATAATTTGTTCTGCTTGCGAGGTGAGGGTAGCGGGGTTGCCCATGCCAATCCCCACTAAGTAAATTTTCGCCGTCTTCGCCTTTTCTTTCTCGTTCATAAGTACCTCCTGTATGGAGATTTTATATTAATCGGTCATTCTCATTTTCGTGCTCAAAAAAGCTGTTTGCACATTGTAAAGTAAAATCAATATCCTCATCCGTGTGCGCATAAGATAGGAACATCGCCTCGAACTGCGAGGGTGCAAGGTATACACCGTCTCCCAACATCTTTTTAAAGTAACGGGCAAAACGGGCGGTATCAGCCTGCTTTGCCGATGTGTAATTTGTAACAGGCTTATCGGTAAAGAACAGGCACCCCAGAGAACCGATATGATTGACTGTACAACCGTTTTGTTGTGCTATTTTTTGCAATTCATTATAAAAACGGTCGCCAAGTGAGTTGATGCGATGGTAAATTTCGGGGTTGTCACGCAGAATTTTAAGCTGTGTAATACCGGCTGCCATCGCCACAGGGTTGCCCGAAAGCGTACCCGCCTGATAGACACTGCCAACAGGTGCAATCATCTGCATAACATCGCGCCTGCCGCCGTACGCACCTACCGGCATACCTCCGCCAATTATTTTGCCAAACGTGGTAAGGTCCGGTTTCACACCAAACCAACCCTGCGCACCGTCAATCCCCAAACGAAAGCCTGTGATAACCTCATCAAAAATGAGCAATGCTTTGTTTGCTGTACACATTTCTCTAAGTTGTTTTAAAAAACCGTCTTCTGGCAAAACCACGCCCATATTCGCCGCCACAGGCTCGATAATGACCGCGGCAACTTTGTCTTTATTGTCTTCAAACAGCTTTTGCACACTGTCAATGTCGTTGTAAACAGCTGTGAGAGTATCTTCTGCCGTACCCTTGGGCACACCTGCACTGTCGGGCACACCTGCTGTCATCACGCCACTGCCTGCTTTTACAAGCAATGCATCAAAATGCCCGTGGTAGCAACCTTCAAACTTGATGATTTTTGCTTTTTGGGTGTAGCCGCGTGCCGCGCGAATCGCGCTCATCACCGCTTCGGTGCCCGAGTTGACCATACGCACCATATCGATTGACGGCACAAGGTCGCAGATAAGGCGAGCCATAATCACCTCCGCCTCGGTTGCGGCACCAAAACTAAGCCCGTTTTCGACAGCCTGCAAAACTGCCGCTTTTACCGCAGGGTGATTATGCCCAAGAACCATCGGCCCCCAAGAGCAGATGTAATCAAGGTAGGTTCTGCCGTCGGCATCGGTGATGCGAGCACCATTTGCACTTTGCATAAAACGTGGTGTACCCCCTACCGACTGAAAAGCACGCACGGGGCTGTTTACGCCACCGGGAATATACTGCTGAGCCTCACAAAACAACGCACGAGATTTTTCATGCCTGGTTCTTTTCAGTTCCATTTAGCCGATTCTCCCTTCATCAATATAGTGAGCCAAATCAATAGCAAAATAGGTGATAAGAATATCTGCGCCCGCACGAAAGATGCTTACTGCGGTTTCGCATACAATCGCCGCCTCGTCGATAAGCCCTGCTTTTGCAGCAGTTTTTATCATAGCGTATTCTCCGCTGACGCTATAAGCTGCCATGGGTACATCAAAGCTTTGCGCCACCTCGCAGATCACATCGAGGTAAGAAAGCGCGGGTTTTACCATGATAATGTCCGCACCCTGTTCTACATCAAGTGCCGCTTCTTTCATTCCCTCACGGCGGTTGTGGTAATCCATCTGATAACCCTTACGGTCGCCAAACGACGGCGCAGAACCTGCTGCCTCGCGAAACGGGCCATAAAACGCAGAGGAATATTTGACGGCATACGACATAATGGGGATATCGCTATAGCCGTTTTTATCCAAAACATCGCGGATAGCAAGAATTCTGCCATCCATCATATCGGAAGGTGCAACCATATCTGCACCTGCTTTTACATGAGACAGTGCAGTTTTTGCAAGTACCTCAAGGGTTTTATCGTTATCCACCTGATGCCCGCATAATATGCCGCAGTGACCGTGGTTGGTATATTCACACATACACACATCGGTAATCACATAAAACTGGGGGAAGTTTTGCTTTATAGAACGTATTGCCTGTTGAACCGCACCGTTTTCGTCCCACGCGCCGCTGCCGATTTCGTCTTTGTGCTCGGGGATGCCGAACAGCAGCACCGTGTTTACCCCTGCCTCGGTAAGCTCGGTAAGAATACCCGAAAGGCGGTCGGGGCTGTAGCGTTTCTGTCCATCCAGCGAGGGGATGTCCTCAATAATATTGCTGCCCTCCCGCACAAAAAGCGGATAAACAAGAGCGCTTTTTGAAACGCGTGTTTCACGTACCATATTACGGATAGTTTGATTGCTGCGAAGTCTGCGAGGTCTATTTAAAAGTTCCATTTCTTGTAATTCTCCTTACTTTTGGCGGCGCAGGTTGACCAGCAAATCTACCATGCTATCGATGGTTGCCGCCTGTGCTGTCGCTGTTTTCATATGATGCTTCAGTGCCTCCGATGCAGTTTGTTCGCCGATGCAAATGGCATTGACCTGTGAAAAATCAAAATCGCCGATTGCACCTACAAAGCCCCTGACTGTAGACGCGCTGGTAAATGCGACATAATCCATTTCGCCGTTCTCCATTTGGGTGCGTACCATATCTGTGTTTTCACAAGTATAAAGTGTTTCGTATAAAGGAACATCATCGTACGGTACGCCTGCCGCGTCAAGGGCGGCGGTAAGTTCGTGGGAACCGACGCGTGCACGGGTAATCAGTACACGCATACCCTTTGCCACTGCACCCAATTCTGCACCAAGGTGCCCCGCGTTATAGGTGTTGGGTATTAAATCAACAAAAAGCCCGCGAGCTTCCAGTTCATGCGCAGTTGCTGAACCGATTGCAGCAATTTTAAGCCCCGCAAGGCTGCGGATATCCTGCCGCATTTTACGCAGTTCTTCAAAAAAGATGCGCACGCCGCTGGGGCTGGTAAAGGTAATCCAGCCATAACGGCTGAGGTTGTTCAGCGCGGAGTGAAGAACGGTATTATTCTCGATTGCCGCAGTTTGGATGGATGGCAGCTCAACTACCTCAGAACCGAGGGTACGTAATTTTTGAGTGAGTTTGGACGATAATTCGCGCGGGCGGGTAACGACGATACGAACCCCGCCAAGCGGGCGGTCTTCCGCCCAATGAAACTGCTCTGCAAGCGCACACACCCTGCCTACCACAATAATAGCCGGTGTTTGAACGTTTGCCGCCTGCGCATCGCATACAAGGTTTTGTACTGTAGAAACGATTCTGCGCTGATGAGCCGTGGTGCCGCGTTCCAGTACTGCCGCCGGCATATCGGGTGGCATACCGCCTGCAAGCAAACCGTTGCAAATGCTCTCCATCGCACTAACACCCATTAAAAAAACAAGAGTACCGTTTAGTTTAACCAGTGATGGATAATCAATTTCAGCCTCGGGTGCACTTTTGGTGTGCCCCGTAATGATGTGCAGAGATGAAGTAAAATCGCGGTGGGTAACGGGTATGCCCGCATAGGCGGGAACCGAAAGCGCAGAGGTAACCCCCGGAACAATTTCGAAGGATATCCCATGTTTTACAAGTAGCTCCAGTTCTTCGCCGCCGCGCCCGAATAAAAATGGGTCGCCGCCTTTCAGCCGCACTACAAGGTTGCCTGCCAGCGCCTCATCCAACAATATTTGGTTGATTTGGTGCTGCGGTACAGGGTGATTGTTTGCGCGTTTACCCACATTAATACGGCGGGCGGTGGGCGGAATCAGTGCCAAAACGCCCTGCCCTACCAGTTTATCATAAACTACAACATCCGCTTGCTGCAACAAGGCTTTTCCTTTCAATGTAAGCAGCTCCACATCACCGGGGCCTGCACCTACCAAGATAACCTTACCATTCATCGAGGTATCTCCCCTTTCAGCCTGTTTGCAAGGTCAACGCCCATCTGTTCGCCGTCTTCGGCTTTTCCTATAGCAAAACCAATCACGTGCTGCCCTGTTTCTTCATCGTAATAAAGGCCGGTGAGTTTCATTTTATCGTCGGCAAGCTCGGCATGTGCCGCGATGGGGGAACTGCACCCGCCGTCCAGTTCGCGAACAAAAGCACGTTCGGCAATGGCGGCATATTCTGCATGTTTATCATTCACACACTCTAAAAAATCGTAGTTTTCGCCCGCTCTGCCTTGTATAGCCAAAATGCCTTGCCCTGCGGCGGGTATCATTTCATCATACGTAAAAATACGGCTGATGCGATAACCCAAATCCAGGCGATGAAGCCCCGAACAGGCAAGCACCAAAGCAGAGTATTCACCCGCATCCAACTTTGCAAGGCGGGTAACGACGTTGCCGCGAATCAGCTTGGTTTGTACATTGGGGTACAGCTTTTTCAGTTGAAGATTGCGGCGTGCACTGCCGCACCCAATAGGTTTGGTATCATCGAACACCTTGGTGCCATACGGTAAAATCAGTGCATCGCTCGGGTCACCTCGTTTGGAAAAAGCCAAAATAGGCAAATCTTCGGGGGTGTCCATAGGCATATCTTTTAGGCTGTGGACGGTAACATCTACCTTGCGGTCACGCAGTGCGCGGTCAAGCTCTTTCACAAACAACCCTTTACCGCCGATTTTATCCAAGCTTTTGTCTAAAATTACGTCACCGGTCGTTTTCATCGTGACAAGCTCCAGTTCAAGTTCAGGGTGATTGGCGGCAATGGTATCCATCACCAATTTCGTTTGCGCCACAGCCAAACTGCTGTCGCGGCTGCCGACGATGATTTTTCGTTTTTCCATTTGGTCTCCTTTCTACCTAAAACAGCTATTCAAAATACTTGATAGTTTCAGAAAAGCTGTAAAGAAAACGGCGCAAACTGCGTCAAATTTTAATCTATGATAGTGCTGATATGTTTTCGGATATGATCCGTTATTTTCTTAGCTAGATGGTGGTCACTTCCGCTTGCCGTAATACCGATAACAGCGTTTCCGCTCTGCACAATCCCCGGGAAATAGAAACTGCATTCTGCTTTGCAGTCTGCTACGCTTACCAGTATATTTTGGGCAGTGCATTCTTCGTAAACACTGTGGTTTACTGCACGATTGTTAGTGGCTGCAACAGCCAGTGCAGAGCCTTTGCAATCTCCACACCGATATTCGCGCAGTTTAAGTGTAATTCGCCCCTCTTTTGCAAGTGCTTGTATTGGTTGTGTTGCCGTTGGCGAAACAACTTGAACCTTACACCCAAACCCCAGCAGAGTATTCATCCTGCGGGCGGCAATGTTGCCCGCGCCAACCACCGTGACATCTTTGTTACGAAGAGATACAAACAGAGGAAAATAGGGGCTTGCTTGTTTATTTATGTTTGCTTCGGGCAGATAGCCGTACCGCTGTTCCAGTATCTTCGGCAGTTCGCGCAGGGTTACACCGTTTGTTTGCGGTGGCCTGCCTATTACAACAAGATGTGCACCCACAGCGCGTGCCGCTTCGCATTTTTCTGCAAAGCCGCCCGCACTGCCCGAATCTTTGGTGACAAGGCAGGCTGCCCCAATTTGTTTTAGGGTTGCGATGTTCAGCTCGGTGCTAAAAGGGCCCTGCATGCAAATGATATTTTTCGCTGCAAAACCAAGTTGGATACAGCGAGAAAGAGAATCGGGTGTGGGCAGTACGCGCGGAATAATCCGTGTAGCATAATCGGATACTGTAGTAAAACAGTCCAACTCTTTGCTGCCCGTTGTAAGCAGTATCTTTCCGTCGATTCGATTGCAGTATTCCGCGGCTTCTTTTGCATTTTGTACATAAGTGCAGTTTTGCGTGGCACTTTCTTCGCGTAAAATACGCAGATACGGCGTATCGGCTGCAATGCAAGCGGTTTGAATATTGTGTGTAACAGCCGTTGCATAAGGGTGTGTTGCATCAAAAACACAGTCAAAGCGCTGCTCGCGCAAAAGTTGTTCTATATCATCGCTGCCTCGCCTGCCCGCTAATACGGTAAGGTTGGGGTGCTCGGGCAGAACTTCTTCACCGTAATCGGTAGCCACACAAGCGGTAATGTTACACGGGTTAGCTGCAAGCAATTCAATCAGCTGCCTGCCCTCGGTGGTACCTGCAAAAACCAAAAAAAACTGCATCCGTTCTCCCTCCCCTATGTGCTTTAACTCAGCCATTCGACGTATGGCGGTAACCGCGCGGTGTTACCATTTTTCCACCGATATTTTGGGTATTGGAATTACCGATGTAAACGGTGGTAAACATATCAACCTGTGTGTTACGCAATTGCGAAAGCGGCAATACCTGCGCACATTCACCATCGCGCCCGATATTTTGCACAATGCCGCAAATAGTATCTCCGCCGCGGCTTTTTAGCACGATATCGCACGCCTTTTGCAGATAATCGCTGCGTTTTTTACTTGATGGGTTATAAAGGCATAGAACAAAATCACCCTGTGCAGCAAGGTCGAGCCTTTTTTCAATTAGTTCATACGGTGTAAGCAAGTCGCTGAGCGAAATAACCGCAAAATCGTGTATCAACGGGGCACCCAGCACCGCTGCACCGCTGCATGCCGCGGTAATCCCCGCAACAACCTCAATTTCGATAGGCGGATAGTTCTGCGCCAGCTCGTAGATTAGCCCAGCCATGCCGTAAACGCCGGCATCGCCGCTGCACACCATGGCAACCGTGCTGCCTTTGAGCGTTTCTTCAATCGCCATTTTACAGCGGTCAACTTCTTGTTTCATTGGGGTAGAAAGCAGCTGCTTATTAGGAAAATGTTCTTTTATCAAATCAATATATACGGTATAACCGGCTATTACGTCGCTTTGTTCCATCGCTGCAATGGCTCGCGGAGTAATCTGGTTAAAATTGCCCGGGCCTAAACCAACAACATATAGTTTCATGAATGTACCGCCTTTTCTAATCCTTGAATGCAATCTTCCCATTTATCACGGTCAAGATTATCGCGCAAACCAAACATCAGTTTGGCTACCACTTTAATGGATGCATTCTCCACCAATTGGCTTAGACGCTCTTGCTCATCGGTATCGATTGCTAACCGCTGAATGGTTTTGTGGATGCGTCCTGTAATATCTGTGGCTGCAAGTGCACTGATATCGTTTATTTTCGGTACTAACCCGCGGAAATAATACCAGTTTTCAAACTCCTCGTAATATTCTTCTAAAATACGGTTAGCAAGGGCTACCCCTTCGTTTTCAGCTTCCGATACAGATGCTCCGCCCAGGCTGTCGATATCAAATAAACGAACCCCGCGTACATTTGCCAGCTCGCATGAAATATCGCGCGGAACGGCAAGGTCTATCATCAACTTGGGCGAACCATCAAGGTATGGCAAAGCCTCATCGTATTTAATGGTATGATGCGGGCTTACAGTTGCACTTACCACTACCCGGCATTGTGCAAGCTGTTTGTAACGGTCATCGTACGGAACAACACAGCAGCCGGAAGGAATGATGACTTCGCCGGTTTTATAAGTGCGCAAAGTGATTTTAACATTGCAGCCCTGCTCAACAAGTGTTTGGGCAGTAAGCCTGCCCATTTCTCCGTTACCGATGACCAGACAGCACACATCTTGCAAATCGCCGAGTTCTTTATGCAGCAAATCTGCAGTGCGCGTGGCAACGGAAGAATCCAATGCGGTAAGATGTACGGTGGTTTTTACCCGTTTTGCTGCTGTAACCGCAGTACGAAACAACCGCTCCAGTACACTGTCGGAGCATTCGCAATCGTGCGAGAGCGCCAGTGCATCACCCACTTGCGTAATGATTTGGTCTTCACCAAACACCTTACTTTTCATCCCGCAGGATGTAAGCAGCAAATGACGAAGTGCCTGTGCACCGCTTCGTTCGATAAAATAGTTTTCGTAATCTTGCGGGTTTATATTTTTTACCGCACACAGAATTTCGTAGGGTGTTCTGCTCGGCTCGGTTTCGTAACTAAGCCACAGTTCGGTGCGGTTACAGGTAGACAAGATAACACACCCCTCAACACCAAACTCAGCCAAAACACGCTGCATCGCTGCCGCTGCGGTAGATTTGGTAAACGAAAACAACTCACGGTATTCAATTGTTGCTTTGCTGTGGTCGATACCGACCATCTTGATATTCATCAAAACCGTATTCTCCAATCTTCGCATGCAAACGCTGAAGTAACACCGTTTGCGCCGTACTTTTTCACAATGAGCTTTCCGCCCGAGCCGAGCACAGCGGCACGCTCACACACGTTATCTACACCGGTAACACTAGTTACAAACTGCGACGATGCAAATTCACCCTGAACTCGCTCTAGCTGCTGTGCCGTATAAGTAACAAACGGCAATTTATGTGCAAGGCAGAAACCGGTAAGCCCCTGCTCGTTAGCTTTCAAATCAATCGAGCAAACCTGCCGCAGTGCATAGAGAGAAAGATGATGGCGTTGCAGTTCACTGAGCAGATGGCTCTCTATCGTTTTCTGTTCTGTCCCCCGCCTGCACCCAATCCCTGCCGTAATGATACGTGGCACAAGGTTTAAGGTGCAGCCAAAAGGCTTTTTGTTTTCATCCAGCGAAACCATAATACCTATTTCGCTACACGGCTTTTGTGTAAGCCCCTTGGGCAGATCGCCTTCAAAGGCAAAATCGCTTGCAAAACCAATGGATTTTCCATCAAGTAAAGCGGCGGAAATATGTTTTGCGGCTTTTAAATCTGCAATATAAAGTTGATTCTGTACCGCCCAGCTATCCACCGCAAAAATCTGCCTGCAGTCGGTAGCCGTAGAAATCACCGGCTGTGCGCCCACAATAGACGCTACCTGCAACGCAAGGTTGTTTGCACCGCCAATATGCCCTGAAAGCAGAGAAACCACAAAATCGCCTTGTTCGTCGATAACGACAACGGCAGGGTCGGTGGTTTTATCTTTGATATAAGGGGCGATTGCGCGCACTGCAATCCCTACGGCGGATACAAATATCAATCCATCAGAATTTGCAAATGCATTTTTTGCCCACTCGCTTATATTATTTTCAAGAGGGGTTAAACCCGTATCACAAACAAAGCGAGGCATAGTATATGCACTGCAGCTTTGCCCCCGCAAGCTTAAGCCTTTGGCAATATGGGCGCACAGCTGCGCGCCTTTTGCGGTAAACGAGATAAGCGACAAATGCATACAATTCCCCCTTGCTAATGCAGTATTATTATATTATTTTGTAGCCTTGCGGAACTCGGTGGTAAAGGCAGGGTCGTAAAGCTTGCTCCGCTCGTATTTGTCACCGAGAAAACCGCCTACGAGGATAAGCGCTGTTTTAGAAATACCGTGTTCTTTTGCCATCTGGGGCAACGTGCCCACGGTACCAATGACCTGTTTTTCATCGGGCCATGTTGCTTTATACACAATGGCTGCCGGGGTATTTTCGGTGTAACCGCCCTTCAGCAGACGTTCACGAAGCTGCTCGAGCATACCGGCAGAAAGAAAAATCGCCATCGTTGCACCGTGAGACGCAAGAAGTGAGATTTCTTCTTTTTCGGGTACCGGTGTTCTGCCTGCCATACGCGTGATAATAACGGTTTGCGAAACATCGGGCAAAGTATATTCGGCTTTGAGTGCCGCCGCTGCCCCGCAAAACGAGCTAACACCGGGGGTAACATCGTAATCAAAACCCGCCTCATCCAATAAATCCATCTGTTCGCGGATAGCACCGTAAATGGATGGGTCGCCCGTGTGCAGGCGCACTGTGGTTTTGCCTTGCTTTTCCGCCGCAGTCATAACCTCAAGCACATGCTCAAGCGTCATTTTTGCACTGTCGTATATTTCGCAGCCCGCTTTTGCGTTGTCAAGTAAGGCAGGGTTTACCAGTGAGCCCGCGTAGATAATAACATCTGCCTGCTGTAACAAGCGCTGACCGCGTACGGTAATCAAATCGGGGGCACCGCTGCCCGCACCTACAAAATGTATCATGCTTCATCCCCCTCATCTTTCACCACAATCACCGAAAAATAGCTTGCTCCGTCATCGGCATCATCCAGATTACAGAAAACCCGCTCGCCCTCCATCCCGCACTTTTGCACCATCTGCGCGTGTTTCATCTGCCCGCGGGCTTTGAGCTGTTGCTTAACTTCATCAAAAGCTTTCCCTGTTTTCATAAGTATCTTAGTACCGCGCATATCCAAACCCGATTCTGCGCCTTTATACGAAGCAGGCAGCACATGAAGCGGCTGTGCACCCTCGGTAAGCGGTACATTCAGCCTTGCTGCCACCGCACAAAATGACGGAACCCCTGCCACAAATTGTGCTGCCAGCCCCATTGCAATAATGCGTTTATGGATATAAGTGTAAGTAGAGTAAATTGTCGAATCGCCAAGCGTTAAAAATGCAACATTGTTACCCTCTTTAAGCAACTGGGCAATTACCTTTGCACTTTCATCATAGTTTTTATTGAGCAGAAATTTGTCGCGCGTCATAGGCATATACAGCTCGATAATTTTCTTGTTTTCAAGATGATTTGGCACTGCACCGCGCGCAATTTGCAGCGCAACACCCTCGCCGTCACCGGTTTTAGGTACCGCAACAATCTCGCAGTGCTCTATAGTACGAACCGCCTTCATGGTAATCAGCTCAGGGTCACCAGGGCCTACCCCGATGCCGTATAATGTTCCGTTCATTGCTTTTTTCTCCTATCCTTTTGTTGAGTTGATATGAAAATGCTGCATTAATTTTGGCGCGTCGGCGGTCATCCCAAGTGTACCGTAACGGTTTGAGAACAGCACAGCGCCAATTTGCAGTTCGCCGTAAGTTCTTGCCTTGATATGGTCATCTATCTTTTGCAGAATGCTCTGCATTACTTTCTCTTTTAAATGAGCCGTTTCTAAAAGTTCGACGGCTTCATCGGTGGTGATGCATCCCATCAGATGCTGGAGTAAAGGGATTTGTGCACCTGCAAGCGCACTGTGTGCTGTTAAAATTTCCATACGGCAATCGGCATAGCGGGAGTGGGTGTTGAATACCCCGCCCGCAAGCTTTACAAATTTGCCCAAATGCCCCACCAGCAGTACACCTTTCAGCTCAAGCTGCACCGCAAAATCCAGCACGTCGCCCACAAAATTACTGCATTTTACAGCGTTGCACAAATCAATGTGCAGTGTGTTCTGCGCATACACCTCGCCATAGTTGCCCGGTGTTACTACAATATACTGCGCACCGTTTGCCTTGAGCATCTTCATTTCCACCTTGATGGAATCAATCAGTGCCTGTTCGCTCATGGGCTCAACAATACCAGTGGTGCCGAGCACCGAGATGCCGCCCTCGATGCCCAAACGGGGGTTATATGTTTTTTTTGCAATCTCCGCCCCATCGGGAATAATAATTTCTACGGCAATTCCACCGCCGTAGCCGCACTCTTCACAGATTTCAAGCACTGCATCTTCAATCATACGGCGGGGCACGCGGTTGATGGCAGCAGACCCCACTGGGCATTCCAGCCCTGCGCGGGTTACCCTGCCAACGCCTATCCCGCCGTCAATTGTAATGCCTTTTTCGGCATAAGAAACCTTTGCGTAAACGAGAATCCCGTTTGTAATATCCGGGTCATCTCCGCTGTCTTTTTGGATGGCGCACATGGCATAATCCTCACCATGTGACGGGTTATGAACATGCAGTGCAAGCGAAAAGCCCTTGGGTGTCATCAGGTTAATATGAGTAACCTCCTGCCCCGATAAAAGCATCAGCGCAGCTGCCTTTGCCGCCGCAGCTGCGCATGAGCCTGTGGTGTACCCATATCGCAACTTTTTGTTATCAACATAACAATACTTCTCCACTGCTCGCACCATCCTTTATTAAAACAAGTTTTCTAATTCTTCTATGGTTCTGGGGGGCGTTTGTGCTTTTGCAAGCATGCCTTTTTCACAAAGTTTTTGGTACATACGCAGCACAAACGGTATTTGCAAGCCTGTTTTTTCGAGCAAAGGCAAGTCGCTAAATACAACCGGTGGCGTACCCGCTGCCTGTACTTTGCCGTCGCCCAATACCAAAACCCTGTCTGCCCAAGCGTAAGCGGTATTAACATCATGCGTAGCCATTAGTATGGTGATGCCTTCGGCGCTGAGCTTATTAATTTCCTGCATCAAACGCTGCGCATGAATCGGGTCAAGCGCTGAGGTGGGCTCATCAAACAAAATCACCTGCGGGTTCATCGAAAGTACCGATGCAACCGAAACACGTTTCTTCTGTCCGCCGCTTAAAAAATGGGGTGGCTTGTCCTTAAACTGCATCAAATCCATTGCATCAAGGCTTTGCATTACACAGTTATGTACCTGTTCTTTGCTGTACCCCAGGTTGTGGGGGCCAAATGCAACTTCTTGGTAAACATCTACGCAAAACAGCTGCGTTTCAGGGTCTTGAAACACAATGCCAACATTTTTTCGCATTTCAATCAGCCCTTTTTTATCGTAGGTCATCCGCTTACCATCAAACAAAATGCTGCCCGAAAGTGCTTTGTGAACCCCGTTAAGACAAAGGAACAACGTACTTTTGCCCGAGCCGTTTGAACCAAGTACCGCAATACGCTCTCCGAGTTCAATATCAATGCTAACACCCTTGAGTGCCGTGGTACCATCGGGATAGGTATATTTTAAATCTTGTATAGATAGTATTGTCTTCAATGTGTTACCCCGCAATCAATTTGGTAAGAACCGCTGTGACAAGGAGCACCAGCTCGTACACTGCCAATACTGTTTTTTGCCTATTGCTCATACCGGCAAGTTCACCGGTAAAAGCAAAGTCGCCATTGTACCCGCGCGATTCCATAGCATCGTATAGTTTTGTAGATTTTTGAAACGCCCCTACAAACACCGAAGATGCAAGTACCGAGATGGAGCGAAAAGACGCACCGTAGGTAATATTGCCCAAACGCGCTTTTTGCGCCAGCGCCATTTGTTCTGCCATACCGATTAGGATAAAAATGAAACGATAAATCATCATCATGAGTTCTGTAAGCAGTTTTGGGGTATGCATACGGTCGAGCAGACCGAGCAAACAGCCAATCGGTGTGGATACATATAAAAAATACAGGCACGAAATACTTGCCATTGATTTTAAAAATACATTGACAGCCAGTATGGCACCTGCTTGTGTTATGACAAGATAATTGCCCCAAAAAGGCAGGCTGATAAATCCGACAGGCACAGGAGAAAAACCTACCGAAATAGTTACTGTACCTATTAGTAAAAAGCCAAACGGAATGGCACACATTTTTAAAAATCGGCGCATCGGCAGCCCCGAAAGCAGGGTACAAAGCAGCGCCATTAACGCAAAAATGCCGATGGAAAACAGAGCATTGTCCACCAATAATGTGTACACTAACGCAGAGATGGAAAGCCCCGCCTTAAAAGCGGGGCTCACATCCTTGATCTTGGAACTGTATGCGAGCCGATCCATTGTAATCATTAATTATTGATCCTTCTTTTTATACTTCTTGCTGGCTGTGAGATAACCGATGCAAAAGAAGAATACTCCGGAACCCAGCGCAGCCTGCAAGCAGAACAACAAACTTTCGGTTTCGCCGCCCGGAGGCGCCCACATAGGCTCAAACCACGGCTCATATTCAGTATCGATGGAAGTAATAATTTCGTCTGCGGCGCCGTCTGCCCCGCCAAACTCAGAATCTTTTATCGTAAGTAGCGGATAAATAAGAATACCCGCGCAAACAGCAAGTGCTAAAATTACACCTAAAATCTTTTTCGTTTTCGTATTCATTTTTTCCCTCCTATTTCACGGTAACACAAAGCGTATTGAGCTCATCGGAACAAAGCGATGCAATTGCATTGTAAACAAGTACAGTCAGAATACCTTCGACAATGGCAAGAGGGATTTGTGTCATTGCAAAAATACCCATAAATTTGCCCCAAGACTGCATAAAGCTAACACTTTCGTTGTTAAACGCAAGTGCAAGCTGAGTTGCCGTGACTGCATAGGTAAACAAATCCGCCACAAATGCCGCTAAAAACACCTGAACGTTTTTATGTGCTTTGCACTTTTTAGCAAGCAGATATACCCCATAGCCTACAAAGGGCCCTGCTACAGCCATGGAAAAAGCATTTGCACCGAGTGTGGTAAGCCCGCCATGTGCAAGCAAAATTGCCTGAAACAGTAATACAATAAACCCCAGCACTGCCATTGCAGCCGGACCGAACAAGATAGCACCAAGCCCTGTACCCGTTGGGTGAGATGAGCTTGCCGTTACCATAGAAGGCATTTTTAAAGCAGAGAGTACAAAGCAATAAGCACCCGACATTGCCAAAAGCATTTTGATACGGTTGTTACCCGCACACTGCTTTTTGATGGCTAAAAAGCCCCATACAAAAAACGGGAGGAAAATTGCGCTCCATATGAGGCTCCAGTTAGCAGGGAGCATTCCCTCTGCAATGTGCATACCATAGGCAGGCACTGAACTGAGCATCATCATGGACACGAGGATAGATGCTTTTAAGATGTTTTTTTGCGACTTGTTCATTCGTCATTCTCCTTTTTCTTTTTTAGGTCAAGTTCGCATACATGATAAAACACCGCCCCAGCATCTGCACATGCCAAAGCGGTGTTATGAAAATCTACATTCAAAATTTTCAAAACGTACGCTGGCTACCGCAGAACTGTACGCATTTATAAACTGTAGGCAGATATTCTGGCTTGTGCATCTTCACACCGATACGCCTTCCCAGAGGATTTCTCCAGTGACATTTTGATCGGCACTCCGCACTTACAGCAGCGGCCCTGCGCGGGATTTTCACCCGACTTCCCATTTCAACATACTGCCTAAAAGCAATATGTGACCTACAGTTGTAATTATATATTTTATCACTAAAATTGTACCTAAATAAGTACAAACTGTCAAGGGAATATCTTACGATAAACTACAATATATTGTGATTAGCATGATTATATTGCAAGGATTTGCATTGTCTGTTGTGGTATAATGTGGTAATATAATAACAAAAAGGGGGTATGCAATTTGGGTAAAACTGCACTGGTTTTGGCTGGCGGCGGCTCGCGCGGCTCGTACGAGCTGGGGGTTTGGCAGGCATTGCGCGAGATGGATATTGGCATAGACATTGTAACGGGCACATCCATAGGCGCAATCAATGGCTCGCTAATTACACAGGGGGACTACGAAACAGCAGTTGCGCTTTGGGATAAAATAGAAACCAGCCATGTGTTTGATGTACAGATTGACGAACAGCAAAATGTACGGCAAAAAGTAGTGCAAACCTACCGTACGTTTGTACGCAACTTTATCAAACACGGCGGTACAGGCAGCAACCCCTTAAAAGAAACATTAAGCTCTTATTTTGATGAAGAAAAAATCCGTTCATCTCCCATTGATTATGGTGTGGTAACTATGGAAATGGATTCTCGCAAACCTCATGAGCTTTACAAAAATGAAATGCCGAAAGGCAAAATGATTGATTACATCCTTGCAAGTGCATCCATCTACCCTGCCATAAAGCCCTATTTGATAGACGGCATACGTTATATTGACGGTGCATATTATGACAATCTGCCTGTTAAAATGGCGTTGGCACGCGGGGCAACAAACATTATTGCAGTGGATTTGGAAGCATTTGGTGTTGTTAAAAAAGAAGAGCTCCGTCTGGCAAGGCAGGTAAAGCTCATCCGCTCATACTGGGATTTAGGCCCAACACTGGTGTTCGACCGTATGACCATACGGCGCAACATACGATTGGGCTATTTGGATACACTGAAAGCATACGGCGCTTACGATGGACATGCGTACACATTTATTTGCGGGTTTGCTAAAAAACTAACCCAAGATTTTAGTAAAAAAGCCGAAGAAGCAGGAATATTACTCCATAATACAACAGATAAAAATTCGATGCTGGACAAGATGTTTTGGGGACGTATTACAAAATTTTTGGTAGAACGGGGCGTTACTGAAACTAACACAAGCAACATCGCTTTGGTTTGTGCTGAAGTTGCGGGAGAAACCTTTGGGTTAAGCAGCGAAAAAATCTATTCGCAAGATATATGGCTGAAACGCTTAAAAAAAGAGGTTGACGCCGTACAAATACCAGATAAATTGAAAGGCAGTACCGATAATAAACAAGGCATTTTGGATACTCTGCGTGACACCACAACCCTGTTTAATAAGCGTGTACGTACAAAATACGCGGCGTTGGTGATTAAAGAGATACTTAAAACACAAGATACTCAAAAACTGCTTACCAATGTTACGATTATGCCGGATGCTTTTTTCGGCGGCGCTTACCTTGTATTGCAAAATTTAGTGTAAAAAACCGCCATCGGCTTCTGCCGGTGGCGGTTGATTTTATTTTTTACGTCTTGTAGCAGGCGGCAATGGCCTTGTAATAATATCGGGGTCATCATATTGCTGAATACGTTTTATACGCTTTTGGCGGCGATGCCATTTGCAAAACTGGTTGTAGCCACGAATAATCAGCATAACCAAAAACAATAATACAACAAGACCGAGAACGGATAACACCACGATACCAATCACTTTGAGGATACCTATGAGCTGGGAGGTAATGGTAGGTTTTTTAGGAACATCGGCATTTGTGGAGTCTGCTTCGGCATCCAGTGCAAGGATTTGATAATCCATGGGGTAACTGCCAATCTTTTCGTACATGCTTATACTGCTGGTTTCAAAAACAACAGCAGGATGGATTTTTTCATCGGAATAATATTCTGGAACATCATAATCTATGCTGACGTCGGCATCCGACATATTTTTGTGCACAAGAAAACTGTACTCTTTTTCGCCGTAAATATTAACATTTTCAGCCGAACCGCCCGAACGGTAATGCGAAATATTAAACGTTTTCAGTTTGTCTTTGGTGATTGACATGCGTTTAAAATTATCAAAGCTGTAATCCAACAAGGCAATGGAATCTTTAAACTTATCGTACTTGTCCGATTTCAGCACTACAACAATTAGCTTCATACCGTTTTTTTCAGCAAGCGTAACACTGGTATGCTTTGCCTCTTGTGTCCAACCCAACTTGCCCCCGAGAGTACCCTCGTAGTAGAATTTAGACTCAACAAGCATCATATGCTCGGTAGCAAACTTACGCTCTTTTGGCTGCTTGTTTGTGGGGTATATTGTATAGGTATCCTTCATTCCGAATACATCCATAAAACCGGGCACACTAATAGCATATTTTGTAATAAGCGCCATATCGTATGCTGTTGTATAATGGTCATCATCGGGCAACCCGTTTGCGTTAACAAAATGGGTGTTTTTAGCACCTAGTTCTTCCGCTTTTTGGTTCATCATATCGGCAAAATCTTTCATTGTACCGCCGATATGTTCTGCAATCACGTTTGCCGCATCGTTTGCCGAGGGCAGCATCGTTGCATAAACAAGGTCTTTCATTGTTACAATTTCGTCTGGTTGAAGCGCAATGTGAGAACTGTTCGGCTCAATCGCAAATACGGCATCTTGCGTAACATTTACGCTGTCCTCCAGCTTACCTTTTTCAAGCCCCAAAGCAACGGTTAAAATCTTGGTGATACTTGCAGGATACTCTTTTGTATTCATATTTTTTTCAATCAAAACTTGTCCCGTTTCTGCATCCATCACCACGTATGCCTCTGCGACAGTGGGTGGCGGGGTTGAAGCCTCGGCAGCAAAAGCAGTTATTGTATAAGAAGCCGCTATCGCGGCAGAAATGAACAATGCAATCATTTTTTTAAACATAAATAAATCTCCCTACACATATTATCTGTCGCGAATCGACAACCACGTATTTTTTATTATATCAATTAATGGTGTAAAATAAAATAGTATGACGAAAAAAAGTTTTACATTTTAAATTACTAAATCTTGTGGTATAATAACAAACATATTTATTTAAAATATGAAATGAGGTTTATACAATGAAAAACCCAATTGTTACGATTGAAATGGAAAGCGGCGGTATGATCAAAGCGGAATTGTATCCGGACATTGCACCGAATACCGTAAAAAACTTTGTATCACTGGTAAACCGCGGCTTTTATGACGGGGTTATTTTTCACCGTGTCATCCCCGGCTTTATGATTCAGGGCGGCGACCCGCAGGGGATTGGTATTGGCGGCCCCGGTTACTCGATAAAAGGTGAATTTAGCGGAAACGGTTTTAAAAATGACCTTGCCCACACCAAAGGGGTGCTTTCGATGGCTCGTGCACAGAACCCCAACAGCGCAGGCTCACAGTTTTTCGTTATGGTTGACGATGCACCTTTTCTGGATGGCCAATACGCTGCTTTCGGCAAGGTGATTGAGGGCATTGAAGAGGCTGACCGCATTGTGGCTGTTCCGCGTGACCGCAGTGACAAGCCTTATGAAGACCAACGCATGAAAAAGGTGACCGTAGACACTTTTGGCGAAACCTACGATGAACCCGAAACCATATAAGATTGCTACAAACAAAAACAGGGCTTCTCAATGAGAAGCCCTGTTTTTTATTGTGAAAATTTTTTTAAGAGCCTGCGCACATCATCCGCTGAGGTACAGCACAAAACTTCGTCTAAAGATGCACGTATGCCGTTACAGTGCATCTGGCGCACATGATACTTTACCTGTGCCGCATCACAAGGCAAAACGCTGAGTTCATTGATACGCAGCGCCGCCCAAAGAGGTATCAATTCGGTATCGCCCGCAGCCTCGCCGCAAATAGACACGGGGATTTTATGTTTTTGTGCATTGCGTACTACTAACGCAATACTTCGAAGCACCGATGGACTGCAAACATCGTACAACTTTTCTACCTGAGGGTTCAGACGGTCCGCCGCCAAAACAAACTGGGTTAAGTCGTTGGAACCAATACTAAAAAAATCTGCTGTTTTTGCCAAAACGTCGCTAGTGATAACCGCAGCAGGTGTTTCAATCATTACCCCAACAGGCAGGTGCTCATCAAAATGAACATTCTCTTTTTTCAATTGCTTCATTACCCTGTAAAGCAAATGCCGCGTCTGTTTCACCTCATCTGTACCAGAGACCATAGGCAAAAGCAATTTTACCCTGCCATATGCACTTGCTTTAAGAACAGCACGCAGTTGTATACAAAACAGGTCGGGGCGTTCAAGACAAATGCGAATTGCCCTTTTGCCTAAAAACGGGTTTTCTTCTTTAGGCAGCTGCATATAATCTGCGCATTTATCTCCCCCGATGTCAAAAGCGGAAATCACCACATCTCTGCCTTTTGCCTTTTCTGCTGCGCTTTTATAAGCACGAAACAATTGGGCTTCACTTGGATAATCCTTTCCCGAAAGATAAAGAAAATCGCTGCGGTACAAGCCCACTCCGTCAATTAAATCCCAGTCGGCTTTATTCAAATCCTCTGCACTAAAGATGTTTACCGTTACGCGCAGCTCCTGCCCATCCAGCGTAACTGCCTTGAGATCTGCCGCCTTTTCGTAACGGTGGCGTTGTTTATCGTGCTCTGCAATTTGCGCCATATAGCGTTCAATAATTGCCTCATCCGGTTCGCAAACCACTTCGCCCGTATCACCGCTCACCGCAACTGTTGCGCCATCGGTTATACAGCAGGTAGCACCTTGAGCCTCAACAACCATAGGCATACCCATGGCACGGCACAAAATAGAGGCATGCGAATGTATGCTGCCGTGTTCTGACACCACACCTTTGATACAACTGCGGTCGAGCCCTACGATATCAGCAGGGGTAAGTACATCTGCCACCAAAATTAAATTTTGCTTTCCTTTGCTTTTATTAATTTCAAGCGAGGTATTCGTACCCTGCATACGCATGATCAGCTCGTTGGCAATGTTTTCGATATCCGAGCTGCGCTCACGCATGTACTCGTCCTCCATAGCAGAAAAAAGCTCGAATAGACGTTTCATTTCCGATTGCAATGCGTAATCTGCATTCATATGCTCTGTTCGTACCATTTGTTCAATGTTATCGATAATGTCGTCATCTTCCAACAACATGCTGTACATCAAAAATATATCGGCAGAGGGCTGATCCATTTTTTGAAGAGTTTGCTTATACAGCAACGATAACTCTGTACCATACTCTTCACGTGCTTTGCTCAGCCGAGCCAGCTCCGCCTCAGGGTCGGTTATTATTCTGCGCGGAACAATCTGCCGTTTTGGTGTAAATACAACCGCTTTTCCCAATGCACAACCGCTTGCTGAACCAACTCCCCAAACGGTGTTCAGTTCCTTCACCTCCCTATATCAAAAAATATCATATTAAAAAAGTTTATTGCTTCCCTTTTAAATAACAAGCAGTGATATGAGGCTGATAATATTTTTGCTTGGGCAGCAGCCCCGTTTTATTAAAATGCTCGCGGCATGCTGATGTGAGTGCAGCAAGCACTTTTTGGCACAGTTCAACCGATAAATTCTGATTATCATCAAATTCTAAACTTGATTTTTGAAAGGATAATCCATCTTCAAATGTAATAGCTACATTGTATACCAAAAAGCCCGCATAATCTACCGGAACAACCTCAGGCTGATACACCTTGTCTGCAATCACCACATAGTTTTGCTCTATCTGTCTTGCTGTCAAAACCCACCACTCCTCATCCTATTGTTATTGTATCATTTTTAAGATTGTAAAAATAGGTATTTTTTGTAAATACTGTACCTCTTTTATGTATTGACATAAGTTTTACATTATATTATACTTTACTAAATTACTAATTTACTAATTTACTAAATATAAAGGATGAGTAAAATGAAAATACCTACTATGTTAAAACATAAACCGGTAATTGTTTCGGAAAATTACGAAAATGTTGACGGCAGATATGCTTATCAATCGGATGCAAAAGGATTATCTTTGGGGCTTGCACAATGGAATGACCGCGGTAAAGTAGATGTTTCTGCAAAGGTATGGCGCCATACAGGCGAAAAATGGTCACGTCAATCGGAGGAATTGCCCCTGCACCGTGTAATAGACCTTGCCATATTAATATGCCGCACCAAGCAGCATTTTCGCGATGCGTACCGCTACCCTAAATTGTATGATACCGAACAGCCCGTTATCGACCGCGTAGGCATTCAAGGTGACGCTATGACGGTTGCAGTGTGCACGGATAACGAAAATATTGATGAGGACATTGCATTGTTTCGCGACGCATTGGCAGTAGATGATGAGATGTTGGGGGAACGTTTTGCCGTTCTTTCGCGCATTTTAAAAGAAATGGGGTACTGATTTGGACGTAAAAACCCGTAAAAAAGAGATTTTAAAAGAATATAAAGAGCGTGCAATAACCGGTGGTGCTTATGTAATAACCAACAAAGTAACAGGCAAAATGCTGTTAATGTGTGAAACAGATTTGAAAGGGTCGCAGAACCGTTTTAATTTTATGTCGATGACAGGTTCATGCTTTAACAGTAAATTGCAAAAAGATTGGAACGAGTTTGGGGCACGATCATTTACATTTACTATTTTAGAAGAGCTTGAAATGAAAGAGACTCAGAATATTGTAGAGTTTAAAGAGGATTTGAAAATCCTGGAAGAGCTGTGGAGAGAGAAACTAGGCGAAGATAAGCTTTATTAAACCAAAAATACGGCACTGCAAATCAATAAAGATTTGCAGTGCCGTATTTTTTAAAAGCAGCGCCCATTAGGTAATTTTTCGCATTTACCCAACTTGTCGCATTGGTAGCAAATTTCGTTTTGAAGCAATTTGCCTGCAAAGTATTCTTCCAGATTTTTCAACGTGGTTTCTGCAATGTTCTGCAGTGCCTCGTTGGTTAAAAACGCCTGATGCGAAGTGATAAGCACGTTGTGCATTGAAATGAGGCGTGCAAGCACATCATCTTGAATGTTGGTGTTTGAAAAATCTTCGTAAAACAGGTCGGATTCCTCTTCATAAACATCGAGTGCTGCGCCCCCTACTTTACCGGATTTAATTGCTTCCAGCAGTTCATCGCTGTCAATAAGTGCTCCGCGAGAGGTGTTGATGAGGACAACGCCGTCTTTCATAAGTGCAAGTGTTTTTTTGTTGATGATGTGAGCAGTTTCTTTTGTCAGCGGACAATGTAGCGAAATCACATCCGCACGGGCAAACAATTCTTCCTGCTCTACATATTCAATACCGCTGTCTTTTGCCGGGTAAGGGTCGAACGCAAGAACGTTCATACCAAAACCACGGCAGATATCAATAAACACACGGCCAATTTTACCTGTGCCGATAACACCTGCCGTTTTACCGTGCAGGTCAAATCCCGTCAAACCGTTTAGGCTGAAGTTATATTCGCGGGTACGGTTAAAAGCACGGTGCAGCTTGCGGTTAAGGCAAAGCAGCATTGCCATAGCATGCTCTGCAACTGCATAGGGCGAATAAGCCGGTACGCGAACCACATGCAACTTTTGAAACGCCGCCTTAAAATCGATGTTGTTATAACCCGCGCAGCGCATAGCAAGGATGCCAACACCGTTTTTAGCAAGCGTTTCGATCGCATTTTTATCGATTGTATCGTTTACAAAGGCAATGGCTCCGTCATACCCCTGCACCATAGATGCAGTATTGCTGGTGAGTTTTTCTTCAAAGTAAACCAGTTCAAAATCGTAATCGGCTTTTATTTGGTCAAACCAAATTTTATCATAGGGCTTGGTGTCAAAAAAAGCAATTTTTTTCATTTTTCTCCTTCTCCTATGCACCCATTTTTATACATAGTATAAGGTTTCCCACAGCCAATTACAAACATACCAAAAAGAAAAATTTAATTGGGGGTTTAGTCGCCTCGTTCTACCCGTTCAATCTTATCGCGGTACCATTGGGCAGCCTTTTCTAAACTTTTTTGCATTGGCATACCGGGGCCGGCAAGCACTACTATTTTGTTGCCGTTTTCAACCAAACCATCATAAGGCTTTACATCTACCATAGAGCCTACACAATCGACAAGATAATGCTCACCGCCAAGTTTTACAAAACCTTTGATACGATAGGTATCTTCCACAAACATTTCAAGAAACTTTGTAAGCTCATATCCTGTCATATTATCCTTGATGGTTACGAGTGCCTTTTGCAAACCGAGGTCTTTCGTTTGAAACCGCGGCATGTCCTCTTCTTTAACCGCATCCCGCAATTCTTCCAGCCATTGCGGTTTCATATCGCCAAAGCTGGTGCGGTGCATAACAATATGAGGGTAAAATTGGCGAATCAGCTGCTCGGTTTCGGCAATTTGCATTTCATCGGCAAGGTCGGTTTTATTGATGATGAGCAAGTCGCTGATACTGATTTGTTTTTTGCATACTCTCGCAGTATCAAATACCTTTTTCAAGTTGACCGCATCTACAATACAGATGCTGCCTAAAAACTCAATGCCTCCAAATTTATCTTGCTGCGCTAAAATTTTTCGGATATTGGTAGGGTCAGACAGACCGGAAGCCTCAACGATAATCAGTTCGGGAGCATCCATCAGAGCATCTTGAAGTACCGCCTCAAACTTATCAAGGCGGCACGAACAGAAGATGGAACCGTTATTGATTTCATCGACCAGTACGCCCAACTCGGATAACAGCTTGCCGTCAATACCTTCGCGCCCAAACTCATTGACAAGAATGCGCATGCGTTGCCCTGCCATTTGACGAATGAACTTTTTAAGGAATGTTGTCTTCCCCGCTCCTAAAAATCCTGTGATGAGATACAATCCGGTCATATCGTCACCTCGCAATCATTTGCTGTTTATTTCTGCAATGGCAGTTTCAATGGCAGTTTGCAGTTCATCTTTGCTGGGAATAATGGAAGAGAATTTCAGCTTGCCGTTGATGTAGATACATGGCAGATTGGTAACCCCCATCTTTACACAGCGTGCAATGTTCTCTTTTTTGGTAAACTTATATTCTACCATATCAATGGCATCACCAAAATGCTCTTTTGCTACATTTGCTGCCCCCATCATATAGGTGCAAGCAGCGCAGGTAAGCGAATCGAGGGTAAATACCTCTACAAGTGTTTTCTCCAAATGATCGTAGTCGGGCAAGTCCACCTGAATATCTTCTTGCACCGCAACATAATTTTTAATCATCTCGCGTACATCGTCGGGCTGCAAAACCGCCTGTGCAATACCGATGGTGTTTTCAACGGGAATATCAAACGGCATATCACATCCGGGCGCGATGATAAGGTTTTTCTTGTTCTCGATTTTGTCCATTAAGTCTATTACATATTTCATGTTATCCTGCTGTGTACCATGCAGCATAACCGATGTGAGCGGAATATTGCCGCCGATAGCTATGTTGTAACGGTCGGTAATCTCTTTTGCTTTAACTAAATCCACATTTTCATCCACAGAGATCGAGTCGGGATTGGTTTTGCACATTACCTCGATGTTTCTGGTTGCATTGCCGCAAACAAAGAAGGAAGAAAACGCTTTTAGATTGCGGATATGGTCAAACAGCTCGGTGAACGGTTTGGAGAGGAACTCCTCAAAATGGTCGGACGAAACCTGCGAAACCAACGGGTCAACCACTGCAATGATATCCATGCCCGCTTCAATGTAATATTCACAGATTTTTTTCCCCACTTCGGTACAGTAATCCAACAGATTATGTACATAATCTTCATCATCAAACATATCCATAAAAATGTCGTTGCCGCGCAGATGCGAAGCCAATGTGAACGGGCCGCAGATAAGACCGTAAAGAGCAGTTGTATCGCCCACCGCGACTTTCATACGGCGCATTACATCCAAAACCATGGGCAGCCTGCCATCTTCTTTGGTTGGAACAGTGCACTTGCAGGGAATATCGGTTGTATCTTCAAGCGGATGCGTTTTGACAGACGGCGGGCCGTCTTTTGTCCAGACTAGCTCGCACCCTAAAATTTCAGCTTCGATTTGCAGGTCGAATACAACGGGCTGACCGTTGGGCTTGTAAAGTTTGTTCACTTCCATTAGTGCCTTGTACAGCTTTTCGCCGTCGGTTAATACTTCGGTTGCATCGTAGCCTACCAGCTTTCCTGCATGAACACCTGCAAACGGAACCCACGGAACTGCATTGGTTGCCTCATGCCTTAATGTTGCAAAAAGTAAATCTTTTGGTTTGCTCATTGTATACTACCCCTTTACCTATTGATTCAAAATTCGGACTTATTTGATAGCTTTATTATATAATGTTTTTCGGTTGTATTGATTGTAATATCAAACGGGTTTTTGTAACTATTTATTCTTTCATTTTTACAAAATAAATAAAACTGTAACCCAATCGCTCTTATTTTCATATTAAATAACTATGAAATGTGATGCAAAAAAAGCCGCGCACATCATGCACAGCTTTTAGAGTTTTAGCGTGTTACAATGTTTATTAGCTTCCATTGATTGTTTATTTTGATAAACGAAAGCTGATAACTGGAAGGATAAACGTATTCTTTTGTACCCTTTTTTATCACATAATCAAAAGAGATGCTGCCTGTATAATCGTTATCAGAATATTCAAATAAATCCGATAATTTTACATTACGGCATTCAAAAGAATCATGCGGAATATACCACCCGTTGTAAAAATCTTTGATTGCATTGTAAAATTCTGTTTTATCAAAAAGGTATTGCCGCAGTTCAGAAAAACCGGCATCCATGGTGATATACGCGGCATAAGTTTTAGCTGCTTTTTCGAGCAGTTCTTCGTGCTGTTTTTGCACTTCTTTGCTAACGGGCACCGAAACAATTATTTTTGTTGCGCTTTCTTTAATAACTTTGCAAGGTTCTCCGTTTTGTTTTTGTGCAGTAACAACCGGGGGTAAAAGCAGCCCTTCTACATCGTATCGTATTTGATTGGGAATCAAATCTTGCTGTTGTACACCATTGTAGTATTTTGCAGGTTCGTTGTTTGAAGAAACATCGATGCCGAGTTCTTCGCCGTTTACCATAACCTTGACATGCGCAGGTGCAGTAATTGTAAATTTCTCTATGCACGGCAATTGAGCACGTGCCGTCCACCGATAATCGCTGCCCGGTGCAGATGGTGTAACCTCTAGGCTACCTGCCCGTTTCCCTTCAAGATACATATCATACAGCATACTATTGGGGGTTTGCGATGGTTTTTTAATAAAAGTTGCCGTACTCTGCTCACCTTTAAACGTGGATTTTATGTAGCGGATATAATCTTCTTTTTTGGTGAATCGATTAGCTTGAAAGCCGGATGATGCATAAATAGCATCATAATCCCCTGCTTTCAACCAATCGGCATAGCGCTGTAAGGATGCATTAGGAGTGTTTGCCTCATAGCGTGCAAGATACTGCCACAGCCAGGCTAAACTACATATAACTATAATCAGCATAGTTAAAAAAAAGAGGAGAAGCGCCATAAGAAAAAGCCGTTTCTTCTTTTTAGCGGGTATGTATGTTTGCTGCATTTTGTTTACCTACTTTACAATAAAGGCTGTTGGCAATTTGCGTGAACCGTACAGTGATGCACTGACATTGACCACCTCGCCGTTGTATATCATCATACTGGAGGAGCCTCCGTCCAGATTGGCTGCATTGATTGCCCCGTATTGCATCATCACGTCAATGCAATCTTTGTAAGATGCACCGATACTGTGCGCCTGCCTGCCATCAATGACGAGCATGAGCACTGCACCGTCTGCGCGCTGACCAATTACAGTGCGGGGGTTTAGTCCTCCGCCCGTCCCTGCTACATCAACAGGCTTCCCGTTTACAATAAACACAGGGCCAAAACTCACTGCATCCCGCAGCTTCAAGTCGAGCGCCTCTTGCCCTGACATTTTGCCCACAATTAGCTTGTTGCTTTGGTCAAAGCCTATTACTACAGAATCTGCCGTGTTAAGCGACCCATTCACCAGTTTAGAGTCTTTTATAACTACGCCCAGAGGCATCCCACCCCTGCCTACACCGTTCTCATCATAAAAAGCACCGCCGTTAATGCCCGCCGTTGCTTTCTCGTTTTTCACAAAATCCTCCATTCTCACCCCGTCTATGTCTTTGCCAAACACGGGCGCCGTTGCAACCCTAATGCGTGACGGATCATGGACAATGAGCATTTTCCCCTTAAAGGTAGAACCGCCCACCTCCAGCAATTCAATGGTATCTTTGGGTAAAACACTATCACTTTGTATAAACTCTACGCTTGTATCGGTCACCTCTTGAATGTCTACTACCGCATTTTTCAGCTGGATTACTCTAATTTCGTCATCCGAAAAGTACATATGGGCCAAAAATTTAGCCGCACTGGTTTCCATCACAGTTGTTACAAACAAATCCCGCACGGTAGGCGAAGGGCCGCGGCATATCATTGTTATAGCGCCAAACAAAAAAATCAATATAGAAAGCAACAACGTGCCAATCACCGCTAAACAACGTAAAATAGTGCGCCTAACAGGCGAACCTCTGCCTTGTTTGCGTTCGCGGATTTCGGCAAAACGCTTGTTTTTTCGCTGCATTATTTCCGTTGTCAAAATGATTGCTCCTTATTTGTTTTATTAAAGATCAGTTCGCGCTGAATTTTAAAACTGATAAAAAACAGAATAGAATCTGCAATTAACTTTGATACAGCAGCAGGCACATAAAATACCGATGTGAATAAAAACACGGCGCCATAACTTGCCATCATTTGCAAAATACATAAAATATAATATTTAACCATCGTTGTTTTTACCGGAGTTTTGCTGCCAAACACATAGTTTTTATTGAGCAAATAGTTTAAAACCGATGAACATAAACGTGCACCTGCTGTGGCTATCAACAACCTATGCCGTAAAAGCTGCCCTGCAAACAACCGATTCAGCAGCAGAAACAGCGAATAATCACACCCGACAGATGCAATACCCGACCATAAAAATTTTAATATCTGATGATAGATACTAAAGGAATCGCGCAGAGGATTGAAATGCGAGGTAGCATTGTCGTTGATATAAACCGTGCTGATAGGTACTTCTAAAATAGCAATATCAAGGCGTTTCGCTTGCATCAGCATATTGGTTTCATATTCAAAACGTTCGCCGGAAAGGTCAAGTATTTCATAGGCAAATGCAGCGGATATTCCGCGAAGTCCTGTCTGTGTATCCGTTACAGAAATACCGCAAAGTGCTTTAAAACACCATGCCGTTACTTTGTTACCAAATGCGTTGCGGGGCGGTACATCCGGCAAAGAAAAATCACGGCAGCCAAGCACTAGGCTTTCGGGGTTCTGTTCCAGTGCTTCGGCACAGGCGAGAACATCCTCAACCTTGTGCTGATTATCTCCGTCAACGGTTATTACGCCGATGTCGTTGTTTTGGTTATTCAGAAAATAATTTAATGCAGTTTTTAGCGCCCTGCCCTTGCCAAGGTTTTTATTATGGCGCAACAAAACACACTGGCGGTTTTCTGTAACAGCAGCGTTAAAGTAATGTTTATTCTCTTGTTTGCTGCCGTCATCCACCAAAATAATACGTTGGAAGCCGGCTTTTACAAGCCCGCTCACCACCGTTAATAACTTTTCATCGGGGTTGAGTGAAGGCACAATAATACTTACTCTCACCGTTAACTCCTTGTTTGTATTAGTGTTTGGGCTTTCTGCTTTTTCTGTAAGCGAGAATAGTTGCCGCTCCTGTTGTTAAACCCACTGCCAAACAAGCAAGGAGTGCCACCCAAGCGGAAGGCTTGCCAATAATTTTATCATCGGCATTTTCTTGTATCTCTTTAGCCGCAGGTGTTGTTTCAGGTTTTTTTATCTCC
The DNA here is from genome assembly GCF_003814745.1 of Hydrogenoanaerobacterium saccharovorans. Classification (NCBI taxonomy): domain Bacteria; kingdom Bacillati; phylum Bacillota; class Clostridia; order Eubacteriales; family Oscillospiraceae; genus Hydrogenoanaerobacterium; species Hydrogenoanaerobacterium saccharovorans. Next base: position 1,040,746 of record NZ_RKRD01000001.1, on the reverse strand, counting down.
AGTTGTTCTTCTACCGATACAGGCTGAGATTCAGGAACCTCAAAACAGATGTTCTCAAAAAAGTCACCGCCTATAACATCCGGCCCAACGGTTGTGCGATAAAGACCGAATTTTCTGCAGTCATAGGGCCCATAATCCTCTACCGTAAAGTATTTTTGCTGAGATACATGCTTTGCAAACCCCTGTTTTGCCATTTCGATTGCGCTTTTTCCGCCAAAATGTTTTAGGGGGATATTCCAATCCATAAGCATCGTGTTTTTATCATAAAGATGCAAATAGGTTTTGGGCACATCCCATACACCGTATTGCTGTGCGCTGCTGGGATATTGAGTAGGGTCGTTACTTCGTTCAAGCGCTTTCTGCAAGGTGAGCGTGTTGTAAATATGTACCCCGTGGCCGTATTCGCCGTTAACATCGTGCCCTACAACTACGTCTGGTTTAAAACGCCGCAATTGCTCTACCTGATAAGCCATAACATCCTCTTGCTTATAAAGCCTCTGCGCCTGTTCCAAACTGCCTGCATATCTATCTGCAAAGCCGGAAATCACCGGGTATGCGGTTATACCAACCTCCCACAATCCATCAATCAATTCGTGTGGACGGTAAGGCTCTGCCCAATGGTTGGTTAGGTAGGCAACCTGCACTTTTAAACCTTTTTCGCCTGCATAATAGGGCATTGTACCGCCAAAAAACAAATGCTCATCGTCTGCATGGGTGGGCAACAGCAGCATGTCTGCATCTTGATAAGGCGGCTGCCAGAGCTGCACCCAAGCGGGCAATTCTCCTTCCGCAAATACATAAATATCACAGATGGTGTTTTTATCGTTGTTTACAGTAAGGGTTACCGTATTTTGCGGCGACTGTAATTCAATAAATTCGTGAATAAATCCATAAGAACCAAATGGTAAGCTGCCTTGTTCGGCAGCCAACGTCCACGGTTGAGGCGGTGTATCCCATATAATATAAAGGCTTTTAAACGGCTGCTCGTTTGTAAGTTTAATGTTGGTTTCGCCTGCACTGCAATATCGTGTGGTACGGTTACCGTCTTTTAACGCCCATACGTCACTGCTGTTTTGTGATGTTGTAAATACACATCCCGCAGTAAGCTCGGCTGCCTGCTCTGCCGCAAAAGTGTTATGGCTGCCAAAAAATATGAAAGGCAGCAGCAATATACAAAATTGTAGCAACAATCGTTTCAAGCCTTGTACTCCTTATTCTATAAACTGTTTATCTATCACTTCTTCAACAAAATTTTTTATAAACTTTGTATCAAACCATTTGCCGTATTTTAACACAACACCATGTTTTTCGGCAAGTTCATCGGTATAATCGGCTAGCGGATAGAGCTTTAAATCGTGAAAGCCTAAACCAAAATGAGTAATCACAACCGAGAGTTTTGGGTCTATAACGCTGATTTTACCCGTAGTATCGTTTTTTTGCACGGTAATTTTTGCAATGCCGCCAATTAAATTTTCGGGGTCTACCTGTGCGGATACAAAATTGCCCAACGAATAGAAAACCAATGCTTTATGCCCGTCTGCACCATCGACATATTCTATCGGTTGCAGCACATGCGGATGCGTACCGATTACAATGTCTGCACCGTATTGAGCAAAATGTTTTGCAATGTTTTGCTGATAAAGCGTCGTCTGCTTCATCCCCTCTTCGCCCCAGTGGACCGAAACCACTACGACATCGGCAACTTTGCGTGCAGCTGTAATCTGCCGTTCGATTGCCTCGAGCTCATCGGTGTAAACAAGCATACCGGCATTTTCATCGGGTAGGCGCAAACCGTTTGTGTGTTGGGTAAAACCCAAAAATGCAAACTTGATACCGTTTTTTGCTATCAACGTTGTTGTGTCGTATTCTTTCTCTGATTGATATGCCCCGATCATAGTAAGCCCTTGTGTAGAGCGCAATATATCAATGGTTTCTGTAAGGCCTTGCAAGCCCTTATCCAGTATATGATTGTTTGCAATATTTACTACATCAAAACCAAGTGTTTTCAAGTCTCCGGCAAGTTGTGTGGGTGCATTAAAGCGGGGATAGCTGGAGGGCGGAAACCCTTTGGCGATGGGAGCTTCTTGATTAATAAAAGAAATATCGGCAGCCGCAATTTGTGCATTCATATTCTCATACACCGGCAAAAAATTATAGCCCTTGTTTTGTGTACGCCGCAAAGCCTGCTCATATATCACATCGTGAATAAGATTATCGCCCGCTGCAAATAAAGTTGCAGTATGTATGGCTTCATCCTTCGGCGGTTTGCTTTCCGCATCGCCCGAGTTAACCGTTTCAGATGAGCCCTGTTTCGAAGAATCGCCTGCAAGCAACCCTCCGGTACAACCCGAAAGCAACAAGCAGGCAAATAACATTATAAAAATTCGTTGTTTCATCCCAAAAATACTCCCATCATAGGTATTGCCAAATCTGTTTCACAATGGCATCATTTACCGCATAAATCTGACTTTCTGCGCGCTTTGCACTCGCCCCGTTGGTAAGGAATACCACGCCGCGCTGAGTACTAGGATCATAGAAAATACAGGAAATAGCGCCATAGGCGTTGCCTTGATGCCCATATAAAGTTACACCCTCAATAATATCGGATGTTATTTGCACAGCAAGCCCCCGCGTTACGTTTGTTTTATAGTCATACACACGAGGGGAATGAATATTATCTAAAGTTTCTTTTTTGAGATAGCACTTACCCTGGTACGTTCCGTCACCAGACAAAATGATGCCGATTTGTGCTGAATCTTCAGCGCTGATAAAAAGGTTGCCATGCCCTAATAGATACATCTGCCCTACCGGGATTTGCCCGTAAATTTCTTTCATATTACCCCAACTTAGCGGGTCTTCGCTGCCAAATGTGGCAATGGAATTACGGTCTTTAATATAGTCGGTGACAAACGATGCATCTATGCCAAGTGGTTCAAACAAAGCATTTTTAGCATAGTCGCAAAATGGCTCGCCCGTAACATTTTCAATGGCACCTGCCACCAAGCCCATACCAAAATTAGAATAGCTATAGGAGGAACCCGGTTTTAAGCCGCTGAAATTATTACGCTGCAAAACTACATCGAGCGCAGGGAACGGTTGTTTATTAATGGCACTTTTGTAACCCGCTCCGTCGATAATTCCCGAGGTATGTGTCATCAGCATTTCTATGGTTGCTTTGTCGTTTGGATAATAAGGATTTTGCAGTTTTTCGTTTACAAGTGCAGCAATATCCGTTTCGAGGCTAAGCCTGCCTTGTTCTTGCAGCTGCATAGCCAACATCGTAGTTACTATTTTAGAGATGGATGCAACCCTGTATTTTGTACCGCAATTTGCAGGAGTTGTATCAGCAGTTGTAACTTCGCCTGTTATTTCGTTGATGCTTTGTGTTTTTCGCAAACTTGCAGTGCCGTAAGAATGGCTGTAAACAATGGCATCATGCTCCCACACAGCAACACTGCTGCCCATTACACCATAATCTTTGTTAATTTGATCTACTGCCGCATCGAGCTTTTCTTTATTGGCAGAAATATGGTTGCTGTATGGTATTTGGGGTTCTTCTATTTGAACAGGCTCAACTTGTACCGGATCGGATTGGATTGACCCTGTTTTATTGCTCTTGGTACACCCGGTTAACATACCGCTGCAAAGAGACAGTGAAAGAATTGCGCAGAAAATTTTAGTAAACATTTTAACGCTTGACCTTCTAAATATAGTATTTAACTATATCATTACAACTATATACCATTTTATTTATAGCGTCAATAAATTACACCTGAAAACCGGCTTGCCAAAAGATAACAAACAGCAAAAAAGCACCATCCACTGCGGTAGATGGTGCTTTACCTTGTAACCGTTGCTTATTTCTTGGGTACAGTCTCCCAATCTTTAAGGAAGCGTTCGATACCCTGTGTTGTGAGAGGATGGTCGATACATTTTTTCATTGTCTCATAAGGCACGGTAGCAATATGAGCACCGGCCATTGCACAAGCAGTAACATCTTCCGGTTTGCGGATAGAAGCGGCAATAATCTCTGTTTCTATACCGTGGATATTAAAGATAGTCGCGATCTCTTCGATCAGTTCAATGCCATGTGCACCCACGTCATCCAATCTGCCGACAAACGGCGAAACAAAGGTTGCTCCCGCTCTTGCAGCGAGCAGTGCCTGTGCTGCTGAAAAAATAAGTGTTACATTGGTTTTAATACCCATTTTGGTTAGAGCTGCAGCAGCCTTCAAGCCCTCTGCACACATTGGAATTTTTATAACAATATTTTTATGAATTTTTACAAGTTCTTTTGCCTCAGCAACCATGCCCTCTGCTTTCATGTCAATAACCTCTGCAGAAATAGGGCCGTCAACGATGGATGTAATCTCGGTAACAACCTCTTTAAAATCTCTGCCTTCTTTCGCTATGAGGCTGGGGTTTGTTGTAACACCGCAGATAACGCCCAAATCGTTGATTTCTCTGATGTACGAAACATTTGCAGTATCCAAAAATAGTTTCATTCGTGTTTCTCCCTTTCTCCTGTGGCTTTTTACCACTTTTCCATTTTCTTTATCATTATAGGTCAAATCGGTTGTTCATACAAGTGTAAAGCGTAAATTACTGTATAAAGCCGATAAAACTATACTAAACCGAAATCAGCCAAGGCTAATTTACAATAATTAGTTAGTGCTTAAAAAATTTCATTTTACTTCAAAACGATAAACGGTGGTATGCCGATAAGTATCTCCTGCACGCAATACCGGGCTGGGGAAATGTGTATGCTTCATCGCATTGGGGTAAAACTGCGTTTCGAGGCACACACCGGTGCGTTTGCCATAGGTTTTACCGCCTTTTGCAGTAAAATTGCTTTGCAAAAAATTACCGGTATAAAGTTGAACTCCGGGCTTTGTGGTAAAAGTTTTCATTAAAATGCCGGTGGATTCTTCCCAAAGCTGCGCTGCTTCTGCTAATCCCTCAGAGGTACGTCTGATAATAAAATTATGATCATAACCTCCGCAGTTTTTAAGCTGTATGTAGTCATCTTCAATGCGTTTGCCTATTGTTTCAAACGTTGTAAAATCAAGCGGTGTGCCTGCAACAGGGGCAATTACACCGGTAGGCAGGCATTCGCTGCTGTTTTCGGTATAGGTATCGCAATTAAGCATCAGCTTATGGTTAAGAATGGTGCCATTGCCTTCCCCCGCAAGATTAAAGTAACAGTGGTTTGTAAGGTTGATAATCGTATCTTGGTCAGTAACGGCACTGTAATCGATAAAAAGCTCGTTATCGTCAGTAAAGCGGTAAATAACCTTCACTGTAAGGTTACTGGGGTACCCCTCTTCCCCGTTGGGGCTGAACAAACTGAGTTCCAAAGCATCCCCCTTAATTTCGCCGTTCCATACACGCTGATTAAAACCAATTTTTCCGCCATGCAAGTGGTTGTTACCGTTGTTGCAATACAGGTGATATTCTACACCGTTTAGTGTAAATATACCTTTTTCAATACGGTTGGCAAAACGCCCTACCAACGCACCAAGGCTTGCATCCTGCTTTTCATAATCTGCAACTGTATCGCATCCAAGGCATACATCAACGAGTTTACCTGTTTTATCAGGCACGTTAATGAATACAAGGCTGCCCCCATAGGTAATTACCCCAACATTGGCACCGCTGCTGTTTGTGAGGGTAAACAATGCAACCGTTTCACCGTTCTTTGTTGTTCCAAATGGCTTTTTGGTAATACTCATACTGAATACGCTCCTCTGTTTTATGTTAATTTCACGCAGCAGAATATGGTTTTATTATAGCGCATCCTTACCGAACCGACAACCCGATATTTTACCGATACACCGTAATTTTTTATACTCGACCTAATTAGGTTGCACTATTGTACAATTATGGTATAATATAAAAAATTATTTAATATAAGGAGGTTCTTATGTTTGAAGGACTTGTCAGCACGGACCACATCAGTTTTTTGTTTGTGTTTTTCGAGGGATTAATTTCGTTCTTTTCACCCTGTGTTCTCCCTCTGATACCCATTTATATCAGTTATCTTGCAGGCAATGCAAAACGCACAGACGAAAACGGCGTGATTACTTATGAACGCAAACGGGTGTTTTTTCATACGCTGTTTTTTGTACTTGGCATATCGTTTTCATTTTTCATATTAGGTTTGTCGTTTTCGGCACTGGGCAGTTTTTTCAACAATTATAAAACGTTATTCAGCCGCATCGGCGGTATCTTGATTGTTTTACTTGGTCTTTTCCAAATTGGCTTTTTAGATATGAAAATGCTGGACCGAGAGCATCGACTGCCGTTTAAATTAAAACTGCAAAATATGAACCCATTGGTGGCATTCCTTATGGGCTTTACTTTTAGCTTTGCATGGACACCCTGTGTAGGGCCGGCGCTGTCATCGGTGCTGATTTTGGCATCGGGTGCAAAAAGTGCACTTATGGGCAACTTATTGGTGTTGGTTTACGCTTTGGGTTTTGTTTTGCCGTTTCTTGCGCTGGGGTTGTTTACTACACAAACACTCAATTTCATCAAAAAACGCCAGCGTATGCTGAAATATACCATCAAAGCAGGCGGTGTTTTGCTCATTCTTATTGGTATTATGACATTTACCGGATGGATGAACGGCATTACAAGCTATCTCAACTCGTTCAGCGGAGGCAACTACACAGCAAACAGCAGTCAATCAGAGAGCACTTCTTCTGCGTCTGAAGATAATTCGTCCTCTGAAGCTTCTTCGCAGCAAGACAAAAAAACAATACCTGCGTTTGATTTTACTCTTACCGATCAATACGGCAACACACACACACTTTCGGATTACAAGGGCAAGGTCGTATTTTTAAACTTTTGGGCAACGTGGTGCCCACCTTGCAGGCAGGAGATGCCGCACATAGAAGAACTGTACAACGAATATGGTAAAAACAGTGAAGATGTAATTTTCATCGGGGTAACCAACCCCAAAACAGACGATCATCCGAATAACACGGACGTATCAATCGATGAAATCAAAACGTTTTTAACCGAAAACGGCTATACATTTCCATCTGTATTCGATGAAACCGGCTCAGTACTGACAGACTACTATGTAAATGCATTCCCCACCACTTATATGATTGACCGGGATGGCAATATTTTTGGTTATGTAAGTAGCGCTCTTACAAAAGATATGATGAAAAATATTATTGAACAAACTTTAGAAGGTTAAAAAAAGGAGCGGAAATATTCCGCTCCTTTTTATTTATCGTTCTATTATAGTAATTTGGGTGATGATAACATCCTCCACCGGTACCCTGTTTTCATCTACCTCAACAGAAGCTATTTCTTCTAGAATATCCATTCCGTCAATCACATAACCAAACACTGTGTTTTTACCGTCCAACCACGGTGCCCCACCAATTTCTTTGTACTTATCAATCACTTTTTTGGGGAACGCAGCCTCTTCCATTTTTGTTAAAGTTTCATCTTCCAGCACAGAATTTTGCACAATGTAAAACTGGCTGCCGTTGGTTCCGTCACCCGAAGGTGCCATACCTACCGCACCTTTAAAGTTCCACAAGTTGAGTGAATGCTCCTGTGCAAACCCTACTTTATTTTCGCTTTCATCCTTAAAGCTACTCTCTCCGCCTGTTCCAGTACCTGTAGGGTCGCCGGATTGAATGAGATAATTATTTACCACACGGTGGAATTTTAAGCCTGTATAATAACCGGAGTGGGTTAGTGCTAAAAAGTTCTCTACAGCTTTCGGTGCAAATTCGGGATAAAGCGCAACGGTAATGTCGCCCATACTGGTTTCGATTAAAGCAACTTCTGCGCCTGCGGGTACATCATTAAACTGAACAAGATTTACTTGATCATCGGTAATTTTCTTATTTTCTTCAACCTGTTCCTCAGGTGTTTTTAATGCATTTTCATCAGAAACAACATTATTTTTACCGCACCCTGCAAAGCTGAGTGCAAGCGCCAATGCCAATACAAGGCTTGCCAATCTCATAAATTTTTTCACAAAAGTCACCCCATCGAACTGTCGTGGTTTTTACTCCGACAGCATCGTTTTCATCTAAAATTAAAACGCTTACTTCACTGCGCGTTTCTAATTTATTATATAATATTCAACCGACGGTGGCAAGCCCTTTTTACTATACTAAAAATGCAAACGCAAATCGAAATTTGTTTGCATGCAAAAAGCCCACAGCAGCTTTTGTTGCCGTGGGCTTGAATTATTGATTGTTTTAAGGCTTATAAATGAATACCTTACGTACTATTTATATAATTTTTATACAGGTTATATCTCCTATCTTCATTTAATGTTCGAATAAAATTGCTGAGGATTACTTACAAAAACAAAATGCATTCTTGCAGTATAATTGGTAGCAAACTATTCGTAAATTAGAGATAGCGCTTTGCCTGCAAATAGGCACTTGCCTCTATTTCCATTGGACTCACCCTTATGAATTCTTTAATGGGGGTAGCCTGACTATTTCATTGGACTCAACCTTTACAATTCAATTTTGCTATTTTTGGAAATATACCAAAAATAATATTAAGTTGTAAACCTTCTCGCTGCATAAACCGCTTACCAATTTAGGCAACCGCCGTTAGGTTAAAGTGATGCGTTTTAACAAACATATAAAACGATGAAACTTTCTTTTTAGGTACGGGTTATGCTTTGAGATTGGTTGCGCATTCCATTTGCAATACGCAACCTGTAAACTGAATTGGTTCTGTTTCCGCGTACACTGGAATCGCCACCTTTCATTGATTGTTGCACTTTATATTTCTCTCTTCTGTGTCTTTAATATAGCACGATTTATATGAAATGTCAATAGTTTTTTTTAATAATTAGAATCTAATTTGTTAAAATAGTATTAAAATTACTTTCTAGTTGACTTATACCTCATTTGTATTATAATATGAAAGTAACAGAAATTCTGTGCAGCTTAAAAGATTACCGGCTGTACCGTTTCAATGAATTTGATGTGCTGTTTGGCACGATGGAGGTTTATTATGGACACCAATGAAGAGATGGAGTTTGGCCCGGATATCTTGACTTTGCAGGATGAAGAAGGCGTTGAACACGAATTTGAAGTGCTTGACACATACGAGGAAGACCACAATCGTTACATTGCTGTTATCCCCGTGGAAGACGAAGAAGTGTTGGCAGATGACGATGGCGAGCTCATTGTTTTAAAAGTAGAAGCTGATGGCGATGAAGAATTTCTGATGGCAATTGAAGATGAAGACGAATTCAACAAGATCTCTGGCATTTTTATGGAGCGACTTGAAGATTACTACGATTTCACCGAAGAATAAACAACTGAATAAATTATAATTTTGCATTGTCTCCTGCCTTGTGCGATATGTATGGTATATATAATCCAACACTTATTAAAAGGGATTCCGGGCTCTTTCGGCAGATTGCAGACCTCCCGCTTTGGTGGACGAAGGGAGCATGAAACCGAAAGGAGGATTTTACCCACCCTGTCTTACGACGGGTTTTAATAAGCCATACTAACGGCAAGGCGGGATATAATATTTTTATGAGCTATTTTTTTAAAGTGAGGGAGCCCGATTGACTGATTTTCTAAAGCGTTCTGCCCTGCTATTGGGTGAAGATAATATGAAAACACTGCAGAATTTGCGAGTAGCGGTAATCGGATTGGGCGGTGTAGGCTGCGCAGCTGCCGAAGCAGTATGCCGTGCAGGGGTAGGACATTTGTTGCTGGTGGATCATGACACGGTGGACATCACCAATTTGAACCGCCAGATTTTTTATACCCAAAAACATGTGGGCTGCAAAAAAACAGAAATTGCAAAATCGCATCTTTTGGAGATTAACCCCAATGCCGATATTCAGGTAGCCGACTGTTTTTATCTGCCTGATACCAGTGATATGGTGTTTGATTTTGCACCGGATTATATTATAGATGCGATTGACACAGTAACCGCAAAATTGCACCTTGCCCAAACCTGCTATGCAAAACAGATCCGCTTAATTTCTTGCCTGGGTACAGGTAACCGTTTGAACCCTATGCAGTTAAAAGTGGGAGATATTGCAGACACAGCAAGCAGCGGCTGCCCCCTTGCGCGTGTTATGCGCCGTGAACTTAAAAAACGTGGTGTACCCAACCTTAAGGTGGTTTTTTCGGATGAACCCGCAGCAAAGGTTTTGGCAAGCAGCGAAAACGGTCGGCACAGCCCGGGCAGTATTTCATTTGTTCCTCCCGTTGCAGGATATATTTTGGCATCCGAAGCGATCAAGGATAGCATCCGATTAAGCAAGTGAGGGATACTTTAACCCCCATTTATCCCAACCAATTCTGTATAAACCAACACGACCTATGGAACACTGTTTTATAGGTCGTGTTTTTTTGCTCATGCGCATCGACAGCCTGACATAATAATTACAGGGGGATGAAAGATGAATTTTGTCATGCACGCTTTGGCAGGTGCATCTATCGGTGTGCTCAACGGTCTGTTCGGTGCAGGCGGAGGAATTGTTGCCGTAGGCTTTTTAAGCAGACTGGATGGGAATATCAAATCTGCACATGCAACTGCTATTTTAATCACATTATTTTTATCAGCGGCAAGTTCCTATATGTATGTTACAAGCGGCAACGTAACATTTTCTGACGCACTCCCCTTTTTACCGGGCGGTATGATCGGGGCAATTGCGGGTGCACTTTTTCTGAAAAAGATACCTGACTTTTGGCTTAGAAAGGTGTTTGCAGTCTTTATACTTTATTCTGCAACTCGGTTACTGCTGCGATGAACGGAATTTGGATATTTGTGTCTTCCCTGCTCGCGGGTATTGCCGCATCCATGGGTGTGGGGGGCGGCGCAATTTTGCTTTTATATCTCACCGCTTTTGCAGGGATGAATCAGCTTACAGCACAGGGAATCAATCTCATCTTTTTTTTACCAATTGCAATAATCGCAGTTTGTATCCATGCAAAAAACAAACTCATCAATTATAAATCGGCTGTCATCTGCATTGCATTTGGGTTTGTTGGTGTATGGTGCGGTTTGTGGCTGACTAAGATAATCAGCGAGGAACTATTGAGAAAGCTGTTTGCAATACTCCTCATTTATATGGGATTACGTGAATTATTTGCTAAAAATAAGAAAAAAGAAAAGGACAGGTGATTATACAATCACCGCCCTTTTTATGTACGTATAAATTGTTCGACTAACGTTATTATTTCGTCTATTTCAGGGTAAGCAAAGAATTGACCATCTTTCAGCATTTCTCTAAGCTCATCAAATGTAATCCACTTCACCTCGCTGACCTCCTCTTGCTGCAGTACCAGTTGCGCCAAATCGGCATTTTTATGTGCAACATACACATCCCAAATGGTGTTGGTACGGAATATTCTTTGCAAAAATATTATGTCATCAGCGGTTAAAGAAATGCCAATCTCTTCCTGCACTTCGCGGATACATCCAGAAACAGAATCTTCTCCCGCAACAATGCATCCTGTCGTCATACCCCAAATATCCGGTAAAATTTTTTTGCTCTGTGCCCGTCTTTGTATCAAAAGCTGTTTTTCTTCATTTACAATCCAAATCTCCATCGCCAAATGGAATTCACCGCTTAACAACTGGCTGCCTCTTTGTTTAATCTTCCCCGTTTTACAGCCGCCTCTGTCATAAACATCCCATAGTTCCATACAATTTTACTCCTTTAAGCCCTACATACAGTCTTCATGTTATTTTAACGCATTTGTCAGGTTCTGTCTAAAAATATTTTTCAAAAAGTACTTTACCTGTCGTAGTAATTATGATATACTACTGTTACTACGACAGACGTAGTAGTTTGTGAGGTGATAGCTTGATCAGCAGTGATGTCATCCGCGGATACAACGATACGATTATTTTGCATTTGCTGTTGGAGCATGACTCCTACGGTTATGAAATCTCGAAAGAGATTGAAGCGCGCTCGGGCGGAGGATACAGCATAAAAGAGACCACTCTTTACTCTGCATTCGCACGTCTTGAAAAAAAGGGGTACTTGGTATCTTATTACGGAGATGAAACTTTTGGCAAGCGGCGCACTTACTATAAAATAACACGGGAAGGCGCAGCTTATTATCGTGAAAAATGTGTGGAGTGGCAGCACACAAAAGCAGTTATTAATTGTTTTACCATTGAGGAGGAGTTGCAGAATGAACGATAAGATTCGAGATTTTGTAGAGGCAATGTTCGCAGGGCTACCCAAAACGCAAGATGTAGTTGAGGCAAAGCTTGGTATTATTGAAAATATGCAGGATAAATACGACGAGCTGATTGCACAGGGCAAAAATGATAACGAAGCATTCGGCATAGTAATATCGCAATTTGGCAGTATGGATGAATTAAAGCGTGAACTGGGTATTGAAGACCAAGCCGATTATAACACATCGGATAATTCGAAGGAAATAAATTCGGAGCTTACCGCAGAATACGAGATTTTTCGTAAACGTTACAGTGTATTTGGCGCTATTGCTGTTGGATTGTACATTCTTTCAGGTGCCTTCTTTATGCTATTTGAAGCTGCTTTTAGCGAACTGGCGGGAATTATTGCATTCTTCATCCCCATAGCATTTGCAACGGCAATTTTTGTGTTTTTTGGTATGAAAGACAGTCGATATCAAGAACGGCTAGGCAGAAGAAAACCTAAATCAGACGTTGATGACGATGATGACCCTGTTGTAGGTGCAATCTATATCGGTGCTACTGTAATTTTTCTTTTATTAGGCTTTATTTGGGGCTTATGGCACCCCGGATGGATTGTATACCTAATTGCAACAATGATTGTGGTACTATATGAAGGCATAATAAAAAACAAAAAAGCGTAGCAAAAACGGGTTGTCTTTGACAACCCGTTTTTTGTACAATAATTATAAGCAACGCAAGTTAAATTCGTTTTAGTAGCCCTCCATACGGCGCTGCTTGCGCAGTTCATGGCGGCGCTCACCCGATGCCCACTCTGCACGTTCCATCTCGGTTTCGAGAATAAGGCCGGGTACCTCGGTAGGTTGTTCTTTTTCATCAAGAGCAACCATCACCAAATAGGCGCGGTTTACCGCACGGCGAAAGCCACCCAAATCCTCCACATAAGTATCGACGCGTACCTCCATAGAGGTTCTCCCCACATGGGTGATACGCCCGATGAGCACGAGTGTATCGTTGGCATATGCACCCGCTTTAAATTGCAGGTTATCAATGGCAGCTGTAGTAATGTTACAACCCGAATGCCTGCGCGCCACCACACCGGCAACAACGTCAATCCACTCCACAAGCTGCCCGCCAAACAGCCTGCCTGCGCCGTTGATGTGTTCGGGCATTAAAATTTGGATTTGTTCGGTTTTGGAATCGGATACATGTTTTGGTTGTCTCATCATCATTCATCCTTATGGTTTTTTCTGTATGCCAGATAACTTTCTAAAATAATGGTTGCGGCTACAGCATCAATCACTTCTTTGCGCTTTTTACCGCGCGTGTTCGTCTCATTTAGGTAGCCAATCGCAGAAACCGTAGTGGAGCGTTCATCCCACAATTTAACGGGAGCGGAAACTAACTCTTGCAGCTTTTGGCTGAACAACTCACATTTTTGTGCACGTTCACCCACGGTTCCGTTCATATTTTTTGGGTAACCTACAACAACCTCCTGCACACCATATTCTTCTACTGCATACGAAACTTTTTTTATGCATTGTTCAAAATCTTTTTCATGTATTACACCTATGGGGGATGCTAGAAATTCGGTGCGGTCACATACGGCAAGCCCTGTTCGAGCATCGCCGAAATCTACTGCCATAATTTTCATTTTGTTTCCTCCGTTATGGTTGTTTTCCACCAACTTTGGTGCGCCAATGTACAAAGCTCGGGAGATAGATGGGTGGTATCGTTTTGATAAACTATTACAGGGGTACAATCTGCGCCATGATACTCGATACAGCACACTGAGGTGTTTTCTTCCCACATCACATCACGCAAACGCTCAATGCCCCAACCGTGGGCATAACAAAGGTAATTTCGAATAGCGCAGCCATGGCTTACAATAGCAATCGTTTTACCTGTATTTTCGTGTACGATATGGTTTACGGTAGATGTAATGCGCTCGTATACTTCTGACATTTTTTCGCCGTTGGGTGCCCAGTACTCATGCGGGGCATTGTCCCACATCTCCTGCTGTTCGGGATATTTCAGCGGAATATCCTCCCACCCCATCCCCTCAAGGTCTCCGCCATTAATCTCGATAAGCCCTTGATTGATATGGACATCCAACCCATGATATTTATTTACCGCAGCTGCTGTTTGGCGGGTGCGCAGCAGCGGGCTGGAATAAATAATATCAAGATGAACATCTTTAAACCGCTCGGCAAGACAAGCTAGCTGTTTATGCCCTTTTTCGGTAACCTCACAATCGTTATGCCCTTGAAAGGTTTTTGCGACATTGCCTGCGGCTTCGGCATGGCGCACCAGATAGACTTTTGTAATCATAGTATCTCCTATTCTGTAGCAATAATATTAAATAAAAAGCCCGCTTCAATAGTTGAAACGGGCTTTTTGAAAGCTATAAAGCTATTTCGTACCAAAAATCCGATCGCCTGCGTCGCCAAGGCCCGGAACGATGTATTTCTGATCGTCGAGCCTCTGGTCGAGCGATGCACAATAGACGGGAACATCGGGATGTGCCTTTTGCAGTGCCTCCAAGCCCTCGGGTGCAGCGATGATGCACATAAACTTAATGCTCTTGACATTGCGCTTTTTAATCATTTTAATGGCATCAATTGCAGAACCGCCGGTTGCAAGCATCGGGTCAAGAACAATAACATCTCTTTCTTCGATATCTGCAGGAAGCTTGCAGTAATATTCAACAGGCATATGGGTGGTTTCGTCGCGATATAAACCGATATGACCAATTTTAGCTGCGGGAACCAGCGAAAGAACGCCTTCCACCATGCCAAGGCCTGCTCTTAAAATGGGGACAAACGCCAGCTTACGGCCGGAGATCACCTTTGTTTTTGCAGTTGCGATAGGAGTTTCAATTTCCACTTCTTTGAGGGGCAGGTCGCGCGTTGCCTCATAACACATGAGCATACCAACTTCGGAAACCAGCTCGCGAAATTCTTTTGAACCTGTGTTTTTGTCTCTCAAAAGAGAAATTTTGTGTTGAATCAAGGGGTGATCCATAATAAGTGCTTTAGCCATTTTTTTGTCCTCCATATATATCAGATTAGTTTATTAACAATCTTCTTTTTCAATGTTCATTAATTTTTGCACTCTTGCGGAATGTCGTCCGCCTTCAAACTCGGTATTTAAAAATACATCAACCAATTCGCAAGCCAAGCCTGCACCAATGGTGCGTCCGCCAAAGCAAATAATATTTGAGTCGTTGTGTTTGCGAGTATATTTTGCACTGAAGTAATCGCTGCAAAGCGCTGCGCGGATACCATGTACTTTATTTGCTGCAATAGAAATACCAATGCCTGTACCGCAACACAAAATGCCTTTATCGCACTCACCGTTTACCACTGCATGTGCCACGGGCAATGCGTAATCGGGGTAATCGCAACTGTCGGTGTTATAGGTACCAAAATCTTTATACTCATAACCGTTTGCGTTAAGCCATGTCATAATTTCTTGTTTCAGCGCAAAACCGCCATGGTCACTGCCGATTGCAATCATGTTTTGTTCCTTCTTTCTTCAAAAGTTCGCGCTCTGCCTGCGGCAGACGCAGGTAAGCAGGCACAAGTTCACCTGCGCCTACCGAAGCTGCCGTTTTTTGCAGTGCCGCCCTGCATACGCTGTTTGCATGTTGATAACGCAGCTGAGGGGGCGCAAGTTGATAACGGCTTTTTTCACCAAAACTATTATAGCACAACAATGCGCCATCTCCAACCATTATTATTGGTTTTTTACTTTGTAATTGTAAAAGATTTTCTTCCAATTCCGTTATGGTAATCGCTTCGTCCGCCGTCAAGCGGGTAACGCTATCACCTTCTACATCAAAGCAAGCGGTATACACCTGCTTACAGCGCGCATCCATAGCACAGCAGGCAATGCAGCTCTGCCCGGTAAGGTTGTAAGCAAGCCCTTCTAATGTAGATACCCCAATGCATGGTATTTTACGCGGAAACGCCATACCCTTTACGGCAGATATCCCTATACGCAGCCCCGTAAACGAACCCGGGCCAACCGACACAGCCAAGTAGTTCAAATCATCCAAAGTAAGCGCAGCGCAGTGCAGCATTGCATCCAGCATAGGCATCAGCGTTTCGCTGTGAGTCAGTTTTACATCCACGTAACTTTCGCATAAAATGCGTTCTTCATCACATACCGCTGCAGAGGCTGCACGTGCCGATGTATCAATTGCCAATATCTTCAAAATCAGTCATCTCCCTACGGCAAAGCACACATCAATTACGTCTTTGCTCTTTTCGTTCCGTTAGCATTTCGCCATTGTAAACACTAAAACCGCTCATCACCCTCAATACAGATTGTGCGTTTATCGCCTTCCCCTGCTGTTATGGTGATAAAGGTTGTATTCTCCGGCAGTGCATCGTCAATCATTTCGCTCCATTCTATAGCAAGAATAGCACCGGTTTCGAGGTAATCGAAAAAGCCGGTGGAATACAGGTCATCGATTGATGTAATGCGGTACATATCGAAGTGATAAAGTTTTGGAGTACAGCGGTATTCGTGCACGATGGCAAAGGTAGGGCTAGAAACTTCACTGCTGTCGCCCAAACCGGCAGCAAGCCCCCGTACAAAAGTAGTTTTGCCTGCACCAAGCCCGCCCCGAAATGCGAGAACATCATCGGGGCGCAGTTTTTCCGCAAGGTCACGCGCCAAGGCTTCGGTCTGTGGTGCACTTGTGCTTTGATAGGTTAACATAAAATCATAATCCTTATTCTAAAATAATCCTGAAATGTGCCCGTTTGCATCTACATCAATCGAGTTTGCCGCAGGCACTCTGGGCAGCCCCGGCATAGTCATAATATCGCCGGTAAGCACTACAATAAAACCCGCTCCCGCACTCAACTTCACATCCTTAACCGTGATGGTAAAGCCTGTGGGGCGGCCAAGTTTTGCGGGGTCATCCGAAAGAGAATACTGGGTTTTGGCAATGCATATAGGCAGTTTGTCTTTACCCAAAGCTTCAATTTCCTTTATAAGCTTTTCTGCCTGTGCGGTGTAATTCACTCCGTTGGCTCCGTAAATTTCTTTTGCAATCATTTCTACTTTTTCTTTGATAGGCAGTTGTTCATCATACAGCAGTTTAAATTTGCTCGGTTTTTCGCAAGCCTCCACTACTTTTTTGGCAAGTTCAGTCGCACCTTCGCCGCCCTTTGCAAATACATCGGATAGCGCAAACTCTACGTCGAGTTCTTCGCAGCAATGCGAAAGTGCGGCAATCTCCTCATCGGTATCGGTAAGAAAGCGATTGATAGCAACCACAACCGGAACACCGTATTTGCGCATATTTTCTACATGCGCCTGCAGATTGCATAAACCGCGATGCAATGCCGCAACATTTTCTTGAGCTACCTCTGCTTTGGGCACGCCGCCGTTGTATTTGAGTGCACGCAAGGTTGCTACCAACACAATTGCAGACGGAGCAAGCCCCGCAAAGCGGCACTTGATATCCATAAACTTTTCGGCACCCAAGTCGCTGCCAAAACCGGCTTCGGTAATACAGTAGTCGGCAAGCTTCAAGCCAAGCTTTGTGGCACGTATGGAGTTACACCCATGTGCAATATTTGCAAACGGCCCACCATGCATCAGGGCAGGGGTGTTTTCGAGTGTTTGAACCAAATTCGGCTTGAGTGCATCTTTCAGCAAAGCAGCCATAGCACCATGCACTTGCAGGTCGCGGGCATATATAGGTTTGCCGTCAAGACTATAGGCAACGAGAATCGAACCCAAACGTGCTTTCAGGTCAGTCAAGTCTGACGCCAGGCATAAAATAGCCATAATCTCACTGGCTACTGTAATCTGAAAGCTATCCTCACGCGGTATTCCGTTGATTTTTCCGCCAAGCCCTACAATGGTGTTGCGCAGTGCGCGGTCGTTCATATCCATACAGCGTTTAAATAAGATTCTGCGCTGGTCGATACCGAGTGCGTTTCCCTGCTGCATATGGTTGTCTAGGATAGCACAAAGCAAATTGTTTGCTGCCGTTATGGCATGCATATCTCCGGTAAAATGCAGGTTGATGTCCTCCATTGGCACAACCTGCGAGTAGCCGCCGCCCGCAGCTCCGCCCTTAATACCAAAAACAGGGCCGAGAGATGGCTCACGCAGCGCAATAATCGCTTTTTTACCTAATTTTGCCATACCCTGCCCCAAACCAACCGTGGTGGTTGTCTTTCCTTCGCCTGCAGGGGTGGGGTTAATAGCAGTGACCAAGATCAGTTTACCGTCATGTTCATCTGCCAAACGGTCGTATATCGACTCGGAAAGTTTTGCTTTGTAATGCCCGTATGGCTCTAACTCATCGTTTTGAATATTCAGTTTCGCTGCAATTTCGGTAATCGGCAGCATTTTCGCAGTCTGTGCAATCTCAATATCACTCAGCATCGATGAATCCCCCTCTATTGTCTGTGCGTTTGCACAATATTGTTTAGATTATATCATATTTCTGTTTCTTATTACAGAGAAAGCCCTGTTATTTTGTTAATTTTTTTCGTTTCATGCAATTTCAACGGGTCATCAATTGCGTTTTGCTGTAGTGTATACTATAATGTATAAGGCTATAAACATTACTATTTTTAAGGATTGTAAAGAATGAAGAAGTTTTTTGGATATATTGGCGATTACTGCAAAACAACCGATTACTGGCTGATTTTACTGAGCCTTTGCTGTTCGGGATTAGGTGTTGTTTTACTGATGGGTATTGCCGGCGACGGTTATATTGGCAGAGGTAAAATTATTACACAAGCTGCTGCTACTTGTGCAGGATTGCTGGCGGCAATCATCCTCTCAAAAATCGATTACCGCTTTATTGCAAAAATGTGGAAGCTGCACGTTCCGCTTGCGCTGTTTTTGGTTATTCTAACATTTACCCCTTTGGGCAAGCAGGTAAAAGAATCGGTTGATGACAGGGCTTGGCTCGAAATTTTCGGTATCGGTTTACAGCCGTCTGAGTTTTTCAAAATCAGCTTTATCATGTCGTTCGCTTATCATCTTTCGCTTGTAAAGGATGATTTGAATTCCACCAAAAACATTCTTTTGCTTTGTGCGCATGGTGCAGTACCGGTACTGCTTATCCACTTTCAGGGCGATGACGGCTCTGCACTTATATTTGCCTTTATTTTTATATTAATGCTTTTCGCCGCGGGTATTGCTTGGAAATACATCATTATGGCGTTTGGCGCCGTTGTAATAGCAATACCGGTAATATGGTTTGGCGGCATTATGAACAACGACCAGAAAATGCGTTTTCTTGCTATCTTTCATCAAGACGATCCTCAGTTTAAAGATATATTCTATCAGCAGTACCATGGTAATATCTCAATTGGGTCTGGCGGAGTTTGGGGCAAAGGCATATTTCATGTAGAGCACCGCTTTGTACCCGAGATGCAAAACGACTTTATTTTTTCGTTTGCCGGTGAGGCAATCGGTTTTATAGGATGTATCAGTATTATTGCACTGCTTGCTGCGGTTTGCTTAAAGATATTGCACAATTCACGCCGTTGCCCTGATGCGCTCGGACAGAACATCTGCGTAGGAGTATTTGCAATGTTGGCATCGCAGTCTATCATCAATGTGGGGATGAACCTGAGTGTAATTCCGGTTATTGGCGTAACGCTGCCGTATTTCAGTGCAGGCGGGTCATCTGTTCTTTCAACCTACATGGGTGTAGGGCTCGCATTAAGTGTTTATATGTTTAATACAAAAGGCTTGTTCGCAGATAATATAGGATAAGCAAGCACCACCAAAGTTGCAAAACGGCTTTGGTGGTGCTTTTGTATTACTCTCCTTTTTAATTTACATAAGGCAATTTTATTATCACCCAACACTTCCATCTTTTGTCCTCTGTAGATGAGGCGGACAAAACTGATCAAAGCGTAGTTTTCCACATGAATATGGATTGCATTGAAACTTTTGCTATGTTATTCTTACAGTATCAGTAAAGGAGAGAGTTGCATGAAACTTTTTCAAACTATCCGTGCACGGTTGTTTCTTTATTACGCGAGCATTATTGTATTGCTCGTTACATTGTTCACATCATATTTTTACTTATATACATCCGTTATGCTGGAAAAACGCGCATCGGAGTCACTGCAGCAAATTGCCATCAACACCAATCAGTATCTTGATGCGGAGTTTAAAAATATGAACTCGGTTGCAAACAGAATTATTTCTTCTGAACCCATAAAGGCAATTTACTATGACAAAACTGCAGTTGAATCAAAATTTTTTGAAAATCAATTGAAAATGTTTCAACTATTATTTACGGTGACAGGTTCTTCTATTAATTACCAAATCAATCTTGTAGGTACCGACGGTAGCTTTACCGAGTTTGGACGCAAGTTTGACATCGGCCGGAGAAGCCCTGAATTGATTTCTGGCCTGCCGTGGATTCAGGAGTGCCTGATGCTGGATGGACGATTCAGTATTTCTCCCCCACGCATCAATGAATGGAATAGCCAAGGCAAACAAGTGATTTCGCTATCCAGGGCTTTTTCGGAGGTGCTTGGCGCAAAATATGATAGCATTGTAGAAGTACAAGAGAATTACAGCGTATTTTCGGAGATGATTGAAAATGCCGTGTCTTTACCTGGCCGCAACTCTAAAACCGGTATAAAAGCTTATGTGTATGATGGAAAAGGAAATCAGGTTTATCCTTTTCCTGGGGAATACCCGCCCTCCATCGATTATTTTCGCTCTATAGATGTTACAGAAAAAAATTATGGTACATGCCCCATTTCCAACGACAAAACACAGGAGATTATTGCTTTTTCCCGCTCTGAATACAGCGGTTGGACCGTAGTGGTGAGTGAATCGGAGAAACAGCTGCTTGCCCCTGTGCGCAGTTTTCGCAACGGAATTTTTCTGCTCGGTTTATTGGTTCTGGTTATTACGCTTGCCATCACCTATGCCATTGCCCAACAGCTCACAGAACCTATCCGCAGCATCCAGCATTCTATCAACAAACTGAATTTGGAAGATCTGAACCCTGCCGAGCCTGCTTCCGACAAAAGTTCCACTTACGAACTGAACAAGCTAAACCAAGCTTATGTACAAATGGTAAACCGCCTGCAAGCCTCGCTGGAAGAAACCGTAACCGCCAAATCGCAAGAAATACAGGCGCGGATGCTTGCCCTTCAAGCACAGGTAAACCCGCATTTTCTTTACAATACCATTACGATCATCAGCATAAAGGCAGAAAAAAACAACGAGACCGAAATTGTTGAAATGTGTGAAAATTTAACGACTATGCTACGTTATATCGCCAAAGAAACATCATCGGCTGTAACGATTGATGTAGAACTCGATTATCTGCAAAAATATCTTTCTTTAATGGAAAGCCGTTATCCAAATCAATTTCGTGTGCAAATCAATCTACCCGATGAATTGAAAAAGGTATGCGTACCTAAGCTGATTATACAACCTATTATAGAAAATTGTTTTAAATATGCTTTTAATATTCGTGCCCCGTGGCTGATTGATATTAAAGGTACAATCAGTGAAAATTACTGGACAATTTCGGTTGCAGATAATGGTATTGGCTTTGATGACGAGGTTCTGCAAACCATCAAATGTAAAATTAATGCCGATACCTTTGAATTTGCCTCGGATGAAAAAGATAAAATCGGGCTGCTGAATATTTATTACAGACTGAAACTGCAATACAAAGACCAAGCCTTATTTACGATTGCCAACAAACCTGAGGGTGGCTCTGTTGTAACCATCGGAGGGTTCATAAAGGAGGAAGGACATTATGAGTGGTAATCCGAACTATCGGGTAGTGGTGGCAGAAGATGAACTGCCTATTTTAGAAAATATAGTCGACAAAATCCATTCGCTGGATTTTTGCTTTACTGTTGTTGGTACAGCAACAAACGGCGAAGATGCACTGGAGATCATTAAACAGCAGCCGCCGCATATTTTGTTTACCGACATCCGTATGCCTATTATGGATGGACTGGAACTGATTAAAAATGCGCTGCTCATTCAACCTAATTTAAAAATTGTTATTATAAGCGGCTACGATGAATTTGAATATGCACAAAAGGCTATCCGATATGGCGTAACCGATTATCTTTTAAAGCCCGTAAAGCTTGCACGCTTGAGCGAAACTGCCCAAAAATTGTACGACTCTTTACGCCAATCTTCAGCTATCAGTGAGCGTGAAATTATCGCAAGCGGGCTTTCGGGGCGCATCAGCCCACATGACCTTCCGTCGGAACTTTCAGGAACTGCTTTTTCCATGCATCTGATTTGCCTCGGCAACCGATACGACCGCTGCCATGACGCCCTGAATATTGAAGCAATTAATGCCTTATGGAATAAAATGAACCCTCAGGGTGTTTTAAATAAAATGTTTGGTGACAGCTTTAAATGGTGGCTGGCAGACGAAAAATATCCAAACTGCAAAATGCTGATTGCAGCCTTTAACGCAGAAAATTTGGGAGAAGTGCTGTATTCCACCCTACGTGCACCTCTTGAACAGCTTTTCCCCATTACTGTTTGCAGCACCTGTTTCCAAATTAATTTTTCTGAAATCTGGAAAGTTGCACAGGAGTTAAGACTTTTACTTCAAAACAATCTGCGTCCGTGCGTTTCCTCCTATATCCCGCTGAAAAGTAACCATGCTACGCAATGTTATACCGAATACGAAGAAAACTCTGAGATTTCCGCCATCGAACTTGCATGTAAAAACGGGCAATTTGAAAGTGCAAAACGCACGTTGGCTTGTTTGCTGCAAAAATGGCAGCAACTGCATATTACTCAATGCAGCTTAGAAAAACAACTGTTTAGTTTGTTAAAAAAGCTAACTGAAATTGGCAGCATACCCAGTTCAGATTTTGCTTTGATAGAAGCAGAAGCTAGCCAAATAATAGCAGAAAACACAGAGGAAACCACTTTATACAGCGAACTTGAGGAGTTGGTATTGCGCCATATAAACATATGTTTTCAGCCAAACGATACTTCTGAAGAAATATATTTTAAAATCAAAAAGTACCTTGATGAAAATTACCATAATCCCATCACCGTAGACTCAATTGCAGAAAATTTTCACTTCAGCTCCTCTTATATATCACGCATTTTTAAAAAGCACAGCGGGCTGCCCCCTTTTCGGTATTTATTAACGCTTCGGATAAACGAAGCCAAACGTTTAATTAAAGAAAACGACGGTATAAATTTTTGCTTAATTTCAGAAATGGTAGGTTATCCCGATCCGCACTATTTCAGCCGTATCTTTAAAAATATGACAGGTTTAAGCCCTTCCGATTATAAAAATAAACATTTTAAAGATAAGCTAGAGTAGTTTAAAATATGCTTTTAATAAATAAAAAAGATGTTTATTAAAACTTGCAGAGATTTTAAAGGTGCAACCATCTGTTTTAACTACTCCTGATATACCCGACAACACCGCTATGACACAACTTATTATGGCTTTGGACGAATACCCAAACATAGATTTGGATATTGAAGAAGACGGAACCGTCAAGATAAAAATCAAAGGTATGGAGGCGCATTTTAAGCTTTGAGAGAAAAAAGGCTTGAAATGATGAGCAACGAACTGCCCGAAGAACTTTACACCGAGTGGCTGCTTAACTGGCAAAAGGGTGAGAATATTTAGGTAGAAAATAAAAAAGCTCTTGAGCAAGAAGAACTTACCCAAGAGGAATAAATAATTAGTAATTATATGATTTTATATAACTCACCTTTATCGGTTTTAAAATTAACCTGCTCTTATTTTACTAAATCCAAAGCCTGTTTAGCAAATTTATCACACTTTCTAATTAAAATATTGGGTAAGAGTTCACCTCCAGTGTCAGCAGAAGCATAAATTAAATTAAAATTTTTAGGCAAATAGAAATCTCCCCAAATCGGTAAATGCCTTGCATTAAATTTTTCAATCTTATCCAAATCACTATCAACTATAACTGCAACAGAATGATTACACTTTTTAGAATTGATTTGAAAATTAGCGGAATCTATGACCTTAGCCCACGCAAAATTTTCAGGTTTATCAACATTGATGCTACTCCACTGTTTACAATATTGCCAAAAATATAGTTCTTTATCATTTATAGATTGTATTGGATTGCTTTGTATTATAGAAGTTATTGAAAATATTTTATCATTAATTGTCTTTGTATTAGTATCTATCGCTAAAATTCTATCATATTCAAGTAGCTTTAAATTAATATCTTCATTCTTTGATACTGGCAGTTTATTTATAACTTTATCGTTTGTATTTCTAGAATAACATGTGCTTACATAGCAGTTAACTCTTTCAATATCTTTGCCTTCCTTGTCTTGAATGTGCACACCTTCTGGTGTAATAGTACATATTCCTTCTTTTATTATTTCAATATCATTTTCATTATCTACATCTGCGTCATAAATATATTGTGATAAATCAAATCCTATACTTTGAAATCGTTTATTTTGATATTTGATTTTACATTTTCCATCAGATATTTTGACAACAAAATCAGGCATTCTTTCACTCATAGCTTTATTTCCTCCATACTGATATTCTTTACAATTTCAGTATAGCTTGAATTACTATAATTTACAATATTTATAAATCTAATGTATATATTATTAACTATGCATTTTCCTTAACTACTCCGCAAAATAAATTCTGTTATCAAAGTGTTATCAACGCACAAATAATAAGACCACAAACCCGCATAAATACTGGGTTTGTGGTCTTTTGTTTATTATTCCCACTCGATAGTAGCCGGTGGTTTGGAGGTAATATCGTAGCAGATGCGGTTAATATGACGCACTTCGTTAACAATACGAACACTCGCCGCTTCCAAAACATCATAAGGGATGCGTGCCCAATCTGCCGTCATAAAATCTGTAGTGGTGACAGCACGCAAAGCAAGGGTATAATCGTAGGTACGCGTATCGCCCATTACACCAACCGAGCGCATATTGGTGAGCACAGCAAAATACTGGTTAATATCTTTTGCAATACCGGCTTTTGCAAGTTCATCACGGAAAATGAAATCGGCATCACGCAGCACGTCCAACTTTTCTTTGGTAATCTCGCCGATAACTCGAATTGCAAGGCCAGGGCCTGGGAATGGCTGACGCCAAACCAAAGTTTCGGAAAGACCAAGCTCTTGGCCAAGTTTACGAACTTCATCTTTAAACAGCAGGCGAAGCGGCTCGATAATCTCTTTAAAATCGACAAAATCGGGCAGACCGCCTACGTTGTGGTGGCTTTTAATCACCGCAGCATCACCCACACCGGATTCAATCACATCGGGGTAAATGGTGCCCTGTGCAAGAAAATCTACTTTGCCAACCTTTTTCGCTTCGTCTTCAAACACACGGATAAACTCTTCGCCAATGATTTTTCGTTTTTGCTCAGGCTCGGTGACACCCGCAAGTCTGCTTAAAAAGCGCTCTTGTGCATTCACGCGCACAAAGTTGATATCCCATTTTGAGAAAGCCGCTTGCACTTCGTCGCCCTCGTTCTTTCTCATACAACCATGGTCAACAAAAATACAGGTAAGTTGATTGCCGATTGCTTTTGCAAGCAGCGCAGCACATACAGAACTATCTACACCGCCTGAAAGTGCCAGCAGCACTTTACCATTTCCAACCTTTTCGCGGATTTGATTGACTGCAGTAACAGCATAATCTCCCATTGTCCAGTCGCCTTTTACTTGGCAAACTTTATTGAGAAAATTATTGAGCATTGCAATACCGTTTTCGGTGTGAAGTACTTCCGGATGGAACTGTACGCCGTACAACTTTTTATCTACATTTTGCATAGCTGCCACCGGAGTAAGTTCGGTATGAGCGGTAACCTCAAACCCTTCAGGCAATTGGCTGACGTAATCGGTGTGGCTCATCCAAGAAACTCCCTTTTCGGGCAACCCTTCAAACAGCTTGCAGTTTGTGTTGTAGTAAGTTTCGGTTTTACCGTATTCGCGGTTATCGGGTGTTGCAACCGTGCCACCCAAAACATGTGCCATAGTTTGGATACCATAGCAGATACCGAGCACAGGAATACCAAGTTCAAAAATTGCTTTATCGCATTTGGGGGAATCTTCAATGTAGACACTGTTTGGTCCCCCTGTAAAAATGATACCTACGGGAGCAATTTCTTTAATTTTTTCAATACTAATATTATAGGGAAAAACCTCACAGTAAACGTTGCATTCACGCACGCGCCTTGCAATCAGCTGGTTGTACTGACCGCCAAAATCTAGTACCAAAATTGTTTGATGCACAGTAGTAACCTCGTCTTTCTATATCGATCTTGCGTAATATCTTTACACTTTATTGTGCCATTATTTTTGCAAAATTGCAATATATACAAATCATTTCATTAAAGTTTTTTGATTATGCTAAATTTTTATAAGACCTGTACACTATACTTGTAGATAAAAACAATAGAATGGTGACAAATTTATGAACAGCACTGTATATTTTTTGTGAATCAGGCAAATAATAAGTTCAATCGGACGCGACCATCCAGCGTTCCGACCAATATACTATTTGTACACACCTTTCAACATTGAGTTTAAGGAGTTGAATTTGAATGCTTGATAAAATTGCTTTGGTGCTGGTTATCATTGGTGCACTGAACTGGGGTTCAATTGGTATTTTCCAATTTGACGTAGTTGCTTGGCTGTTTGGCGGCCAGGGCGCAATGTTTAGCCGTGTTATTTATACACTGGTAGCACTTGCAGGCGTCTGGGCGATTTCTCTGTTATTTCATGACAGTGCCAGAAGAGAAATCCACGAATAATCCTCTCCCCTTTTTCAAAAGCCCCGACTGTAAATTTCAGCCGGGGCTTTTAACATTTAAGAAACAATACGAATACTGTCAATACCGCTTTTCATTACAAAATAGCGAAGGGGCGGAAAATACATAAACGGGCTTTTTAATACTTTACTAAACAGTTTGACGCGCAAACCAAATGTGATTTTGCGGTAAGCCTTATTGGGGTTTGAGGTGCCTGAATTTAGTACTCTGCTTAAATCGTACGCAGTGATAATGGCACTGCTGATGCCCTCGAGCGAACTGGGGCTGATAAATCCGCCTGCCTCGCCGATGAGAAAAGCATTGTCGAAGCCACAGCAAAAATCGCTGAACTTTGAGGGGCGCAACACCAAACAAGCCTCGGTTTTTTGCACCTTACCAAACCGGATACCAATTTGCTGCAAATGCTCTTTTTGGCGTTCAAACCGAATACGGCAGTTTTCAGCCGGGTAAGCACCACCAAAAATAAAACTGCCGTCTTTCGAGATACTCCAAGAATAGCAATCGGTATTTTCAGGGTCAAACACACAAGAATAAAACGGCTTGGGGTTGCTCTCGCTAAACCACTGCTGTATCGAAACATAACTGCGAATTTTTTTGTTAGGGTAAAGCAGCTTGCGCACCAATGAGTGAGCACCATCTGCACCTACAACATAAGTTGCTGTAATACAATGTTCTGTATCCCCCTGTTTAAAACAGACTTCGTAACCGTCCTTTTTTCTCTCTACGCTTGTTACTTGTCCGTCATCAAATACATCTACTTGATGGGGAATGAGTGATTTCAGCCATAAATCAAATTTGTGGCGATCCAGGTTAATGTAAAAACGCTGATAGTGACGTGTAATACCTGTGTGAAAGTCAAGCGTACGCACGGCGAAAATCTGCGGGTCAACCAATACATCTTTGGGCAGGGTAAGGTCAAAACGAGAAAGTGCCTTCTGGGCATCGGTTGCGAGCAGTCCTCCGCATGGTTTGTGAAAACCTTTCGCTCCATTTTGTTTTTTATCGATGGCCGCCACTTTAAAACGCTTATCAAGCAAACGTGCAAGTGTGGCACCGGCAGGCCCTAAACCGATAATGGCAATATCATACATACTACAACTTTCTGTCCCCATAAGACAATTTATATTTTTAGATACAATCGTTTTTAATATCATATCTACAAAAGCATCTTAATATTCTATAAATTTTTAAAAAGCTGTTTCTTATTCAAAAACAGCTTTTTAATAACAACAGATTTTGCAAAACGGTCAGTCTTGCTTACATCTATTTTATTTACCAACAAGTTCTACAGTATCTCTTGCAATCATAATTTCCTCATTGGTTGGGAGAACCCATGCCTCAACTTTGGAGGTAGCCGCAGAAAACTTTGCATCATGGCGTGAAGCATCTTGATTCAGTTCTTTGCTGATTTCAAGTCCAAGATATTCCATATCACTGCAAATCCATTCGCGGATATCATTATCATTTTCGCCGATACCGCCGGTGAAGATGACTGCATCAACGCCGCCCATAGCAGCAGCATAGCCGCCCACAAATTTTTTGATTTGGTAAACAAACATATCCAAAGCAAGTTTTGCACGTTTGTTGCCGTCTTTCGCGGCTGCATGCAGGTCGCGGCAATCGCTGGAAACACCCGAAATACCGAGGAAACCAGATTTTTTATTCATCAGGTTCGACATTTCATCGGGTGTTTTACCCTCTTTATTGGCAATATAGGTAACAACCGAAGGGTCGATTCCGCCGCAGCGGGTGCCCATAATAAAACCATCCAACGGGGTAAAGCCCATCGAGGTATCAAGCACTTTGCCATCTTTAATCGCGGCAATCGAGCTGCCGTTGCCAAGGTGGCATGTAATAATTTTAGTGCCTTCAGGGTTCTTGCCTGTAACACTGAAATATCTTTTACTTACATAACGGTGGCTTGTACCATGAAAGCCGTAACGACGAATGGAGTATTTCTCATAATACTCATACGGAACACCGAACATATAAGCTTTTGCGGGCATTGTCTGATGGAATGAGGTATCGAAAATTGCTACCATCGGTGTTTCTTTACCAAAAACCTCTTGACAAGCCTTCATTGCAGTTGCTTGCGGTGGATTGTGGAGAGGACCAAGCTCGGAGAACGAGAAAATATCCTCAATAACCTTATCGGTAATAACGGTAGAGGTTTTGTAAACCTCGCTGCCGTGCAGTACGCGATGGCCAACAGCCGAAATCTCTTTTACATCATCGATTACTTTGCCATCGCCATGGGTAAGAATATCAACAACCGCCAAGAATGCCTCCTTGTGGGTTGGGAAATCTACATTTTTTTCAACTTGTCTGCCGTCTGCTGTTTTATGCCCTATCAGACCGTCAATTCCTATTCTTTCACAGTTACCTTTTGCCAGCACACTCTCATCTTCCATGTTGATCAGCTGATATTTCAGCGATGAGCTGCCTGCATTGATTACCAAAACCTTCATTTTAGCTGTTCCTCCTAATATCACACAATTTCAAAAAAGATACATATAAAAATACCTTGTTTTTTGTTTGCGCAGCAGATTCTCAAACTGCGAAAAATCGCATAAACTTGACATCTTGCCACACTTTTATATATTATTACAATACAACATAAAATGCAAGGTAAAGTTGCATAAAAGGGGCTGATTTGCTTGAAAATTGCAGGAATTGTTGCGGAATACAACCCATTTCATAACGGACATGCATTTCAAATTGCAAAAACGCGTGAAGCAGGCGCTACACATATTGTTGCCGTAATGGGTGGCAACTATTTGCAGCGCGGTTCTGCGGCACAGTTTGAAAAGCACATTCGTGCAGAAGCTGCTCTGCATTGCGGGGCAGATCTTATCATTGAACTCCCGCTGCCGTATGCATTGTCAACCGCAGAACGGTTCGCAGTAGGTGCGTTAACCTTACTGCAGGCTTTGGGCTGCATCGATATGGTGTGTTTTGGTGCAGAAAGCGCCTTGGAACAACTGCAGCCTCTTGCAAATGCCTTGCTTACCGACGAACTTGCACCACGGATAAAGTATCACCTAAGTTTAGGGCTCACTTTTGCTAAGGCACGTCAGCTTGCCCTTGAAGAGCATTTTAGCAAAGAACAGGCGGCAGTGATTGCAAGCCCAAACAACATTTTAGGCATCGAATATCTAAAAGCGGCAAAACGGTTTGGCTTTACACCCGAGTTCTGCACAGTACAGCGCAAAGGCACAGCACACGACAGCGAAAAAATAAACGGTGCATTCGCATCCGCATCTATGCTGCGTAATTTAATGGATGCGCAAGGTCTTATCGGGCTGCGCCCGTATGTACCCGCACAGGCATACGAAATTTACAGGCGTGCACAAACTGAAGGTTTGGTACCTGCCGATTTTAAAAAGGCTGAATGTTCCCTACTTGCTGTTCTGCGCCGCATGAACCCTGAGGAATTTGCCGCTTTGCCCGATATTTCAGAGGGGTTGGAAAACCGCCTTTACACGGCAATTCGCCGAGCCGATACTGTTGAAAATTTGCAGATGGCGGTAAAAAGCAAGCGTTATCCACTCGCCCGCATTCGCCGCTTGATTTTGTCGGCATATCTCGGCATAACCGAAGCAGATGCTTTGATTTCTCCCCCATACCTGCGTGTATTGGGTTTTAACAAAAACGGGCTTGATATTTTAAATCGAGCTAAAAAATCGGCGGTTCTTCCGCTTTCTTCTTCACTTGCTCAACTGGAACGTGTGAATTCCGACTGCAAACGAATTGCAAAGTTGGAAGCAAGTTCAACCGACCTCTATGCGCTGACACTGCCCAATATTCTTGCTTGCGGGTATGAATACACTTGTAAACCTGTGATGTTGAAATAAAGCATTGAAACTATTTGCTTTTATGAAATTTCGAATTGCAAATCTTGCAAAAATTTAAAAAAAGGATTGACAACCGAACAGGAAGAAGATATAATCACTTTTATCAGGCAAACGCAGTTCACTCCTTATATAAAAAGGAAATTTGCACGTCTGTGAAGTTACCGGGAGGGTGTTGGATTGACAAAAAGTTGACACTCTCTTTGCTTTACAGTGGCAAAGTTTGTGAAGTGAAATGCAAGATGCATTGCAAAATCGAAAGGATTGGCGAACATGAAAATGACAAAAAGGATTATCGCAGCTGTACTTTGTACTGTTATGCTCATCACGTCTATGGCGGCCTGCTCTAAAAAAGCGGCAAATTCTTCGGCCTCCGGTAATTCAGAAAATGCATCAGGCGCAAAACCCGTACTGAAAGTTGGTATGGAGTGCGCATATGCCCCTTACAATTGGACACAAAGCGACAATAAAAACGGCGCCGTACCCATTGCCGGCAGCGGCGAATTTGCCTTTGGCTATGATGTTATTATGGCAAAAAAAATCGCCGAAAAAATAGGCTACGACCTGGAAATTGTAAAAACCGAATGGGATGGATTGCCCCCTGCGGTTGTGTCAGGCAAAATTGATGTTGCCATTGCAGGCATGAGCGTTACAGAAGAACGTTTAAAAACCGTAGACTTCACCGATGTTTACTATAATGCCGATATTTTGGCATTGACCACAAAAGCATCACCTTTTGCATCTGCCGCCAGCCTTGAAGATTTAAAGGGTGCGGTTTGCACCTCGCAGCTCAACACGGTTTGGTACGATTTACTCAAACAGGTACCTGATGCTAAAATTCAACCTGCGCTTGAAAATGTACCTGCTATGATTGTAGCACTGACTTCGGGCAAAATTCAGCTTGTCTGCACCGATAGACCAACGGCTATGGCTGCTGTTTACTCCAACCCCGATTTGGTAATGCTGGATTTTGCAGAGGGCAAAGGCTTTAACGCAAACCCCGAGGACATCAAAATCGGCATTGCAATTTCTAAAAAGAATACCGATTTGAAAGCAAAAATCAACGAGGCACTTAAAACCATCAGCGAAGATGACCGTGCTAAGATGATGGAAGAAGCAATCAAAGCTCAACCTCTGGCAAAATAGCAGTTTTTAAAATCTACACAGTTTGGCATTAGATAGGGGTTCAAAATATTGAACCCCTATTTTCGCGATTTAGCATTCCTTAACACATTATTAACTATCTCTGCTGTGTAAAAAATGCTATACTACCATTAAATTCTACATATTGGAGTGAATGCTATGGCAACCGCAGACCAAAGTTTTTTTGGATGGGTGTGGTTCTTTTTCAATGAATATTGGCCGCAGCTTTTGAAGGGTGCAGGGGTTACACTTTTGCTCGCTCTTGTAGGCACACTCATCGGCTGTATCATCGGGTTATTGGTAGGTATTGTTCAAACAATACCCGTCGACAGCAAAACCAACCCCATACTCAAAGTACTATACAAAATTATTCGCGCTGTGCTCACCGCATATGTCGAAGTATTTCGCGGCACCCCTATGATTGTTCAGGCAATGGTTATCTACTACGGCTCTATGGCATTGTTCCAAATTGATATGACACCGATGTTTGCCGGTTTTTTTATTGTTTCTATCAACACCGGCGCTTATATGGCAGAAACCGTACGCGGCGGCATCTCATCAATTGATGTGGGACAAACAGAGGGCGCAAAGTCGATTGGCATGACGCATTTTCAAACAATGACCTATGTTGTTCTGCCGCAGGCAATGCGCAACATATTGCCGCAAATCGGCAATAACCTTATTATTAATATCAAGGATACCTCGGTGCTGAGTGTTATTTCTGTAACAGAGCTGTTTTTCACCGGCAAATCGGCTGCCGGCGTTTATTACCGCTACTTTGAAGTATTCTTTATTATTTGTGTTATTTACTTTATTATGACATTTGCCTGTTCACGCATCCTGCGCTGGATGGAGAAAAAGATTGACGGCAGTGATTATTATGATTTGGTGCCTACCGACCATTTGATTGACCCATGCGGGCATGTACCTATCAAGCCAAGGAGGAAATTCTAATGGAACAGAACAATCCTGTTATTGAGCTTCGCCATTTGAACAAGCGCTTTGGCACCAACGAAGTACTGCGCGATATCAGTTTTCAGACAAACCACGGCGATGTTATTTGTATTATCGGCGCATCCGGTTCGGGTAAATCCACTATGCTGCGCTGCATCAATATGCTTGAAACTCCAACCTCGGGCGAGGTTTTGTATCACGGAAAAAACATTCTCAACAAAGGTGTTAAGGTGTCTGCCTATCGTGCCAAGGTTGGGATGGTGTTCCAGCAATTCAACCTGTTTAACAACATGACCGTATTACAAAATTGCATGATAGGCACCATGCGTGTGCTAAAAAAAGATAAAAATGCCGCTGAACAACTTGCTCTAAAATACCTCACCAAAGTGGGGATGGCGCCGTATATCAATGCTAAGCCGCACCAGATTTCGGGCGGGCAGAAACAACGTGTTGCCATAGCACGTGCACTTGCTATGGAGCCCGAAGTGCTGCTGTTTGATGAGCCTACCTCAGCGCTTGACCCACAGATGGTAGGCGAAGTACTGGAGGTTATGCGCGACCTTGCCAAAGAGGGGCTGACCATGATTATTGTTACGCACGAAATGGCATTTGCACGCGATGTATCGTCACATGTTGTGTTTATGGCGGATGGCATAATTGCCGAGGAGGGCGCCCCGGAGATGCTGTTTAACAACCCCCAAAATGCACTTACTCGCGAGTTTCTTTCACGGTTTATGCGTGGGTAATCGAGAGTAAAAGATAAACTGCCCTCATAAACTGAGAGAGCATACAGAAAAAGCAGGTATCGGTTAAACCGATACCTGCTTTTTTGTGTAATCAACTTAAATCTTTGTAATATCAATAAAATGCATATCGCCTGTGCCTTTGCCTGTTGCCAAGCAATCTGCCATTGCGTTGGCGGTATCAAGCGAAGTAAAGCAGCAGATAGAACGCTCTACCGTTTTGCGGCGAATCTGCACCGAGTGGCGGTGCGGGTCGCGCCCTTTTGCCGAGGTAGAAATAACATAATCAATTTTGCCGCTTTCAATCAGGTCTATAATGTCGGGTTTGCCTTCGTCAAGCTTGCGTACCGAATTGGTGGCAACCATATGCTGGTTTAGGTTCAGCGCTGTGCCTGGGGTTGCATAAAGGGTAAAGCCCATTCGCTCAAATTTTTCGGCGATTGCAACAACCTCCTGCTGGTCGCTTCTGCGTACAGAAAGCAGTACGCCACCGCTGTGCTTCATTTTATAACCCGCGGCTACCATACCTTTCAGCAGTGCTTCTTCAAAGGTTTTGGCAATGCCCAATACCTCTCCTGTCGATTTCATCTCGGGGCCGAGTTGAGTGTCAAGGTCGTTCAGTTTTTCAAAACTGAATACAGGCACCTTAACCGCAACGTATTCGCCCTCGGGGAACAAGCCTGTACCGTAACCTAAATCTTTCAGCCGCGCACCCAACATAATCTTAGTTGCAAGGTCTACCATCGGTACCCCCGTCACCTTGCTGATATACGGTACCGTACGTGACGAACGCGGGTTCACCTCAATCACATACACCATATCGTTGTACACAACATACTGGATATTGACCAGCCCAATGACTTCTAGCTCTTTTGCAAGCCTGCCCGTAAACTCAATGATGGTTTTGCGGATACGTTCTGACAGCGTTCTTGCAGGATAAACCGAAATGGAATCGCCCGAGTGTACACCCGCACGCTCAATGTGCTCCATAATGCCGGGGATGAGGTAATCGGTTCCGTCACAGATGGCATCTACCTCCACCTCGGTACCCATCATATATTTATCGATCAACACGGGGTTATCTATATGCTGTGTTAAGATAATGCCCATATATTCGACTACATCCGCGTCGCTGTGCGCTATAATCATATTTTGCCCGCCCAGTACGTAGGAGGGGCGCAGCAAAACAGGGTAACCAAGGTCGTTTGCAGCGGCAACCGCATCTTCCGAAGTAAATACGGTGTGCCCTGCAGGGCGAGGAATCCCACATCTTTCAAGCAATTCGTCAAAACGCTCTCTATCCTCTGCCGCGTCGATGCTATCCGCACTGGTACCTAAAATCTTAACGCCCTTTTTCGAGAGATATTTGGTAAGCTTGATGGCAGTTTGCCCGCCGAACTGCACCACAACCGCATCGGGCTGTTCGGTTTCAATGATAGAATCCACATCCTCGGGAGTTAGCGGGTCGAAGTAAAGGCGGTCGGCGGTATCAAAATCGGTAGAGACGGTTTCGGGATTGTTATTTGCTATAATTGCCTCACAGCCCGCCTCTTTGAGCGCCCAGACGCAGTGCACCGAACAATAGTCGAACTCTATCCCCTGCCCTATACGGATAGGACCTGAGCCGAATACGATAATTTTCTTTTTACCTGTTTTGTTTTGTTCGATATGTTCTTTTGCCTCATTGGCATCATCAAAGGTAGAGTAGAAGTAAGGGGTTTGCGCGGCAAATTCGGCAGCGCAGGTATCCACCATTTTATAAGACGCCGCCCTGTGATGCTGAATCTTCTGCCCAGACAGCTTTTCGATGGTAGAATCGAGAAAACCGTATTTTTTAACCGTAATGTATTTTTCTTTTGTAAGCTCACCTTCAGAAATCCAGCTTTCCAACTCGCAGAGGTGTGCGAATTTATACAAAAACCACAGATCAATCATAGTGACTTCGTGAATATGCTGCGGTGTGATGCCGCGTTTGAGCGCCTCGTACACCACAAAAATTCGTTCATCGTTGCAGTCATGCAGCTTGGCGGCAATTTCGTCGGTAGAAAACGCTTTGAGTTTTGGCATGTTCATCGTATCCACACCCAGTTCAATAGAGCGAACTGCCTTGAGCATTGCCTGCTCAAAACTGGTGCCAATGCTCATAACCTCACCCGTTGCCTTCATTTGAGTACCTAATGTACGTTTTGCATACACAAACTTATCAAACGGCCATTTGGGGAACTTTACAACAATATAGTCGATGGCAGGCTCAAAACAAGCATAAGTATTGCCCGTAACGGCATTGATGATTTCATCGAGCGTATAGCCTATGGCAATTTTTGTTGCCACCTTTGCAATGGGGTAACCGGTAGCTTTTGAGGCAAGCGCAGAAGAACGCGACACACGGGGGTTTACCTCAATTACCGCATATTCAAAGCTGGTGGGATGCAGCGCAAATTGACAGTTGCAGCCGCCCTCCACACCCAGCGCATTTACCATATTTAAAGCCGCTGTGCGCAGCATTTGATATTCGTGGTTGGATAGTGTAACGGCGGGCGCTACCACAATACTGTCACCGGTATGTACACCGACGGGGTCAACATTTTCCATCGAACAAACGGTGATGCAGTTGCCGTTTCGGTCACGAATCACCTCAAACTCAATCTCTTTCCAACCGGAGATGCATTTTTCTACCAAAATTTGTGTAATAGGCGACAAACGCAACCCGTTTTTGGCAATTTCACTCAATTCCGTTGCATCCTTAGCAATACCGCCGCCCGTACCGCCCATCGTAAAAGCAGGGCGCACAATCACAGGGTAATCTATCACATTGGCAAATTCCTGTGCATCCTTGAGGTTATCCACTACTTTAGAAGGAATACATGGTTCACCGATGCTCTCCATAGTATCTTTAAAGAGTTGGCGATCTTCCGCCTTGTCAATCGTTTCGGGGTTGGCACCCAACAGTTTTACACCGTTTGCAGCGAGAAAGCCCTCTTTTGCAAGCTGCATCGAAAGAGTAAGCCCTGTTTGCCCGCCAAGGGTGGAAAGTACGCTGTCGGGGCGTTCAATTTCTATAATGCGCTTCACAACATCTAATGTGAGGGGCTCGATGTAAATTTTATCTGCCATTGCTTTATCGGTCATTATCGTAGCGGGGTTCGAGTTGATAAGTACAACCTCCAAGCCCTCTTCTTTGAGCGCACGGCATGCCTGTGTACCCGCATAATCAAATTCTGCCGCCTGCCCAATAATGATAGGGCCGGAACCAATTACAAGAACTTTTTTTATATCACTGCGCAATGCCATTATTTTATCCCCCTTGCATTCATCATGTTTACAAATTCGTTTAGATAGTAGTGTGTATCTCCGGTTCCGGTAAATGCTTCGGGATGGAACTGGATGGAAAATGCAGGGGCGTTTTTGTAGAGGATGCCTTCGCAAGTTTTATCGTTGATGTTATGGCAGAACACTTCGCATACATTTTCGCTGAGCGAAGCGCATTCTACCGTGTAGCTATGGTTTTGTGCTGTGACAAAAGTTTTATTGAGCCTAATATCTATCACCGGCTGGTTGCCGCCACGATGACCATGCTTCATCTTGGTAACTTTACCGCCCGCAGCGCAGGCGAGCAGCTGATGACCCAACCCAACACCCATCACAGGCAAATCTCCTTTTAGCAAGGGTTTAATGTTATCAATCATATCCTTGTAATCATCGGGGCTGCCGGGGCCGCCTGCCAGTACAATGCCGTTGGGGTTTAGGCGCATTGCGCCGGTAAGTGGGGTATGGTAAGGCATTGCCACAACGTCGTAACCCTGCGCGGTAATGCCATTGATAATACTTTGTTTACATCCAAAATCGTAAAGAGCAACTGTACCCTTACAGCTTTTTTCAGCGTGATATAGGGTGTTCTGCTTTACTGAAACGGTCTCTACAGTATCTGTAAGCTTATAGGCTTTTAGTTTATGGAGCAAAGCCGATTTGTCGGTAATTATATCGGTGGTAATCATACCGTTCATTGTACCGTTTTCGCGCAGATGAATGGTAAGAGAGCGGGTATCAATATCGCAAATACCGATAATACCTTGTTCTTTTAAAAATGCATCGATTGTTTGTTCGCTGCGAAAGTTTGATGGCTCACTGCACCATTCGCGTGCAATGTAACCCGCCGCATACGATTTGGCGGATTCGCAATCTTCGCTGTTAATACCGTAATTGCCTGTAAGAGGAAAGGTTTGTGTGATAATTTGCCCGCAGTAGCTAGGGTCGGTAATGGTCTCTTGAAAGCCGACTGCACCGGTTGTGAACACCACCTCACCGATTGCGCTGCCTTGAGCACCGAAGGATTTGCCTTTAAAAATAGTTCCATCCTCCAGCAGAAGTGTTGCTTGTTTCGATTGTTGAATGTTTGACATATCTTCTCTCCTTTTTCCAGCGGCTTTTGCCGCAACCCCGTATTACAAAGGGATTGTCGCGGGTAAGTGAATATCCCCGCCTATTACGCTTTGCCATACAGCAAAGTATTTTACTATTTTATAAATGAATGCCGTTTTCAAAATGCTGAGTAATGTCTTGCTTCATACGCAGTGCTTCGCGGCGTGCTGCCTGTGCAAAGTCACGTTCATCACAGCCCTCTTTTTGCCAAGCGCAGAGGATACCGCGAGAGGAGTTGACAATCGCACCGAGCCCTTTTGCATCGAATGCTCCCATAACATCTTTTGCACCGCCGCCCTGTGCACCATAACCCGGTACCAAAAAGAACGTGTGCGGCATTGCAGAGCGTAATTCAGCAAGCTGCTCGGGGTAGGTTGCACCTACTACAGCACCCACTGCAGAGTAACCCAAGCTGCCCATTGCTGCTTTGCCCCAATTTTCACACATATCACCCATAATGCGGTATACAGGTTTGCCGTCTACCAGCTTATCCTGCAGTTCACCCGACGACTTGTTTGAGGTTTTGCACAGTACAAAGATACCTTTATCACGCTCATTGCAGTAAGGGATGAGCGGAGCAATCCCATCGGTTCCCAGATAACCGTTCACCGTAAGCGCGTCACCGCCAAATGCCTCCATCTCATCATCTAACACTTTGGTTGCCCCGAGATGAGCAACGGCATATGCCTCCATGGTAGTACCGATATCGTTGCGCTTACCGTCGATGATGACGTACATCCCTTTACTTTTCGTATATTCGATGGTTTTACATAACGTTTTCATCCCATAGTAGCTGAACATTTCGTAATAAGCACACTGCGGTTTTACAGCGGGCACAATATCGCAAAGGGCATCAATCAATGCCTCGTTGTACTCTAAAATGGCACGAGATGCACCGCGTAAGTTGCAGCCGTATTCTTTAAAATTTTTCTCAAGGATATAGTTAGGAATATATTCCAGTTTTGGGTCCAGCCCCGCCACGGTGGGGTTTTGGGTTTCGACAATTTTGTGAATCAGTCTGTCAAATGACATGGTTTTCTCCTCTTCTCTGCTTGTTTTATACTTTTGAATTCATCATGAATGGTTTAAGCTTTTCGCTCGTCTTTATAGGTAACTTTTCCGCTTAAGATGGTGTATTTCACTTTGCCAATCAGCTTCTGCCCGTCAAACGGAGTATTGCGTGATTTGCTCTTAAAACACGACGCATCTACTGTCCAAGCTTCATCGGGGTGGAACAGCGTGATATCGGCAGGCTTACCAATGCTGAGCGTTCCACCCTCTATCCCCAAAATTTCGGCAGGATTCAGCGACATTTTGCGCACAATCTCGCTAAGCGGCATACCCTGTTTATGGTAAAGCTCAGTAATCGACGCCGCAAGCGAGGTTTCCAAACCAACAATGCCATTGGGTGCTTGTAAAAAATCCGCCTTTTCTTGGGGCGAATGCGGCGCGTGGTCGGTAACGATGCAATCGAGCGTGCCATCCTGCACACCTGCAAGCACCGCATCAACATCCTCTTGTTCGCGCAGAGGCGGGTTCATACGAAAATTCGCATTGCGGTTTCGTAAAAACTGATCGGTCATCATAAAATAGTGGGGTGCTGTCTCGGCAGTAACACGCACACCGCGTGCCTTTGCCTGCCTGATAATTTCAACCGAGCCTTTGGTAGAAACATGCGCGATGTGGATACGCCCTCCGGTTTCTTCTGCCAGCAGACACTCGCGCTTTGTAATGCTGTCTTCGCTAAGCCGATCCATGCCTTTTACGCCGAGTTCTTCAGAGATAATCCCTTTGTTGATTATTCCGCCATCGATGATTTTTAAATCTTCACAATGGCTGATGATCAACAGTTGATTTTGTGCCCCTTGCACAAGTGCCTGCTTCATTAGGTCATCTTGCTCAACCGGTTTACCGTCATCGCTTACTGCAACGGCACCCGCCGCTTTGAGCACAGCAAAATCGGTAAGCTGCTTACCCTGTTCCCCTTGCGTGATAGCCGCTACGGGGTAAACCTTGCAACAGGCTTTTTCTGCTTGCTCTTGGATATAATGCAGCACTTCGGGGCTGTCTGCAACCGGTTTGGTGTTGGGCATACAAGCAACCGCGGTAAAGCCGCCCGCTGCTGCCGCGGCACAACCGCTCGCAATATCTTCTTTGTAGGTAAAACCAGGGGCACGCAAATGAACGTGCATATCAATCAGCCCTGGGCAAGCCACAAGCCCCTGTGCATTGATACACTCGCTGCCGGTGTCAGGTAAATCTTTACCGATTGCGGCAATTTTACTGCCACGAATGAGAATATCCATAATGCCGTCAATTCCGTTTGCAGGGTCGATTACTCTGGCATTTTGAATCAGCATTGCTTCTCCTCCTCGCATAAAATCACTACACGGTCAATGCCGTCTTGTTCGTCCACAAAAACTTTAACCTTTTCTTCCGCTGAGGTAGGAAGATTTTTGCCAATAAAGTCTGCACGGATGGGTAACTCTCGATGTCCCCTATCTACCAGCGAGGCAAGCTGTATTTTTTCGGGCCTTCCGCGAGCCATCAGCCCGTCAATCGCAGCGCGTACACTGCGCCCCGTGTAAATAACATCATCCACAAGTACCACTTTTTTGCCGGTAACATCAAAGGCAATTTCTGAATGATCTTTCGTGCTTCGGCGCTTGTCGTCGCGGTAGGGGGTAATATCGAGATAACCAACCGGAACTTGCACTTCTTCTAGTTCGGC
Source organism: Hydrogenoanaerobacterium saccharovorans (assembly GCF_003814745.1). Classification (NCBI taxonomy): domain Bacteria; kingdom Bacillati; phylum Bacillota; class Clostridia; order Eubacteriales; family Oscillospiraceae; genus Hydrogenoanaerobacterium; species Hydrogenoanaerobacterium saccharovorans. The sequence goes on along the minus strand of NZ_RKRD01000001.1, from coordinate 999,943 downwards.
AATGCGTTTCGCCAGCCGTTTGGCAATAATGGCACCCCGCGATAAAATTCCGATAATGCAGATATCCTGTAGTCCTTTGTTTTTTTCAATAATTTCAAATGAAATTCTGGTAATTGCCCGCCGCATGGCGTTCGCGTCCATAATTTCAGTTTTTTCTTTCAGCAACTCTGTGCCTCCTTTTCTTTATAACAAAAAAACGGCATATCCAGCTCTCAAAAAGAGACCGGACAGGCCGTTTCTAGCTACTATCACTGCACATCAACAAGGCATTTTTACCTACAGATATGCCGTACTACTCACTGATCACTACCTTGCCAGCCTCACGGGACTAACTTAAAGGGTGTGTGTTTTGTATTATTATAACCGAAAGTGTTTGGAATGTAAATGCAAATATATTGCAAATTGCGAAGTAATATGCAATATATTTTGTATCATTCGCCGCAGAGTATGACTCTATACAGCAAATATGCATTTTATCCGTAAAAAAGAGCCGCCCATACAGCGACTCTTTTTATAAACCATTACTATTTATTAGCAATCGGCTTCATAGTTGGGAATAATAGAACATCGCGGATAGAAGCACTGTTGGTAAGAAGCATTACCAAACGGTCGATACCGATGCCCAAACCGCCTGTTGGGGGCATACCGTATTCCATTGCGGTGAGATAATCTTCGTCCACATCGCAAGCTTCGTCATCGCCCGCTGCTTTTGCAGCAGCCTGTGCTTCGAAACGCCCGCGCTGGTCGATAGGGTCGTTTAGCTCAGAAAATGCGTTTGCATGCTCACGGCCCACGATAAACAACTCAAACCGCTCGGTGTAGTTAGGGTCGTTGGGTTTTCTCTTAGCAAGCGGAGAAATCTCTACAGGATGATCCATAATAAAGGTGGGCTGCATCAAATGCTCTTCAACGTAAGTTTCAAAGAACAAGTTCAGAATATCGCCTTTTTGATGACGCTCTTCATATTCGATATGATGCTCTTTTGCAAGTGCTCTCGCATCCTCCAATGTCTCTATCTTGCTGAAATCAACTTTGCCGTATTTCAGCACAGCATCCGACATTGTGAGGCGCTCAAACGGTTTATCCAAATCAATTTCGGTGTCGTCGTAAGTAATTTGAGCAGTACCGAGAACTTTTTTTGCAACATTACGGATAAGATTTTCTGTAATATCCATCATACCGTGGTAATCGGTAAATGCCTGATACAACTCAAGCAGTGTAAACTCGGGGTTATGGCGGGTATCCATACCCTCGTTGCGGAATACGCGCCCAATTTCGTAAACTTTATCAAAACCGCCCACAATCAGTCGTTTCAAGTGCAACTCCAACGCAATACGCAGATACATGTCGATATCCAGAGTATTATGATGGGTGATAAATGGTCTTGCAGATGCACCGCCTGCAATCGAGTGCAATACCGGAGTTTCAACCTCCAAAAATCCTTCATCATTTAAGAAGTTGCGAATCTCGGTAATAATTTTAGAGCGTTTTACAAATGCGTCACGAACATCCGGGTTTACAATTAAATCTACATAACGCTGGCGAAAACGCATATCGGTATCCTTTAGCCCATGCCATTTTTCTGGCAGAGGAAGCAATGATTTTGACAAAATGGCCATCTCATGCGCTTTTACCGAAATTTCGCCGCGGCGTGTACGGAACGCGATGCCGCTAACTCCTACGATATCACCGATATCGAGGTAGCTGCGCATATTTTGATACGTTTCTTCGCCTACAACATCAATCTTTACATACAGCTGAATGCGGCCTGATGCATCGCGCAAATCCATAAACGCCGCTTTGCCCATATCTCGCCAAGACATAATTCTGCCCGCAATGCGAACCTCTTTTTCTTCGTACTCATCAAACTTGTCCACAATATCCTGCGCATAGGCAGTGGTTTCGTAGGTTGTAATTTTAAAAGGGTCGTTGCCGGCATTTTGCATCTCTGCAAGCTTACCGCGGCGAATTTGTAAAATTTCGGAGAGCTGTTGCTCGTTCAATTCGTCGGTTTCTGCCTGAGTGTTTTGGTTTTGGTTTTCCTGCATATATTTTAACCTCCATTTGCCCGCATACAAGGCAGTTAACTGCTTGCAAACAGACTTTCAATTTTCACTTGCTCAACCTCAAAAATGCAGGCTATGGTTCATAGCCCGCATTTCGCATATCCTTACAGTCTTGCGTTATCTGGTAACATCGAGAATCTCATAAGGTACCGGTCCGCTGGGGGCATCGACACTCACCTTGTCGCCTGATTTTTTGCCAATCAGCGCTTTACCCAAGGGGGATTCATCCGATACCTTGTTGTTCATTGGGTCAGACTCGGTAGAGCCTACCACATAGTATTCTTCAATTTCATCAAATTCAAGATCTTTCAGTTTCACTATAGATCCGACACTGACGGTGCCATGTGCTATTTCATCCTCATCCAGCACGCGGGCAATTTTTAACATTGCCTCCACTTCAGCAATGCGTGCTTCTACGATTGCCTGCTCGTTTTTTGCTTCATCGTATTCGCTGTTCTCAGAAAGATCACCAAAGCCGCGAGCAATCTTAATTTTTTCGGCAACCTCTTTGCGCTTGACTGTTTTTAGCGTTTCAAACTCTTCCTGGAGCTTTTTTAGGCCTTCTTCTGTCAGAATTATCTCTTTTGCCAATTTCAATCTTCCTTTCCGGGGCGATACCGACCTCGACAACCAAAGAATTTTTCGGCTAAATTGCCGTTGGTAACCCGCAAAAAACTTTTACGGGTTACCAAGTTCTTTCTATTATAGTCGAGCGTCTAATCAATGTCAAGCCCGTGTTGTAATATTTGGTTAATTTGGGTGATTTGGGAAATTGCTTTGTTCCAGGTACTGTGCAATTTGGGATGGAGTTAGCAGATTTTCTTTGCAGCGAAGAGTATGTGCAGTAAGTTTTTCTGCCCCTTGCCAGCCATTCAGTTCGTACAATGCACCTGCAAAATCAAGCGGTGCAATGCCTTTCGGCGTACAAGCAGCAAGTTCACCACGGGGTTGGATTTGCAGGTCGCCCACCAACTTGCACGCAAAACCACCATCAATGGTACCCGCCGTAAGCACGGGTACAGTTGTTACGATTTTATCTGCAGGGTTGCTGTCAGGGCAAATAACCAGCACAGAACCGCCAAAGCTGTCCATATCGTCGGTTACCACAATACTCGCACCAAGCTCTTCCATAAGATGCTCGGAGAGACGATTGTAGCACTCGACTTGTGTGGTCACTACTTTGACGGTGATGCAATGGTACAGCAGCTCGGGGACAAAATCAACATAACGCGCCATTGGGTCGACAAGGGTGATGATTTTGCGGTAAAGCGGCAGTTTGCTTCGGCGGATAATTTCAACACAAGTGTTTCGCAGTACCTTGGATGTGAGTGCAGTCGGTTCAAAACGACCGATGGAAGAATCCTCCGGAGGGCAAAGGCAACGGGACATAACAAGATTTTTACCTGCGCGTCCGCAAAGTGCGGCAACCTTGTCCCAATCAACATGTTCGCTTCCTGCAGTGAGCAACACATAGCTTCCGAACGGTGTGTTTACCGTTTCGGCTGTAATTTTACGTTGTTTCATTCTATGCAAAAGTCGGGCAAATATGCCTTCACTTTTCTGTTTTTCTACGCGCAGCACTGCAAACAAACCGCTCACCTACCTTTTGCTGTTTGAACATCATATGCTGCGCAGAATAAAAAATATGACTGCCGCGCAAAACACCTGCGCGGCAGCCGGACTATTCAGTTTTCGTGTTATTTTTCAGATGATACACTGGATGCAGGTTTACTTGAGGTTGATTCACCAGCAGCTGATTCTTCTGCGGCTCTGAGAAGACCTTGAACCACCTCCACCGCCTTTTTAATTTGCGGGTCGGTATTTTCATCTAAAGTTGCAAAGTTTTTCTCTTCATCAGCAGTAAGTTTTACTTCGTAATCCGGTTTAACACCCACCAAATTAAAAGTTTCGCTTTCAGGTGTTTTATAAACAGCGGTGGTAAGTAAAATCGCCGAACCATCCGTGAGTTTAATAACGTCCTGTTTGGTACCCTTACCCATCGTTTTGGTACCCACAGTTTTTGCTTTTCCGTAATCTTTTAATACCTGTGCAATAATTTCTGCTTCACGAGCAGTTTTATCGTTGGTAAGAATAACGATGGGCATATTCAGCGCTTTGGAATCCGTCGTTTCGGTTTGCTCGACTTTGCCGTTTTTATAGGTTGCTGTTACAATCGGTTTTGCAGGTAAAATACGATCAAGGATTTTTACAGCAGAATTAAAAATGCCGCCGTTATTATTGCGGAAATCGACTATAAACGAACGTGCCCCTTGATCAATCTGCTTTTCAAGCTGCTTGATGAATTGCTCATCGGTAGTATCGGAGATATTGGATACACGAAGATAGCCAACATTATCCTCTAACATTTTAGGAAAAACCGACGGGATATCGACATAACGCCTTGTTACGTCTAAATCATTGTCCTCACTCTCACGGCGAACCACCAGTTTAATCTTGGTTCCCGGCTCGCCCTGCAGCAACTCCTGCATTTGCGCGCTGTTTTCTGCCTTTACCTCGGTTTCATCAATTTTAATAATCAAGTCACCAATTTTAAGCCCAGAGGATTCGGCAGTGGAACCGGGGTAAATATCTGTGATGACCAGATAGCCGCTGGGGTCTTTATTGGTTACAACACCTATACCCACAATTCTGCCCTCGGCTGTCTGAGATTCTTTTTTATAGGCTTCGGCAGTATAATACTTTGCATATGCGTCGCCGCTGCCTTTTGCATAACCCGAGGACAATGCGTCCATCAAAAGTTTATCGTCAATTTGCCCCGCATAGTTGGTACGGAAAATCTTATCAATTTCCGAAAGCTTACTGTAAATAGCTTCTCGTTCTTTTAAATTGTAAACTTTATCATTAAAGATACTCATTGAAAAGACCATGGTCATAGAGAAGGTTACAGCAGCTACAATTGCCATCAGCGTGAACAAAGCGCCGATTGATACTCTTTTATTCATCTGATTACTCCAATCTGTTCTGAGGCATTACTGAAAGCGCATAAACAAAGTAAAATATCACTTTTAGTCAGCCCCGAATAGTTGCCGCACATTAAATATTAAAATAGCCGGCAGGGTTTACCGCAGTACCGTTTTTACGGATCTCAAAATGGAGGTGCGGCCCGGTGCTCCAACCGGTGGTACCAACCTCGCCGATGGTTTCGCCCTGTTCAACCATATCACCTACGCTGACATACACGTTGTTCTGGTGACCATACAGCGTAGACATACCGCCGCCATGGTCGATAATGACATAGCGCCCGTACCCTCTGCCGGGAGTATAAGAATTGGATGCATAAATAACTTTACCGGCATTTGCTGCACGGATAGGCTGTTGGAAAATCGCCTTACCGGAGGAACTTCTGCCTGCGATGTCGATACCTGTGTGGTAATCGCTGCCGCCGAAACGCCAACCAAAACGTGATGTAATGGTACGGTAGCCGCTGACAGGCCATAAAAAGTCGCCGCCGACGTAGTCGCCAATGGATGCGTTTTCAGCATAAATACGCTGAATTTCGGCCTGTACTTCTTTTTCTTCCTGCATCTTTTGTGCTTTTTTAGCCTCGAACTCTTTTTGCAGGTCAGCAAGCTGCATTTCCTGCTTGGCAACCTCCTGCACCTTTACTGCAAGGTTTGCTTTCTGTGTGCTCATATCAGATTTATCGGCTTCTACCTGCGCTTTGTTTTTTTGAATTTCCGCAAGAGCATCTTCAATGGCACGTTTTGCTGCAAGAAGTTCGTCTATCATTTTTTTATCGTGTGTCGAGGTGCGCTCAAGCATCTCGGTACGTGTCAGAAAATCTGAATACGAATCTGCCCCAAGTACTACACCAAGGGTGGTTGCATCGTCATTTATGTACATCGCACGCATGCGCTGTTTAAATGCCTCGTAGTTTTTATCAATTTCTGCTTGTTTATCTTTAATTTCTTTTTCTTTTTGGTCAATATTCCCTTCAAGGGTATAGATACGGCTGGTGAGAAGTTCGATCTCTTGCTGTGCTAAATACACTTGATTTTGGAGCTGCTTTTTTTCTTTTTCTTTTTTTGTTTTATCGTTTTTTGTCTTATCAATATCTGCTTGAATAGCAGCCTGCTCTTTTTTCAGTGCAGAAATTCTGCTGTTCAAATCTTTAATCTCATTTTTGTAAGAATCATCCGCTGCTTGAAAAGGGGCAGCCTGTGCTGTGAACAGCATCGTAACACAAATTGCAGCTGCCGCAACCCTTTTCCATAAATTTTTCTTCATTCTTGGTGGCACGTCCTTTCCTCTTTTTAACAGTGTTCGTTCGGAGCATTTTTACTGCATCAAAAATAAAACCAGGTTCATTCTCAGCAGGCACAAACGTGCTACACTTTTAAATAATTACGTACAAAAATCATACTGCCCACAACACCAAGCCCTGTACCGCCAATTGCAAAACCGCCGAACAACCTTAACCCAAGCTGCTCAAACGGAATAAGGCTGCCATTAATCGCTTGAATCCAAGAGGACGGATTTTCTACCAACCATTCAAGCAGATAATTGTAACCTGTCCATAAAATAAAATACGCAAAAATGGCAGACACCAAACCCAGAATCAAGCCTTCTACCATAAAAGGCAATTTGATAAACAGGTCGGTTGCACCAACGTATTTCATGATACTAATTTCTTTGCGGCGATTAAACACGGTGATTTTAATGGTATTTGCAATGATGATGAGAGTAACGCAGATGAGGAGAGCAACGATGCCCATACCAAACAGAATTACCAACTTTTTAATGCTGGTAAGTGTTTCTGCAATCTCGGTAGGTGCTTTAACCGATTCGATACCAGAAAGTCCTTCAATATCTTCCACTGTCTTTTTCAGGCGGGAAAGATCATCGATTTTGACACGATATGTATTCGGATAAAAGTTATCATCTTCACGAAGAAGTTCGCCTGCTTCGCCGAGTTTTTCTTTCTCTTTTTGAAAAGCTTCTTCCTTAGAGACAAATACAATGTCCAATAAATTATCAACCTTATGCAGCTCGGTATCAAATTCATCGATTTCGCTCTTTGTCATATCGTCATTAAGTACAATTACAATTTCATTTTGGTCTTCAACATAACCCACAATGCTGTTCATGTTAACACTCAGCAAAATTGCCGAGCCAATCAGCAGCATACAAACGGTTAGTACACCAATGGATGCTACCGACATCAGGCGGTTCACCCACACATTCTTTGAGCCTTCTTTAAGTAAGTACCCTAAACTGCTGCCTCTCATATCATTGCCTCCATTCCGAATCGTCAGCAATAATATGCCCGTGCTCAATTGTAAGAACTCTGCGGTTAAACTGCGCCACCAAATCATGTTCGTGTGTAACCATAATCACGGTGGTGCCAACGTTGTTAATCTCGTTGAGAAGGTCGACGATTTCATAAGATAATTCAGGGTCGATATTGCCGGTAGGCTCATCCGCAATAATAAGGCGCGGATTGTTAACCAAAGCACGTGCCAATGCGACACGCTGCTGCTCGCCGCCCGAAAGCTGCTCAGGCATGCATTTTGCCTTGGAACCAAGACCAACCAGCCCTAAAATATACGGCACACGGCGACGGATGTCGCGAGGAGATACATCGGTGACACGCAGCGCAAATGCTACGTTGTCGTAAACATTCATGTTTGGAATAAGACGGAAATCTTGAAACACCACACCGAGCGAACGGCGAAATTTAGGTATATGCCTGCGTTTCATTTTACTAAGCTTGAAGCCGTTGACTTCAACCTCACCGGAAGTTGGCACCTCCTCGTGCAGAAGCATCTTTATCAGCGTGGATTTGCCCGCGCCCGATGACCCCACAATAAAAACAAATTCTCCGTCTTTAATCTCTAAATTTACGTCCTTCAGAGCCACTGTGCCGTTTTTGTAGGTTTTAGACACATTGGTAAATTTAATCACTTGCACACCGCCCTCTAATCAGGACCGCCATTTTGAACCCCCAAAAGGGCATAGAACTGCCTTGGAGGCCAAAGTCTGCCAAAAAAGTCCTTTAATATTTGATTGGATTGGCTGTCAGATATTTTTTAACCATCAGTGCAACTTTAAAAATGATTGCATGGTCAAATTCTCTTAAGTCTAAGCCCGTCAGTTTTTTAATCTTTTCGAGACGATAAACGAGGGTATTTCTGTGAACAAACAGCTTTCTGGACGTTTCAGAAACGTTCAGATTGTTCTCAAAGAATTTTTGGATGGTGAATAAGGTCTCCTGATCCAAACTCTCTATGGAACCTTTTTTGAAAACTTCGCGCAAGAACATCTCGCACAATGTGGTAGGCAATTGATAAATGAGCCTTGCAATACCCAAATTGTCGTAGCTGACAATGGATTTTTCGGTATCAAACACTTTGCCCACTTCCAGTGCAACCTGTGCCTCTTTAAACGAACGCGCAAGGTCTTTGACGCCCTCTACCGAGGTACCGATGCCCACAATCGCGCGGGTATGAAACTCGCCGCCCAGTGTATCCACAATGGAGCGTGCAAGCTTTTCAAGATCTTTTACTGCAATGCCCGTTTTGATTTCTTTGACCAGAACGATATCCGATTCACTGATGTTGAAAACAAAATCTTTTTGTTTATCCGGGAATAAGTTCTGAATAACGTCAAAGGATGAGATGTCGTTCGCGGCAACCACTCGGATGAGAAGTACAGCACGAGAAACATCGGTATTAAAGTGCAGTTCCTTTGCCTTTACAAAGATATCGCCGGGAAGGATATTGTCCAGAATTACATTTTTGATAAAATTGTTGCGGTCATACTTTTCATCGTAGTACTGCTTGATTGTAAGCAGAGAAACCGCGAGAACGCTGCAAAATTTAGATGCTATCTCGTCGTTGCCCTGTACAAAAACTACATACTCCGGCTTAATCCTGCTGCCAAAAGGCTTGTAAGTAAAACCGTCTTTTGTAAAGGAGTCGCTCACATCCATCGTATCAAACGATGCAAGCTCTGCCTTTTCGCCAATTCTGGTCAAATCACTGCAGGAGATGATTGTCTCCGAATCGTCGATCACACCAACTATTCTGTCAATGGAATCTCGCATTTGATGGATTACGCCTTGAAACAGTCTGTTCGACATAAAAATCCCCTCTTTGCTTATTATATTCGGCAAATTGCCGAAAGTCATTCGATGTCATGTTTGCCAATCATATTTATTTTACCGAATTATTTGTCAATTTGCAACACAATAAACAAAAAAAGTTGTGGATGAATGTGCGAAATCTGCAAATATTTGTTTTAACATCATCCTAAGTCCCTATTTTAAACTAATTTTATTAGAAAAATGTGAACAAACAACCTTTTTATTTATTGTTCAACGTTGAATTGGTAAATTTTATTGTGAAAAATGTAAAAATTATAATTTTGTTGTAATTTTTCTTAATTCATCTTGAGTAAGTTCTCTGCACTCACCCGGTTCTAATTTTTCATCAAGGTATAGAGCCCCCATACGTATACGCTTGAGATGTACCACCTTACGCCCGAAATGTTCAAACATGCGCTTAATTTGATGGTACATTCCTTCAACCAGAATTACCTCTACCAACTCCCGTTCGCCCGTTTCAATTATTTTAAGGCTCGCAGGTTTGCAGTTGGTCTTAACATCCAAGGCAAATCCCTCTTCAAATTTTGAAATAATGTCTTGATCAATCGGCTGGTCCAGTTGTGCAACATAGGTTTTGGGCACATGGTTTTTTGGCGATAATATTCTATGTGCAAAATCGCCATCGTTGGTGATGAGCATAAAGCCTACTGTATCCTTATCCAGCCTGCCTGCAGGGAACAAACCATCGCGCAGAAGATATTCCGGGACAAGATCAACTACGGTTTTCTCCCTGCCGTCCCGCGTGGCGGATACTACCCCCGCAGGTTTATTCATCATAATATAACTATACTTGGTTAGTGTTACCGGCTCTCCGCACAGAGATACCTTATCTTTTTGAATATCAATTTTTAAGTCGGCAGATTTTACCACAACTCCGTTTACACTTACCAAACCTTTACGCACCAGTCCTTTCACGTCCTTGCGCGAAATAGTGGACTGCGCAGCCAGCAGCTTGTCCAGTCTTTCGGGTTTCATACGGTACCCCCCAAAGGAATTTTAATTTGAACCTTTTTATAGTAAATAATTCCCACCAAATCTGCAAGCAGCCATCCGATTGGAATTGCCCACCAGATGCCATCCAATTTTAAAACAGGTGCAAGTGTATAGGCAAGTAATACACGCGTACCGAGAGAAATAACCGACAGAACAATGGACATTGTTACATTGCCCAACCCGCGGTACAGCCCATAGAACATAAACAGGTAGCCGATGAGACAATAAAAAGCACTTACAACACGCAGATAATGCCCGCCGATGGCGATAACCTCTGCTTCGGATGCATGTACAAAAATCAGCATCAGTTTATCTGCAAACAGCCATACTGCCGCTGATATTGCGAGGCAGAATACTGTAATTAGAAGCACACTTACCTTGATGCCTTCTTGGATGCGCTGTTGTTTTTGCGCGCCCTTATTCTGTGCAATGTAAGTTGAAAATGCATTACCGAAATCTTGTACAGGCATATACGCAAACGAATCAATCTTAACTGCTGCTGCAAATGCAGCCATTGTGGTTGCACCAAAAGAGTTTACAAGCCCCTGAATCAGCAAAATACCAAAGTTCATCACCGATTGCTGTATTGAAGTAAGCAATGAATAACTTGCTGTCAGGCGAAAAATACGCCTGCTGAATGTGATTTCTTTTAACTTAAATCTTAAAAAATCAAGTTTTTTGAAACAATAAAAAACACAAAGTACCGCAGATAACAATTGTGCAATTACGGTTGCAACCGCTGCACCCGCAATCCCCATTTTAAAGTTGATAACAAACACCAAATCAAGTACAACATTGGTGAGTGCGGCTATAATCAAAAAATAAAGAGGTGTTTTTGAATTGCCCAGTGCTCGCAGCAAACCTGCCGCCCAGTTATATAAAAAAGTGAAGAAAATACCGCTGAAAATAATCAGCAAATAATCTTTGGTATCCTGCATTAATTCGGAAGGAATATTCATAAATACAATAATATTGTCCACAAATACAATTGAAATTATGCTTAAAACCAGTGAAGTTACACCAATAAAAATAAACGAGGTAGAAACTGTGCTTTTTAAGTCTGCATAGTTTTTTGCACCGAAAAATTGTGAAAATACCACCGATGCACCCATACACAGCCCAAGTAAAATGGAAGTGATGAACACCATCAAAGTAAATGACGAACCTACCGCTGCCAGTGCCCCCGTACCGACAAAACGCCCCACAACGATGGAATCGACTACGTTGTAGAGCTGTTGAAACAAATTACCTATCACCATAGGAACAGCAAAAGATACAATTGCTTTTGACGGTGGACCGTGGGTTAAATCTTTAATCATTTATTACTTCCTTTACATTATCATTGCATACGAGTATATCATAAAACACAAAAAAAGGCACGTTACAAACGCACCTTTTTACAGATTTATTCCTTCTCCTGCAGTATCTTCATCATTTCTATTAAATCAAGATCGGTAGTATCTTCAAGCGGGGGTTCGTCGGGTGAAGCTGCAATCGTTTCTTGCGCCGACGAATCCGGGTTTTCTCCCGCAACGCCTACCGTTTTTTCAACCACTGCGGTTTCTTCTCCCTCAGGTAATGGGAGTTCTTTCACGTTTTCCATCGTAGCCGAATTAGCCTCAAATCCATGCATAAATCCGTCCAATTCGGTAGAACAAACGTCTCCTCCTATTACTTTACCCTCCAGCACCAAAATATTGATACGTGCAAAATCGGGGCATTCGGGGTAATTGGTAATTTTATAAGTATAACGTTTGCAGCGTTTGCCTTTGAATTTTTCGAGGTTAAAGTTTTGACTTTTTTGCAGCTTATTGTATTTGTCGTAAACCTCATCAAACTTTTCAGGAATTACAATCTCTGCAATTTCTTCGGGCTCTTTTTCTGTCTCCCAGCCGAACTGAGAGATAAACTCAAGGCGGTCTTTTTCGGTTTTGGCAACACCTTTTAAAGCATTTTTGCTAATTTTTGTGCTGGCTTCCATCTCCACCTGTTCACCTTTTTTTGATATGCGCAGGCCGATGCCATACACCAGCAGCACAATGACAGCCATAAACATAATACCCAAACCTAAAAGCCGTCTGCTTGATATCTTATAGGATTTTACAAACATAGCCACTCCCCCAACTGATTTTTGTCTTATCACCAATATATGAGGGATGGGCGCGAAATATATCAGATATGCAAACAGATATGCTAAGCATTTTTCGAATGCTGAAGCAAACTGCGGTAACTTTTATCTACACTTACCGCACCAAGCGGTGCTGTGATTAGGATGGAAAGTACTGCCACCGTCATCACAAGCTGTCCGCAAGGCAAGCCCATCGACAGTGGTATTGCACCAATTGCTGCCTGTACCGTAGCCTTAGGCATATATGCAAGCATACAGAAAATACGCTCTTTCACTGTAAGTACTGTTTTAAGCAAGCAACACCACACCCCCGCCATACGAAACAGCAAAGCCCCTGCAATAACCAATACCGCCATTGCGCCCGCAGCCCAAGCGTAACGCAGGTTGACTGTGGCACCAACCAGTACAAACAGCAAAATCTCTGCCCCTACCCACAGTTTAGAGAACTTAGCAGAAAGGCGCGCCGCAAGTGCCGCGTGCGTTTTAAAAATTGTTGCACTCATGCTCATCACCGCAAGTAAGCCGGAAATTGGAAGAACCGTACCCAGCAGTTTCTCCAATTCCATCAGCAAAAATGATACGCTGAGCAGAATGATAACCTTTGCAGAATCGCGGATATGCAAGCGGCGAAACAATACAGAAAGGCACAAGCCTGCCCCAATGCCGACTACAAGCCCCGTAACAATAGAAACGGGAATCTGTACAAATGTTATGGGAGAAAACGCTCCCCCTTTTGCCAAACCCGTAAACGAAGTAAATAATACAATAACAAAAACATCATCTACAGATGCACCCGCCATAATTAACTGCGGGATATCTTTATCCGTTCCGTAGCCAGATTGAATCAAGCGCAGCATCCGAGGCACCACCACCGCAGGGGATACTGCTGCAATCACCGAACCCATGATTGCAGCTTCGAGCACTGTTACACCAAGTAAAAGAGGCGCAAGCAGCATCACACCCGCAATCTCAAACAGTGCAGGAACAAAGCACATTAGTATTGCAGGTCTGCCTACCTTTTTCAGTTCCGAAACATCCAGTGCCAACCCTGCACGCGTAAGTATTATAACAAGTGCAAGCTGCCGCAAATCGGTAGAAATTGATAGAATCGAATCATCTAGTAAATTGAGTGCATAAGGGCTGAGAATGATTCCTGTAATCAGCATCCCTAAAAGCGGGGGCAGTTTTAAGCGAGTGAATAATGAGCCTAACATAAGCCCCAATAAAAAAATAAGAGCAAGACTTGTTAACATAAAAACCTCCTGCGAAGAAATAAAAAAGCTGATAATTTCTGCGATATAAAATCACAGAAGTCATCAGCTTAAAAGCGGTTTTGGTTTTACCACGGGAGAACTTCATTCCCTTTATTTACTCGGCTAGTTTAACACATAAGATAAATTTTGTCAATCAAAAACCGGTACAGAAACTCTGCACCGGTTTTTAATTAACAGTAAAGTTTTAGTTGATTTATAAATGCCGATTAATCCTCTGCATTCATCTCTTTCGCATCTTCAATTACACCTGCCTCAAGCATTTGCGGCAGCTGCTCATAACGTTCAAAAGTAAGGGTGAAGTAGCCCCTGCCTTGCGTCATTTGGCGAAGTGCGGTGGTAAAATCATACATTTCGCTCATCGGCACTTCGGCTTCAATCAGCTGCAAGCCGTCTTCGTCAGGGTTCATGCCCAGCACTCTGCCGCGGCGTTTGTTGATGTCGCCCATCAAATCGCCGGTGTTGGCATCGGGTGCATAAACCTTCAAACTGCCGATTGGTTCCAGCAGAACAGGGCTTGCCTGCGGGATACCCGCTTTATAGGCAAGGCTGGCTGCCATTTTAAACGACATTTCAGAAGAATCCACCGGATGATAAGAGCCATCCACGAGTGTTCCGCGCAAGCCTACCATAGGGTAACCCGCTACGGTACCGCGCTTGATGCAATCGCGCAAGCCCTTTTCTACTGCAGGGAAGAAGTTCTTTGGCACTGCACCGCCAACTACTTTTTCGCAGAACTCCAAATCTTCGACTTCACATGGCTCAAATTCAATCCATACATCACCGAACTGCCCATGGCCGCCCGATTGTTTTTTATGTCTGCCCTGTACTTTCACCTTTTTGCGGATTGTTTCGCGGTAAGGCACACGAGGTTTCTCCAAAGTAACCTCTACGCCAAACTTATTTTTGAGTTTGGAGATCAATACATCCAAATGCTGTTCACCAAGGCCGGATACAAGTTGCTGCTTCGTCTCTTGGTTGTTTTCGTAACAGATGGTAAGGTCTTCCTCCATCAACCGCTGAATACCTGCGGCAATCTTGCCCTCATCTCCTTTTGCTTTCGGAGTCATTGCCATTGTCATACTTGCGGTTGGAAATTTGATTGACGGCAGTTTTACAACACGTTTTGGGTCACAAAGCGTATCACCGGTATTTGCCGAAATTTTAGTGATGGCACCGATATCACCCGCAGAAATAAACGCCGTGTCCTCTTGCTTTTTGCCCTTAACATAGATGATTTTACCCAAACGTTCGGGCTGACCGGTAGTTGCATTGATCGGAACAATATCTGCAGACAGCCTGCCTGCTATTACTTTGACATACGAAAGTTTACCCACAAACGGGTCTGCTATTGTTTTAAAAATATAAGCGGCAAGCGGTTGGGTATCGTCGCACTCAATGGTGATAGGCTCACCATCCGGTGTTTCACCTATCTCATCTGCAACCTTTTTCGCTGTAGGCAGTAAGTCCGCAATGCTGTCCAAAATCATATCTACGCCTTCCATGGTAAGTGCCGAACCGCACACCACGGGGGAAATTGTACCGTCTTTAACGCCGTTACGGATGCCGTCGATGGTTTCTTCTCGGGTAAACTCCTCACCGGAGAAGTATTTTTCAAACAGCACTTCGTCGGTTTCTGCAATTGCTTCGGAAATAGCTGCAACCAAGCCGTCGATTCGGTGCCCGGCATTGGGCATAGGTACCTCGTTCGGGTTGCCTGCACTATCGTATTTGTAGGCTTTCATATCTATAAGATTAATGTAACAGGTGACCGTGCGGTTTTCGTAATAAGGAACCACCAAAGGACAAACACTGGGGCCGAATTTAGTCTTTAATTCCTCCAGCACCTTATAAAAATCCGCATTTTCGGTATCCAGCTTGGATACAACAAACATTCTCGCTTTTTTCAGCTGAGTTGCCAATTTATATGCTTTTTCCGCGCCAACTGTTACTCCTGATTTTCCAGATAAAACGATCATAACACTGTCGGCTGCTCTTACTCCCTCGTAAAAGCCTGCCGCAAAATCGAACAATCCCGGGGTATCAAGAAGATTAATTTTTGTAGAGCCCCAAGTGAGGGGAGCTACCGCCATTGAGACGGAAACCTTGCGCTTTGTTTCTTCCGGATCGAAATCACAGATTGTGTTTGCATCAGCTACCTTTCCAAGTCTGTCCGTAGCGCCTGCTTTAAACAGCAGTGCCTCTGCTAAAGATGTTTTTCCAGAACCGCCGTGCCCAGCCAAGGCAACGTTTTTAATTTTGTCAGCCAAGTATTGCCTCATAGTAAGGTCCCCTTTCGTTCTACCCGTTTCAGGGAATTAAACGGGCAACTAAAATAATAATTGTGTAATCTGGATAATTTTATATCACAACTTACAAACAATTATAGTGTAATTATACTACAAATTTAGAACTAATCAAGCCAAATGGCAAAAAAATACACAGTCACCAAGAGAATTTGATGACTGTGTATTGTGCAGTTTGTATAATTTTGACAAAAAACTAGATTCTTCTCAGTGCAGAGAACAGCCAAACAGCAACACCCCACACCGCTTGATAAATCAATACGGTAACCATGGTAGCTTGCGCCATGCTGCCCATAAACGAGAAAAACGTAATGAGCGTATAGCCTAATATCATACCCACAATTTGAACAATGAGACCGATATTGGTGGCAATTTTAACACTTGATGCAGCAGAAACTGCGATTGCAAAACCTGCAAAATTACCGCTGTGAACGATATAGCCCTTATTGCTGCTCTTTTCGTGATGGATGGCATCAAAACTGCTGTGCAATTTAGCAGGCAATATGCGAATCATCTCTTCGGGCAAATCGTAAATGCGTGCAATTTTTGCCGCAGTAAGATTGGGATCAACCGATTTTACCACCACAGAAATGCCCTTCCGTTCCAAATCGCCCAGGGCAACATCAACCTCTTCGTTTCTCACATAGCTAATAACAAACATGGCGGTCAGTTCGCCTGAATTTGCAAGATACAGGATGTCTCTGTCTTCTGTACGGTATTTCGCCTCGTAATCTTTGCTTGGGGTATCAATACCATGGTGCTTCATCAGCTCGCTGTTGCCTATCAACACACGTTTACCGCCTACCCAGCCTGAAATTCCCATTGCATCCTCATACACAAGGTTTTCAACAGGCTTGAGCATTTTTGTATTGCCCTGAATGATGCGCAAAAAGATGTTTTTTACTGCACCATTGCACATACAAAGTACACTGGATGCATCCAGAATTGCCTCGTCGATGCGATTTTTCTCAAAAGTTTTGATGTTATGCAAAAGCACCTCATCGTTGGTAAACAGCTCGCATGCATCTGCCAAAATAACGTTTGTATCGCTGAAGCGTTCCACTGCGTTGTAACCTGAAAGCACCGCGCCGAATTCCGAAAGGCTGCGGTAAGCTTTATGCAAAGGCAAACTGCCAACTATCGTTGCAGTAATAGGTGAAGCAATGGCAAGAATTGCCGCAAATGTAGACAATGCAATAAACATATCCTTGTTAAAAATATAGGACATGACTGCAACCACTACACTGCCTGCAAATATAATTGGAACTGTAATTTTTGCGATGTTGTCGGTGGTGTCATCGGCATAAGACTGCCGGATAAACTCTTCTGCAAAATCGGTGGGCGTACTGTAAGAAATATGCGGCTCATCAATATTCATATCCCAGGTAAACTCTCTGCCAAGCTCACGTTTATTTAGGGTCTGTACTGTGTATTTGGCTACACTTGACGAAATAAACCTAAAGTTGCCTGTAATTCTGCCAACCGTAAACATTTTACCAACGGTGTTAAACATCAGCCCGATTGCTGATACCGAAAAGTATAAGTGAATGTTACTATCTGCCAAGGATGATGGGTTGAGTATAAGAGAAACGCCCTGCATGACCGACGCAAGTACTGCCAAAGCAGCAAGCGAATCGTTGTTTGCCTTGAGTGTAAACAGCCCCACCACACCATTAGAGATGGTGGAATGGCATGCCAAAGTTGCCGCAATGAGCAGTACCATATTGACGATAACAAAAACAGCAGGAGCCCCTGTTGCTGAAATCATTTCGGGTACAGGCACAGGCAAAGTTTGCGATAAACCAAGGTACAAAAGCCCAATGCTGCACACAATCGTCATAATAAACCGCATCAGTAAGTTGCTGCGCAAAGTATCAAGATCGGCTTTTACCTCAGCTGCTTCTGACGGAGAGTTGTATTCTTCCAACTCCATACGAGCTGAAGATTCGTCCTGCGGTTCGGGTATATCTCCATCTATAACAGGGGCGCCGTTGCCAATCACATCACTATCCTGCTCTTTTAGATTCAGTCCTGTAGGCAGGCTTCGAGTATTATCAAAATCGCTGCCGGTAAAACGATCGTCTGAATTAGATATGGGCAAGTCAAGGCGGGTAAACTCACCGGACGCCTCATCATTTTCCTGCACTGAAAAATCAGCACTTGGATTAAAACGGAAACCGCCTTTCAGCTCCGGTTTTGGAACGGGAACGGATTCTTCCGGTGCAGTGGGCGATTTTTTTGGAGCTTTGATGCGGGTACTTTTAGCCGGAGGCTCTGCTGCACTGCCGAAATTGCTGCGGATACTTTCACGATCGGTGCGGAAGGTTTTTCTTGTTCCGCTGCCGATACTGCTTAACCCGCTGTATTTCATCATAAAATCGTCGTTTTCAATCTCTTTGCGTGATGCTTTATTGGAGTAAGGCACTGTCCGTTCTTGCGGATGAGGCTGTGCTGTTGGAGGATCATCCTCCATATCTTCTCCTGCAACTGCATAAATTGCCGATGCCGGCTCATAAATCTCTTCTTCTCGGCTGCGGTGCATGATACGTTTGCCTACCGAGGGATTCTGCTCGTATTTTTCGTCGTATTGTTGTATCTGAGGTGGTGCAGGGCGTCGATAGTCTTCTTCATAACGTTCGTCGTAATCTACACGGCTGGGTGCAGAACGGCGGACGGGACGTTCTTCCTCGTAATACCCCTCGTACTCCACGGGACGGCGAGTTACCGGACGACGCACCGGACGCTGTTCTTCGTAATAATTATCATACTCTTCGGCACGGTGGGGCACAGCAGGACGGCGCACTGGACGTTCTTGCTCGTAATAATCCTCGTATTCTTCGGCACGGCGAGGCGCCGAGCGGCGTACGGGGCGTTCTTCTTCGTAATATTCT
This sequence comes from Hydrogenoanaerobacterium saccharovorans, assembly GCF_003814745.1. Taxonomy (NCBI): domain Bacteria; kingdom Bacillati; phylum Bacillota; class Clostridia; order Eubacteriales; family Oscillospiraceae; genus Hydrogenoanaerobacterium; species Hydrogenoanaerobacterium saccharovorans. Next base: position 981,162 of record NZ_RKRD01000001.1, on the reverse strand, counting down.
TCATATTCTTCGCCGCGGCGAGGCGCAGGGCGACGTACGGGGCGTTCTTGAGCATAGTCGTCCTCATAATCGCCTCTTTGTGCCCGAGATGAAGAATGACGCGCCGAATACTGTTCATCGTAGGTATTGTCATCGCGTTCTTCCCGTGCATAGGCAGTACGCTGCGGAGTCGATGGAGCACGACCCGATTTTTTGTTTTTTATTTCAGCAAGGATGCTGTCGATGTCATAGTTACGATTCATGTTGATCCAACCTCCCCTGTATTACGAAAGGCATCTTCAGTCTGTTTGCTACAGTTTCATTCTTTGGCGGGCAATTTCGTACATTATGATGCCGCCCGCAACCGATGCGTTAAGTGAATTAATCTGCCCAAGCATGGGCAGTGAAACGGTAAAATCGCATTTTTCTTTAATAAGCCTGCCGACACCATTGCCTTCGCTGCCTATAACCAAACCCACTGCGCCCGAATAATCTACTTTACACCAGTTTTGTCCGTCCATATCAGCACAGTATATCCACACACCACGCTCTTTAAGCTCATCAATTGCAGCCACAAGGTTGGGTACACGCACAATTGGTGTGTAGTTTGCTGCACCCGCCGAGGCTTTAAACACAGTGGGCGAAAGCCCTGCACTGCGGCGTTTAGGGATTATAACGCCGTGAGCACCGCTGCATTCTGCGGTACGGATGAGTGCACCGAGATTATGTGGGTCTTCTATTTCATCTGCAATGATGACAAACAGCGGCTCACCCTTTTCTTCTGCCTTTTGATAAATATCTTCAATCGAGCTGTACTCCACCGCTGAAATGGTAGCCGCTACGCCCTGATGATTTGTGCTGCCGCACATAGCGTCAAGCTTTTGCCCGGTTACATCTTTTACAGGGATGCCGCGGTCTTTTGCCATACCGATAATTTTGCCGATGCTGCCTTTACTGTCAGCGGTGCCTATATATACTTTATCAATGCTTTGATCCGACTTTAAGGCTTCTATCACAGAGTTTCTGCCGTAAATCAAATCGGTTGTTTTATCGTCGATTCTATTTTCATTCATCATGCAGTTTCCTTTCGCTGTTTGAGTACATACTGTTTAAAGAGTTGCTGTACACGTGTGCATATCTAATATCAAATTATACCATAAAATATGACATGATGAAACAATAAAAGAGCAAATTTTTACAGCAAGGTTAAGATGAGTACAATTGCTGCACCGACACATGCAGCAGAAAGCAGTTTAATAACCTCCATAATTGGGATATGATACAAAATTCGACGAAGTTTAAGTGAGCCCGCACTTTTCATAAACTCATCCGCATTACGCTTTATTTCGCTCTCATTTTCATCCAATTTTCGATCTTTTACGAATAAAATTGCTCTCTCAAAATAGTCACTTTGTGTATCAACAACCTCAATAATTTTTTTGTTTACTCCTCTGAGCATTTATAAAACCACCTTTCCCACTATTCCAAATTTTTAATTTGACTATTATTGTTAATCTTCTATTACAAATTGTAGATAAGTAAATTATTCCCATACAATGAAGTTTCATTCATATTTGTAACTAAACAGTAACAAACGGTAGGTTTTTACCCTTATTTTACTGTATATACATAGATTTTTAAAAATATACATACCGATAAAGGCGAGAAACAAGCCATTTTCTGCTATGTATATACTATCAGTATTATTCGTTTCCACATTATCCCTACTAAAAGCTGTGGAAAACTCTGTTGAAAGTGTGGAAAGATTCGCAAAACAGCCTTATGAACAGCTGTTTTTATTTTATTAAAAAAATATTCATTTCTGTTGAAAGTTTATTCGTAAGGCTACAAATAGTAATCATCACTTTACAGTTGCTTGTCCTTTAGCGGGTATATTCTCCGCTTGCAAACCGCCCCGCCCATCTGCTATACTGGTTGCACGATTTTAAGCAGGAGGGCTCAATTTGAACAGTACAATTTGCAGGCTTGCCATCCCGGTCGAAGAGGGTTTTTCTCTTGCCGATACACTAAACTGCGGGCAGTGCTTTCGTTGGAACCAAACCGAAAGCGGCTGGTTTGAGGGCGTAGTGGAAGGTAGGTTTTGCTGTGTTTCGCAGGATGATTATGGAATACTGCTGCAAGGAATAGCAGACGGCGAAGAAGATTTTTGGCGGGATTATTTTGACCTTGCCACCAACTATGCGAATATCAGAACAAAGCTATGCAAAGACAAAACGCTTGCCAAAGCCGCTGAATTTGCACCCGGTATCCGAGTTCTGCGCCAGCACCCGTGGGAAACACTGTGTTCTTTTATCATCAGCCAAAATAACCATTTGGCACGCATCAAAGGCATTGTAGCACGGCTTTGCGAGTGTTTTGGCGACGAAATCACCAACGGTGTTTACTCATTCCCTGCCCCTGAACGTTTGGCTGTTCTCAGTGAAGAAGACCTTGCCCCGCTGCGCAGCGGGTTTCGCGCCAAATACATATTGGATGCAGCGCGTAAAGTAAGTACCGGTGAGGTTGTACTTGCAGACATAAAAACTATGCCGTTGGATGACGCCCGTGCAGCACTGCAAAAAATACACGGAGTAGGGCCAAAGGTGGCAGAATGTGCCCTGCTTTACGGTTTTGCAAGAATGGAATGTTTCCCGATGGATGTGTGGATGAAACGGGCGATGAAGTATCTGTTCCCCAACGGGTTGCCTCAATGCGCGAAAGAAAATGCCGGCATTGCGCAACAATACATTTTTCATTATGCTCGCATGTGTCCGGATGCATTCCCCGAAAAAATGTAAATTTTTTATAAACACATCGTATTCTTGACTTTGTCATAAATTTAACGGCAAAGCAGCTGCATAATTTATCTAAAACGCAGTTTGCTTTTTGCGCTTAAATAATCTATAATAAATACTTGGTAAAACGTTGGTATTTATTACAGATGTAAAAAGTTTGTGGGAGGTTTATTTTATGTTAGTATCTGCAAAAGAAATGCTTACCAAAGCCCGCGAAGGCCATTATGCTGTTGGTCAGTTCAACATCAACAACCTTGAGTGGACAAAAGCGGCTTTACAGGCTGCACAGGAGTGCAATTCCCCAATTATCCTCGGTGTATCTGAGGGTGCAGGAAAATATATGACCGGTTTTAAAACCGTTGCCGCTATGGTAAAAGCAATGGTAGAGAGCATGGGTATTACAGTGCCTGTTGCTTTGCATTTGGACCACGGCTCTTACGAGGGTGCAAAGGCTTGCATCGAGGCAGGTTTTTCTTCTATTATGTTCGATGGTTCTCACTACAGCATTGAAGAAAACATTGAGAAAACAAAAGAGCTTGCTGCTCTTGCCAATGAAAAAGGCATTTCGTTAGAGGCAGAGGTTGGTTCTATCGGCGGCGAAGAAGACGGCGTTGTTGGTGCCGGCGAAGTTGCTGACCCTGCAGAGTGCAAAATGATTGCCGATTTGGGCGTTACCATGCTTGCTGCAGGTATCGGTAACATTCATGGCAAATACCCCGAGAACTGGAAAGGTTTGAACTTTGAGGTTCTTGCTAAAATTCAGGATGCTACCAACGGTATGCCTTTGGTACTGCACGGCGGTACCGGTATCCCCGATGAGATGATTCAAAAAGCAATCAGCCTCGGCGTTTCGAAAATTAACGTAAACACCGAATGTCAGCTGGTATTTGCTGAAGCCACCCGCAAATACATCGAAGCCGGTAAAGACCTGCAGGGCAAAGGGTTCGACCCCCGCAAACTGCTTGCTCCCGGTGCTGCTGCAATCGCAGCTTCTGTAAAAGAAAAGATGGAAATGTTTGGTTCTGTAAATAAAGCTTAATAAAACCATTTCAAAAAGAGTCACTTGCTAAACGCGAGTGACTCTTTTTTGTTGCGTATTTGAAGTATTGCAAGATAGATATATCACATTGCAAAAAAGAACCGCCAGTTTGACAACACGCATTTCTCCACACTGCCCCCGCATATAGATTGTTTGATACTATTTATGAGTGCGGTGAGTAAGTGAATGAAAAAAATTAAAGCCTTTGTCATCAACGCGGTGCTACTGACGGTAACTTCTCTGCTGATGAGAACGGTTGGCGTTTCTTTCGGCGTTTACCTGTCCAATAAAATTGGTGCAGCAGGGATAGGGCTTTATCAGTTGATTATGTCTGTGTATGTACTGGCTGTTACACTCGCCACCTCCGGTGTAAATCTCGCATCTACCCGATTGGTTGCCGAAGAACTGGGAAGAAACAATCCATCGGGCGCAAAAAAAGCAATGCACCGTTGCCTTGCGTACAGCATTATTTTCGGTACTGCTACAGCTATCGTACTTTTTGCCAATGCAGAAACAGTGGGGACTACTTGGCTTTCTGACGAACGTACGATTCCTTCACTCAAACTTCTTGCGGTAAGTTTGCCGTTTATTTCAATGTCTTCTGCCATCAGCGGATATTTTACCGCGGTGCGGCGGGTTTATAAAAGCGCATCTGCACAAGTATTTGAACAGCTGATACGCATCACCCTCACGATTATGGGGCTTACCGCCTTTATGCCGCGTGGTTTGGAATTTGCCTGCCTTGCCATTGTGGGAGGAAGCAGTATCGCAGAGTTCTGCTCGTTCTTTTACTCGTTTCTTCTTTATTTATACGACACAAGGCGTTATAAAACCAACAAGCAGCCCGTTGGAGGTTTAACCAAACGCTTACTTGGCATCTCGCTGCCTGTTGCGTTTAGTGCGTACGCCCGCTCGGGGCTTATCACCATCGAGCATCTTTTGATACCGCGCGGACTAAAAAAATCCGGCGCATCTGCCGAATCTGCTCTGGCTTCTTACGGGTTACTGCAAGGTATGGTATTGCCTGTTATCCTGTTCCCTTCCGCCTTTTTACAGGCGCTTGCAGGATTGTTGGTTCCGGAACTTGCTGAATGCCGCGCCCAGTGCCATGAGGTGCGTATTAATTACATAGTAGGGCGTGTATTTCAGGTTACACTGCTTTTTTCTATCGGCGTAGCGGGGGTAATGTTCTGCTATGCAAACGAACTTGCCGTGGCTATCTACAAAAACTACGATACCGCAAAATATATCTGTATTCTTGCCCCGCTTATCCCCGTGATGTATTTGGATACCGCTGTAGATGGCATGCTGAAAGGGCTGGGCGAACAGGTAAGCTCTATGCGGTACAATATTATTGATGCTTCGTGCAGTGTGGTGCTCGTCTACTTTTTAGTGCCGAAGTTTGCACTTGCAGGTTACATCTGCGCTATTTTTTTCACCGAACTGCTCAATGCTTTACTCAGTACCAACCGCTTGGTTTCTATCACGCAGTTCCGTTTTAATTTATGGGCAAGTGTAATAAAACCGATTTTTGGCATCGTCGGCAGTGCTGCTGCATCAAAGCTGATTTTTCGATTGTTGGGCGTGGCGTTTTCGTCACCCGTCAGCGAGGTTTGTTCGCATATTGCAGTAGCTCTTATTGTTTATCTGCTTTTCTTGTGCCTTTCGTGCTGTATTACACGCGAAGATATTGAGTGGGGCGTATCTATTTTTAAATAGCAGATATGGTGAAAAGATAAAAAAGCACTTAGGGTATCATCATTTTTGATGATACCCTTTCTTTTGTTTAGATACGTCCTATTGTATCTAAAGTACCTAATTCCATCTCTCTGCCACAAAACGGACAATCCAGCCTTTGTCTTTCCTCATTTTAACCTATCACTCCACTTGTATAGCGTTTCGTTAAAATGATAAATTTCTATTTCTATCTCGTATATATTCTTTTCTTTGAACATGAAACCACTCCATTTGGTGAAATTATAGCCGTAAGCTTCTTGAACTATCTCCAATCCATTTTTATCAATATCGCTTGCAAGTTGCGGGAATGTAACCTCTTGCCTTTTGTTTTTATTACAGTAGTAGACATGACTAAAATCAAAATCAATTCCGGATATAGTGACTGACGCTTTTCCTGTTTGCTCGGCACTGTTTCCTTCTATTTTGCAATAGCCATTATCAAAGATAAAAGACACTGTGCCATCTATATTGCCTGCCGTTGCAGAATTGCATATCATCGATGTAACCTTTGCATCGTGCAGGCTAAAAGGCAATGTTACATTTGGTTTTGTAGCTTGGTGCATATTGCACTCACCCCCATATAACAAATTTAATAAGATTATATCACTTTTTTGTATTCTGTTATATTCAACCCCGGGAAGCTCTCTTTAACACAATCTAAAAGATTCATCCAGCTATCAATGTCCGCTTCTTTTGCATATTCTGCAACCACAATACCACACCCTATCTATTTGCTTCCCATTTATATTATCACAATACAATTGTTGGTTCAAATAGCAAAAGCGACAGACGGCAAGCTCGCTATCTGTCGCTTAAAATTATTCTATGAATATTGCGAAAGGTTACTTGGTATTATACCCCTTTACTCAGCTTCATCACCGCAACGGTAATATCATCATCGTGGTTGTCAACACGACGAACCTTGGCTGTGTTTGCAATTTCCTGCGCTAATTCCTGTGCCGAAAGTGATTTACTCAGCTTAATCTGCGGGTACATCCAGTCGATACCCGTTAAAATTACGCCGTCTGAAATCATCACGATGATATCACCCTCGCGCAGTGTCATCGTTGATTTTTCAAACTCCACCCCGCGCAAAATGCCTGCCGGCATAGACATAGATTCTACCTTGCCAACCGTACCGGAACGCAAAACAAAGGTGGGTGCGGCACCCGCTTTGAGGAATTCAGCTTTGCCGGTATAGAGGTCCACACAGGCAAGGTCGATAGTGGAAAGCGATTCTTCATTGGATTTAACCAGCAGCGCTGAGTTTACCATCTTGAGCGCAGCATCAAACTCGAATCCCGCATTGATCAGTTTTGTAAGCAAGCTTACGGTCATTGCAGCATCAATGGCAGCCTTGCCTCCGCTGCCCATACCGTCGCTCACTATCATATGCGCGCGCCCGCGGTTATCAAGAAAGAAGTCGCAGCAATCTCCGCACAATTTGCTGTTGCCGTACGGAATTTGCGCCCTGCCGAACTCTGCACTTAAATTTGCCTTTTCGGCAAACATCAGTTTCGCGGTGCCTTCTGCCTCTTGTATCGCAGGCAAGTCAAAAGTAGTTTCGCATAAATCTGAAAGCTCGGCGGTGATTTCTGCCACAGGCAGCCTTGCAAGCTTAAAAGACGGTAAGGTCACCTCTACATACAGCCTGCCGAATTTATCTTCGTAGCTGGATGCAGCGGAAAGCTCTGTTTTATAGCGCATAAACATATCTACAATACAGCGATTTTTGCGGTTGTCTATCTCGTAAATTTCAGACAACTCTGTTGCGAGAGAGCCGAGCATCATGGACATACCCTCAAACTGGTCGGTGACCACACCGCGTATCTGCGATACTTTTTGGCGGCTGCCCTGACGCTGTGCAAACAAACTGTACTCGGCATTCACCGCAAGCACCATTTCAGGTTTACGAACGCACATTTCGGCAAGCCTGCCGGTAAAATCTTGCTCGGTAATTTTGCCTTTGCGCTTCAGTACTCCGCCAAAATGGTTCATGCTATCCATACTTGCAGAAAAATCTCCGCCCCAGCATTCGCCTCTTTGTTTACAGCGGCGGCAGGCACTATCCACACTTTTACTGTATACAGTGCCAATGTCAACGCTCTGCATCGTCATCAACTTGCCCGAAACCTGTTGCGTGGTTGTCGAAATATCAGATAATGCCTGTGACGCAAAATGCAGCTTGCTCAGCATAATATCCTTTGCCGTCTGTGTTACTGCCTCGGTTTTGCTGCGCCGTGCCAACATCAGCTTGTCCGTCCATGAGGTGGGAATCACCACAAACAGCACACTTGCTGCAAACACTTCGTACATCGAGTTCATAACTTCAAATTGTCCGCCCAACACCAGCGATACAATCCCGTTTACAATAACAAAAATAACAGCACAACCAAAGCTGCCAAAGTTTGCAAACATACCTGCTACCAAGCCGCCAAAGCCGTAAGCCGCAGCCAAATAAGTAAAGCTGCTGCCCAACAACCCCATTGCTGCACCCGCTGTAACACCTGCAACCGCACCTGCTGCCTCATGCCCGTATTTGGCACACATTAAAATGATGACAACCGCTACAATTCTGCCAACGGAAAGCCCTGCTATTAAAAAAGAGCCAAGTGCCATCATAGCAATGGCAAAGGTGATAATAAGGCATGAAATATCTGAGTTGTTAAGGCAGAGCAAATTTTCACGATGTTCGGCAACCGTAAGGCTGCGCATCATAAAAAAGGTGGTGCCTGCAGCAAGAGAAGCCTCCGATGCACTTAAAACAGCATCATATAAAGTTAAACCACCCAGTGAAAACACCGCCAAATCGGCAATTAAAACCGAAATCAGCGCAACAATTGGTACTGCAAAGCCCCTGTATTTTGACAAGCGGGTGTCTGATATCACCCAGCTTGCCGCTACCATAAGCACAACAGCAATTATGTATTTTATATTAGATGTAGGGTTGTAAGAGAAGGTGTAGCCAAGTATAGCCCCCGCCGCTGCCGCAAGAGAATTTTCGCGTTTTACCGATGCGGCAAAGCTAACCCCGAATGGAGCCATTGTATTAAACAGAAAAGCGTTTGCCATAACAAATGCCACCGCTGCACAAATGCCGTTTTCAATCCAGCTGCTTTTTGCTGCAAGCGCCTGTTTGAGCCGACTGCCAAAGCTCGTCCCAATCCTTTGTGTTCCTGCTTTCATCTGCTTCACTCCTGCGCGGCAATTTGCCGCATTAAAATTAATTCTCTTGGTATATTTTCAGAGAACTTCGCATATCATGTTAGTTACATTAAGTTCTTCTTCCATATTATTACATGCTGTATAAAAACATTGTCACAATACTACCGCGCAAAATGGCGAAACGAAGCAAATTGGGCAGAGAACCAACAATGAGCACTTAGACATATTTTAATTGACAAAAACTGCTTGCAAGCTTACAATAAGCTAGATGGCGGACTTTTCTGCCGCAATTTGTTGAGGCTGCGTGCCTCATAGTAAAAGGACGGTAATGAACTGATGAAATTAGAAGGCGTACGTACCCGATTCGCCCCCAGCCCAACAGGATATATGCATGTCGGTAACCTGCGCACCGCGCTTTATGCTTATTTGACAGCAAAAGCAGAGGGCGGCAAATTTTTACTTCGCATTGAAGATACCGATCAGGAACGCTTTGTTGAAGGCGCGATTGATATTATCTATAAAACCCTGCGCGAAACAGGGCTGATTTGGGATGAAGGCCCAGACATCGGCGGCCCTGTAGGCCCATATGTACAAAGTGAACGCATGGGAATGTTTAAAGAATACGCCCTGCAATTGGTTGAAAAGGGCGCTGCTTATTACTGCTTCTGCGATAAGGACAGGCTGGAGGAAGTTCGTGTTCTGCAAAAAGCATCGGGGCAAGCACCGCATTACGACGGGCACTGCCGTGAACTTAGCAAAGAGGAAATTGCCGAGAAGCTTGCATCGGGCATCCCTTATGTCATCCGCCAAAAAATGCCTAAAGACGGTACCACTACATTTCACGATGAAATTTTCGGTGACATCAGTGTAGAGAACGAAACACTGGATGACCAGATTTTAATTAAAACAGACGGTATGCCCACTTACAACTTTGCAAACGTTGTGGACGACCACCTGATGTGCATTTCGCATGTTATCCGCGGCAACGAGTATCTTTCGAGCACGCCAAAATATAATCTGTTGTACGAGGCATTCGGCTGGGATGTTCCCAAATACATCCACTGTCCGCCTGTTATGAAAGACAGCACCCATAAGCTCAGCAAACGCAACGGAGACGCCTCTTACGAGGACTTAATTGAGCAGGGTTACTTGAAAGATGCGGTGCTCAACTACATTGCTCTGCTCGGGTGGAGCCCGAAAGGCGACCGCGAGATTTTCACACTGGATGAGCTCATCAAAGAATGGGATTTTACGGGCATTTCAAAATCTCCCGCTATTTTTGATACACAAAAACTAAGCTACATCAACGGCGAATACATTAAAGCAATGCCGCTTGACGAGTTCCATAAAATAGCACTGCCATGGATTAAGAAAGCAGTAAAACATGACGTAGACACCAAGCTGATTGCGCATATGCTGCAGCCTCGTACCGAGGTTCTGCACGACATACCCGAACAGCTCGATTTTATTGATGAATTACCGGAATACAGTACCGAGTTGTATATACACAAAAAGATGAAAACCAACGAAGAAAACTCGTTGGAAAGCTTAAAAGCAGTACTGCCTGTATTGGAAGCACTGGATGATTACAGTGTGGAGGGTGTGCATGCGGCTTTGTTTCAGGTAATTGAATCACTCGGCGTTAAAAACGGTTTAATTCTTTGGCCGGTTCGTGTTGCTGTTTCAGGCAAGCAATTCACCCCCGGCGGCGGCGTAGAAATCTGCGCACTGCTTGGCAAAGAGGAATCTATAAAAAGAGTGAAAAAAGGCATCGAATTGCTCAGCAAATAAATCGGGGAACAAAAAACGGACGCGTAATGTGAGTGTTCATAAGTATATTTTGTGACCCACCCTAACAATGTGATGTACAAGGCGGATAGTTACGGCTATCCGCCTTTTGTTATGCCTTAAATCGCTTGCCATCTAATCATCAATTCTGTTAGTGCATCTGAACCATAGGCTTCTTCTATGGATGATATATCATTACCATTACTTACATCATCAAGCATCGGACGGTGAGCTCGCTCACCTTTTCTTACACAATACACGCCGCGCGATGTTTGGGCAGATTGGAGGCATAGGAAAAGGTATTGTTGATTTTTGCGAACTGGATTTTACAGAAGTATTGAAGAAAATAAAAAGCTCGAGTACCATAACGGTATCCGAGCAGAATTTTGAAGATATTAAAAATATTTTTTAGAATGCTATGGACTTACTGGGAGATAAACCTTGCATAGATTACTTTTTACTGTGTTTGGAGGATGTACTCAGCTGATACATAATACATGGTCTGCCGCCGGTGGAATAGTCTATTTCACTTATTATTTCTCGCCTATCCAATAAATAGTTCATATAACGTCGCACCGTTACACGCGAAAGTCCGGTTTTTTCCGTAATATCTTCAGCAGTCATTAAAACATTTTTATTTTGTACAAGGCAAGCATATAAAATATCCAATGTTCGCTGTTGCAAACCCTTATCTAGTAGCTCATTGCTGCCCGTTTCTTGCTGTGCTTGCAGCAGTTTGTCTAATGTACTTTGCTCTAAAGGTGTTTTACTGCCTGTTATTTGGCGCTGTGTAATAAACTTTTCCATCGCTTGTGTAAAGCGCTTCATTTCAAATGGCTTTATTAAATAATCTACCAAACCCAACTGCATAAGCTGACCAATTGTTGCCGCGTCATTTACGGCGGTTACCATCACAAAATCTAACGCAATACTCTGTTGACGCACAGCTTGTAAAAATTCCATACCGTTCATAATTGGCATGTAATAATCTACAATTGCAAGGTCGGCAGTATGCGTTTGCAGGTAAGCAAGCGCTTCTTTGCCGCTTCGCAGTTCGGCAGTAACACAAAGCAGTGGGTTTTGTTCTATATACTGGCGGTTGATGGCGGCAACCATCGGGTCGTCCTCTACTATAATTACGTTATACACAACATGTACCCCCTAACCAAATGAAATAGTAATAGAGGTTCCTACTCCAACTTCACTATCCAATACAATTTCTCCGTGGTAACGTTCAATAGTTTCATTCACAAGAGCAAGCCCAATTCCACGGTCTTTTCCTTTGGTACTTACACCTTTTTCAAACACATGCTTTCTTATGTTTGGTGCAATCCCGCCTCCGGTGTCATCTACAGCAATAATGCTGTATTCCTCAGTTGTAAAAACTCCAAGGTCAATTTCTTTTACAGGAAAATCGCTGCTGTTAAGCTGTTCTATGGCATTTTCCAGCAGATTACCAATGATGGTGATGTAGGCATCTGCCGGCAAAATGTCATTCGCAATGCATAAACTCTCTTCTTGTAATCTTAACGTGATGCCAAGTTCGTTTGCTCGTAATATTTTACCAATAATCAGTGCTGCCACATTAGGCAGCGCTATTTTTTTGCTTACTTCGCTTACCGCGCGGGTAGATACAAGACCAGAATTTAAAATTAAGGCGCTTGCCTCTTGATTTTTACCCATTTGGATTAAGCCGAGCAATACATGAAGTTTGTTTGAAAACTCGTGATTGAACGCTCTCATCGTATCTACCATAGTATTTGCACCGGTTAGCGCTTCAGCCAGTTTTGTTACCTCTGTTTTATTACGAAAAATAGAAACTGCGCCAATTACATGGTCTTTATCCTTAATGGGAATACGGTTAGAAAGAATTATTTTGTCTTTAATCGCAATCTGCACGTTGTATTCAGGCTGTCCCTCACGCATTACTCGTGGTAAATTTGTTTCGGAATACAAGTCTACAAGGGGTATCCCTTCCACTTGTGTATCCGGAGGAAAATCCAAAATCATCTTGGCAGAACGATTTACCATAATTATTTTTCCGTCCGCATTAATTGCAACAACGCCTTCTTCCAGTGCATCCATAACCTCTTCACGCTCAACAAATATACGGCTGAACTCTTCCGGAGCAAACCCCATTAGTTTACTGCGTAGATTTCGATTAAATAGCCATGCAGCAATACAGCCCAACGCAAGTGCTCCGATAGAGATTGCAAAAAATGTTAATAAAATTTCACGGCGTAGAGCAGAAATGCTTTTGGTAAGGACAGATACCATAACAAAGCCCAAAATCGAGCCGTCTTTTTCTCGTATAGAAACAAAAGCCCCCCGCTGTGTGCCCAGTGACCCCATACGTTGGCTAATATAAGGCGGGGCACCCTTTAAAGCAGCTCCTTCATCGCCACCAACAAAAACTTCGCCTATTTTGCTGTTGTCACTGTGATATAATCGTATGCTTTTGGCATTACAAACTACAATAATATCAATATTGCGGCTATTATTTAAAAAGGTATTCAAATGCTGCGTTAGTTCCGCTGTTGGCTGCTGTTTACGTAAAGTATCCAGTGTGATAGGGTCGCTGGAAATAAGTGCGGCGGTATTTTGAATATTTGTATCAAGGTTTTTTTGCATAGAAGAAAGGCTGTAATATAATGCAACTGCCATACACAACATCACAGTAATACAAACTACAAAAATCATTTGAATGTAATTTAACCCCTCAACGCTTTGTTTTTTCATTCTTATATCACCTCCAACTATCTTTTATTATAATACAATTTGTTAATTTATTATCATTTTTTTTACTTACAAAAGTTTTTTGAAATTTTCAAAAGATATACATGGTCTTTTTTTTATTATAAGCTGAAAACAACATAATTAACAATACAACCGAAACAGCGATAAAATAAAAAATGGAGGCTGAAACAATGGATTATAATGCACGTAGTCTTGAGCTGCATGAAAAAAAGAAAGGAAAACTTGAAGTTTGCAGTAAAGTTCCTGTAACTTGTAGAGAAGATTTAAGCACTGCTTATACACCCGGGGTTGCCGAACCTTGCCGTAAAATTGCAGCAAATGAAGCAGACGTGTACCGCTATACCGCTAAGGGTAATCTTGTTGCGGTTGTAAGTGATGGCAGTGCCGTATTGGGATTGGGCAACATCGGGCCTAAAGCAGCTATACCTGTAATGGAGGGTAAGTCTGTTCTGTTTAAAGCGTTTGCAAATGTAGATGCTTTTCCAATCTGTTTGGATACTCAGGACACGGAAGAGATTATTAAAGCTGTAAAACAGATAGCACCTGTGTTTGGCGGTATCAACCTTGAAGATATCTCTGCACCACGCTGCTTTGAAATTGAACGCCGATTAAAAGAAGAGCTGGATATACCTGTATTTCATGATGACCAGCACGGCACCGCTATAGTCGTATGTGCAGGGCTGTTAAATGCACTTAAATTGGTTGGTAAGCCTTTCAACCAAGCGAAGGTTGTGATTAATGGAGCTGGTAGTGCAGGCATAAGCATTTGTAAGCTGTTAATGCAATTTGGCATTGGTGATGTGGTATTGGTAGATTTAAAAGGTATTCTTGCAAAAGGGGAAGAGTGGATGAATCCGGCGCAAGCATCCATGGCGGAAGTTACAAACAAAGAGGGTATTAAAGGGGATCTTGCACTGGCGATGAAAGGCTGCGACGTATTTGTTGGTGTTTCGGCACCCAATGTGGTAAACGCAGAGATGGTTGCTTCAATGGCAAAAGATGCCGTTGTTTTTGCTATGGCAAACCCTACACCTGAGATTATGCCTGACGAAGCAAAACGAGGCGGTGCGCGTGTGATAGCAACCGGCCGCAGTGATTTTCCAAACCAAATTAACAACGTGTTGGTGTTCCCCGGTATTTTTCGCGGAGCATTGGATGTGCAGGCGACTGACATCACCGAGGAAATGAAATGCGCCGCCGCCAAAGCGATTGCGTCCATTGTTTCTGATGACGAACTCAGCGAGGATTATATTATTCCAAATCCATTTGATGCTCGAGTATCTGTAGCCGTTGCGAAAGCTGTAGCAGATGAAGCTATTGCCGCGGGCATTAATAAAAAGGAGAATTGTTATGAATGATACTGCTATAAAACAATCTATTTTGCAAAAAGCAAATGCTGTTAAAATTAGCGGAATTCCACTGTTTATTTACCTTGCCATTACTGCACTGGTTGCAGTGTGCATGGTATTGGATTGGCTGCCCGGCGGTATGATTGGTGCATTAGCCATTATGATGGTGTTCGGTTTTCTGCTGAATGCTATTGGTGATAACCTGCCAATTGTTAAAACTTTTTTAGGCGGCGGTGCCATTGTATGCATATTTGGTTCTGCCTCTATGGTAAGTGCTGGTTTAATCCCTGCTTCTGTAATTGAAAACGTAGATACGTTTATGAACGCGACAGGCTTTTTAAACTTTTATATTGCGGCATTAATCACAGGAAGTATTCTTGGTATGGATCGTAAGCTGCTGTTAAAAGCATCTTTACGCTTTTTACCCGTTGCTCTTAGTGCTATGACTTTTGCAGTACTTATGGTTGGCGCTGTTGGCTGGGCAGTAGGGTTCGGCTTTAAAGATGCCATTATGTATATTGCAATACCCATGATGGGTGGCGGTATGGGTGCAGGTGTTGTACCTATGAGCGGTATTTATGCAGCAGAACTCGGCGTTGAGGCAAGCGAAATTATCAGCCGCATGGTACCTGCTTCTACACTAGGCAACTGTATGGCTATTATTGGTGCAGGCTTGTTAGCAAAGTTAGGCGAGGTAAAACCTTCGCTTAGCGGTAATGGCAAGCTCATGGTTAAGCAAGATGATTCATTGAACCAAAAAAATGATGATAAACCGGATTTGCAAACATTGGGCATGGGGCTTATTTTATCCGCCTCGTTTTATTTGCTAGGCACGGTTGTCAATAAGTTTTTGCCGTTTATTCACACCTATGCTTGGATGATTATACTGGTTGCCTTGACAAAAGCTATAGGAATTATACCAAAAAGCTTTGAAAATGCAACACAGCAATGGAGCAAATTTGTAATGAAAAACTGGACAAGTGCATTGCTGGTTGGCATTGGTATCAGCCTAATCGATTTAAAAGCAGTTGCAGCAGCAATATCACCGGTGTACTTACTGCTCGTTATAGTAGTAGTTGGCGGTGTAGCACTTGGCGCTGGTATTGGCGGCCGTCTGGTAGGGTTTTATCCTGTCGAAAGTGCCGTTACTGCAGGTTTGTGCACTACTAATATGGGCGGTACCGGTGACGTTGCCGTGCTTAGCGCCTGCAAAAGGATGGAGCTTTTGCCTTTTGCTCAGATTTCAACACGTATTTGCGGTGCATTGGTACTTATTTTAGCAAGTATACTTGTTAAGATAATGCTATAGATTTTTCCTAAAGGTATGCGGTGAAAAATGCAAAGGGTTGCCGAAAAGTGGAAAGTATTCTATCCTCACGCAATGAAAAGCTGAGATCAGAATTGGGGTGTTCTATTTCCGATTTTTAGTTTTTCAGTTATGTAAGATACCATGAATGCTATTGAAATTCTGGACAGTACTACAAGAAGTTGACCCGCCGGCGAAGCGTATTCCCTAGCAATAAGTCTCTACTAAAGGCATTATATCTTTCAACCTTGCAGGCAACGAAAAAATGGAACCTGCCGCTTTGAGATTGGGGCAAGGTTTACACAGCGAATTTGCAATTATGCACGAGGGCAAACTACCCCTATAATTTTTATTTAAAACCGCAACAAGGGCACCTTTTTTCAAAGGTGCCCTTGTTGTGCTTAAACTGATTTTATATATTATTTTTGTAACTGGGTGCTTAAAAAGTCGCCTTGACTCTCGGTTCACAAGTTGTCTTTATGATTACTCGTATTATGCACCCGTTTTTTATTTTATTTATTATGCTGTTCTTTCAGCACCCCGATACGGTAGGCAGATAACAGCAGCCTTAACCCCTCGATATTCTCTTTGATGACCTGCCCCTCGTCCGTTCCGCTTACTTTTATGCGGCTTTGCATTGTTTCGTAAATCTGAGAGGTAGAAAGAATATCTTTATTTTTGCGTATGGCGTTGCGTGCTCCGTCAAACGGTTCGTGTGAAATGATGCGAATACCATAGGAGTTGAACACCAGTGTATAACCCGCAATACCTGTAGTGGGCTGATATGCCCTGCAAAATCCGCCGTCAATCACAATCAGCCTTCCGTTTGCTTTCACAGGGGTTTCTCCATCTTTACTGCGTACGGGTACGTGCCCGTTGATAATATGCGAGTGCGGGTAATCCAACTCAAACTCTTTTAGCATACGCACACAAGCTTCTTCTGTTGCGCTGTGAACATAATATGGGTTTTTGGGTTCTTCCCATACCGTTTTGTCGTCAACCAACAAGCGTTCAAATGTTGTAATTTTATCTCTGCCGAACAACGGAGAATTTCTGCCGCACCATAAAAACCACATAAAATCTTTGCCCCGCAGTTTTTCGGGTGAATGAGCATTTGCGGTAAATGCCTGCCTTGCCAGCGATTCGGTATAATCCATAAATGCTCTGCCCGAAAGCCTCTCGCCATCACATTCAAATTCCATAAAGCTGCCGTCGGTATTCATAGGGATGCAGCCATGGAACAGTAAATTACCGTTATAGCACTTATACAAGCCTCCCTTTGCATAAAGAAAGCGAACATGCTTTTGCAATTTTTCGCTGTGGCGGAAGGCGAATTTGAGTTGTTCCATCAGCAAAGTTTCTTCATCGGTTAGCTCATAAGGATTCTCGCGGTTAACCGTTGGAAAATCACAGTCGCGCAGTTTATAATCTTTGTTGCCGATACGTACAGTTTTGTGCTCATAATCAATTTTATCCAACAACAAGCGGTCGTCCATGTTAAAACCGGGATTGCGCTGAATTATCTGCCCTTCCAGCTTAAATTGAATCACTGCAATCGCCTTATGCATACATGCCACCAAACGAATATCTTTTGGGTTGCAGTATTGGGCACTTTGCAGCTTGGGGCGAAAACAAGAAACATCTTTTGTACCGTATACTTCAGCCGCAAACAATGCCAGCGGGCGCAGATTGATGCCATAGCCCATTTCAACTACCTCCAAGTTGTTATAGGTAATCGAATTGTTGAGCACACTGGCAATGCAGGTGCGGCTGCCTGCAGCAGCCCCCATCCAAAGGACATCGTGGTTACCCCATTGAATATCAACACAATGGTGCTCCATCAGCGAATCCATAACAATGTCAGCACGTGGCCCCCTATCGAAGATATCGCCTACAATGTGCAAACGGTCGACAACCAAGCGCTTGATGGTATTGCAAAGCGCAAAAATAAATTCATCGGCGCGTTCAATATCGATGATTGTTTCGATAATGTTCTCGTAGTATTTTTCTTTGTTAAGTTCATCATAATTGGTGTGTAAAAGCTCATCGATGATGTATTCAAAGTCTTTTGGCAGCGCCTTTCTCACCTTACTGCGCGTATATTTTGAAGATACAAGGCGGCAGATTTCTATTAGGCGGTTGAGTGTTATACGGTACCATTCCTCCATATCGGCAGAATCTTCTTTTATTTCTTTGAGTTTCTCCTCGGGATAATAGATGAGTGTTGCCAAAACCGCACGCTCTTTCGAGGGCAAACTTTTCTCATACAGCAAATCTACTTTTTCGCGGATAACACCGGATGCATTGTTTAATATATGTAAAAACGCCTCATATTCGCCGTGCAAATCGGACATAAAATGTTCGGTGCCTTTCGGCAGATTGAGAATCGCCTGCAAATTGATGATTTCGGTAGACGCCGCCTGTTCCGTTGGGTATTGAATGGCGAGCGCTTTGAGATATTTTAGATTGTGTAAAACATCTTGTTTGGTGTGCAGCATAATCATTCCCCTTTATCTGATATCATAAAAGTAGTATAGCATTGATTCAAAAGCGGTGCAACGAAAAAGGGACGTATGATACGTCCCTTTTTCGCTCATTTAGTTTGCATTGCCGTAGATTGGAGGATGAAAATCTACCAACTCGTTCGTATCCGAAAAATTAAGTGCAAAAGATTTTGCGCGCATCAAAGCGTACAACTCGGCATCCGTGGCGAATATGTATGGGTCAACAAACAAGGTACCAACACCGCACAGCAATACACCAAGCAGAATCCACCCGATGAACGACAGGTGCAGTACAAAAATACTCATTTTTTCATTGTCTGTCATCAATTTGCTGAGTTCAAAAATACGGTTGGTTTCAATTTTATCGTTTTCTGCCAAAATATAAGGTACCATATAATATTCGTAGCCTTTTATAATGCCCGGCACGATGAGCAGCAAAGTCCAAAGCGTAATTTTTACCGTTACCAGTGCCATAACGCCTACGTTTTTCCAGTATCTTCCGCCTGTAAAGCCATAAAACAAGGTACCAAAATCGCTTTTAAATGTTCTGCTTTCCATAAAATAGCGGTGCAGACCTACTGTCAGCGGGTTGAGCACAAAAAACAGCAGAACTAATCCTACCACCCCAAATATAATGCTAGCGCTTACAACCCCCAACTGCATTGCATTGGTAAGAGTTATTGTCCCCATATTTTGCAGGTCAATAACCAACCTTAACATATTGCCGCCTACGGCACCTGCCCCATTGATTGTGCTGTACACAAGGCATACCGCAAATGCCATCCAATAATACCGCGATAATGCCGCTTTTGCGTTTGCCTTTAGCTCTACTCTTTCCCACATACGCCTTCCTCCAGTGTTGTTTATTTTGTAAAAATATCCAAAAAATTATAGTTCTTTTTTACATTATAACGCCTAACGAGAAAAAAGTAAATTAAACTTTTCTTTCAAATTGTTTGTATTGGTGATATAATTATGTTTATTGTATTTGTTGCTTCATCATTCTTATAAGGGAGGTCTTTTTATGCGTTATATTTTTTCAGATAGAATCAGTGGTTTACAGCCATCTGCCATTCGTGAGATTTTAAAAGCTACGGCTGACCCATCTGTCATCTCTTTTGCTGCTGGCAATCCCGCACCGGAGGCATTCCCCATTGATGATGTGCGGAGAATCACCGCAGATATTTTAGAAAGCGCGCCCATTGCGGCACTGCAATATTCGATTACCGAAGGCTACCCCGCACTGCGCACCACACTTACTGATATGCTGAAAAAACGCTATCACATCGGTAATGAACATGATGGGTTGTTGGTGGTATCGGGTGCACAACAGGGTATCGACCTTGCAACGCGCTGCCTGCTTAATGAGGGCGACACCGTTATTTGCGAGGCACCAAGCTTTATCGGTTCGCTAAATTGCTTTCGCAGTTACCGCGCAAACCTTGTGGGTGTTGATATGGATCAAGACGGTATCAATCTTGAAAAGCTGGAAGAAGCACTAAAAAACAACCCGAACGCACGATTTATTTATCTCATCCCCAACTTTCAAAATCCATCCGGCATCACCATGAGTTGGGAAAAACGTAAAGCTGTTTATGAGCTTGCAAAACGGTACGGAGTATTGATTTTGGAAGATAACCCATACGGCGACTTGCGTTTTTCAGGCGAACATATCCCTGCAATCAAAACACTGGATACGGAAAACATCGTGCTATACTGCGGTAGTTTTTCTAAGATACTATCCCCCGGCATGAGGGTGGGATTTGTATGTGCACACAGTGACATCTTAGCAAAAATGACGGTTGCCAAACAGTGCAACGATGTGCACACCACCATTCTATCACAGATGATTTGCCATAAATTCATCACTGAATGCAACCTCGATGCACATATTGCAAAGCTGCAGGCAATCTACCGCGGCAAATGCAAACTGATGCTGGACAATATTGAACGCTGCTTCCATCCTTCCGTTGCCCATACCAACCCGGAAGGCGGCTTGTTTATTTGGTGTACACTGCCGCAGAGCACCGATATGATGCAATTCTGCCGTACCGCAGCGCAAAACAAGGTAGCAGTCGTGCCGGGCAGCGCTTTTACCACCGATGAAAGTGTGGTAACAACATCATTCCGTATGAATTTTTCTACCCCCACCGACGACAAAATTGTTGAGGGATGTACCATATTGGGCAAACTAACAAACGAACTTTTCTAAAACGACTTAGCTTTATTACAATGGGAGGATATTTTCGTGGAAGAAAACAAAATGACACAACAAACACCCGAACGCAAACAAACGATTTTTTCGGGTATCCAGCCAACCGGTATTATGACATTGGGCAACTATTTGGGTGCCATAAAGAACTGGGTGGAATTGCAGAATACCTATAACTGTGCTTATTGTATTGTTAATATGCACGCTATTACCGTAAAGCAAGACCCCAAAGCCCTAAAACAGCACACGCTTGAGGCATATGCACTGATGCTTGCCTGTGGGGTTGACCCCGAAAAAAGCGTAGCATTCATCCAAAGCCATGTCACCACACATGCCGAACTAAACTGGGTTTTGGCTTGCAGCACACAGTTTGGCGAACTCAGCCGTATGACTCAGTTTAAAGATAAGAGCAAGCGTTATCCTGATAACATCAACGCAGGTTTATTCACTTACCCTGTACTGATGGTAGCCGATATCCTGCTTTATCAAAGCAATTTGGTGCCGGTTGGCATCGACCAAAAACAACATCTTGAACTCACACGCGATGTTGCTATTCGTTTTAACAACACCTACGGCAACACCTTTACCATACCCGAGCCGTATATTCCTAAGCAGGGCGCAAAAATTATGTCGCTTGCCGACCCTACCAAAAAGATGTCAAAATCGGATGACAACGTAAACGGATTCATCTCGATATTGGACAAACCTGAAACGATTGTAAAGAAATTTAAGCGCGCCGTTACCGATTCGGATATGGAAGTTGCTTACCGCGAAGGCAAAGACGGTATCAACAACCTGATGACGATACTTTCTACTGTTACAGGCGACAGCTTTGAGACCATAGAACGCGATTTTGCAGGCAAGGGCTACGGCGACTTTAAAACCGCTGTAGGCGAAGCTGTAGCAGAGCATCTGCGCCCTGTACGCGAAAATTTTGACCGTTTGATGGCGGACAAATCTTATCTGGAAAGCTGCTACAAACGCGGCGCCGAACAAGCAGAAAAAATCAGCCGCCGCACCATGGAAAAGGTTTACAAAAAGATTGGCTTTCTGCCCCGCTGATGAACCGATAATACAAGAAAACTTTATAATATTTGAGACTTCACATAAGGATGTTTTAAGGGCGTTATCGTTTTTGTAACGATAACGCCCTTGCTTTGTATTATGCTCATAATCTCAACGACAAACTGGAATTTGATAACTGCACATTATTATGGAGAAAAAGCATGCAATCTACTGTTTAAAATGCAGTCCTAATAATCAACGGGAAAAAGCCGAAATTATATTTTCATTTTTTGAGTATTCTCTTTAAGTAGGCGACATCTAATAAATTCACTGTCTCAAAATTCCCTTTATAAAACACACCCCAGTTATTGAAAACACAAGGCAATTCCTTTGCTTTTTGTAGCGTATCCACTTGAATCAATGATACAGGAACGTCATTCGTTTCGCAATACTGTTTTATCATCTCGATGCTTTGATAGACAAAGGGGCATTGCATATCGTAATAAATTGTTAGATCTTTGCTTTCAATTTCTTGGGCTTTAACGTTTTGTGCGAACTTTGGCGTTGTTCCGTCAAAAGAAAGTGCAAGTAATTCATATCCATTATCGGTAGTATCAACGACCTGAAAGCCAAACCCCTTCGCAAATGATTGATCAGAAAGAAAAGATTTCTGCTTTTTGGCTCCAAGCATACAAATTCCAGATTTACCCTTTTCTTTGGCATCAGCCAAACAATACTCCATTAGCGCTTTTCCATACCCTTTTCCTTTGTAACTACCAGAAACCCATAAGCAATACACATAATAATAGTTGTCACCAATAATGGGAACCCAAGCTGTTTCAAGGGGAGCATATTCAATAAAGACTGTAGCCTTTGCATTTAACTTCCGAAAGACATGACCTTCATTTAGTCGGTCAGAAAGCCATTGGCGCTTCGCCTCAACACCTTGATGAGGCTTTTTACTGCGTATAATACAGCATAAATGCTCATTGACAAGGTTTTCTGTTGTTAAGTTTACAAAATCAGTATTCAAATTTTCCATTTTGCCACCTCACAATCGCTCCAAATTCACATTTGGTTTATCTGTTAGTAGGATTATATAAAAAATCTTGACAGTGTCAGTACAACACTATCGTATAATTCAACATAGGCAGTGATGTGGACATCTCTCCCAATGGCGCCTGTTATTTGCGCCTGCCCGCAACTACTCGCTCAAATCCGCCCAAATCGTTTTGCACAGTGATGTTGGCAAAACCATTTTGTTCTAAAATGTTCTGTACATCGGTGCTTTGGTCGTCCCCTACTTCATAGGCAAGCCAGCCGCCTTTTTTAAGGCAGTTTTTATAAAGCCGTGTTATTTCACGGTAAAAATGCAAACCGTCTGCTGTGCCGTCTAACGCCATCACAGGCTCTTTTTGTACCTCACGTTGTAACTCTTTTAAATCAGATGTGCGAATGTACGGCGGATTAGAAATAATTAAATCAAACTTTGCAGTATTCTTTTTTGTAAGTATGGAGGGACTGCTCTGTGCCAAAACGTCCAGCTGTAAAGATTTTACGTTATGCGCTTCATTTAACTTGATGTTACGCGTGAGATAACCATACGCGGCATCTGACAGTTCGACAGCCGCTACCTGTGACAACGGCAGGCTCTTTGCCAGAGCAATCGCAACACATCCGCTGCCGCTGCACAAATCAGCAATATGGGGGGCGGGTACGTTTTTCATCAATTTTAGTCCCAATTCCACCAAGGTCTCTGTATCTGCACGCGGAATAAGTACGCCCTCACCCACAAAAAAATCAAGCCCGTAAAACTCCCATTTACCCAAAATATATTGCAGAGGTGTTCCCTTACAGCGTAATGCCAACAGTTCTTCTACGGCATCTATCTGTTTATCGGTAAGCACAGCATCACCTGCAAGCTGATGAGCTCGGTCGATACCTGCTGCGTGCTGAATGATCTCGCAAAGCTCAAAGGCAGGAGCAAATACCCCTGCCTTCTCTAAATTTTGCAGCCATTTCGCCTTGTATTTTTGCAGATTTACCATTTGTCCTCGCCCTCAACTACGGGAAGAACCGGCTTCATCGACTCGATTGCAACCTCAATCTGATCGTCGTGAGGTTCGTTGGTGGTGAGGCGTTGCAGCCAAAGACCGGGCGCAGAAACAATTCTGGTAAGGGGGTTATCGTACCGCCCTGCCAGTTTAATAATCTCATAGGCAATGCCAACTACAACCGGCAGCAGCAACAGCTTAATAAAGATGCGCAGCAGCCCGTTATACCACGGCAAAACCGAAAACACAATAATACTGATGATTAATACAATGAGGATAAAACTGGTGCCGCAGCGAGGATGAAAACGCTTGTATTTACGCACATTCTCTACGGTAAGTTCTTCTCCCGCCTCATAGCAAGCGATGGTTTTATGCTCGGCACCATGGTATTCAAACACACGGCGAATATCGGGCATTTTAGATACCAACGCTAAATATACCACAAAAATAGCTATCTTAAGTAAACCCTCTAACAGAGTTTTATACCCCCCAAGCGGGAGTACCATATCCAAGAATTTAATAGAATAAGTAGGAATCACCATAAATAACAGCATAGCAAGTGCCACACCCGCTACCAATGCAAAACCCGAAATCACCTTCATCATACCATCGCCGAATTTCGCAATCAGCCACTTTTCAAATTTTGTGGGTTCTTCTTCCAAATCCATACCGCTTTTTTCGGCAGATTTCATTAAACATTTGTATCCAAGCGATAGTGAATCGATTAAATTAAATGCTCCGCGTAGTAACGGTGTTTTTTTATACCAGGCATTGGTGCCTTTGTTATTCCATATCTCGGTATCAATGCTGCCGTCCGGCATTCTGGTTGCCATTGCAGAAACTGCAGGTCCGCGCATCATAATACCTTCAATCACTGCCTGCCCACCAATGCTGGTTTTATGGCTGCAAGCCTTTTTTTCATCCATTCGATGATCCCCTTCCTATTTTCGCTGTATCATTCTTCAGTTTTCTTTGCGGCGATGGGCAGCGAAATTTCCACCGTCGTACCCATACCCTCCTCACTGATTAACTCAAGCGTACCGGAGTGCATTTTTATTATTTCATCCGCCACCGCAAGCCCTATACCTGAACCACGGCGCGTAGAGTTGCCTTTATAAAACTTGCTTTTTACCATCGGGAGATCCTGTGCTTTGATGCCACAGCCGGTATCTGAAATGATGATATGCACCATAGCACCGTCTTTGTACACCTTAATGGCAATAACATCCCCGCTGTCTGAATATTTAATGGCATTATCAATAATATTGATAAATACTTGCCGAAGCCTGTTTTTATCGCCCAATACGGGAATAAAATCTTCCGGCTCATCGTAAGTAATGGTCATACCCTCTCGCATTGCACGCTGTGTAAACATCAGATATGCCTCGCCAAGTTCAGCAATAATATCAATTCTATCCAGCATAAGCGTGAGCCTGCCACTTTGCATTCTGCTAAAATCAAGCAGCTCTTCCACCATAGTGGATAAACGGTCGGTCTCTTTTAAAATAACCCGCATACCTTTTTCGATGGTATCTTTATCGCTGCTATCCATAAGTGTTTCACCCCAGCCTTTGATTGCCGTAAGCGGGGTGCGAAGCTCGTGCGACACCGACGAAATAAAGTCGTTCTTCATTTTTTCTGAAGCAGCAAGTTCACTTGCCATATAGTTGATAACTTCGCATAAATCGCCTATTTCGTCATCGTTTTTCTTTTCCAGCCTCGTTTCAAAATCGCCTTGAGCAATTTTTTTGGCTGTTTTACCAATATCGCCAACCGGAATTACGATTGAATTGATAAAATAGGAACTGGAAAACCCAACAAAACAAATAATCCCCACCACTACCAATGTGATGATGCCAATCATTTCATAAATCTGCTTATCTACCTTGCTAAGCGATACCACAAAGCGCAACGCCGCAAACTCGCTGTCTTTCACAGGTGAAATCATCGTGATAGCCATTACCTTTTCGCTGCCCAATTTACCGATGAATTCGCCCGGAGCAGCAGCGCCCGTAAAGGTTGCAGAGCTTGCTTTTGCCTTTGCATCCTCATAGTCGGGCATATCGATTTTACTTTTGGGTTCAAATCCGCTGGAAGTAAGGATAACGTTGCCGGCACCATCGATTGCCATCAGCTCCATCTTTTCCTTATCCTCAAAATTCTCAACTAGGTTGCGTACTTCTGCCTGATAATCGACTGTGATATCCTCGGAATAACGTACCAAAGAACCCGACATCACCGATGCCCGAGACTTGATTGCCGAACTGACACTGTTGTAATAAAACCCTCGGATACCCACCGCAGCTGCGATCTCGATTGCAAGCAGGATGATGAGGATCACGCCGAAGCTGTTCAGCAGCCATCGCTTAGTAATCCGTTTCATCGCCACAGCGTTCCCCTCCTCCCTCAAAACATGCAGGGTTCACCTGTACTTATGCCGGCATGCCCGCCGTCCATTTATATCCAAAGCCCCAAACAGTCAGCAAAAATTGCGGTGCAGAAGGCTCATCCTCAATTTTCATCCGCAGCCTGCGAATGTTGACGTCAACAATTTTAATATCGCCAAAGTAGTTTTCTCCCCAAACTTTACTGAGGATATCGGAACGTTCCAAAGCCACATTTTGGTTGTTCAAGAAAAACTCCATAATCTGATATTCCACCTGCGTTAAATCGATGACTTGTCCGTTTTTGTAAAGCATACGGCTTTTCAGGTTTAGCGTAAACGGGCCGGATACAATCTCATCGGGTTGCTCTTTCTGCTGAGCCGCCATGGTAACACGGCGATGAATCGCATCAACGCGCGCAACCAGTTCTGACGGAGAGAACGGTTTGGTCACATAATCATCCGCACCAATCATCAACCCATTTACCTTGTCCATCTCCTGTGTTTTTGCCGAAAGCATAATAATACCGATGGAACTGCTTTGCGCACGGATTTTTTTACATACGGCAAACCCGTCTATTCCCGGCATCATAATGTCTAGCAAAGCAACATCAAAGTTGCCGTCGTTTTCTTCAAAAATGCGAAGCCCGTCTTCACCGTTTGCAGCATCTACAACCTCGTAGCCTGCCCTTTTTAAATTGATTACCACAAAATCGCGGATTGCATCTTCATCTTCTACTACCAAGATTCGTTTCATTCATCTAACCTCTTTTCTTAATCGATGATTTTATTACGGA
This sequence comes from Hydrogenoanaerobacterium saccharovorans, assembly GCF_003814745.1. NCBI lineage: Bacteria > Bacillati > Bacillota > Clostridia > Eubacteriales > Oscillospiraceae > Hydrogenoanaerobacterium > Hydrogenoanaerobacterium saccharovorans. The sequence goes on along the minus strand of NZ_RKRD01000001.1, from coordinate 954,292 downwards.
AGAATGGTGAAGCGCTTTGAAACTTCTTCGTAAGATATCTGCAAGTTTTTATCCTCCAAATCGGACGGAATGATTGCAAGATATTCATAAATGCCGCGCTCACCCAAAATCCTGTAGTTTTCGGTTTCAAATTTATCCTTCATCTGGCTTTTATTGTTGGTACGCAAACGAAGTAATTGCTGAAAATCGTTATCCAAAGACTGGTCATACACAATAAAACTCCATTCATCGGTTGCCATCTGTCGTTTTACTGTTACAATATCAACCCATTCTTCAGGGTACTCAAAACGGTAACCGGCATCAACATTAATCACACCATACCAAAGCGGTTTAAAATCTGTACCGCTCCAACCAACATACTGCACCGAGTACATTTTATCGCCGTCCATACTGTCATCGTAGCCGGGCAAATAAGATGAAGCAGGCATATACGGCACTTCAATTTTGCCGTCTTGGTTAATATCTTCACAATAAACTTTTAGTTTGCGCTGTGTACTAATTTGTTTATCAATCGGCAGCTGCTCTAAAACATTCAGCATCTTACTGCGGCCGCTGTTAAATTCACATTTTAAAATATCCGTAATGTAATCGCCCGATTCGAGTAGCGAATCGATAAAAACTGCTTCGGTAATGCCGTCGAGCATACCAATTTGTACCCTTTCAAAACTGGAAATGCTGCTGTTTAGCGGAATGGAGGAGCTGCTTTTCAGTTCATCGTTGCTGTAAGAAACCAAGCGCGCCGATGCTTCGCCTGATACAAGATTACTGCGAAGCAACAGCAGTTCTATCATGCCGTCTTTATTAAAGTCGTACAGCAGTTTTTCGTTATAGCCCCATTCGGATGATTGCTGTACAAGCTGCTCATCCTGATACGCAAATACCGTGATTGTTTTATCTTTGTTGCCGGGTTGATTCCATGCAATCACAATATCTTCTGTGTCGACAGACGTCATTTTACAAAAATCAATACTCTCAATATTGCTGCCTTTTCCGCCGATATCATAGGTTGAAACCCAACCCGTATCTGTTTGGTTCAAAATGTTAACACGCACATTGCTGTCGCCCAACTGCGGGTCGTAAAACACCATTGCTTCGTCTTTACCGTCTCCATCCATATCATACAGTACAAACGCAGAGCGGTATTTGCCCGATTTGGGATACTTAAATTTTACATTGCTCGTTCCAAGTGCATCAAACAGTGCGTCACGAATCTTATTCTGCTCAGCGGTAAGTGTAGGCGGAATCATCAAATTTTCTGCGTTGAACTCCATATGAGAACAAGAGGAGAGCAAAAGCGCACAGATAAACATAACAAGCATTATTAAAATTTTTATAGCACGCAAGATGCCGCCCCCTTACCTAAAATACAACTGCATTTTATTATACTATATCCACACAATAAAATAAAGTGGAACATTGTTATGTTCCACTTTATCACAGAAATTTGAACAATTTATATATTTTTGTGTGCAAAGGATGAATTCATTGATACATGCTTTATTTTTACACCATAAAATGGTACAATAATGCATGCTATTTCTTATCATATCCAATTTTTATTTCGCTGTTCTGCACAAGGTTAAACAGTGAGGAGGCACACATAGGATATTGCTCTGTAATGCTTTCGGTTGTAAGCAAAGCATTATCCACATTTTTTACAGGCTCCTGTCCTTCCAACGGCATACCGCTTGCAAGTGTTTGGGCATTTGCACTGCACATCTGCATCATAGCCGATGCATAATTATCGGACAGCCGGTGGGGCACAGTAAACAGTGCATCTTGATTTTTTGGATTTATAGAATAAATAATTCGGAACATTCTGTAAACACCAAGCATTAAAAAAGATGATATTTCATTTGTAAGTGATTTACTGCCCACTCGCTGCAAAAGGTCAAACAAAACATTGAGCGAGTTCGCAATTAGTTTTTTGTTAAGCACCGGCAAAATACTGCCTTTGAATGTGTTTTCTTTCCCTGCTACGGTATCGGGTTCAGGAATATCATCCACCGTCAGTGTTGCACCGGCTCTATCCGGCGATCTGCCAAGCAGGTAGTCGCACGACACATGATAGAAATCGGCTGTACGAACCAGAAAGTCCAGCCCGCATTCGCGAATTCCTTTTTCATAGTGCGACAACAAAGCTTGTGAAATTCCTAATTCACAAGCAGCTTCTTTTTGGCTTATTCCCTTTTCCTTTCGCAAAAGCGTTAAAATTCTGGGAAAATCCGCATTCATAATTACACTACCCCCGCAATGCTTCTCAATCAATTCTCTACGTAAAGTAAATTATAATATATAATGATACCAATTGTAAAGACTGTAATCGAAATTATTCGACATTCTGAGTTAAAAAATATGTTTTTAAAAGGAGAATTTAGGTGATTACTTATAAAATCCATTTCATCCGCCATGGAATTACCGAGGGAAACCTCAAGGGCTTGTATGTTGGTCGCACCGATACCCCTTTATGTGACGATGGACGAAAAAAGTTGCTTGATTTAAAAGAAAATTGCGGTTACCCCGATATTCAAAAACTTTATGTAAGCCCGCTAACACGCTGCCGAGAAACTGCCGAGATCATTTATCCCGACAGTTTTACTGAAATTGTTCAGAATTTTACAGAATATGATTTTGGAGCGTTTGAGGGAAAAGCGATTTCAGAGCTCAAAACAGACCCTGCCTTTAATGCCTGGATTGACTCGGGAATGAAAACCCCGCCGCCCGGCGGAGAAAGCAGTACCGATTTGGAACAGCGCATAAGCGATGCTTTGGAATATGTGTTTGAGAACATGATGAAAAACAAATTGACCTCGGTCGGCGTAATTACACATGGCGGTGTGATTATGACCCTGATGGCAAAATATGCTTACCCCAAACGAGAAAAACCTTATGACTGGATTGTACCCAACGGCACCGGATTTACAATTTTAATGACCCCCCAAATGTGGATGCGCGATGAAGGATTCGAAGTATATGAGCCCATTCCTTACCGTTACCAGGCTTTCCAACGGCTAGGGCTGGAGGCATATCAGGAACAGTTACGTGAGTGGAACGAGGGTGGTTTTGCCGATGACCACTACTTGTATGATTATGCGGATGAGAAAGAAGACGAAAACGCAACGATGGTTACGCCCCGACAATAATCGCCTATTAAAGAATGAAAAAGGAGATTTAAAAATATGAATACATTAAAGGTTTGTATTTTGGCAGGTGATGGAGTAGGCCCCGAAATTACGGCAGAGGCAGTAAAGGTACTAAAGTCTGTTTGTAATGCGAAAAATTATGAACTGCAGCTCACAGAAGGTTTGATTGGCGGGTGCGCCGTTGATGCAGAAGGTATCCCCCTTTCACCGGCAACAGTAGAAAAGTGCCGAGCAGCGGGTGCAGTTCTGCTGGGTGCTGTAGGCGGCCCGCAATACGACAGTTTACCGTCCAATTTACGGCCCGAGGCGGGGTTGCTGGCTATCCGCACCAAATTGGGTTTGTTCGCAAATCTGCGCCCAACAAAAGTATTTCCGATTTTAAAAGAAGTTTCTCCTCTTAAAAATAAAATCATCGAAAACGGAATGGACATTTTGGTAGTACGTGAACTGACGGGAGGCATTTACTTTGGTGAAAAGGGCGTCACCGAGATAGACGGTGAACCATCTGCCTACGATGTAATGATGTACAGCGAATATGAGGTAGAGCGCATTGCAAAAGTTGCATTTGAGGCTGCCTGCAAGCGCAGACACAAGGTTACCTGCGTTGATAAGGCAAACGTGTTGGAATCTTCTAAGTTATGGAGACGTGTGGTCGATCGAGTAGCGGCAGACTACCCGAATGTGGAGCTGTGTTACATGTATGTAGACAACGCCGCCATGCAGCTGATGCGCAATCCATCACAGTTTGATGTACTGCTGACCGAAAATATGTTCGGTGATATCCTCTCAGATGAAGCATCGATGCTCGCAGGCTCTATCGGTATACTGCCCTCGGCAAGCACAGGGCACGGCACATTAGGGCTTTACGAGCCTATCCACGGCTCTGCACCGGATATCGCGGGGAAAGGCATTGCAAACCCGTTAGCCACCATCCTTTCGGTTGCAATGATGCTGCGTTACTCTTTTCACCTAGAAAATGAGGCGCTGTCAATAGAACAAGCCGTAGAAGACAGTTTATTCTTTGGCAGAACCCCTGATTTGGCCGACACCGCCTATCCGGCAAAAACCACCGCCGAAATCGGAAGTTTTATTGCTGAACGTGTTGCGGAAATATTAAAATAAACGAGGCAATCTGCTATGAAACTTAGAACACAAATCAAACAAAATGCCCGCCGTGCTTTGGGCGGCAACTGGGGAAAAGCAATCTGTATTTTTTTTGTTTGCCTTACCATCTATGTAATCTTCAGCTTGCTGCAGGGTCTCATTTCACTACTGCTTAATATCCCCGATTTTCAAGATGTTTTGAAAACACCTAGTTTTTATTTTGATGATGTAGTGAATTTATCGCAACTTTCAATCATTGTTGCAGCAATTTTCACACTGCTCAGCCTAATTGTCAATTCACCGCTGACATTCGGCGTAAAACAATGGTACTATCATCTTGTGGGTGGCGAATCAGATGATGTGGTATCCATATTTTCGTTTTTTTCATGCTGCAGATTATTCTTCAAAGTGATTTGGCACGATATCAATTTGATAATACGCAGGCTATTGTGGGCAATACCTTTTTCTATCATCCCCGGTATCATTACGGGTACTGCTGTTTTAATGCTTTACAATACGCAGCCTACCGATATTATGCGGCTAGGCGGTATTATGCTTTTTATGTTGGGGTTGCTTTTGGCATTGATTGCACAGGTATTCTTTGTTATTTTTACCAACCGTTACTTTCTCTCGGCTTACCTGATTGCTGAGAACCCGGAACTAACTGTAAAAGCTGCAATTAAAACCTCAATACGTTATACCAAACACAATAAAGGCAATATTTTTATGCTGCAGCTTTCATTTATTCTTTGGGGGATATTGTCTCTGCTTGTGCTGCCGTTGCTTTACGTGGTACCTTACTATAGTGCCGCGAATGCACTTTATGCAAAATATTTAATTGAACGAGGCAAACTGCACGAACCGGAAGACGAGACGGTGCGCTTTGATTTGCACAATAACGTAACCGGCGAAATTGAAAAATCAACTGCTTTTGAACAGAACGATACACACGATAAATAGAAACAATTTACAGAAGTTAAAAGAGATGGGCACGTTGTGCCCATCTCTTTTTTGTTTGCATATGAAATTACAGCGACTTCATGCTGTCCAGACATTCTTGACAGATATTCTTCCCCTTATAGATCGTAATGTCACTTGCATTGTTACAGAAGATACACGCAGGCGCATACTTTTTCAGAATGATTTGATCCCCATCAACATAAATTTCTAGAGAGTCCTTCTCTCTGATGTCCAAAGTGTTCCTCAATTCTTTTGGTAACACTATGCGACCTAGTTCGTCTACCTTCCTAACAATTCCTGTAGATTTTACCATTTTTTCATCCCCTTAACTAATTCTCCTGTCGAATAAACCCGTAATATAAATATATCGTAAACTTGAAAACATGTCAAATACTAGCACGTGTATTTTTGTACTATTTCATCCATTTTCTGTATAATTTACAAAATGTTCATAATATTTCATTTTCAATCATAAGATTGATGGTTAAAAAACACAATTTTGGAGGAGTTTTACATGATGACATGGATTTTTAGCGGTATGATTTTGCTTTCTGTGGTATTAGGTGCAATGAATGGAAGAATAACACAAGTTTCCTCTGCTGCATTAAATGAAGGCGGAAAAGCAATTGCATTAGTGATCAGTCTTGCAGGAATTATGAGCCTATGGAGCGGATTGATGAACGTAGCCGAAAAATCAGGATTAACCGAAAAATTCAGCCGTTTATTCTCACCCATATTACGTCTTCTCTTCAAAGGTCTTGACCCCAAAAGCAGTGCCGCAAAAGCAATTTCAATGAATATGGCAGCTAACATGTTGGGCCTTGGCAATGCAGCAACCCCGCTTGGCGTAGCCGCTATGCGAGAGCTGGAGGCGCTTAACCGCACCCCTGCTGTGGCAAGCGACTATATGGTCACATTTGTTGTTTTGAATACGGCATCTTTACAGATTATACCTACCACGACCGCAGCATTGCGCCTTCAAGCAGGTGCAGCCTCGCCATTTGATATTCTGCCTGCGGTATGGGTTACCTCAATCATTTCGGTGGTTTCTGTTTTAGTAATGTCCAGGCTTTTAAGGCGCAACAAAAAATTGCAGAGCTCTGTCACTTCACGTGCACCAAATTTATCCTCAACCAAATGATAGAAAGGATATTAACATGAAAAGTTTCTCGGATTATATTATACCAGTTGTTATGAGCGGTATATTATTATACGGCTTGTACCGCAACGTAGATGTTTTTGGAAGCTTTTTAGATGGCGCAAAAGAAGGGTTAATGACTTCATTCCGCATTATGCCGGCTCTCGTGGCATTAATGACTGCAGTAGGCATGTTTAAGGCATCGGGAGCATTGGATGTGATGACCTACTTTCTTTCACCGTTGGCATCTTTGCTGCATTTACCCCGTGAAGTAATTCCCCTTGCCATCCTTCGCCCCATTTCAGGTAGCGGTGCCATGGCAATTTTTCAAGACATTTTAAACAGTCACGGTCCTGATTCTATTATTGGACGTGTTGCAAGTGTCATGCAGGGGTCAACCGAAACAACGTTTTACACCATAGCTGTATACTACGGAGCTACAAAAGTGAGCAAAACTCGCCATACTTTACCTTCAGCCTTAACAGGAGATTTCGTTGGTTTTATGATGAGTGCCATTACAGTACAGCTGCTCTTTTACCGTTAAAAACACATTAAAATTTGTACTATAAAATGCCCGCAAAAAAGACACACAACAACAGTTGCGTGTCTTTTTAAGCATTCATCTAGGGCGACTATGCCTCTTTGGGAGCTCCAACGGGGCAAACACCTTCGCAAGCGCCACAGCTGATGCAAGTATCAGCGTCGATAACATATTTGCCATCGCCAGCAGAAATAGCAGAAACGGGGCACTCAGCCTCGCATGCACCACAGTTGAGACACTCGTCACTAATTACATATGCCATAATTGTTACACCTCCATAAAAGTTTCAAATTCATTGTACCACAGATCATAAATTTTGCAACCTTATTTGCACAATTATTCTACAAAAAACTACAAATTAATCAAAGCGCAAACACTACTTATCTTCCAAATCTTTAAGCGCAGCGGCTTCATCATGATCTACTCGAATTTGTGCGTCACGAATGATTTTGACTTGATCTTTATTATAGAGGCGGGCAGCACCGTCCGATTTTTCTATCTTCACCTTGAGCATACCGGTAAGCAGATTCACTTCTACCACCGTACCTCGTCCATCGGGTGTGCTGACAAACGCGCCTTGTTTTGGTGTACGGCGCAGCAGGTCTTCATATGCCTCTTGCTCATATTTTAAGCAACACATTAGCCTGCCGCAAGTGCCCGAAATCTTAGTGGGGTTTAATGATAAGCCTTGCTCCTTTGCCATTTTTATGGATACAGGTTGAAACTCCCCCAAAAAAGTGGAGCAGCAAAACGGTTTGCCGCAAATGCCGAGACCACCCAGCATTTTTGCTTCGTCACGTACACCAATTTGGCGCAATTCAATACGGGTACGGAATACCGATGCCAAATCTTTTACTAAGTCCCTAAAATCCACTCTACCGTCTGCAGTAAAGTAAAATAGTATTTTATTATTATCAAATGTGTATTCCACATCTACCAGTTTCATATCCAGTTTGTGAACGGCAATTTTATTTTCACAAATAGAAAAAGCCTGCTTTTCGCGTTGTTTGTTTCTTTCCACTTGCGCAAGGTCTTCTTCGTTTGCAGCGCGAATCACCTTTTTAAGCGGCTTTACAATATCGGTATCGCTTACCTGACGGTTGGGCATTGCCACCTCACCGCATTCGATACCGCGTGCGGTTTCAACAATAACGCGCTGGCCCAGTTCCATCTTTTGCCCGTCCGGGTCAAAATAATAAACCTTGCCCACATTTTTAAATCTTACGCCGATTACTTCAGCCATTTGTTACCTCCTATGGGTATGCCCCACGGTTAACTAGCAAAATGCCTACCTCATATCATTTCAACATCTCTGCCGCGAACGGTGGGTGCTTACAATTTATCTTGTGGTTTTGCCCCATCTGATTTTATCGAAGTGCATTTTTAATTTGAGAACAAAGCCACGCAGAAGCGAGCGGATAACCCATGTTTTGCTCCATCATGCGTAGCATTTCCTCTATTATATCAACAATTCGCCTGCACTGCAATGCAGAGATATAATTATCCAGTTCACATTGACCAAGCGGCGTTTTTTTGCCGCCGTACTTTCGCTTTATAACATCCATAAACACAATTTTAACACGTTTAAGGCATGCTGCAAACCCTTCTTTATCGTTTTCAAATTCTGCAAGTTCCGCCAGTAAATCGTACTCTGTGCCGCGAACTGCAGCATATGCAATTTTTTTTGAAGATTCGATTATCTTAATAAAACCTTCGTCGTGAAAACTTGCAGCCGCTTTACCGATATTGCCTTCAAATACCTCTGCTGCCATTAAATATTCCTGCTCACTGTGTTCTGGTGCTAGCGTATGCAGTACTTGGGCGCAGATACTGATGGGAGGGTTTTCAATGCGCAGCATGGTAACGCGAGAAACGATGGTTTCGAGCAGGCGAGAATGATTATCGCAAGTGAGTATAAACATTACGCCTTTGGGCGGTTCTTCCAAAACTTTCAGCAGCGCATTTTGTGCCTGCACTGTCATATTTTGTGCATCTGCTAAAATATATACTTTACGCTCTGCCTCGTTGGGTTTTATATTTGCCGAGGCACGAATATCACGTATGGCATCTACATTTACATTTTTGGATGATTGCGCCCCGTCAATCAGCATAATATCGGGGTGAACCCCTTGCCCTGCTTTTTTACAATGGCGGCAAATTCCGCACGGCTTGTCCTTACCCGAACATACTGCGGCAGCTGCAACTATTTTGGCAAATGTTTTTTTACCGCTGCCGCTCTCGCCCTCCAAAAGCACTGCATGCGGCAAACGCCCGTCTTTCCATCCCAAGACGAGCGTTGTTTTTGCAAGATTATTTCCGTAAAATGAATCTAACAATTGGTTCTCCATTCTAAAAAGAACTTACAGTTTTTCAAACTTTTCTACGTCCAGCACAAAGATTGTGGCACCGCCTACAGTAACCTCAACCGGGAAGGAGGTGCACATACCAACACCGTAAGATGCGGAGGATGGAACCATTTGCTTGCGCTTTTTGCTGTAAGTACCAACAATATCCATGACCGTATCTACCTTATCATCATCTGTACCGATGAGGAAGGTGGTATTCCCGCTCATAAGAAATCCGCCGGTGGTAGCAAGCTTTGTCACCGAAAAGCCCGCTTTGGTAAGTTCCGAAGAAACAATAGCACCGTCGTCGCTGGATACAATGGCAAGAATGAGTTTCATAAAAATACCCCCTTATGATGTAAATAGTTTGAAACATCATTGTAATGAATATTACTAAATCCTATTACTATAATACCACTTTTATACAACAAATTCCACATGTTTTTAAAAGTTTCACTGCTTCATCATCAATTTTTTCGCCGGGAATCACAATGGGAATACCCGGCGGACAAGGGCAGACCATTGCAGAGGCAATACGCCCCGTGCTGTTTTCTATCGAGACCATTTCGCTGGGCGCAAAAATGGCACTGCGTAAACTCATGGCAGGCTCCAGACGGGGGACAACTTGTGCGGAGGTACTTTGTACTGCAGGTAGATCCCAAGCATTCAAGAATTTTTCTACTCGACGGTAATCGCCGCCGAGGTTTTCAGGGCTTGCCATCAGTACTGCCCACATATCGCTTACATACTCCGGTTCAATGCCCCCTGCACGCAGGCGCTCGCCGAATTGACTGCCCGATATCCCCCAGTTGTAAACTGAGAGCACTAGTTTTGTGTAGTCGCGTGTACCAGCTTTTGAATCCAGCAGAACAAAACCTTTTTTCTCTGCAAGCTCTTCGAGAGCCCGTACTCTGCCGCACACCGCCTCAAACTCTGCCAGCAACTCACCTTTTTCAATATAACTGATACATCGGTCGCACGAGAGCATGATGAGGTAATTGGGGCTGGTGGAGCCAAACATAGACATACGCTGTTTTGCCGCCGGGATGTACCGTTCGTTTGCAATGTGGAGCAATGCACCGCCTGTCAGTACGGGCATTGTTTTATGTAACGAGTCACAGCACATATCCGCGCCTAAGTCGATAGGGTGAAGGCTTGGTTTGCGAAACTTTAAATGCGAGCCATGTGCATTATCTACAAGCAAAGGCACACGATAAGAACGGCATATTTTAGCAATTTGTTCTACATCACTGAGGATACCGAAATAATCGGGGGATGTGATATAAACGGCACAGACATCAGGGCTTTTTTGCAGCTCTACCCGAACATCCTCCGGGCGCAGCCTGCCCCCCATACCACAACCCGCGCTTTGGTCGGGGTAAACCCAAATTGGGCTGAGCCCCAACAGCGCCATTGCATTAAGCGCAGATGTATGCAAATTTCTGCCTGCAATGATTTTTCCGTCTTCTCGTGCTACCAGTGCCAGCATTGTTTGTATACACAATGTTGCGCCGCCTGCAGAAAGCAACGTGCGTTTGGCACCGTATATGCGGGCAAAAGCTTCTTCGGTCTCTCGAATAGCACCATTTGCTTCGTATAAACTGTCTACTCCCTGCACCTCTGTAATGTCGTACAGGTAAGCATCGCTGAACCGGTTGGGTTCACGGTGCATCAGAAAGCCCTTATGCCCGGGCATGTGAAAGCGAGCTGCATCGCGCTTTAAATACTCGTTTACCGCCTTTACAAGCGGAGTTTGCTTTTCCATTTTCCTAACTGTTACCTTTCAGTTTACGCTTGATTTTATTCAATTTATCTTTTGATTCAATTGCAAGGTCTGTCAGCTTGCAAGCAGCCGGATTGTAAATGTAATTAAATTCACCTATCAATTCGTCAAGCTGCCCGTTAAAGCCTTTTTTAAAGCGATATAAACCATACATGTGGTTACTCTCATCCAATATACCCGACACACCCTGAAAATCGTAAACAGAGCAGCCTGTCTCGATTGCCCAGCAAATCATCTCCCACTGTACCAAATAGTTTGGCATTACATTGCGGTAGATGTTATCGGATGCGCCGTAAACATAGCAGGTTTTGCCCGCATAGTTGGTTGTAATGGCACCCGATATAGGTTTATCCTCATAAAACGCCATATACATGCGAACATTTTCACCCAGTGCATCGAGCATACGCTTAAAGTAAGATTTGGGGCGTACATTAAAGCCGTCACGTTCGCCGGTAGTTTGCATAATACGCACAAAGTCGTCCAGGTACTCTTCGCCAACAACGCGCACTTCTACCCCGCGCTTTTGCGCTACACGGATATTGTAACGTGTTTTTTGTGTAAGAGATGCCAGTACCTCTTCTTGCGTTCTGCCCTCGATATAAAGGCGATAGTTAAAACGCGCTTGTATGGTTTCAAAGCCCTCGGGCCCTGCAAAATGCTCAAAACCCATCCCGAGCGCCAGCTTCATAAATTCGGTGTCGGTCATCAGGGTATCGGGGTCCATCTTAAACATATGTGCCTTATAGCGCTTTGCCAGTTCGTCTATACCATGTTTTAAATCGGCAAGTACAGCCTTATCGTGCAAATCGCACACAGGCCCGCGGGGAGAATATAAAAAAGAAGTGCCTATAAAAGGAATCTTCTGAATAAGCACCGCGCAACCGCCTACAATTTTACCTGCATCATTACGCGATACAACCACTTCGTAACCCCAGTTACTTTTTACATCGCGCCATTTTATCGACTGGGTAAAGCAGCTTTGCGGATGCGAAGACGCAAAAGCCTCATATTCGTTGTATTGTTCCTTGGACAGTATTTCCAATGGTTATTCACTCCAATCTTTTCGCTCATCCTATAACTAAATATTATACCACATTCTACCGTACTTGTGAATGACCGCTGATAAGCCTGAGGTTGCGCTCCAACATGCTTGCCCCGCGCCAACCATAGGCACGCGTTTTGTATAATTCACTGTAATTATCTAAAGTTAATATAGGCACAATATTACAATAAAAATCGTTAATAGGGGTAGATTTTGGGTTGCGGTTAAACGGGCAAACATCGGTGCAGATATCGCACCCCCAGGCAAAACCGCCTTGCACGATGCTTTGTTGTTCAAAAGCAGAAAGCTCACCTTTTTTTTGCGTGATTTGCGAACGGCATTCTGCCGTGTTTATCCTGCCCTTTTTGCCAATAGCACCATTTGGGCAAGCGTTTATGCAAAGCGAACATGCACCGCAGGTTTTTACCGACGGAATGGCAGCAGGCAGCTCAAGTGTTGAAACAATTTCTCCTATAAAACAATATGAGCCGTAATCTTCGGTAATAAGCTGTCCATTTTTACCTATGAATCCAAGCCCTGCCAAATACCCCGCGTATACTTCGCGTACAGGGCTGCTGTCGATAAAACTTTCAAAGCTGTGCTCAGGGAACTCCTTACGCAGAATATCAACTGCTTTGTTTAGAAGTTTTCGGGTTATGGTATGGTAATCATCCACTATGGCATAACGCGAAAGATTACGGTTGGGGTAATCGCCTACATAATAAGGGAATAAACAGACAAGTATGCTTTTTGCCCCAGCAGGCAGTCGCTGCCCTGCACGGCAGTTCATCAAGGGGAACGTGTCGGTAAATCGGCATACCCCAAAACGTGGAATTCCGCAATCTTCTATAATTTTTTTTACTTGTTCCGTAGTTTACTCTCCTCCCCTCTTAAAACTGCATCGGTAATAATATTTTACCTAGTTTTTTAAAAATAGCAAGCAAAAGGAGCAGACTTTTGTCCGCTCCTTTTCAATATAGTTCAGTCAAGAAACTTTACAATCTATTTTGCCCTAAACAAACATTTAGTTGCATTTTGAATAACCGCAGGAACGGCAGGATACACAACCGCCCTCATGCTCCATTTCTGCACCGCATTCGGGGCAGAATTTTGCAAGTTTTTGGTAACGCTCTGCGTCTGCTTCCATCTGTTTTGTAATTTTTTCAATCGGTGGTATTTGGTTTGCATCTGTGTTTTGCATTGTTAATTTTTGATAATCGGCAACCCTACGGATGATTTTCGCCATAGCATCGGGGCAAGAGGTACACTTCATACCCGGTTGGCGGATGGTTGACGGGCAGCGAATGCCTTTTAACTGGTCAATCACTTCATCCACACTTACACCCGAACGCAGTGCAACGGATGCCAAACGTGCAGTGGCTTCAGATTGGGACGGGCATCCTCCTGCCTTACCGGTGTTGGTAAATACTTCGCAGATACCGTTTTCATCGTAATTAACGGTAACATACAGGTTACCGCAGCCAATTTTCATACGCTCTGTCATACCGTTTACAGCTTCTGGGCGTGGACGCGGCGTGATATTGGTAACATATTTTGCAGAGGATTTATCAGCACCGGAATCTTTCTGTACAGAACCGATGTTGAGAACTTGGCTGTCACGGCTGCCGTCGCGGTAGATGGTAACGCCCTTACAATCCAGCTTATATGCCTGGATATAAGCTTCTCGTACATCCTCACGGGTTGCATCGTGCGTAAAGTTGACGGTTTTTGATACAGCATTGTCGGTATGGCGCTGAAATGCTGCTTGCATTTTAATATGATGCATCGGGCTGATGTCATGCGAACAGACAAAAACTCGTTTGATGTCTTCCGGGATTTCGGGGAGATGTTGCAAAGAACCCTCCGCAATAATCTCTTTCATCAGCTTATCGGAATAGATGCCCCGTTCCACAAGCACCTGCTTCAAAATGGGATTGGTTTCAATCATCTCCGTATTATCCATTACATTGCGGATGTATGCAAATGCAAATACCGGCTCGACACCCGAAGAGCAGCCTGCCAAAATAGACAATGTACCCGTAGGCGCAATCGTTGTTACCGTGGCATTTCGCAAAGGAGCACCGCTTGCAAATACACTTTCAGAAAACAACGGGAAGCTGCCGCGCGTTTTTGCAAGTTCATGGCTCGCTTTTCTGCCGTTTTCGTTTATAAAGCCCATAACCTTTTCAGCAAGAACAACAGCTTCATCCGAGTTATAGGCAATCCCCATTCTTAACAGCATATCTGCCCAGCCCATAACGCCAAGCCCTATTTTTCGGGTAGCTTTGGTGGTTTTATCTATCAGCTCCAGCGGGTACCGATTCACCTCAATGACGTTATCAAGAAAATGCACTGCTGTATTTACAATACGTTTTAACTTCTCATAATCTATAACGTAGGTGCCGTCCTTGTCCATTTTTAACACAGAAAGAAGATTGATAGAACCGAGATTACATGATTCATACGGCAACAGCGGCTGCTCACCGCACGGATTGGTACTTTCAATTTCACCTTGCGAGGGCACAACATTATCGCGATTGAGGCGGTCAAGAAAGATGATTCCCGGCTCGCCATTTCTCCAAGCATTGTCTACAATTTTATCAAACACCTCTTGCGCGTTCAGCTTGCCGATTTCCAGTTTTGTTCTGGGGTCATACAGGGGATAATCCTCGCCTTTCAATGCAGCCTCCATAAATTCTTCGGTAACACCCACAGAGATATTAAAATTCGTAATATCTGCATTGTCTTTTTTACAGTCGATAAACTGCAGAATATCCGGGTGGTCAACACGCAATATGCCCATATTGGCGCCCCTGCGCGTGCCGCCCTGCTTTACTGCCTCGGTTGCCATATTGAATACCCTCATAAAACTGACAGGCCCCGATGCCACGCCGCCGGTAGTTTTAACCGTACTGCCCGAAGCTCTCAGGCGGGAAAATGAAAAGCCTGTACCGCCGCCGGATTTGTGAATGAGCGCAGCCTGCTTAATCGCTTCAAAAATCTCTTCCATGCTATCCCCCACCGGGAGAACAAAGCATGCAGAAAGCTGCCCCAGAGGCCTGCCTGCATTCATCAGTGTTGGGGAGTTCGGCAGAAATTCCAGCTCCGTCATCATATTGCGGAATTCTTTTGCGGTTTGTTTTGTATCCGCTTTCGAATCAAAATGCAAATCAGCGTCCGCAATTGCGTTTGCTACACGGTCGAACAACCCTTCAACTGTTTCTATCATTTTGCCTTCTTCATCTTTTACCAAATACCGTTTTTCTAAAACAGTTAAACCATTTTTACCAATCTTCATTTAGTGCACCTCTATATCTGTATTTTGTCAGTATTTTAATACTAGATATTGTAGCACGTATCTCTTCGAAACGCAATATCTATTTGATTTTTTCGAAAAATAAGTACAGAGACACTATATATAGTGTCTCTGTACGCTACTATTTTGTAGCTAAATGGTAACGGATTTTATCACGATCCATACGCTGCCTATACACAGAATCGAGCCCATCATCCGTAATCACCAAATCAATTTCATTTAAATCGCATATTTTAGCAAACTGCGCCTTACCAAATTTTGTGTGGTCAACTGCCAAAAACACTTTATCTCCTGCTCCTACAATCAATCTTTTTACGCCAGCTTGCACATAATCAGAATCGGATACTCCGAAATCTACGTCAACCGCATCAACCGACAAAATCGCTTTATCTACATGAATATTCCGCATAAAATCTACTGTAAGCGCGCCGGTAAGCAAATTTCGCCCTTCTTTTTTGATGCCGCCTGTCACAATCAGAGTTGCAGATGAGTGAAAATTAACAGTATTTGCAATATACAAATCGTAGGTCACAATTGTAAGGTTACGATGATTCGTCAGGCATTTTGCAATTTGATAGGTGGTAGAACCTGCATCTAAAAAGACACTTTCTCCATCTGCAATCATTGAGGATACATGCTCTGCAATCGCCTTTTTATTATCTAATTGAACATTTAGATTCGGTGAGTGAATTAGTTCTGCTATCGTTTTTGTGCCGGATAAAATAGCACCGCCATGCGTGCGTTCAATTAACCCTTCTTCGTGTAATTCAGATAGGTCACGGCGGATGGTTGCTTCAGAAACAGAAAACGAAACCGATAACTCTTTTATTTGCGCGCTGCCGTTATCTTCAATATACTCCAAAATTCGTTTTTTTCTTTCAGCCGGAATTGCAATAAACTGTGGGCTTGTAAGGGAAATCATAGTGTACCTCCAAGCAATCAATGTCAAAACTTAAATGTCAGTGTAATTATTACCAATTTGCCCTTTTTTTATTATATCCTTTGTACAAATTAAAAGCAAGATATTAAGAGTTTTATTACATATTTTTGTCATTATGATAAGATTTACAAATATTTATATCATATTGAGATTATGGTCTATTTTGGCATCTTGACTTTTTTGGGAGGCACAATCTTTCGATATTGAATCCAAAAAAGTACAAAAGCACTCAAAATCGATACCATGAACAAAACAGCAAGTAGTATGCGAATCGTTTCGCTGAATAGCAAAGAAACCGACATCCCGCAAAAACCACAAACAAATATAAATTTAAGTGATGCAACCAACCATAGGCGCAGCCGTATTACAGAAAAGGATTGTGCTTGTGTTAGTTCTCTACGAGTCATATGCAGTTGGGGCAGCCTGCGAATAAAGCAGAGCAGCACATAAATGATACCTGCAAAAACGAGTGATACACCGGTTACCACCTTATTTTCAGCCATCCACTTTGTATTCCACATTGCAATTGTAAAAAACAACCAAGTTAAATAAATAAGCAAAGCTGCAGTTGATTGGCGACGAATAGCAGGCTTTTTTTGTCTCACGGGGTACACCTCCGTATAACTATAATGTCAACAGATACTCCTTATTTTATTATAAAGCGCATAGAATGAAGTTGCAACCTATAAGGCATATAAGATGTAGAAACTGCAAGAAAAAAGGCGAGAACTCTGTAATAGTTCCCGCCTTTTGGTTATTTTTGATTTTTTCTTTTTGCTAACAGCATCTTTATCTTTTCATGAGGATCGATGATTGTGCTGACCGAAACGTCATGATTGATAGCAGCAACAAAATAAGCAATATATTTTGAAACATCCACTTCGTGGAACCATTCACGCTGTAAAAGTTCTTCTGTACGGTAAGTGAGGTTTGTACCAAACACGCCGGCAATAATGCCTTGCTCATAAGCCTTATCAAAGGCTTCCAGCCCGTTGGTAAAAATAGCGTAAGTAGCATAGCCAAAAATACGGTTTGCCTTGTGTTTTTTCAGCTCGTAGGCAATATCAAGCATCGATTCGCCGGATGAAATAATATCATCTGCAATAAATACATCTTTGCCTTCAACCGAAGTACCTAAATATTCATGAGCTACAATCGGGTTGCGTCCATTCACCACGCGTGAGTAGTCGCGGCGTTTGTAGAACATGCCAAGGTCAACACCCAAAACCGACGCATAGTACATATTACGGCTCATGGCACCTTCATCGGGGCTTACAACCATAAAACGCTCACGGTCAAAATTAATATCCTTTATATCGCGGAAAAATGCTTTCAGCACTTGATAACTCGGCATTACGTTGTCAAAGCCCATCAGCGGCGTTGCATTCTGCACACGAGGGTCATGTGCATCAAACGTAATGATATTTGAAACACCCATGTTTTGAAGCTCTTGCAGTGCTACAGCACAATCAAGAGATTCGCGGTAGCTGCGGCGATGCTGCCTGCTGCCGTAAAGCAAGGGCATAATAACATTAATGCGATGTGCTTTACCGCTTGCCGCCTGTATCAAACGTTTCAAATCTTGAAAATGGTCATCGGGAGACATTGAGTTTTGTTTGCCAAACATATTGTATTTGCAGTTGTAGTTGCCTACATCTACAACAAAGAATAAATCATCGCCTCGAATAGTGGATTTAATAATGCCTTTGCCATCACCCGAAGAAAAACGCGGACACTCACTATCTACAATGAATGTATCGCGTGCAATTCCGCCACTATTTGCCCATGTAACAAGATGTGCGTCAATCTTTTGCACTAATTCACGTGAACTCTCTGTGGCTATGATGCCAAGTGGAGCTACTCTACTCTCCGAATTAAAAATATCCTGTGCCTCAAGCTGTTGGGTCATTTACAACACTCCTTCGCTACAATTTTATCCTATCTCCCTTTAAAAATCAACAAAAAACAACTGGAATCCACAGGATTATATGAATGCCTAAAAAACTTGAAAACCATGCGATAATCTTGATGAAATAGACAGTGCTTTCTAAGGTTTTATGTAAAAAATTTACTATTGAAAATGCTTGAACTACTCGTTACCTGTACTGATGTTTCCTTTATTATCAATGCTGATTATTGTTTCGTATTTTATTTCGTCTGCTGATTCGTCTGCTAATCCTACTGTAATTTCAATATAATCCAGTTTTTTTGGGTGTACCGTTGCGGTATAGTTTTGGTTCAATCGCCAACTGAAGTTTTCGGTTTCTTTTTCAAATTCGTGCCAACTGATACCGCCCTCGTCTGTCTTCAAACGTCCGCTGACATGAATATAAAGCTTCGTGCTTTGCGGTATTTTTTCGGGAGTATGGAACGATAATTCACCCGACTCTTGCTTGTACGTAACCGACTGCACAAGAGATTGAATTGTTTTTTGTCCATCGGGCTGTTGCACCTCTTGGGCAGATTGCTCAGCACCGATGGATTTACTACGTGCGCATCCTGCCAAAACTCCAAGCAGAGTAGTTAAAATAAAGAAAGCACAACATATTGCTTTTAATTTGTTTCTGAATTGCATAAATACACCTCAATATTAAAATGTAAAACGCCAGGTGAGAACATACATAGCGTTTTTCATATTATAACTTTTTTGTTAATAAACCGGAATAGTAGAATTTTGCAGTTGCGAGCAAACAAAATCCAAAACAATTGATTTTATTTGTGCATGCTGCAAGTCAGCATCACCATCCGTGACATTCTACTACATCTTTGGTTCCTGTATTCTTATAGGAATACCCGCAGTTATTGCATTTAGTAACAGTTGTGTAGGTATATGTTGTTATTTCATCAACACCGTGTCTTTTATGTTTACAGGTTACACGAACTGTTGTACCCTCATCCTCATAAGTTGTATTCTCATATTCACCAAGAAGGCATCTTTGACAAGTAGCACCAATCATCGGAAGTATGCCTGCCTCTGTCAGTTCAGCAACTTCATGAGAATTTAATATCGTACTTTCCCTCGGCTCGCATTCAATAAAATTAGCTGCTGATGCCGGCATTACCATTGTAACCAAAAGCACACATACTAAAATAAGCGATAGAATCTTTTTCAATGCAAACTTCCTCCTTTTGATGTAAAATATTTAATATATGGTATATTTGCCCTCTGTTTTATGATACCATATTAATAATGCTGATATCATAGCAATAAGTAATAAGTATTTACGCATACTTTGTATATTCTGCTATATTCTGTCTTCTTGAGTAGATAAATCGATAGACATTATTCGATGTTAAGAGTTCTTTTATCTAGCCCAGCTAAGATATTGTCTATTCCTAAAAAAGCAACCCACAAAAAAGAAGAACGTGGATTATTATCAATATGGAACTCAAACAATAAAGAAAAGATTAACATGCAAAAAACCTTGAACACAAATTGTGTTCAAGGTTTTTTACTGGCGTGCCTGGAGGGACTCGAACCCCCGACCTACTGGTTCGTAGCCAGTCACTCTATCCAGCTGAGCTACAGGCACATACTGTTTTTTATATCATTTCCGACAGCTTTATTATATTATCATATTTATATACAAAAGTCAACACTTAAAGAGTAAAAATTCCAATTTTTTTAAAAAAGAGTCCTGCTAAAAATAGCAGGACTCTTAAATAACAATATTACTATAGAATTAAGCGTTAATTTTGATAACTACGCCAGAACCTACGGTACGTCCACCCTCACGGATAGCGAAACGCAGACCCTCTTCAATAGCGATAGGAGTGATGAGCTCAACATCCATCTCGATGTTATCGCCAGGCATGCACATTTCAACGCCCTGATCCAAAGCAACTACACCGGTAACGTCAGTAGTTCTGAAGTAGAACTGAGGTCTGTAGTTGTTGAAGAACGGAGTATGACGGCCACCCTCATCTTTTTTCAGGATGTAAACCTGACCACGGAATTTAGTGTGGGGATGAATGGTGCCGGGTTTGCAGAGAACTTGTCCACGCTGAATGTCAGTTCTCTGAACGCCACGGAGAAGAGCACCGATGTTGTCGCCAGCCTCAGCGTAATCGAGGAGTTTACGGAACATCTCGATACCTGTAACTACAGACTTCATCTTCTCGTCCTGCAGACCAATAATCTCAACTTCATCAGCGATTTTAATCTGACCACGCTCAACTCTACCAGTTGCAACAGTACCACGACCAGTGATGGTGAATACGTCCTCAACAGGCATCAGGAAGGGCAGATCGGATTTTCTCTCAGGAGTTGGGATGTAGCTGTCAACAGCTGCCATCAACTCAAGAATAGGAGCATAAGCAGGGTTGCTGATATCGTCTGGAGCTTCCAAAGCCTGAAGAGCAGAACCTTTGATGATAGGAGTATCATCGCCGGGGAAGTCGTAAGAAGAAAGCAGCTCACGGATTTCCATCTCAACGAGCTCAAGGAGCTCAGGATCGTCAACCTGATCAGCTTTGTTCATGAATACAACGATGTAAGGAACGCCAACCTGACGGGAGAGCAGAATGTGCTCACGAGTCTGAGGCATAGGACCATCAGCAGCAGATACAACAAGGATAGCACCGTCCATCTGAGCAGCACCAGTGATCATGTTTTTAACGTAGTCAGCATGTCCCGGGCAGTCAACGTGAGCGTAGTGACGGTTGTCAGTCTCGTACTCAACGTGAGAAGTGTTAATTGTAATACCGCGCTCTCTCTCTTCGGGAGCCTTATCAATCATGTCATAAGCTTCGTAATGAGCCTGACCTTTCATTGCCAGAGTCTTTGTGATAGCAGCAGTCAAAGTGGTTTTACCGTGGTCAACGTGACCGATAGTACCAATGTTAATATGGGGTTTGGTACGTTCGAATTTTGCTTTAGCCATTAGTATTTCCTCCTTAAAATTGGATTTATTTTATTTGTAAGCTACAAGTCTCATTGTAGCAATGTTACTTTGAAATTTCAAGTATTTTAAAGTAAAATTAGTCTTTTTTCGCTCTGGCAGACATAATGGTCTCTGCGATATTTTTAGGAACTTCAATATAGTGAGAAGGCTCCATGGTGTACTGACCACGACCCTGTGTTTTAGAACGAAGGTCGGTAGCATAACCAAACATCTCAGACAAAGGAACGAATGCATCAATCTGCTGTGCACCGTTTCTTGCAATCATGCCCTGAATCTGACCACGACGGCTGTTGAGGTCACCGATAACATCACCCATGTAATCTTCAGGAACCGTTGCCGATACCTTCATGATAGGCTCAAGGATGACGGGATCTGCTTTTCTCATACCATTTTTGAATGCCATAGAACCGGCGATCTTAAACGCCATCTCAGAGGAGTCAACCTCATGATAAGATCCATCATACAAAGTTACAATAACGTCAACAACAGGATATCCGGCAAGAACACCGGCCTGCATTGCGCCCTGAATACCCTGATCGATAGGAGCAATATACTCTTTCGGAATACTACCGCCAACGATAGCATTTTTGAATTCGTAGCCCTTACCGGATTCGTTGGGTTCCATTTTAATTTTACAATGGCCGTACTGACCTTTACCACCGGACTGTCTGGCGTATTTTTCATCTACGTCAACCAGTTTGCGGATGGTTTCTTTGTAAGCAACCTGAGGTTTACCAACATTTGCCTCTACCTTAAACTCGCGAAGCAGACGGTCAACGATGATTTCAAGGTGAAGCTCACCCATACCAGCGATGATGGTTTGTCCTGTTTCTTGATCGGTGTAGGTTCTGAAGGTTGGATCCTCTTCAGCCAGTTTGGATAGACCAATGCCCATCTTCTCCTGACCTGCTTTGGTCTTCGGCTCAATCGCAACACGGATAACAGGCTCTGGGAACTCCATAGACTCGAGGATAATCGGGAATTTGGGGTCGCAGAGGGTGTCACCAGTAGTTGTGTTTTTAAGGCCAACCGCTGCAGCGATATCGCCCGAGTAAACGGTTTCGATGTCCTGTCTGTGGTTTGCATGCATTTGAAGGATACGACCGATTCTTTCGGAATTGTCTTTTACAGAGTTATAAACGGTAGAACCCGCATTAACGGAACCAGAGTATACTCTGAAGAAGCACAACTTACCAACAAACGGATCGGTTGCAATTTTAAATGCAAGTGCAGAAAACGGCTCACTGTCAGA
The DNA here is from genome assembly GCF_003814745.1 of Hydrogenoanaerobacterium saccharovorans. NCBI lineage: Bacteria > Bacillati > Bacillota > Clostridia > Eubacteriales > Oscillospiraceae > Hydrogenoanaerobacterium > Hydrogenoanaerobacterium saccharovorans. Next base: position 931,824 of record NZ_RKRD01000001.1, on the reverse strand, counting down.
AGATGGTCTTGTCTCTTCTTCCTCGGTATTGGGGTTTACACCCTTGATATCGGGGACATCAATTGGAGCAGGCATAAAGTCGACAACTGCATCCAGCAAAGGCTGTACGCCTTTGTTTTTGTAAGAAGTACCGCAGCAAACAGGAACCATCGTGTTGGCGATAGTAGACTTACGAATTGCAGTCTTAATCTCTTCAACAGTCAGCTCCTCGCCCTCGAGGTATTTCTCCATCAATGCTTCATCGGTTTCTGCAACATGCTCTAACATTTTAATGCGGTATTCCTGCGCTTTTTCCATCATATCCTCAGGGATTTCTTCCTCTCGGATATCTTTGCCCATATCGTCGTAGTAAACTTCCGCTTTCATTTTAATGAGGTCAATAATGCCTCTAAAGAAAGTTTCAGAGCCGATTGGCAGCTGAATTGGAACAGCGTTACATTTTAAACGGTCGAGCATCATGTCTACAACTCTGTAAAAGTCTGCACCCATGATGTCCATTTTGTTAACGTAAGCCATTCTAGGAACATGATACTTATCAGCTTGTCTCCAAACTGTTTCCGACTGAGGCTCAACGCCGCCCTTTGCACAGAAAACGGTTACAGAACCGTCGAGCACACGAAGTGAACGCTCAACCTCAACTGTAAAGTCAACGTGTCCCGGGGTGTCGATGATATTAATTCTATGGCCTTTCCAGTAGCAAGTAGTAGCAGCAGAGGTAATGGTGATACCTCTTTCCTGCTCCTGTGCCATCCAGTCCATTGTAGCTGAACCGTCGTGAGTCTCACCGATTTTATGGTTCTTACCGGTGTAATACAGAATACGCTCGGTTGTTGTTGTTTTGCCAGCGTCAATGTGGGCCATTATGCCTATATTACGAGTGAGCTCTAAAGAAACGTCTCTCGGCATATTGTCCTCCTTAATAAATACGAAAATATCTCACGCTATTTGCCTGTTACGCCGCGCGGGCGAATTGCTTCGCACCGCACTCGTAACCATGTTTTAACGAACTACCATCTGTAATGTGCAAAAGCTTTGTTAGCTTCAGCCATTTTATGAGTGTCTTCACGTTTTTTGAACGCTCCGCCCTGTCCGTTGATGGCATCAAGCAATTCACCGGCAAGTCTTTCTCTCATGGTTCTTTCAGAACGATTTCTGGAATAAGTGGTAATCCAACGCAGACCCAAAGTCTGTTTTCTGTCAGGTCTTACTTCCATAGGAACCTGATAGGTAGCACCACCAACACGGCGAGCCTTAACCTCTAACAGAGGCATTACGCTCTCCATTGCTTCTTCAAAAACCTCAAGAGGATCTCTGCCTGTTTTCTCCTTGATAATATCGAATGCACCGTAGACGATTTTCTGCGATACACCTTTTTTACCATCATACATAACGTTGTTGATTAAACGAGTAACCAACTTGGAATTGTACAGCGGATCTGGCAAAACATCACGTTTTGTTATACGACCTCTTCTTGGCACTTCGCTTCCCTCCTTCACATAATGAATTCATCGGTACTCGAAAGTGACAAAACTCCCGTTTGTGCCAATGCAGAGACATTTATAATATATATAAACATACTGCACCAGCAGTTGCTATTATTAGCAAAAGTTAGGGGTTTTATTACTTCGATGCACCAGCCTTTGGACGTTTTGCACCGTATTTGGATCTAGCCTGCATTCTCTTAGCAACGCCTTGTGCGTCGAGAGTACCACGAATAATATGGTAACGAACACCAGGAAGGTCCTTAACACGTCCACCACGGATCAACACAACGCTATGCTCTTGCAGGTTGTGACCGATACCGGGAATATAAGCTGTTGCTTCGATTCCGTTTGTAAGTCTTACCCTTGCAACTTTTCTAAGCGCGGAGTTTGGTTTTTTCGGTGTAGATGTTCTGATTGCAGTACACACACCTCTTTTTTGAGGAGAATTCTGTTCGGTTGCTTCTCTTTTCTTGGAATTCCATCCTTTTAAGAGAGCAGGAGCAGTGGATTTCTTCTCGATAACCTCTCTACCTTTGCGGACTAATTGGTTAAAGGTTGGCATATTGCACCTCCTTACGAAAAAAAATATTTATATTAGAAGCATGTACCGAAATACATACTTTTAATAACAAAAATGAAGGAGCCGGCAGAACCGGCCCCTTTACGGAAAAATTCAAGCCTTACCAATTAAATATTTTATCATTTATTGGTCAACGTTGTCAAGAGTATATTCTACACTTAAGCAACATTTATCAACAATATTTTGTATAAGCTTACGAATTACCGTCCATTTTATTGTCCAACACTCACAGTGTCATTTATTGGATCGTGGTGGTAAGAAGTTTGCTGCGCAGTAGAAACAACATCTACGTTGGTATAACAGTTCATACCTGTACCGCAAGGCAGCAACTTACCGATAATAACGTTTTCTTTCAGACCTAACAGAGGATCGACCTTACCTTTAATTGCAGCTTCGGTAAGAACTCTTGTAGTCTCTTGGAACGATGCTGCAGACAGGAAGCTGTCTGTTGCAAGAGAAGCCTTTGTAATACCCATAAGCACTGCAGAACTGGTAGCCTGTGTAAGGCCATCTTCGCCTGCTGCAATACGTTCACGAATCGCTTTGTTTTCTGCAACAAAATCGCTCTTGTCAACCAGAGAACCGGTTAGCATATTGGTGCTGCCCGGGTCTTCCACACGAACCTTTTTCATCATTTGGCGAACAATAACCTCGATATGTTTATCGTTGATATCAACGCCCTGCAAGCGGTAAACGCGCTGTACCTCTTGAATGAGGTAATCCTGCACTGCAAGGTAACCTTTGATTGAGAGTACATCATGCGGGTTGACCGAACCTTCGGTAATCATATCGCCTGCTTCAATGACATCGCCTTCATGCACCTTGAGACGGGATCCGTAAGGAATCATATAAGTTTCCTCTTCGCTGCTGTCTTTATTGAATACAACCACATGATTGTTACGTTTAATTTCCTGCATGCGAACTTCACCGTCGGTTTTGCTGATAATCGCTTGTGATTTAGGCTTTCTTGCCTCAAACAGCTCTTCAACACGCGGCAAACCTTGTGTGATATCGTCTGCCGATGCGATACCGCCCGTATGGAAGGTACGCATGGTAAGCTGAGTACCCGGCTCACCGATGGACTGCGCCGCAATAACACCGACTGCCTCGCCCACAGAAACAACTTTGCCGTTTGCAAGGTTGTCACCGTAGCATCTAGCACAAACGCCGTGTTTGCACTCACAGTTAAGAACAGTACGAATCTTAAGATGAGTGATGCCTGCATTGATAACCTTTTTGGCATCGGCCTCATTCATCATTTTATCTTTGGATACCAGCAGTTCGCCCGTCTTCGGATCGAGAACATCTTCAACCGCATAACGACCCATCAAACGTTCGCTCATCGGCTCAATCATCTCGGTGCCGTCTTTGATATCACAAACCACAATACCCTCAGTAGTTCCGCAATCTTCTTGGCGGATAATGACATCCTGCGAAACGTCAACCAAACGTCTGGTGAGGTAACCCGAGTCAGCGGTACGAAGTGCAGTATCGGCAAGACCTTTACGAGCACCACGCGAAGAAATAAAGTATTCCAAAATGTTAAGGCCTTCACGGTAGTTTGCACGAATAGGAATTTCAATTGCCTTACCGGAGGTATTTGCAATCAGTCCGCGCATACCTGCAAGCTGACGAATCTGGTTCATACTACCACGCGCACCGGAGTCTGCCATCATAAAGATGGGGTTGTATTTATCAAGGTTGTCTTTCAGTGCGTTTGCAACCTTTTCTGAAGTTTCGTTCCATGTTTTGATAATCAGTGCATAACGCTCGTCGTTGGAAATAAGACCACGTTTGTACTGTTTGATAATTTTAAGAATCTTCTCATCCGCTTCATCAAGCATCGCTTTTTTCTGCGGAGGAATCACCGCATCACATACTGCAACGGTAATTGCACTCTTGGTAGAATATTTGTAGCCTTGCGCTTTTATCTTGTCCAGCACCTCTGCGGTAAGCGCAGTGCCATGAACTCTGATGCAACGGTCAATGATATCGCCAAGCTGTTTTTTACCTGTGAGAAAATCAATTTCAAGCTTGAACATATTTTCGGGCTTGGTTCTGTCAACATAACCCAAATCCTGCGGGATAGGCTGGTTGAAAATAACACGGCCGACCGTGCAGTCCAACAGCTTAGAAACTTTTCTGCCGCCAATTTCTTTTGTCATTCTAATCTTAACAGGTGCATGCAGTCCAACCGCGCCCTCCTGATAAGCCATCAATGCCTCATTCACATCACGGAATACTTTACCGGTACCTTTTTCTCCATCTTTAACAAGAGTGAGATAATAGGAGCCCAATACCATATCCTGTGTGGGAACCGCAACCGGACGACCGTCCGACGGTTTGAGGAGGTTGTTTGCAGCCAACATAAGGAAGCGCGCCTCTGCCTGTGCCTCGGCAGAAAGGGGAACGTGAACAGCCATCTGGTCACCATCGAAGTCTGCGTTGTAAGCGGTACAAACCAGCGGATGAAGTTTCAGTGCACGGCCTTCAACAAGGATGGGCTCAAACGCCTGAATACCAAGTCTATGCAGCGTCGGTGCACGGTTGAGCAAAACAGGATGGTCTTTGATAACAATATCAAGCGCATCCCAAACTTCAATTCTAGCACGCTCTACCATTTTTCTTGCGTTTTTAATGTTGGTTGCAGCGCCAGTATCTACTAGGCGCTTCATAACAAAGGGTTTAAACAGCTCCAGTGCCATCTCTTTTGGCAAACCGCACTGGTACATTTTTAGCTCGGGGCCAACAACGATAACCGAACGTCCAGAGTAGTCAACACGTTTACCAAGCAAGTTTTGACGGAAACGACCTTGTTTACCCTTGAGCATATCGGAGAGTGATTTCAGCGGACGATTGTTCGGACCGGTAACCGGTCTGCCGCGTCTGCCGTTGTCGATGAGTGCGTCAACAGCCTCTTGCAGCATACGTTTCTCGTTACGAACAATGATGTCGGGTGCACCAAGCTCCAACAATCTTTTCAGACGGTTGTTGCGGTTGATCACACGGCGGTACAGGTCGTTGAGGTCGGAGGTTGCGAAACGTCCGCCGTCCAACTGTACCATCGGGCGGATATCCGGAGGAATGACGGGAACCACATCAAGAATCATCCACTCGGGTTTATTGCCGCTCTTTTTAAACGCCTCAACTACCTCGAGACGTTTGAGGATACGAATTTTTTTCTGTCCGGAAGCTACATCCAACTCCTCGCGGAGTTCATCGTACAGCTTATCAAGGTCAATGGAGCGAAGCAGCTCTTTTACTGCTTCGGCACCAATACCGGCAACAAACTCATCCTCATATTTTTCGCGCATGTCTCTGTACTCTTTTTCAGAAAGCAGCTGTTTGTTTTCCAGCGGAGTAGAGCCATGGTCAATAACAATGTACGATGCAAAGTACAACACTTTTTCAAGCAGACGTGGGGACAAATCAAGCAGCAGCCCCATTCTGGAGGGGATGCCCTTGAAATACCAGATATGCGATACGGGCGCAGCAAGCTCGATATGGCCCATTCTTTCGCGTCTGACCTTGGAGCGTGTTACTTCAACGCCGCAGCGGTCACAAATTTTACCTTTATAGCGCAAACGTTTATACTTACCGCAATTACATTCCCAGTCCTTTTGCGGGCCAAAAATGCGCTCACAGAAAAGGCCGTCACGCTCTGGCTTTAGTGTACGATAGTTGATCGTTTCCGGCTTCTCGACTGCACCATAAGACCATTCTCTGATCTGCTCGGGTGAAGCAAGACCGATCTTAATTGATTCGAATACATTAAATTCCAATTACGACCCCTTCTTCCCTTATAATTTATCATCAAACAAGTCATCATCATCCAAGCCAAATGCTTCGTCAGCATCAAAAATCGGCTCTGTATCGTCAATTTCCACATCTTCTGTCTGATAACTCTCGTCTATCTCTTCTTCATCTTTGACGTATTCCATATCCATCAAAGACTCTTCGCCAACTCTTGGCAATCCTACATCATCATCATCATCAAAGGTTTGTTTCAGGTCAATTTCCTGGTCATCCTTATCGAGAACCTTAATATCCAAACCAAGGGATTGAATTTCTTTAATCAATACCTTGAAGGATTCGGGAATACCCGATTTTGGAATGTTATGACCTTTCACAATGGCTTCGAATGCTTTAACACGTCCCACAACGTCATCCGACTTCACCGTCAGGATTTCTTGCAGGGTGTAAGCTGCACCGTAAGCCTCCAGTGCCCAAACCTCCATCTCACCAAAACGCTGGCCGCCAAACTGAGCTTTACCGCCCAAAGGCTGCTGTGTAACCAGTGAGTACGGGCCGGTGGAACGAGCATGGATTTTATCATCAACCAAGTGATGGAGTTTGAGGTAGTACATATAACCAACGGTTACAGGGCTGTCGAACTGCTCGCCCGTTCTTCCGTCGTACAATGTAATCTTGCCATCCTCGGGCAGATTTGCCATTTTGAACAAATCGCGAATATCTTCTTCGTACGCACCGTCAAATACCGGGGTGGATACCTTCCAACCGAGAGCTGCCGCAGCACGGCCGAGGTTCACTTCAAGCACCTGTCCGATATTCATACGAGAAGGTACGCCCAAAGGATTGAGTACGATATCAAGCGGTGTACCGTCCGGCAAGAACGGCATATCCTCCTGCGGAAGAATACGGGAAACAACACCCTTGTTTCCGTGGCGTCCAGCCATCTTATCACCGACAGAAATCTTACGTTTCTGAGCAATGTAGCAACGAACCACCATATTGACACCCGGAGACAGCTCGTCACAGTTTTCACGGGTAAACACTTTAATATCTACGATAGTACCGTATTCACCATGCGGTACACGCAGGGAGGTATCTCTGACCTCTCTAGCTTTTTCACCGAAGATGGCACGGAGCAGGCGCTCCTCAGCGGTAAGTTCGGTTTCGCCCTTTGGTGTAACCTTACCAACCAAAATATCTCCGGCTCTTACTTCTGCACCGATACGGATGATACCACGCTCATCAAGCTCGCGAAGCGCGTCGTCGGCAACGTTGGGGATATCACGGGTGATTTCCTCGGGGCCAAGTTTCGTATCGCGTGCTTCTACTTCGTACTCCTCCATATGAATGGAAGTATACACATCATCGCGGACAATCTTCTCGTTGATGAGAACCGCATCCTCGTAGTTGTAGCCTTCCCAAGTCATAAAGCCGATAAGTGCGTTTTTACCAAGCGAAATTTCGCCGTTGCTGGTTGCAGGGCCGTCTGCGATAACCTGCCCTTTTTTAATGCGCTCACCTTTGTTGACAATGGGACGCTGATTAATGCAGGTACTCTGGTTGGAACGCATAAACTTAATTAAGCGATAGGTCTCCAGCTCATCGTCATCTGTTTTAATCACAATTTCATTTGCAGAAACTTTTTCTACAACACCGTCAACTTTAGAGACAACCACAACACCCGAATCGACTGCTGCTTTATATTCCATACCTGTGCCTACAATTGGGGATTCGGTCTTCATCAGAGGAACTGCCTGACGCTGCATGTTAGAGCCCATCAGTGCACGGTTTGCGTCGTCATTTTCAAGGAACGGAATCATGGAGGTAGCAACCGAGACAACCATTCGCGGCGATACGTCCATGTAGTCTACTTTTTCGCGCTCAATTTCAAGAATTTCATCGCGGAAACGCCCCGCAACACGCGGACGTTCAAATCGACCCATTTCGTCCAAAGGCTCATTTGCCTGTGCAACGTAAAAATTATCCTCTACATCAGCGGTCATATACACAACTTCATCGGTAACAACGCCGGTTGCTTTTTCAACACGGCGATAAGGTGCTTCAATAAATCCGTACTCATTAATACGAGCAAAGGTTGCAAGGTAAGAAATCAAACCGATGTTCGGGCCTTCAGGCGTCTCAATGGGGCACATACGGCCGTAATGGCTGTAGTGAACGTCACGAACTTCGAAGCCTGCACGGTCACGCGACAAACCGCCGGGGCCCAGTGCAGAAAGACGTCTCTTATGGGTGAGCTCAGCCAGCGGGTTAGTCTGATCCATGAACTGTGAAAGCGGCGATGAACCAAAGAACTCTTTGATTGAAGCCACAACAGGACGGATGTTTACCAGTGCCTGCGGGGTAATGACATCCATATCCTGCGCCTGAATGGTCATTCTCTCGCGTACCACTCTTTCCATTCTGGAAAAGCCGATGCGGAACTGATTTTGTAGCAACTCGCCTACTGAACGGATTCTTCTGTTGCCCAAATGGTCGATATCATCCACATTGCCAACTTCGTAGCAAAGGTTATTGATGTAGTTGATGGAGGCGAAGATATCGTCTTTGATGATATGCTTCGGGATAAGCTTATCGATATTTGCTTTGATTGCTTCTTTGAGGTCATCTTCGCTTTCGTTATTCTCAAGGAGTTCTTTTAAAACACAAAAACGAACTTTCTCATTAATTCCATATTCTGTGCAATCAAATGATACATAATTTTTAATATCTACCATACCGTTGGACAGAATAAGAACATTGATTCCATCCACCGTGATGGTTGCCCTTGAAACACCTGCTGCTTCAACCGCCATAGCCTCGTCGTAATTAAGCACTTTGCCGGGTTCGGCAAGCAGTTCACCGGTCATAGGGTTAACAATAGGCTCGGCAATGACATGACCTGCCAAACGCTGGCCTATGCCGAGTTTTTTGTTGTATTTATACCTGCCCACGCGGGAAAGATCGTATCTTCTGGGGTCAAAAAACAGGTTTTGCAAGTGAGTTACGGCGCTGTCTACTGTAGGCGGCTCACCCGGACGAAGCTTGCGGTAAACCTCAAGCAATGCCTCTTCACCGTTTTTGGTATTATCTTTATCCTGAATAGTTTTTACCAAGCGCTCGTCTTCACCGAAGATTTCGTAGATCTCCATATCCGAGCCGTAGCAGTCGGTCAAACCGTTTTCACTGCCGCCAAGTTTATCATCATCGAGTTTGAGCAATGCACGAATAAAGGTAGTTACAGGGATTTTACGGTTTTTATCAATACGAACGTAGAAGATGTCATTAGAATCGGTTTCATATTCCAGCCATGCACCACGGTTGGGAATGACAGTTGCCGAAAACAGCTTTTTACCTGTTTTATCGTAGTTCATACCGTAATATACACCGGGCGAACGTACCAACTGAGAGACTATAACACGTTCGGCACCATTGATTACAAAGGTACCGCTGTCGGTCATCAGCGGAAAATCACCCATAAAAATATCCTGCTCTTTTACTTCGCCGGTTTCTTTGTTAAGCAAACTGGCACGAACACGGAGCGGCGCAGCGTAGGTTACATCCCTCGCTTTGCATTCTTCCACCGAATACTTCGGGGTACTATCCAAACGGTAGTCGATAAAATCGAGTACAAGATTTCCTGTGTAATCGGTGATTGCTGAAATATCCTGAAATACTTCCTTCAGCCCTTCCTCCAGGAACCACTTGTAAGAATTCTTTTGAACCTCAATTAAGTTCGGCATATCCAGAACTTCATTGATTCGGCTAAAGCTCTTACGAACAGTTTTTCCTAGATGTACATCTTTCACATTCACCATAGGCTTGCTCACTCCATTCATCTATTTACAACCCGATTATACAAAACCCACAAAAATTCTGCCCGAAATTCTGTAAAATTCTGCACAATGGTATTGAATTTTAATTTGCTTTCTGTTATACTAGTTGGTGTTAATGGCACACCTAGCCATTATGATACATTTTATTATTATATTACGATCTTAGCAGAATGTCAATATTTTTGTCCTTTTTTGATAAAAATATTTTATTGACTTGTCCATTTTACCAGTTTACATATGAAGTCAATACAAATTATTCGTTTTTAAGTGTCTGAATGTTTTTCAGGCACTTTTTTATTTTTAAAGCATCATGCAAATCAGGGCGGAGAGTCTTTCCGCCCTTACGGTTTGCTAAATGATATGAAAGGTAATCTCTACAAGAAACGGCACCATAATCGAGCACACTACACCATTAATCACCGATACGATGGCAACTTCTTCGTCGGTACATTTCATAATCATTGGCAAGGTAGTGTCTTCACTGGTAGCACCCGCAGGCGCAATTGCCGCATAATGGTTTAGGTACTTAGCGATTACGGGGATGATAAAAAACGATAGTATTTCGCGGAACACATTGGCAAGAAAGGTTATCGTACCAATTTCTGCTCCCGCAAGTTCGGTCATCATCACACCGGAAAGGCTGTACCACCCAAGCCCCGATGCAATTGCCATACTCACATTCGGTTCCATACCGAAAATCAACCCTGTTATGTACCCGCCCATCACCGAGCTTATCACAATAGCAAACGGTATCAGCAGAATTTTGAGGTTGTTTTCGCGCAGCTTGCGAAAAATCAGCTTGTTTGCCCCCACACTGATACCCACCGATACCATCAGCAAGCTAAGTGCGTAATCTGCTGTAGTTTCGAGCAACTCAACCGTATTGCCAGAAAACAGCCACTGGCCGCAAGCCACACCTAAAACAAGACTCACTATAGCCAGTATGATCATGGTTTGTTCTCCTTAAACATATTTTTGGTTAAAATATATACACATATTACCGAAAATACAATCGGGAGCACAGCAAACATCAGTGACTTTAAGCCTACATTTTGCAAATCTGCAAAAAACGTGGGGCTGCTGCCAAGCCCTGCACCCATACCAAAGATAAGTACCGCAATAAATACATATTGCAGCATCCCGTTAATTTTTTGATATTTTTCAGGAATTATTTTCAGCCCCATAAACATCCCAACCGCCATACAAACCAATACCGTAATCATACCGTCCCCCTGTTATTTTTCTCTTTAATTCATCCTATGTCAAATAGCCAAACATGTGCTTGTCGGCTTGTCGCGCTGTTTCGACAAAAAAAGATGGGGTGCGCCGCCCCCGCGGCAGGCGCCCTCATCTGCAAATTTTTTTGCTAAAAAAGCTTATTTTTCTAATAAAAACTCTTTAAACGCACGGTAAGCCATATAAACATCAATTTTTGATACAACCTCAAACGGAGCATGCATCGAGAGTACGGGAACACCAACATCCACTACATCGACATTAAGTTCTGCAATATACATTGCCACCGTGCCGCCTCCGCCTGCATCCACTTTGCCAAGCTCACCCACTTGCCAAAGCACTTTTTTCTCATCCAGCAAATTGCGCATTTTTGCCATATAGTGTGCAGATGCTTCGCTGGTGCCGCCTTTGCCGCCCGCACCGGTATATTTTGTAACAACAACGCCGTAATTGAGGTATGCGGTGTTTTTACGCTCGTAAACATCGGGGAAGTTCGGGTCAAACGCGGCATTTACATCGGCAGACAGGCACTGAGAGTTTGAAAGAACGGTTCTTGCTTCAACACCGTAAGGCGCAGCAAGGTCTGCAATAAAATAGCGTAAGAATGCACATTTCAACCCTGTATTGCCATTGGAGCCGATTTCTTCTTTATCGGCAAGCACGGTTACTGTGGTATATGCTGGGCTCTCCACCTCTATGGCAGCCTTCAGCGAGGTGTAAGCGCAAACGCGGTCATCGTGCCCGTAAGAGCCAATCATGCTGCGGTCAAAGCCAAGGTCTTTGGCACCAAATGCAGGCACAGCCTCCAATTCGGCAGACAGAAAATCGTGCTCGGTAATGCCGTATTTCTCAAACAAAATATTGGCGATGTTTAACTTCACACGCTCACTTGCCTTGTCATCGCGGAACGGGCGGCAGCCGATAAGAATGTTCAGCTCCTCACCTTTCAGCCCCTCAGAAAGAGGGCGTTTCATTTGTTCCCTGCCTAGATGAGGCAGCAAATCGGTAACGCAGAAGATGGGGTCGCCCTCATCTTCGCCAACCTTAATCTCTATGGTTGTACCGTCTTTTTTCACAATAACGCCGTGCAGTGCAAGAGGAATTGCACCCCACTGGTATTTTTTGATGCCACCATAGTAATGTGTTTTAAGATATGCAAGCTGAGCCTCTTCATAAAGAGGACGCGGTTTCATATCCAAGCGCGGAGAATCGATGTGTGAAGCAACAATTTTTACACCGTCTTCGTAGCCTCTGGTACCGATGGTAGCAAACACCAATGCCTTACCGCGGTTGTTGTAGTAAACCTTTTCACCGGCAGCATATTTTTTGCCGGCTTCAAACTTTTTGTAGCCCTTCCCTTCAAGCAGTTCTACCGTAACCTTAACAGCCTCGTGCTCGGTTTTTGCATCGTTGAGGAACTTTTTATAATCTTCACAAAAGGCATCAACGGTGTCTAATTCTTCGTCCGACAAGATCTGTCCGCCATTTTCGGTTTTAATCAGTAGCTTTTCTTGCAGCAATTCTGCTGCGCTTTTTTCTTGTTCAGCCATAACATAAACCTCCTATATTTTATTCAAATTTATATAATTTGCGGTAAATTTGCCGCGTATCATTGATTTTAGCAACATATTTTTTGGTATCGCCAAACGGGATATTTTGTATATTTTTGCCGTCGATGGAATGCGATTCATCGGCAAGCCATTTTTTAGCATTCCCCCACCCTGCGTGATATGCGCAAAGGGCAGTATCTTCACTTTCAAATTCATCAAGCAGCAGGCGCAACAGTTTTGCCCCATATTTGATATTAATATGAGGGTTGTAAAGATCCTCATAGGTTTCATCGCCTGCATCGGCCATTTTCGTTTTTGTCCAATCGAATGTTTCCTCGGTAAGCTGCATCAATCCGCGTGCACCCACACTTGATTCTACATGGGGGCGAAAACTGCTTTCTGTTCGAATAACCGCATACACCAAGTCGTACGGCAAATCATTTTTATCTGCTTCTTTTTTAATGGTATCGGCGTATTCTATGGGGTACGCCCGTTTATAAAAGGCGCTGTAGGCCGAACGCAGTGCCAAAAAGCATAACGTCAGCAGCAACAGCAATACCACTGTTGTTGTTATTTTTTTGCCTGAAGAAGCCGCCAAACATACACGCCCTTTCTGCGGTGTGCGCCGCAATTTATTTTTATCTTTGCCGCAAAAGTTGTTCTGCCAACTGCTCTGCCTTTGCTATAAGCTCCTGCTGCACCCCATCGTTACACAGCACATACTGCGAACGCTTTGTGTAAAACTCATCCTCATGTTGGCTGGCAATGCGTGCATCTGCCGCCGCATTATCTATATTGTCTCGCGCCATAATGCGAGCTCGGCGCAGGTGTTTGGGCGCTATCACCGAAATAATCTCATTGCACATGCTGTCTGCGCCGCTTTCAAACAAAGTCGGTGCATCCAGTACAACACCATTGGTATTCCCCATATAAATCGTGTTGATACGATGCTGAATTTCTGCTTTGATGTAAGAAAAAATAATCGATTCCAACACACGCAGCTCTTTTTCATCTTGAAAAACAATGGATGCCAACAGCTTGCGGTTGAGGCTTTTGTCGTCATTTAAAATCTTTGTACCAAAATGCTCCGTTAATTTTAAAAGACAAGGCGTACCAGGCTGAGTAACTTCTCGGGCAACCAAATCGCAATTGATGACATCAAAGCCTCTGCTTTTTAAAACGTTGCTTACCGTTGTTTTGCCTGCACCCGTCTGCCCTGTCAGCCCAATAATACGCGCCATCCCGCTCATCCTTTCAATTTCACATAACAGCAGCTTATTAAACCTGTTCTGTGCCTGATGCCGCGTGTACCACCTGAAATGCCGCTGCGCGGATTAAGCGGTTATATAAGGCAAGCCCTACACCGCTTTGTTTGGGGCAGCGTGCATATACCACTTGGGCACCTTCTTCATCCAAACGGCGTAGGCTGTCAAATAATTTTACAGCCTGTTCAGCCTGATTGTTTTCTGCACCGATGGAGATACTGGGGCAACGTAAAAACGGAACATCTTCGTTGTAACACAAGGCAAACTCACCATCGGTATGATGGCTGTTCACATAATCGGCATATTGTGTTTGTGTTCCATCCACTAAAATCACCTTACATTTTGGCGCATAGTGCTTATATTTCATTCCCGGAGAAGACACTTTTGCATTTGGGTCGGGCTGATGAGTAACCGCTTTGTCAACCAATACCTCACCGAGCACCTCACGGAGCTGCTCCAGTGTGACATAGCCGGGGCGCAGCAGTTTTGGCGTTTCACCGGCTAGGGTAATGACGGTAGATTCCACCCCCACCTCGCAATCGCCGCCATCTACAATGGCATCCACTCTGCCCATAAGGTCATGGATACAGTGTTGGGCGCTGGTAGTGCTGGGGCTGCCCGAAAGATTTGCAGACGGCGCTGCAACCGGCACATTGGCACGCCGGATAATCTCTTGTGCCACAGGATGTTTGGGAAAGCGCACAGCAACGGTATCGAGCCCTGCAGAGGTAACAGCAGGGATAAAACTGCTTTTGGGCAGAATGATTGTCAGCGGACCAGGCCAAAATTTATTTGCCAGCTTCATTGCATTTTGCGGTACCTCGCGCACCACGCGGGTAAGCATAGTAAGGTCTGCAATATGCACAATCAGCGGGTTATCCTGCGGCCTGCCTTTTGCCTCAAAAATAGATGTTACGGCTTTTTCATCCTCGGCATTTGCAGCAAGCCCATACACGGTTTCGGTTGGAATCGCAACCAAACCTCCGCCTGCAATGATTGCGGCAGCCTCGTCAAGCTCTTTACTGCTGTTGTTGATGTTTTGTACTTTTAATATTTTTGTGTCTCGCATTATTTTGACTTCCTTTGATTAATCCGCATTGCTCTGTTCCTGCAATTTTTCAGCCTGATCGAAAGTGATAAGTGCATCGATGAGTTCTTGAATATCTCCGTTCAAGATGTTATCGATTTTATACAAAGTCAGCCCAATACGATGATCGGTAACACGCCCTTGCGGGAAGTTATAGGTGCGAATTCGTTCAGAGCGATCGCCTGTGCCAACCTGCAATTTTCTTTTTGAAGCAATTTCTTCGTTTTGTGCCTGAATTTTTTGGTCAAGCAAACGAGAACGCAGCACTTTAAGAGCTTTGTCTTTGTTTTTAAACTGGCTGCGCTCGTCTTGGCATTCTACCACCATACCGGTGGGCAGATGGGTTACGCGAATTGCACTGGAGGTTTTGTTGACGTGCTGACCGCCCGCACCGCTGGAGCGAAATACATCAATCTGCAAGTCTTTGGGGTCAAGCTCAAATTCCACATCATCTACCTCGGGCAACACCGCAACGGTAGCGGTAGAGGTATGAATTCTGCCCTGCGTCTCGGTTTCGGGTACGCGCTGTACACGGTGCACACCGCTTTCAAACTTCAGTTTGGAGTATGCACCATCGCCGTCAATCGAAAAGCTGATTTCTTTATATCCGCCAAGTCCGGTCTCGTTCGCATTAAGCACCTCAGTTTTCCATCCCATGCTGTCTGCATACATAGTGTACATTCTGTAAAGCGAATTGGCGAACAAAGCCGACTCTTCACCGCCTGCACCGCCGCGAATTTCAACAATCACGTTACGGTCATCGTTGGGGTCACGCGGAAGCAGCAGAATTTTAAGCTCTTCCGAAATCTCATCAATCTTTACTTTACTCTCGGCATATTGTTCATCTACAATCGCCTTAAATTCCTTATCCAACCCGCCTTCTTCCAACAGCTCTTTTGCTTCGTTGTATTCGTTTTGCGCTGCCACATATTCACGGTACTTTTCTACAAGTGGGGTAAGGGTTTTGTATTCCTTCATCAGGTTTTTGTATTGCTCGTTGTCATTTACAATACTGGGCTCCATTAATCGCTGGTTGATTTGCTCAAATTTTGCTTCTACATCTTTTAATTTATCAAACATCTTCGAATTCCTTTCGGTTGCTTTTAAAAAGCGGACTTTCAAACCGCCGCGTTAATTTGAAATTCAATGCAATTTTGCGGCAGCTAGAGGTTATGCTCCTCTCGAAATATCTTTTTGATATTTTTTTCTGCTTTAGCACGAGGAACCATTACTTCATGCCCGCACCCCTCACATTTGAGCTTGAAGTCCATACCCGAACGCAACACAAGAAAACGGCTTGCACCGCAGGGGTGTTGTTTTTTCATCTGAAGGATATCGCCCACACGTACATCCATGTAAAATTCCTCCGTCTGCTCAAAATAGTCCACCTGATATTATAGCAGATGCTTTGTCAACATATCAAGTGTTTCACGATAGTTTGTCAGGCTTGCATACAAGAACACTTTTGTTCATATACATCCTTTGGAGTGAACTGTTTGCGGTTTGCAATACGTTTAAAATTGTTTGGAGGTTATGAGAAAATGAATGCTTATTTTAAGCCCGAAGGATGGCTGTGCGACAATCCTGAAAACATTGCTGCATTAAGCAGCCTTGCCGGTTTACAGGAGGCGTGTGCACAGGGGCGCATTCTGGAAGCGCGCGCCATAATCTGCGACAGCGCGCATAATCTGATTGTAGATTGCGGCTGCATCAGAGGTATTATTCCCAAAAACGAGTGTGCCATCGGCATTGAAGAAGGCACCACACGGGAAATTGCCATTATATCACGTGTTAACAAGCCCGTGTGTTTTCGCGTTACCGAATTTCGCAGAGGCAGCGACAACAACACCTATGCTATACTATCGCGCCGTGCAGTACAGCAGCAGTGCATAGAAACATACATTAACAACCTCGCCCCCGGCGATATTATTGATGCGCGTGTAACGCACCTTGAGCCGTTCGGCTGTTTTGTGGATGTAGGGTGCGGTGTCGCTTCGCTTATCCCCATTGATGCTATTTCGGTTTCACGCATATCACACCCGGGAGACCGCTTCCGCACAGGGCAGGATATTCGCGCCGTAGTAAAATCGGTAGATTCCTATGGGCGCATCAGCTTATCTCACAAAGAGCTGTGGGGCACCTGGGAGGAAAACGCCGCCTTGTTCCACAGCGGAGAAACCGTTGCAGGTGTGGTACGTTCTGTAGAGGAGTACGGTGTTTTTGTAGAGCTTACACCCAACCTGGCAGGGCTTGCCGAACCGCGAGAGGGCGTTCGCCCCGGCCAGCAAACCAGTGTTTACATAAAAAGCCTGATTCGTGATAAGATGAAGGTAAAGCTGATTATAGTAGATAATTTTGATGCACAATATGCGGTGACCGCCCCGCCTTACTTTATTGAAGATAACCACATAAGCCACTGGAAATATTCGCCTGATGGTTGCTGTAAACTGATAGAGACGGTGTTTGAATAAGATAAGAAGGGACGCTTTAAAGCGTCCCTTTTTTATAAACAATATCTAAGGGCAAGCAATACTATCGGTATGATTTTTCAAGAATCGAAACGATTTCTTCGTGCGATAACTGATAACGGTCTACTTCAAACAATCCCCCCATGGTATCCTTTGCATGGCGGGCAATTTCCTGCATTTCATCTGCTTTGATGCCATAGTCAGACATTTTAAGGTTATCAACACCGCATGCTTTTTGTAACTCTGCAAGTGCTGTTACAAAATCCTGCGGATGAACCGCATCTGTTTTGCCCAGTGCTTTTGCCATTGCAACAAAGCGTTCGGGGCATACCTTATCGGCAAACAGTTTGTTATACTCTAGCGAAATCATAATCAACCCTGCGCCATGAGGCAGCTTAGGGTGATAACCGCTGAGCGCATGCTCGAGAGAATGCTCGGATGTGCAGCCGGATGTGGACTCTACCATACCTGCAAGCGTATTCGCCAGCGCAACCATAGCGCGTGCTTCTGCGTCACTGCCGTCTCTCACCGCACGCGGCAGATATTTACCAATCAGCTCAATGCTGGCAAGGGCGAACAAATCACTCATAAAATTTGCCGTTTTATTAATGTAACCCTCTGTGGAATGAAACAGAGCATCAAACCCCTGGTATGCTGTAAGATGTGCCGGAATGCTCATCATAAGGTCAGGGTCAATAATAGAGAAATAAGGGAAAGTACCGTCGAAACCGCCGCCGATTTTTTCTCCGGTCTCTTCTTTTGTTACAACCATCCATGGGTCAGCCTCGGTACCCGTACCTGCTGTTGTGGTAATTGCTATAATAGGGAGGGGCTTGTTGGGAACGGGCAAGCCTTTGCCGCTGCCGCCTCCGATATAATCCCAATAGTCACCCTCGTTGGTTGCCATAACGGCAATTGCTTTTGCAGAATCGATGCTGCTGCCGCCGCCCAAGCCAATGACAAAGTCGCAGCCTTGTGTTTTGGCAACTGCTGCCCCTTCCATCACATGGCTTTTGATTGGATTAGGGAGGATTTTATCGAACAGTACATAGTCTGTATCGTTCTTTTTCAGCAAATCAGTTACTTTATCGAGGTAACCGTATTTTTTCATAGATCCCCCTGCAGAAATTACAAGAAGTGCTTTTTTACCGGGCAATTTTTCGGTACCCAATTTTTCAATCTCACCCTTGCCGAAAAACAAGCGAGACGGCATATAATAATTAAAGTTCATTTAAATGTCCCCTTTCAAAGATGTTAAATAGAGTATAGTAATTGCTTCCTAGTACCTGCATTAAAAATAAAAACCAATGAAAATATCAACTTATTTTTTATTACACAACAATAGTAGAAAAACTGTATTTGTAATTTGTTAACTTTTATATTATCATAATATTAAAAATGGAGGTGTACACCTTTATGATAAAAATCCCCGATTATGTTACCGCTGTATTGACTTGCTTGCAAAACAACGGGTTTGAGGCATATGTGGTAGGCGGCTGCGTACGCGACAGCCTGATGGGCATAACACCCCACGACTGGGATGTAACCACTTCGGCACTGCCGCACGAGACAATGGCGGCACTGCAGCAGTATACTCTCATTGAAACAGGGTTAAAGCACGGCACAGTAGCCGCTGTGGTAAATCGTCACCCCGTAGAAATAACTACTTTTCGCATAGACGGCGCATATACGGACAACCGCCATCCCGATGAAGTTTGCTTTACACGAAACCTAAAAGAGGATTTAAGTCGCCGTGACTTTACTGTAAATGCACTTGCTTATAACCCTCAAAGCGGATTAGTGGATTATTTTGATGGACTAAGTGATATTAAAAATAAGGTGATACGCTGTGTAGGCGAACCGGACAAGCGCTTTGGGGAAGATGCTTTGCGAATTTTGCGCTCGCTGAGGTTTGCGTCGGCCCTGGGGTTTTGCATTGAAGAACAAACCGCGCAAAGCCTTGTAAACAATCGTTTTTTGCTGCGGCATATTGCGGCAGAACGTATCGCTGCAGAATTATGCAAGCTGTTGTGCGGTAAACAAGCGCTAAATATATTATTGGATTTTTCTTCTGTTATTACGGAAATTATACCCGAACTAAAAGCCTCAATTGGCTTTGAACAACGCAACCCCTATCATATTTATACGGTGTACGAACACATTGCGCGCAGCGTCGATGCGATTCCCCCAACAATACCGCTTCGCCTTGCCATGCTGCTGCACGATATTGCCAAGCCCGCCTGCTATACAGAAGATGCAGACGGAAGACGGCATTTTTACTCTCACCAAAAAGTCGGCACCGAAATGGCACGTGTAATCCTCAACCGTTTGAGAATAGACACTCACACAATTTCTCAGGTATGCACTTTGGTCAAATACCACGATATGGATTTGGAACCCAGTGAAAAATGTGTGACGCGCCAGTTGAATCGGTTTGGCGAAGAAGTGTTTCGCGAACTGCTGCTGGTAAAGCGCGCGGATAATGCCGCGCAAAGTGAATATGCACAAAGCCATACCAAAATGCTGGATGAGCTTGAACTTGTTCTTGAAAAAGTATTGGAGCAAGGGAAATGTTTTTCGCTGAAAAGCCTTGCAATAAATGGCAGCGATTTGATTGCAGCGGGTGTACCGCAAGGGGTACAGATTGGCGAAACCCTGAGACATCTGTTAGCACTGGTAATGGACGGCGAATGTGAAAATAAGAAAGACGAACTGCTCGCCAGAATACCCTATAAAGATACATTAGACTAACATGCAAAAGGCATGCCCTTGAATTTGGCTGACAAAGCGGCTAAATTCAAGGGCATTTTTGTGTATATTCTCATTTTCAAAAACTTGCCCGTTCTATTCAAAACCTATGCTTTTATATAACTTAGCAGAGAGTTTTGCTTGTTTATTTATTTCAAGCAATATTTACTTTTCTCTTATTTTTTAGCAAAAAGCAATTGCAGTGCTTACCCGCATTGCTTTTCATCTTGCAATTACCGGTCAATCGGTTTTTCGTTTTTAATGCCCAGGTCGCTGCCCAGTAAAGCTGCTGTGCCGATGGCAGACCTGCCAAACTTGCCGCGGATATGATCCATGGTGTGTTCCAGTTTATCCTGCCGTTCACGCTTGGGTTTCTCTTGCGCGTTAAACAGCGAAAGTTGCTCTGAACTGCCTTGGGGTACAAGATTTGCGGCTGTTACTGTAAGCATTCTTATCGGCGCGTTGAGCTTCCAAGAAGCAAGCACCAATTCTATGGCGGCTTTATATATTTCTCTGCCAAGGTGGGTAGGATATTCCAGTGTTTTTTGGCGTGAAATGGTGTTAAATTGCGGGTCTCGCACCTGCACTTGTACGGTATAGCATTCCAACCCATAGTGGCGAAGTCGGGTTGCCACCGTATCGGATAGTGCCGCTGCACCGGCTTTGATGTCTTCCAACCCTTGCAAATTACGACGAAAGGTCATGCCGTTGCCTACGCTTTTTACCTCGCGTTCTTCATATGCCGATTTCACCGGTGAATCATCCAACCCCGCAGCATAGTCGTGCAGCATTTCGCCCATTTTACCAAGCTTTTGTGCCAACAAAGTGCGGTCGGTACCGGCAAGGTCTCCAATCGTGCGCACCCCTAGCAGTTTAAGCGTTTTTGCAGCCGCCTTCCCCACATACAGCAGGGCGGTAACAGGCAGCGGATAAACGATTTCTCGATAATTATCAGGGCTGATGACAGTGGTTGCATCGGGTTTTTTGTAGTCGCTGCCCAGCTTAGCATAAATTTTATTAAAGCTCACTCCTACCGAAACGGTAAGCCCCAGCTCTTTTTTCACTGTTTCGCGGATGGTGTCGGCAATTTGTTTTGCATCTCCGCCAAACAAATGCAGTGTACCGGTGATATCCAGCCATGATTCATCGATACCAAATGGCTCCACACAATCGGTAAACCGCTCGTAAATTTTGTTTACAAGCTTGGAGTACTTTGCATACTCGCTGTGGTGCGGCGCTACCAACGTAAGGTTGGGGCATTTGCGCTGTGCTTGCCAGATGGTTTCTGCCGTGGTAACTTGATATGCCTTTGCAAGTTCGTTTTTTGCTAAAATAATGCCATGGCGGCTGTCGGGGTCGCCGCAAACCGCCATAGGTACCTCTTTTAGTTCAGGGCGCAGCAGACATTCTACCGACGCATAAAAGCCATTGAGGTCACAATGCAATATGGTTCTGTTTTGGTTCAAATCTGCGCCCCCCTTTTTTGCGTTTGATATCTTTATTTTACCTCACCACTGCAAAAAATACAAACCAATCAATTGCCTATTGTAACTATTTTTGTAGCAATGTTCTGCACAAAGCGTTTATCATGCTCCACAAACAACATCGTAGGTGCAGAGCGCAAAATCAACTCTTCTATCTGCACTCGCGAAAGAATATCAATAAAGTTCAGCGGCTCATCCCATACATACAAATGCGCCTGTTGGCAAAGGCTTTTTGCAAGCAGAACCTTCTTTTTTTGTCCTCCGCTGAATTCGCTCATATCTTTTTCAAATTGTATACGCGAAAAATCAAGTTTGCGTAAAATCGCCTTAAATAAACTTTCATCAATCTGTTGGTTTAAGGCAAATGCTTTTAAATCTCCTTGTAAAAAGGAGGTATCTTGTGCAACATAGGAAATAATCAAATCACCGCTGTACAAAAGCTGCCCGGTTGATGGAATGTTCTGCCCGAGCAGCAGTTTTAAGATACTGGATTTTCCACATCCGTTACCGCCGCACAGCGCCACCCTATCCCCCTGTTCTACCATAAAATCCAAGCCTTGAAAAAGCGGTTGGTTGCCGTAGTTGATAGAAAGCCCTATTGCCTGAACCAACCGTGAATTGCGGTAATGCAGCGGGGAAAGTTTAAGGGCATCTGCCTGTTCTAAATTTTTAAGCAGTGCCGATTTTTCTTGCAACGCACGTTGTGCGTGCTGCTCTATCACCTTGGCACGCTTCATCATTTTAGCTGATTTATGCCCAATAAAGCCGCGGTCGGGCGGCACCTGATCTTGAGGGCGATTACCAATTTTTGTGCGCTCCAATCGGTCTGACCAGCCTGCCTTTTGTTTGGCTGCCAAGGTTAGGTTTGCTACTTCTTTTGTAAGGCGATTGTTTTCGGCAAGTTCAAACGCATCCTGCTGGTCTTTGTTTATCTGCCAACTGGTATAGTTACCCTGCTGCACCTCGATGTTTGCACGGTTAATGCAAAGGATATGGTCGACTGCACGGTCGAGCAAATCGCGGTCATGCGAAACAAGGATAAAGCCTTTTTTGGCTGCCAGATAATCCGCAATCGCTTCTCTGCCTTTTGCATCAAGGTGATTGGTGGGTTCGTCAATCAGCAAAAAGTTATCGTGCTTTAAAAAAAGTGCTGCCAGCAGCGCACGGGTGCGTTCCCCGTTGCTTAAAGTATCAAATGGGCGGGATAAAATCTCGCTGCTCATCCCCATTTTGCCTATCTCCTGCTCAATCAGGCTCTCGATAGTATACCCATCGGCATAGGTGTAGCGCTCAAACAAATCCCCGTAAGCCTCCAGCGCTTGCTCTGTTTGCAAATCCAACAAGCGCTGCATTTCGCACTCCCATTCGTCATATGGTGCGATACAGCTTTTAATAACATCCACCGTATTTCGTGCAACGTTCTTTACTTCAAACGGGAAATAATCGAACGAAACCGATGCCGTAATACTGCCTTTGTAAGGGTAACGCCCCAGCAGAAGATTGAGCAGCGTTGTTTTTCCTCTGCCGTTACGCCCTATAAAACCGAGCTTCCAATCGGTATCCAATGTAAAAGAAACATTTTCAAAAACAGGGTCATAACTGCTTTCGTAACTAAATGATAGGTTGTTTACGCTGATTTGAGACATAGTATACCTCCAAACTATAAAACAAATAAAACCATATAAAAATAAAAACAGCCCGCAAGAAAGTACACTTCTTACAGCCTGTTACATGCAGCATAAATCCATAGCAATGCTACCGATTACTGCTTATATCAGCGTTTGAAATTTGTAACTTTCCTGCATATGACAACAAAAAACAAGCCTTACTAAAAGCTTTACTTTATTATTATCAATCTGTTTGCTTTGAGCAAATCTTGCTCGCAAGCCAATTAGCAGGTAAAATTACGCATTTCACAGCCCCTATCATTCATTTTTGCTTATTATAATGCAATATTTTTGTAATGTCAAGTTTTATGCCATCTTAAAAGGACGCACAATCATAAAAATGAGCCATCTGCACTTTACAGATGGCTCTGTTGTTTTTATCACATTACAAATATTATCGGTCTTCGCGGAAATAAGCATTGCCCAGCCAAGCCGGAGCCTGATTCTCTTTCTTTTTGCGTAGGGTAATAAATACAAGAACCGCAATCGTCATAATATACGGCAGCATATCCAATAAAGCAGAGTCGATTGTGATATTGTTGCCGAACAAACGCAACGGTACGTTCTGCATCTTCAGTGCCACACCGCGCAGGGCACCGAACAGGTAAGCGCCAAAAATCGCCTTTGCGGGGTTCCATGTAGAAAAAATAACCAATGCAATAGCAATCCAACCCATACCCGCTGTAATTTCATCCTGCCAGCGCGGTACAAACACCAATGAGAGGTACGAGCCGCCGAGCCCGCACAGAAAACCGCCCAAAAGAATATGAATGTATTTATACAGGGTGATATTAATGCCCGAAGCATCTGCCGCTGCAGGGTTTTCGCCTACAACACGCATGGAAAGACCCATACGAGTTTTCCTCAGATAAATATAGATAACAACTGCGGATATCCACCCGATGTGAACATAAATACTCTGCTTAAACAGTGCCGTGCCAATTACAGGAATAGCAGAAAGACCCGGTATGTTATGTATACCAAGAGCTGCAAGCAAACCTTCCGGCAGAGAAAGCCCTGCAAGATTCTGCCCGATAAAACTTGATATTCCCGTACCGAATATGGTAAGCACCAAACCGGTAACCGTTTGATTACCGCGGAAAGTTACCGTAATAACTGCGTAAATCAAAGCACCTGCCACACCTGCCAGGCCAGACACAATCACTGCAAGCAGCGGATTTCCGGTTTTTAGCGCGGTGAGAAAGCCCATCACAGCGCCGAGCAGCATCATACCCTCAACACCGAGGTTTAAGTGGCCAACTTTTTCGCAAAGGATACCGCCGAGCGTACCGAACAGCAAAGGGGTACCCATCTGGACAGCGGTTTGCAGGAATAATCCCGTTCCGTTTAAGAAATCCATTATGCCTCTACCTCCTTTGCATCAGACGCCGTATTCTTTTTGTATACAAATCTGTACTGAGTAAAGAACTCACTCGCAAGTACAAAGAACAAGATGATACCTTGTAAAATCTCTGCAACCGCAGAAGGGATTTGCAAAGCACTTTGCAAATAGGCACTGCCCTGAAGCAGCATTGCAAAAAAGAACGATACCACCAAGATGGTAGGGGCAGAAAGGCGTGCCAGCCATGCAGTGATGATGGCGGTAAAGCCTAACCCGCTTGAGAGTTTATCGGTAAGCGATTGCTCGATGGCAGATGCTTGCATCATACCCGCAAGGCCGCAAAGCCCGCCGCTAATCAGCACCGATATAAACAAAATTTTCAGTGTATTCATGCCTGCATAGCGTGCAGTTTGTGGGTTTTCGCCCAAAACAGAAATCTCGTATCCCAGTTTGGATTTGCTCATAAGAATGTGGATGATAACCACCATTGCCAGTGCAATAATCCAACCGGAATGTACACCGAACACCTTGGGCAAAATAGCGTTTTCTGTAAACTGCGGCATTTTGGGAAAGCCAAAAGCTTTTGGGTCTTTCCACGGGCCGTACTGCAGGTAAGTAACCCATTTTACGGCGATATAGTTCATCATAAGCGTGACAAGCGTCTCGCTGGTGCCAAATTTTATTTTGAGAATTGCAGGAAAAAAGCACCATATACCACCCATTACCATTGCTACAATTGCCATCAGCGGCAGCAAAAGCGCACGGGGCATATCGGGGAAACAAAACGCAATATAAGCAGCTCCCATTGCTCCCAAATAGAACTGACCTTCTGCCCCAATATTGGAGAATTTCATTTTAAACGCCACCGCAATGCCCAGCGAAAGGGTAATCAGTGGGATTGCTTTGTTAATCGTTTCTTTAAGGCGATAGAGCGAACCGGTAGCCCCTTTAATAATTTCACTGTACACCACAATGGGGCTGTAGCCAAGAATCAGTATAAACCCTGCAGCCACAACCAATGCAATTAGTATGGAAACAACACGTTGAACATTCGATTGTGCAGGCGAGACTTCAGGCCTTTTTACTATTTTAATCATGATGCCTGCACCTCCCCTTTTGTTTCCTTATGCCCCATCATAAGCATACCAATTTCTTCTTTGGTGGTGGTCTTGGGGTCGACAATATCCATAATTTCGCCGCTGTGCAACACCATAATGCGGTCAGAAAGTTCCAGCAAAATGTCAAGGTCCTCACCGATAAACAGAATGCCCACACCTTTTTGCTTTTGCTCGTTGAGCATATCATAAATATTATACGAAGCACCAATATCCAAGCCACGCACCGGATAAGCAGTAATCAGCAGCTGCGGAGAAAGCGCAATTTCGCGCCCCAACAACACCTTTTGAATGTTGCCACCCGATAGCTTTTTGACAATTTGGCTGGGTCCGGTTGTGTTGATATCGTACTGCTTGATGATTTCTTCGGCTTTTGCCTTGCCCGCTTTGCGGTTGATGAAGGCACCCGGCATATTTTGATAGGATTTCAGCAATACATTGTCGGTGATATCCATTGCACCGATTAACCCCATGCCAAGTCTATCTTCGGGAACAAAACTCATGCTGATGCCTTTTCGAATGATGTCTTTCGGCGACATACCAATCAGGTTTTCACCTTTAAATACCATTTCGCCCGAAGACACTTTTTCAAGGCCGGTAATTGCCTCGCAAAGTGCTTTCTGCCCGCTGCCAGCTATGCCTGCCACACCGAGGATTTCGCCTGAAGATAGCGAAAAAGTAAGTTTGTTGAGTACATCAATGTGGTCAACCTGGTTGCGTACCGTAAGGTCTTTTACCTCAAGTATGGTGTGCTTGATTTCAGGGGTCACCTGTGGGCAGTTCAGGTCGAGTGAAATAGGACGCCCCACCATATATTCGGTCAATTCACGGATACTTGTTTCGCTTGTATTGACTGTTTTTATGCTTTCGCCCTTACGCAGTACCGTAACACGGTCAGAAATATCCATAACCTCACCCAGTTTATGCGTGATAATAATTACGGCACAGCCTTCGTTCTTCATATTGCGCAAGATTTGAAACAAGACGCGAATTTCTTGCGGGGTAAGCACTGCAGTAGGTTCATCCAGTACAAGAACATCTGCCCCGCGGTAGAGAACCTTCATAATTTCAACCGTCTGCTTTTCGCTTACCGACATATTATATATTTTTTTGTCCGGGTCAATAGAAAGCCCATATTTTTCTGCAATGGCATTAATTTGCCGTGTAAGTTCTTTTCCGCCGATGAAAAACGAGCCTTTTCGCCCTGCAATAATGTTTTCTTTCGCGCTTAGAACATCCACCAGTTTAAAGTGTTGATGAACCATGCCGATGCCGGCATCAATTGCGTCCTTCGGTGAAGAGAATGCCATCTGTTTGTCCCCCAAAAAGATGGCGCCGCTGTCCGGCTGGTAAATCCCGGAAAGTATACTCATCAACGTGCTTTTGCCCGAGCCGTTTTCACCAAGCAAAGCGTGGATTTCGCCTTTTTTTACATCTAGGCTGATGTTGTTGTTTGCAACAACAGGGCCAAAGGTCTTTGTGATACCACTGAGCCGGATATACGGTTTGTTCTCCATGGAGTATCGCCTGCCTTTTATTTATTTACAATTGAAAACTGAATACATTGCATCCAGATTGTATGCTTTTATATGTTGGATTTCATACTATTAAGCTGAAAACGGCTTGATAATAACTCTTCCGTATTGTTATTCACCAAAAAAGATAGTTGTTAGTCTTATGTCTCTTCGGAAGCACCCTGTCCGTCAATGCTTCCGAAGCCACACAAAGCAGCTTCTTTCAGCTTGATGCAAAGGGATTTTGCTGTAACCGCAAAACCCCTTTTGCAAGATGCTGTATTGTTTTATTTTGCTGTACCGATAACACCCTCAACAAACCAATCGAAAGCAAGCAGCTGCTCATCGGTCATCTTTTCGCCGGCAGCAACCTTAACCTTGCCCTCGTTGTCTTTAATCTCACCTGTAAATACAAACAGAGAACCGTCAACGATTTTAGCCTGAGCCTCTTCAACTTTTTCTTTGGTACCTGCTACGCAGTTTTCAGACAGTTTATCAAGCGAAACCATTCCGGACTTGATGCCTTCCCAGTAAGACTGAGACTTCCAAGTACCGTCAATGATGCTTTGTACATCGTTGACATAGAAGGTACCCCAGTGGAACAGAGGAGCGGTGAGGTATGCCTTCGGAGCTGCAGAAAGTGTGGGGGCGTTATAGCCGATGCATTTTGCGCCTTTTTCCTGTGCAGCAACTTGGGGGCCTGTTGTATCGCAATGCTGAGCAATCATATCGCAGCCATTGTTGAGCAGGTCAACTGCGGTTGCTTTCTCAACAGCAGGGTCATACCAAGAGTTCGTCCATTTTACTTCAACCGTAGCAGTGGGGTTAACCGAACGAACGCCCAGAGTAAATGCGTTGATTCCGCGGATAACTTCGGCAGTTTTCATAGCGGCAACGTAGCCAATCTTACCATTTTTAGTGTTAAGACCTGCAGCAATACCAGAAAGGTAGCGAGCTTCGTAGATACGCCCCATGTAGTTGGACATGTTGTCAGCTGTCATAAATCCAGTTGCATGACCGAAATAAACATCAGGATTTTCTTTTGCAACCGCATCGATAAATTTCATATGACCAAAGCTGGTTGCATAAATTACGTTACAGCCCTGATCTATCAAGCTGCGGATTTGTGCTTCGCAGTCGGCAGTTTCAGGAACATTCTCTATGTACATGGTTTTAACGCCAAGCTTAGTCTCAAGCTCTTTTCTGCCCTGATCGTGAGCAAAAGAGTAACCCTCGTCACCGATAGGACCTACGTATAGAAATCCTACTTTAATGTCTTCTTTTGCAATTGCTTTGTGTGCAGATTCAGCTGACTCTGCAGCAGCTGCTTCCGCGGTAGACTCGGGGGCGCTGTTTTGTGCATCTTGAACCGCCTTTGGTGCGCAGCCTGCCATCATTGACACTGCCAAAACAGTTGCAAGCACAATTGCTAATACTTTTTTCATTTTAGTATACCCTCCTAAATTTAATCTTTCTTTCGTAAGAAATATTAAAAGGGGCAGACGTTACGTATGCCCCTTGTAACCGATTGCATGAACCACTGAACAGAGCGGCTATTTTTCAATCAGCGGGTGCGATTTTATGTTGTTAAGCACCTTAGCTGCCGAAAACATTCTAGCAAACCAAAACGGGCATGTCAATGCGATTTGGAGCAATCTGATTCGCTTTCGGACAAATTCATAGGAATGGTTATAATTTATACTATATTTACTTTTCAACTGGATATTTACACGAATAGTCGTACCTAATACCAACAAAAGCCATAAAAACGTGCCTAATTTGCTTCAAAATCTGCTTTTGTATCAATATCTCGCAAAATTCCGGCGTCGTATATCTGTACCCGGGCAATATTTTGCTGCTCGCTGCGAATTAAATCTCTGCCGCCTTTATCACCGTCCAAGGCTGAGAGCTGTTTACGAAATGATACAGGAAAAATTACGGGGTTTCCGCGTCTTCCACCATAAACCGGTACGGTTATGCGTGTGGGGTTTTTCATAAAACTTTGGCAAAGTGTGTGGATTGTTCCCGTTTTAAGGTCGGGCATATCGGCAAGCGCAAGTAAAAATCCGTCACATGCTCCCGCCGCCTGTACCCCCAAAGCAAGGGAATAACCCATGCCACGCTCTGGCATGCTGTTATGAATATAGGCAAAACCATACTGCTCTGCTATTTCTTTTGTTTCTTGTAACCTGCCTACCACAAGTACTTCGTTCAGCCACATGCTGTTGTGCTTTAAATTTTTAAAAATATACTCCGACATCGGGCAGCCTTTGTAATTCATAAGCAGCTTATTTTCTCCCATACGCGAAGATAACCCTGCTGCCAAAACAATTGCACTTAATTTTTTCATTTTCTGCCCGCCTCACTATGTTGGTATTATTGTACTACGAACTTTAAACCCTTGCAAGTAAAAGTATTAAGAATGACTAATAAAAATATGAACCGATTTTTGGTGATATTTTACTGATAATTTTGTTTTAAATATAATTATTTACAACTAAAACCGACTATTAAAAACAAACATCTCGCTGATTGTATTTTTATGTTAACATCATTACAGTACAAAAACAAGTAAATAAAGCGCAACTCCCAGTGCACCAATGGGTACACTGGGAGTTGTTTTACATTTTATTAAATTAATGAGGACAATACCGATGCTTTTGTAACAATGCCCTCCAAACTGCCGTCTTCTTCCACTACAGCGACAGGATATTTTGCTTCTGCTGCAATCGGCAGAATGTCGCTGATCAGCGTGTCTTTTGTTGTAGTCTGCACGTCTTGTATATATACTTCTCTCAAAGGGAGCTGATCTTTTTTGGCGCGAATAGCATCATCAATTGCAACAATGCCGCGCAGATGCATTTGCTCGTCTACCACATAAGCTGTGGACGTACCGTTGCTGCGCATTTCGCGAATTGCATACTGGGGTGTATCTTTTAAACGCACACAAGTGGGCGTAACCATAACATGTTTCGCACTAAGCACCTTGGTTTTATCGGCACTGTCAATAAATTGGTGTACATAATCATCAGCAGGATGTTCACTCATTTCCTCAGGAGTTCCCACCTGAATCAGTTTACCATCACGCATAATGGCAACCGTGTCTCCAAGCTTAAACGCCTCGTTGATGTCATGCGTGATAAAAACCACTGTTTTTTTCAATTTGCGTTGAATCGAAAGCAATTCAAACTGCATATCCTTACGCACCAACGGGTCAAGCGCAGAGAACGGTTCATCCATCAGCAGTACCTCGGGGTCGTTCGCCAATGCACGGGCAATGCCTACTCGCTGCTTCATTCCACCTGAAAGGCTGCTGATGCTTGAATGTTCATGCCCGTTCAGCCCTACCATATTAATCATCTCTAGGGCTTTTCCTTCTCGTTCAATACGCGGTACGCCTTTTACTTCCAACCCGTAAGCTACATTTCCAATAACATCGCGGTGGCTCATTAAGCCAAAACTTTGAAATACCATCGATATTTTATTTCTGCGGTAATCACGCAAATCTTTTATACCAAATTTATCGATTGCACTGTCTTCGAAAATCACCTTGCCGCTTGTCGGTTTATGCAGCATATTCAAAGTACGCACTACGGTAGATTTGCCTGATCCCGAAAGACCGATGATTACAAAGATTTCACCGCGTTTTACGTTAAAGCTAACGTCCCACAAGGCTACGGTAACACCCGTTTGTTTATAAACAGTATCTTTATCTGCACCGTTTTTCATCATTTTTGTAGCTTCGCTTTTATTTGAGCCATAGAGCTTGGTCAAGTGACTGACCTTTATGATATCATCTTTTACAGTTTCTGTATTATTGTTTGTAATTTCAGCCATTACCGTTTCCCTCCCCTTTCTTGAACCAGCCCTGCGTCAGGCGGTCCATTAATATTGCCACAATTACTACTGCTATTCCGGCAAGCAGTCCGCGCCCGATTTCAATACGGTTAACACCAATCAGCACTTCCATGCCAAGCCCCGATGCACCAATCATCGAACAGGTAACCACCATTGCCATTGCCATCATAAGGGTTTGGTTTACACCAGCAAGGATGGTTGGCATTGCCTGCGGAATTTGCACCTTCCAAAGGCTTTGAAAGCGGGTAGAACCGAATGACCTGGCTGCCTCGACTACCTCTTGGTCTACTTGGCGGATACCATGGCTGGTAAGACGGATAATGGGAACTACTGCATAAATGGTAGTTGCAATTACAGCAGGCGCCTTACCTAAACCAAAGAACAGCACCGCAGGGATTAGGTAAACGAAAACAGGCATGGTCTGCATCGTATCCAGTATCGGGCGGACAATCGTGTTTGCCCGTTCACTGCCCGAAACAAGAATGCCTACCGGGAAACCGATTGCAAGAGAAATTACAACCGATGCCAGTACAATGGATAATGTTTCGTACATCAAACTCCATAATCCTATCATACCAATGATAAAAAGCAGAGCCGAATAAAGCAAACCAATCTGTACTTTACCGGTTAGTTTCCATCCTCCTATAAATACAACTGCAATCAATAACCACCAAGGAATAATGCTTAGTATACCGTAGATAAAACCAATAAGCCCATTTAATCCATCTTTTATTGCGCTAAAAAATCCATCAAACTGTACTGCGAAGCTTTTGACCGAAGCATCAAATGCATCGACGTCGATAGGCAGTGTAAACGGAAAATCCATAAAATAATTTTTCTTTTCTACAGTCAAACCGAGCGCACCTTTTACTTGTTCTGCCTGCTCGCCACTCAGCCATTTGTCAATCAAGTCGCTGTGCTCAGCCAAAAACCATTTTGCAGTATCGGTGTAATTGTCTCCCGTATCCTGCATATGTGCCAAAGCCTCCGAGGTTAGGGCACTGGATGTTTCGTATTTTTTTAAAAACTCACAGAATTCAGGAGCATCTTTTGCAAACTGGTTGCTTACACCAATAGTGACATTTACCGAAGGGCATTCGGTTTTGCCCGCTGAATAACTTGCTTCATCCGTATAAGGATTGTCTTGCAGCAAAACCATATCGTACTTGCCAAGCAACCAGGTGGGCTCCCAATAATAACCGACGGTAGGCTTGCCCTTTTCATAAGCAGAAGTAAATGCCGCAGAAAGTGCTGCATCCGAACCGGGGCGGAAATAAATATAGTCTTTGTCAAGCCCATAAAATTTTACCTTATTGTGCATAATTTCGTCAATTTCCCAACCGGGTATTGCACCATAAATTCTGCCTTTGCTTGGGTTTTCATCGTCCGGAAAGAGATGAGGATATTTTTTGAGATCCTGCACCGTTTTAAGGTCTGGCGCAACAGGCTCAATACCACGTTCGGGGTCGCCCTCTATAACATAGCGCGGCACATAAAAGCCCTGTTTATTATCACCGAAGTTTGTACCGAGGTCTTGAAACAGCCCGGCGGCAAGGTCGGAGTCATAGGTAGCGAGGTTATCGGTCCATTCCTCCATATGCACATCAACTTCACCTTTTTTTAGCGCCTCATGCATGATTGGGGTGGATCCGGGCACTTCTCTCCAAGCATACCCGAAAGCCGATTCAGCAATCAGCCCTGCAACCGCATTGTGAAACTTGATGCTGTCCCAACCTACATCGGCAAAAACAATTTCGCGTGATTTTTTTGCACAGCCCGAAAAGCCTGCAATCACCGAAATTGTAAGTACCAATACAAGTACAATTGATATTGTTCGTTTCATACATTTCCCTCCCATGGAAAACAAATTTTGTCAATCCTAATTTTTGGCGACAACCCCATTCTAACATATAGGTTGTCACTGCGTCAACCACAAATATTCCTAATAGCAGTCTCTTTTTTTAGAATTATTTTGATATTCCTACCAAATTTTACTCCATAAAGCATCATGAATAATGCCGAATAAAGTCTTTTTATCTTTTTATTTAAGCTAAATATCTGTAGGAAAAAGATGGAAGAACCATTCTTCAATATTATTGTTGGCTTATCTTGATGCAGGGTGTATAATAAAAGATACTATTTTAACTCATATTCACTAAAATTAATTATCTTTTCCAATTTAACAGGAGTTTTTATTATGATTCGTGCAATTTTCGAAGCAGGATTTGATTTTGCTTACCTTACTGCTATTTTAATAATTGGCATGGCGATGCTGATTCAATGCCGAGGAAACCCCCAGTATAAGCTTTGGGGCTGGATGGCGATTGTGCTGGGTGTGGGTGATGCATTCCATTTGGTACCCCGCGCTTATGCTCTTTTGACATCGGGGCTTGAAGCCAACATAGTTGCACTGGGTATCGGCAAGCTGATTACATCTGTTACCATGACTGCATTTTATGTGCTGCTGTACCGCATTTGGTACATACGTTACCGCATAAAAAATAAAAACGGACTTACTGCTGCAATTTACGTACTGGCAGCAATACGCACAGCACTTTGTTTGCTGCCGCAGAACGAATGGACAAATGCTACACCACCTGTTTTGTGGGGCATCATTCGAAATATACCTTTTGCGCTGATGGGGCTGCTTTTGATTATTGTATTTTACCGTCAGGCACATAAACACAGTGACTGGTCGTTTCGTTGGCTGTGGCTTGCCGTTACACTTTCATTTGCTTTTTACATACCCGTAGTACTTTGTGCCGGCACCTACCCCATCGTCGGTGTGATGATGATTCCGAAAACAATTGCTTATGTTTGGATAGTTTGGTTAGGTTACAAGGATATGAAAAAGAAATTTCGCTGATACAGTTTTTAAAGGTAATTTTAAGACACAAAAACACCCCCTTTTCAGGAGGTGTTTTTGTGTTTAGGGTTATTGTTATTATATGAGAACCGACTTTTATCGGTTTACTCCAAATTTAGTTTATTTGCGAGGATATAATGAGTGACAAAGTAAAATACTGCACCAACTACTGCACTAATTACTATACCGCCAATCATAATCATATTCATAACATAGCTTGGATTTATTGATTCCCAATTTGGGAACAGAACAGCAACAGAAACAAAAAACACGCTGAGTACCGTTTGCAAAACGATGTTAATTGCAAGATAAGCACCGAACGATGCAAGCAGCTTATGGCTGTTGCACAACTGACCAATTGCGATAGCAGCATAAATCTGTAAGATATTAACCACAATCGAAATAATTGCTGCTAGACCCATTTCAAGTATAAACAGCCCTGCATTTAAACCCAGTTCGGTATTGATTTCTCGGAAAGTTAAGATAATTACATTTGGGATCTCCCTGAGCAATTCGCTGTTCACAACCAAAATGAAAATTGAAAAAACAGTAATGAAACTGCTTATAATCACCCACATTACCGAGACAATCAGCTTATTGGCAATATTCATCCATGGCTTTACCGGTAAGGTAAACATCAGGTATCCTTCATCACCAAGCAAGTTTTTATAAAACCGATGTATCATTACAATTGCAGTAATTACAAAAATTGCAATAATAATAGCAATATACAAAGTCAAAGCAAGTGCTCTTGGTATAGCGCTGAATTGGTCTAAGAACAAAATATCTGCTTCGTTAAAAATATTGAACGAAAAAAACAGCTTATTGATGACTGCGAGAACGAGCAAAGCGCCGTATAACGGAAGAAAAAAACGCGCAGTTGCCTTAATTTCATATTTCATCAGTTTGCCTAGCATCTGAACACCTCCCTGAACAGCGAATCTACCGATTTACCCTGCACCTCGCGGATATCGTCTACCGAATCGGTAAGTACAATATGCCCCTGATTAATAAAAACCACATCATCCAAAACACGCTCGATATCCGAAATAAGGTGGGTAGAGATAATAACGGTTGCATTCTCGTTATAGTTATTGATTATGGTGTTTAAAATATAATCGCGTGCTGCAGGGTCAACACCACCAATCGGTTCATCCAGCAGATAAAGGTCTGCTTCACGGCTCATTACCAAAATCAACTGAACCTTCTCTTTCGTACCCTTCGACATAGTTTTGAGCCTGTCGTTTATATTAATGTTTAATCTTTGCAACATCTCCACCGCTTTGTTTAGGTTGAAATCTTCATAAAAATCTGCAAAGATCTTCAGCATGTCGTCAACTTTCATCCAGTCTGCCAAATAAGTACGTTCGGGTAAATAGCTTACATGTTTTTTTGTTTCAACTCCGGGCGCATTGCCATTGATTAAAATCTCACCGCCAGAGGGTGTAAGCAGCCCGCTTGCAAGTTTAATCATTGTTGTTTTGCCGCTTCCATTGGGGCCAAGCAGACCTACAATTCTTCCACGATGAATGGTAAGATTGATACCGGCAAGTGCATTTCGCCCTCCATAGCGCTTTACAAGTGATTTGCACTCTAAAATTGGTGTCATTAAGCATTCCCCTCCATAACTAGCTGAATTAACTGCAGAGTTTCTTGTTTGGTAAAACCCAAGTTATTCATTTTCTCTAAAAACTCTTTGATTTGCATTTGCGCCAATAAATCTTTAAGCCCCCGAATCATCTGCTCATCCTCCGTAATATATCTGCCGCTGGTACGTTGCGTGTAAACAAGCCCTTTGCGTTCCAGCTCTGCCAAAGCTTTTTGCATAGTATTTGGGTTCACCTCTGCCTGTGCTGCCATATCACGCACAGCGGGAAGCCGCTCGCCCGCATGATATTGCCCCGACACAATTCGTAACTCAATCTGTTCAACCAGTTGTGTATATATGGGGCGATCTGATTTGAGATCCCAATTCATCTTTTCGCCTCCCTGTATTATTGTATTATGGTGTTAGTACAATAATACAATCAAATAAGTACTTTGTCAATATCTTTTTTTATATGAGATTAAATTTTAATAAATAAAAAGAGTCGTACTCTTTTCAGAAAACGATTCCCATAAAAATATATTTTACGACTTGTTTTTTTTAAACTCATAAATCAATTTTATTAATATCTCTTGCTGATGTTCTGTCAAACCTTCTATAATGAGCATTTTTCGGTTTTCAAAACCCAAAAGATAATCTGTTGGAACCTCAAACAAGATTGCCAGATGTTTTAACACCTCTAGCGAAGGAGTCTTAATGTTATTTTCATAGCCGCTGATTGTCGCTTTTGAGAGGTTTAGGCGTTTTGCTACTTGTACTTGTGTCATATTTTTCTGCTCTCGCAGCTCCCGCAGCCGATAACCAAAATCAAACACCATATTCCCGCCTCCTTACCATAATAGTTTAATACATTGTAGTCGCTTTTAAGTGTACTGAATATGTATTATTATCCACCCTGTGTTGACTACACACAGGGAAGATGATATAATTTTACTATTATGTACGATTTTATCGCATTTGGGGGAATATGATATGAAAGGTGTAATATTGGATGCAATTTCTGAACAGAACAATATGTTTATTTCAGACCTCAGAGATGCAAGCGCCAACCTTTATATCATCCAAACTCTGCGAGATACCAAGTGGCAGCTATACGATATAAAAGAGTGTAATTATGCTCTGTCTTATATTTTTGACCGAAAATTAACCTTTACAGACTACGGCGAAATCGTTGATTTTATTAATAGTATATACTAAAAAGGAGCTGATCGCAGGATCAGCTCCTTAAAACATAAATATCAGTTTCACTTTTCAGGGGGAATATCATTAGAGTCCCGTATAAAATATTGGATAGATTACCGTAAAAAGCAGAGTGCAGCAGACTGCACTCTGCTTTTATATTATATACTTAAGCCATAAGCTCACAAATTTGGTTCGAGAACTCAACAGGGTCTTCAATCGGCATACCCTCTATGAGCATTGCTTGTGAATACAGCAAATGAGCATAAGTTTTCACCTTATCTTTATCACTGTCAAACAGTTTGGTAAGTGTGTTGAACACGGGGTGGTTGGCGTTGATTTCAAGCACGCGCTCTGCTTTTACCTTTTGGTCATTCGGCATTGCATTGAGCACTTTCTCCATTTCAAGCGATAGCGCCCCCTTGCTTGCAAGACAAACAGGATGCGTTTTTAGACGTTGTGAAAGGGAAACTGCTGTTACTTTATCGCCCAATGCCTCTTTCATCAAAGCAAGCAGGTCTTTGTTATCTTCTGTCTGCTTCTTTGCCGCTTCTTTTTCCTCTTCGCTTTCAAGGTTTAAGTCACTGCTAGCGGCAGACTTAAACTCTTTACCGTCATATTCATGCATCATGGTAAGTGCAAATTC
Source organism: Hydrogenoanaerobacterium saccharovorans (assembly GCF_003814745.1). NCBI lineage: Bacteria > Bacillati > Bacillota > Clostridia > Eubacteriales > Oscillospiraceae > Hydrogenoanaerobacterium > Hydrogenoanaerobacterium saccharovorans. The sequence goes on along the minus strand of NZ_RKRD01000001.1, from coordinate 894,543 downwards.
ATCCACATCATCGGTGAGATAGAGTATTTCATAGCCTTTATCTTTGAGCAATTCAATTTGCGGCAGGTGATCAATACGCTCAACTGTTTCACCGGATGCATAGTAGATATTCTTCTGGTCCTCTTTCATTCTGCCGATGTATTCCGCAATGGTGACCAGCTTTTTCTCGCTGGAGGAATAGAACAGCAGCAAATCTTTGAGCAAATCTTTTTTCGCACCGTATTCGCTGTATACGCCGTATTTTAGCTGCAACCCAAAGTTTTTAAAGAATGCCTCGTATTTATCACGCTCACCGTTGAGCATAGCAAGCAGTTCGCTTTTAATTTTCTTTTCGAGCCTGCCCTCAATAATTTTAAGCTGTCTGTCGTGTTGCAGCATCTCACGCGAGATGTTGAGACTTAAATCTTGCGAATCAACCAAGCCGCGCACAAAGCTGAAGCAATCCGGCAGCAGGTCGGCACACTTGTCCATAATCATTACGCCGCTGGCATAAAGCTGCAAACCCTTTTCGTAATCGCGTGTGTAATAATTGTAGGGTGCGCGCGCAGGAATGAACAGCAACGCGTTGTAGGTTGCACTGCCCTCGGTACTGCTGTGGATAACCTTGGCGGGGTCTTCAAAATCATAGAACTTCTCTTTATAAAAGTTGTTGTACTCTTCCGCAGTAATTTCGCTCTTGTTTTTCTTCCACAACGGCACCATACTGTTGAGGGTTTCTACCTCGGTGTAGGTTTCGGTTTCGTTTTCTTCTCCTCCCTCTTTGGGGCGGCGTTTTTCAACTTCCATCTTTATAGGGTAACGGATATAATCGGAGTATTTGCGGACGATTTGCTGTAAGCGATAAGATTCCAGAAATTCATCGTAGTTTTCTTCATCTTTATTCGTCTTCACAGTGAGGATAACATCGGTGCCATGTCCTTCTTTTTCACAGGGTTCAATCGTGTAACCGTCTACACCATGCGACTCCCAGCAGTATGCTTCGTCGCTGCCACACACCTTACTGATTACTTTAACGCAGTCTGCTACCATAAATGCAGAATAAAAGCCAACACCGAATTGGCCAATAATGTCAATATCGTCTTTATTCTCTTTATCGGCATTTTCTTTTTTAAATGCCAAAGATCCGCTTTTGGCGATAGTACCAAGGTTCTGTTCAAGTTCTTCTTTCGTCATACCGCAGCCGTTATCGCTCAGTGTGATTGTACGTGCAGCTTTATCCACAGAAAGATTTATGGCGAAATCATCGCGCGATAAGCCTGTGCTGCCATCGCTGAGCGATTTATAGTATAGCTTATCGATTGCATCGCTTGCGTTGGAAATGAGTTCGCGCAGAAATATTTCGCGGTGGGTATAAATTGAATTGATCATTAAATCCAGCAGACGTTTTGATTCTGCTTTAAATTGTTTTGTAGCCATTGCAATTCCACCTTCGATGTATTTTGGCACTCATTGTGCCAGAGTGCTAATAATACTATAGTACAAACTCTGCCAAAAATCAAGAGAGATTATTGCAGTTTACAGATTTTTAAAAATTGAATTCGTAACTATATCATAAAACAAAAAGGGCAGAACAATTCTGCCCTTTTCTCAACAATATTTTAATTACATTATTTGTTTTAAGCAACAACTATTCTTCAATCAGTTTGCTCAATTTGCCGGTATGGTACAAGTAAAGGCGGTGCAAAGGGCGGGTAGAAGCTACGTAAAGCAGCTTTCTGTCATCCTCCGTCACATAAGCATCACTGTCTGTACCGTAAACAAAAGCCGCATCGAACTCTAGCCCCTTCGCCATGTAAATAGGCAGAATATAAGTTCCCAACCCAATATCCTCGGTATATTCGCCTACAAGACGAAGGTCGGCTTTATCTGAAATACGATGGTACAGTTCATGTGCCTGCGCAAAACTTTTGCACAACACCGCCAATGAACCAAAGCCTTGCTCTTTGCATATCGCAATGTCGTTAAGCAGTTGCGCATCCAGTTCGGGCACAGTTTTCGCCGAGCGTATCTCCGGTTCTTGTTCATGACGGTCAAAACTTTGCTGCCGCGTGTCACTATCGATAAAACGGCGGCTGAATTCGCTGATTTCGGTTGAACAGCGAAAGCTTTTATTCATAGTGGCGAGCGTATTTTTACGTTTACCCAAAATGCTCTTGATTTCTTCGTACAGCGTAAAATCTGCCTGTTTTGCAATCGTCTGATTCACATCACCCAATATGGTGTAGCGGGCGTTTGGCAAGATAGTGCTCAAAATCCTGTAGTGCATAGAGTAATAATCTTGCGCCTCATCGATAACCACCTGTTTGATGTTACTGTGGGGTTTAACACCCAGCATTTTTACTTGCAGGTAAAGCAGTGCCATTCCTTCGGCATAACCTACTGCATTACTGCGCAGGTTTTTACTTATAAAGTCTAGCAGCTCATCGATATGTTCGGGGAGCTTAATCTCACCTGCAATTCGGCAAAACAATTCTTTATCTGCAACCAATTCTTTGTAGACAGACAGAACATTTATACGTGTGAATGTTCTGATTTTATGTGCAAGCACAGTAATCTCTTTAATGGATAAAAGCCTAGCCTGCGCTTTTACCTCAAATTGGTGCTCAGGGTGGTCAAGAACAAACTTCTCTAGCTGTGCAAGCCTGGTCTTTTTGGCTTTGTGCAGTTTTTCAAATAATTTTTCTTCAATAATACGCAGGCGTTTTGCCACAGGCATGTTCACCCTGCTGTGCAGCAATTCTTCACGCAGTGCCTGCCGCGTTACAAGGCATTTACCCCCGTAATAAATGTCGGGAATATCAAGTAAACTGCGTTCATAATAAGCGATAAAGCGGTTTAAAATTTCACAAAAATCAGACGAGAGTTGGAACTCCAACGATTCTTTCAGCAATGCTTGCTGTTTTTTGTCTCCGTCCGAGACCAATTGTTCCAGTATACTGTTGCGGCTTTTGATTGTAATATGGGTGCCGAAATAATCTTCAAAAATAGTTTCAAATGTTTTTGTGGCGATGTTCTCTTCCCCCAACTCCGGCAAAACACCCGAAATATATTTGCCAAACAATGCGTTGGGCGAAAGGATAATAATATTGTTCGCAGCAAGCCCTCCGGTAAGCCCTTCATACATCAAAAAAGCTACGCGGTGCAGGGCAACCGAAGTTTTACCGCTGCCCGCCACCCCTTGCACCATCAGCAAATCACTATTGAGGTCACGGATAATAACATCCTGTTCTCGCTGGATTGTTTCGACAATTGTTTTCATTTTTGGTGACGCGTTTTTTGAAAGGACACTGCGCAAAATATCGTCAACTACATTGACACTGCAATCAAAAAAATAATTCAACTTGCCGTGTTTGATTTCATACTGGCGTTTCAGGTTCATTTCACCTTTGATATCGCCCGACGGAGAACGATAGCTTACCCTGCCGGGTTCACAACGATAAAACAAACTTGAAACGGGTGCACGCCAGTCGTAAACATATGCATCCAGCCCGTCTTCATCGGTAAGGCTGCCTGTACCGATATAGATTGGTTCACGGTCGTAACCATCTTCTGTAAAATCGATGCGCGCAAAATAAGGCATATCAATCATATGCTCGTACATACGCAAGCGTTTCGCCAGCATACGGTAATTGATGGTACGTGCTTCAATATTGCCAAGCTCTTGGTTCGCCTCGGTGAGTTTATCAAAATCATGCGAAAAATGTACGGTATTTTCGTACATCAAGCGGTTGAGTTCTACAAGTTTTTTCTTTTCTTTAATCGCCTGCTCTTGCTGCGACACAAGGCGGGCTTGGGCAAGGTCGGTTACCTTTTGCAGATAGGCCTGCTCAGTCTGAAATTCCTGCTCATACGTTTGCAATTATTCGTACCCCCTTTTGTGGTGCGTAAGTCATAATTTCTTATTATACCACATTTTTGATAATATGTGTAAACGCAATAAAAAAGACTCGTACCACGAAAGTACGAGCCGAAATATATTCGCATTTATTTTTCAGAAACAAGTGCGGTATATGGGCGGATTTCCATAGCGGTTGATTGCGGCGGAATGCTGAAAGTAGCGATACCATTATAGTAAATGTTGATTTTGTCGCCTTTTTTAAGTTCTTCAAGTTTTATATAAAGCTGTGTTTTATCTGAAATATGAAATACCGTTTTCATCCCTTCATCCAATGGCTTTAGCAGCAAAGAAATTTTATCTTTATCCTCACTATTCTCTATTATCTCAACCAGTTCGCCATTAAACACAGAGCGTTCTGCAGGTATCAGCAAGTTAACGGCAATGGCTTTTGCGTATTGCTGTTTTTCTTTTGGGTTTGCACCGTAATAAACTTCGAGATAAGCACCTTTTTCTAACTTATACTTTTCGAAACTCAGCTTGGTTTCTTCTGTAATTGCAACTGGCAATGTAGATGGAGAAAAACCGGTTCCATCGACACTCATCAGCGTCAATAATAAAATTTCCGCATCTGAATCCGGTAAAGAATCTATGGATAGTACTGTACCGCGGTACATCATTGAATCGCTAATCACCAATTTGGGTACTCCTATCATATCGTATCCATCATCCGCTTCGCTCTTGCTCGATGCCGTTACGGGGTTCTGAATGGTTTGTTGTGTTGTCGTTTCACCACTGCTTTGTGATGCATCCGGCATAACCTTGCCGCATGCACTTAATGTGAGAACGATTGCTGCGCAAAATGCCGCCGTACCAATTGCAAGTACAGTTAGTCTAAAAAACAAACCGTTGTATCTATTCATGAAAAAATCCTCTTCTCGTGTTTTTATTATCATGCACTCTATAATTGTATAGTAATCCGAAAAACATCATTTTATTGCAAAATTGTAAAAATAATTTTTCAGCTGCTTTATTGCCTTGGTATTTGCAGTATGATAAAATTGCTTTACACAGCCAAACGCCCCAAAGCAGGCAACCGTATGGCTTTACAGTTTGATATTGAGAACAAGGAGAAAAAAATTATGAATATGATTTGCAAACAGATGGATTACACATCTTTCCCACTATTAAAGCCGCTTTGGGTTAAACTGGTAGAAAACAACGGCAGCAACTCCACTTATTTTTCTCATCTATTTAAAACCTTTACTTTTGAAGTGCACGAATCTTTACTGCAACAAAAAATTGCATCGGGCTGTGAAGTGATATTTTTTGTATTGCTATCCAAAGAAGGCGGTGAGCCTGGGGGGTTCTGCGCTGTTAACTGCAATCGTGAACTTGGCGAGGGCGAGATTGAAATGCTTTATGTAGATGAACGCCTGCGGGGCAGTGGTTACGGCAAACTGCTGATGAGCAAAGCTCTTGCATATTTTGATGAGAACGGTATCTCCAATCTAAAACTGTGTGTGGCGTTTGGTAACGATAAAGCAATCGGTTTTTACCAAAAGTTTGGTTTTTACCCGTTTACCATTGATATGCTGCGAAAATAATCATCCTCATAAAGAAACAAGACCATCTGCCAACTGCAGATGGTCTTGTTTGCTGTAATACCGCTTATGTTTACTGTGTTTCTTTGTCGTTAATCGCATCTATAAAACGTTTTGCCAAAACACTGTAAAGGTTGTTCTCCAAAACGTAAGTTTTCCCGTGTTCGCCCATCGCTGCCCGCTCTGATTCGGGCATCTGTTTGATGGCTTCTATTGCCTCGGCAATTTTTTCAGCATTGTTTTTAGGTAAAACAATGCCGCAGTGCGTTGTTTCTACAGGGTTTTCAGGCACATTCATGGCACAGATAATAGGGCGCCCCGAATACATATAATCGTACAGCTTGTTCATACCAACGCCATAGCGGTATACCTCAAGAGGCAGTGCACCAATATATAAACAATCGGCAAGTGCTAAAATAATTTGCACTTGGTCTTTTTCTACTGCATCAAGAAACATAATATTGCTAAGATTGTTTTGCTTTGCATAGCGTTTGAGCGGTGCCTTTTGCAGCCCGTTGCCAACCATCATATATATCACATTGTTGCTTACATGTTTTGCCGACTTTACTAATTCATCCAGGGCATTGGCAGGGGCAAATCCCCCTAAATACATCACAACAAAATAGCCCTTTTCACGGTAGCGCGTAATTAGGTCGATATGGCGCTGCGGTTGCTTTTTGGGTTCTTCATGCACACAAATACCATTGGGAATGTAGGCGAATTTATCTGTTTTAACGCCCAGCTCTTTCATGTGCAGGTCGACTCTGGGCAAAACGGAAATAACAAAATCAGCGATACGGTATGCATGTTTTACCGCATGCTTTAGTGTTTGCATAATTGGGTGATAAGCACTGTAGCCGTAAATCTCGATAAAGCTTTCGGGATGCACATCGTGTACTTCGTAAACCAACTTTGCCTTTGCTGCTGATGCTATTTTTTGCGCAGGGTAAATATCAAACGGATAGGTAGACGATGCAATTACAACATCGGGTTTATATTTTTCAGCAAGTATCTGCACATTGCGGTTTAATATCTGCACAAAACGGAATACATTTTTGTAACGCTTACGGTCATTTTCTGTATAAGCCGTGGTTTTAACAAGCACAAAACGAACGTTTTCAATCAGCTTTTCACAAATAGGTTCATCTATTAAGGGGTTTTTACTGCGTAAATGTGAAAAATCTGCTGCAACGATGGTAGCATTATGCCCTTGTTTTGCCCATTCACGCGCAAGGTAATAAGGGCGGTATTCCATCCCCATTTCGGGGCTGCCTGCATAATGGTCAATCAACAAAATATTCAAATAACTTCACCTGCCATTTTGTTGGGATTTAATTGGTATTGTTCTTAAACATATTTATATGATGTTAGTTATGCCCGAAAAAAGCTGTGCTATCAGTTTGCTTTTACAAAATACAGACGTACGCTATGAGCCAAACAGCTCTTTTCTGTGCGTACGCAGATACCTGAGATGCAGCAGCATCATTACTGCAAACAGGTAAAAAAATTTATCGTACAGCAAACCGTAGCGGTTGGAAACTAAATTGTTTAAAACAACTACCGCTAACAAGTTGCCGTAAATTGCAGCGGTAGCAAATGACTGGAATGCCAGAGTGAAGCACGCCCAAACCAGCAGCCCAACCATAAAAATACCGATGGCAGCCTTCATATAACCTCCATCCAGCAAATCTGCCAATATAAAGTTGTGTGCCGATAGCAACCCTTTTTCACCTTGTAAATTAGCATATTCTTTTGAGAGCTGTTCGTTATTTACGTTATCGTACAAAGCGATATCGTAAGCAAATCCTCTCCCGATGAATTTTTGCGTCGCGGTAAAACCTTTGAACTCATCCCATGCTATTTTCCAAATCAGTTCTCGTTTTGATAGAAAGTCGCCCTCGCATACCGTTTCGTAACGTTCTGCAGCACTGCCCTCACTTGTTCCACCGCTGCCCGTTGGGCCAACGGAACCATATTTAAGGTACTGTTTACGCATATAATTTTGCATACCCAGTGTACCAAAGCAAAACAAAGTGCTTACAGCAAGTACCACCGCTATTGCAGACAAAACTCCGCGTACACTTTTCGATTTTACTAAATAAATGCAAACCCAAAATCCCAAAATAAAAGGGAGCATTAAAAAGATGCGGCGAGAGGCCGAAAGAAACAAAACAGCAAGCGTTAACGAAGCATCCAGCACAAATAAAACACAGGTACGTAAAGTGCGTTCTGTGGTAACGAACAAGTAAAAAATGCACAATAAGCCCAACAGCAAAGTGCTTGCAAATACATTGTAGTCCGTACGCAATGTAAGGCGCATTGTATAATAGACGGGATAAATATGAAAAAACAAATAGTTGACGATTGTAAACAGCGCTGTAAACGCGGATGCAAGCCCAAAGGTTAGCAGAATGGTACGAAGCTTTTGCAGATTATCGACATATAACAAAACACAAGCAGATAAAAACAGCATAAGTACCACAACCTTGTATTTATCAAAACCAAGATGAGGTACCACGGAGTATGTTACGCTGACTAAATCGATAATTATATAAAGAAGCAACATCAGAGGAATCATCCAAAAACCGCCAAAGCGCCCTACAAGGTCTCGTATAAATGCGGTTCCTCCGTAGCGTGCGCGGTCAAACAATACCAAAAGAAACAGGGCTGCCAAAAGAATCAGCAGAACATCAAACGCATAAAAACTATAAGTTGCCGCAAGTTCAAATAACATTACGGCAAGTGTACATTGCAATATAAAACCAAACAAACTTTCTCTGTTTTGTAAAAACTGTGGCATTGGTTATTCCTCCTTCGATGTGCTCCCCTGCTCTGTTTGCTGCCCAAATGTGGGTACCATTGAACGAACCGCATCAAACAGCGGTTTTAAATCTCCATTTTTTTGCAGTACTTTCTTCAAGATGTTAAGCTGCTCGCAAAGAGTTTCTTCATCTGTTTGCACCGGTTTATTGATATAAATTTTGTCACTCGGTGTTTTGTCGGTATCCTCTTCTGCAAGGCGCAGTTCTTCGAACAATTTTTCGCCCGGACGCATACCGGTAAACACAATTTTAATGTCGCGCTGAGGGACATAGCCCGAAAGACGAATCATATCACAGGCAAGGTCGTAAATCTTAACCGGTTCACCCATATCCAATACAAAAATCTCTCCCCCTTTTGCCATTGCTCCCGCCTCCAACACCAACTGCACCGCTTCGGGGATTGTCATAAAATAACGGCGCATGTCAGGGTGCGTAACGGTGACAGGCCCTCCGCGTTCTATTTGGGTTTTAAAGAGCGGTACCACACTGCCGCAGCTACCCAGTACATTACCGAACCGTACCGCCGCAAATTGTGTATGGCTTTGATGGTCCAGCATTTGGATACACAGCTCGGCAATGCGTTTAGATGCACCCATGATATTGGTGGGGTTTACTGCCTTGTCGGTTGAAATGAGAATAAAACGCCGCACACCGTTGTTCATTGCGGCATGTGCGGTGCGTAAAGTACCAAATACATTGTTTTTAATTGCCTCTTTGGGGTTAAGCTCCATCATCGGCACATGTTTGTGGGCGGCTGCATGAAACAGAACATCGGGATGAAACTGTGCCATCACTTCATCTAGACGATCGTCATCGCGGACAGAGCCAACGCACAGGCGATAGCGCATAGGGTCAAAATGTTCTCTCAGTTCATTGTCGAGCGTGTACATGCCGTTTTCATGAATATCAAAAATAACAAGAAGCCTTGCCCCCATTGCAAGAACTTGCCGGCAAAGTTCAGACCCGATAGAACCCGCGCCGCCTGTAATCATAACACAGCGGTGCGTAACAAATTCGCGCAGCAGCTCTTGGTTTAGTTTTACGCTGTCACGCCGGAGCAAATCCTCCAAACTGATATCGTTGATGGCTGCGGTGTCAAGCCGATTATTGGCAAGCTCTTCAATACTGCCAAACCTTTTTAGGCGGCAATGGTGCTCTCGGCAATCTTCAATTAAGCTTGAGAGCATTTCTCTTGGAAAGTGCTCTATCGCGAGAATCAACTGTGACGCATGGGTGAGAGCGAGGATTTTGGGGAGGTCTTTCGCCGTGCCCTGCACTTTTACATGCTGCACTTTTACCCCCCGCAGTGCAGGGTTGTCATCTACAAAACCAACAACATGCATATGCTCTTTTGGGTGGCTGATAAGGCGCTCGCAAAGGTACCTGCCAACTTCACCGGCACCATAAATCAGCACACGTTCCATAGAATCTCGGTTTTTCAACCCATTCAAACGTGCATTGCCAAGCCGTGCAAGCCTTACCGAAAGACGTATGACAAGCAACAGCACCACCAGCAGCAGTGCCTGAATAATCATAACCTCAATGGGGATACCAAGTTTGAGAAAGCGGTCAAGCAAAAACAGTACACCTTGGGTGCAAGCTACGGCAAACAGCAAACGAGCACCGTCTGCAACCGAAAAGGATGGCAGGTAGCTGCCGCAGCCCAGCAGTAGTTCTATACCAAACAGAATCAAAAAAGCGGTAAGAATGTACCTGTTTTGGTTTTGCAGATAAAATTCGGGGATGGTGCGTACAAATCCGAACTTCAAGCGGAATCCAATCCACACCGATAATGCTACCGCTATCAAATCAAAAGCACCGATTCGCGTTAAAGAAATCAGCCTTTGATGGCTATGCAACGCACTCTCCCCTTTCTTTGCTAAAAGCATTTTGCCTGTACTATCATGTGATATTTTACAGGAGATATGCCTTTTTTCATGTTTGCTAAAAAGTAGGCACTCTATACATTAACAACCAAAATACATAAAAAAACACCGTACTCTCTGCCCAACAGCAGAAAATACGGTGTAAAACAACATTGATATTAATCTTCGTTGATGAACGCATCGTGGATAGCGTTCAAAGCCTTTTCAGAATCTTTCAGGTCGATGAGTACCGAAATTTTAATTTCACTGGTTGAAATCATCTGGATGTTGACACCCGCCTCAGAAAGAGCCTCGAACATTTTGGATGCAACACCGGGATTGCTTTGCATACCTGCACCAACTACAGATACTTTTGAAATATTATCGTCGCACACAACGCCATGTGCATTCAGGTTATCGCTAATGCCGTTCAATATATCCATCGCAGTGTCTTTATGTGAACGAGAAGTGGTAAAGCTAATGTCTTTCGTTCCGTCACGGCCGATAGACTGAAGGATGATATCGACGTTGACCTTTTTTGCTGCTAACTGAGAGAATATTTTAAACGCAACACCCGGAGTGTCCGGTACGCCGATAATAGAAATACGAGCGACGTCGTTGTCACGTGCTACGCCTTTGATTAACATTTTCTCCATTTTGATAACCTCCTTAATCTGTGTCCCTGGTTTTCTTTCCAGACTAGACAGTACCTCCATCGGCACCGAATATTTTTTTGCCATCTCTACAGAACGGTTATGCAGAACATTTGCACCCAGCGATGCAAGCTCCAGCATTTCGTCGTAAGTAATCTCATCCAATTTTTGTGCTTTGGGTACAACACGCGGGTCGGCGGTGTAAACGCCGTCTACATCGGTGTAAATTTGGCAGTTATCGGCATGCAGTGCTGCCGCCAACGCCACGGCACTGGTATCGGAGCCACCGCGACCAAGCGTTGTAATATCATCGTAACGGTTAATACCTTGAAAACCCGCTACAATCACAATATTACGCTTGCCAATTTCATTTTCGATGCGCTCTTTGTTAATTCGGCGAATTCTGGCACGGGTGTGGCTGCTATCGGTTAAAAAGCCTGCCTGCCAACCGGTAAGAGATTTCACCGGAAAACCCATTTTATCGATTGCCATTGCCAATAGAGACATTGAAATTTGCTCGCCCGCAGAAAGCAGCACGTCCATCTCGCGCTGCGATGCATTCGTATTAATCTCGGCAGCTTTTTCAATCAGATCGTCCGTAGTATCGCCCTGTGCAGACACTACAGCGATTACGTCATTGCCCTCTGAATATGTCTCGGTAATAATCTTTGCTACGTTAAAAATGCGCTCGGCATTAGCAACCGATGTGCCGCCGAATTTCTGAACAATCAGAGCCATTGTCTTACCTCCTAAATCTTTGCGCTTATATGTGAAAAAAGAATCGCATTTGCATACTTTATTATATTACAAGACGCGTATATGATTGACAATATCTTTTTTACAGTTTGAGCTTTGCGAGATTGATTGTAAAAAATATATCTCTTTTCAGCATCCCCTTGGTATTAAGGGATTATTCTGGTACCTTCGTTGTCGATGGACAGAACATTTACTTTCCATCCGTCAAGCCCGTTTTCTTGGAGATACTCACGTACGATCCCCTCGAACTCAAAGTTGCCCGAACTGATGATAGACATCAAAGTGCTGCCTGCACCGCTGATGTACGAAGCATAGGCACCGTGCTTATAGCTCATTTCAAGCACATCGTGTGCGCCGTTAATGAGTGAAAGGCGATAGGGCTGATGCAAACGGTCATCTGCTGCAATGCGCAGGTTTTGATAATTGCGCGAATACAACGAAACAGACATTAGAGCAGCGCGCGAAAGATTAAAGACTCCGTCTTTATGCGGTATTTCTTTGGGCAATGCCTCGCGCGCAAACTTAGTTTTGAGTTCAAAATCGGGAATGATGGTAACAAAGCGCAAATCTTCTGCAATCTCTTGTTTTACATAGTATACTTTGCCGTTTTCAAGCACCGCAGTAACCAAACCACCAAGCAGTGCGGGGGTGGAGTTGTCGGGATGCCCTTCCATCGTTGCGGCTATATTAACAAGGTCGCTCGTGCGCAAGGGGTTGCCGAGCATGGCATTGGCACCCACCAAACCGCCGACAATGCAGGCAGACGAGCTGCCCAAGCCGCGTGCCATTGGGATATTATTGATTTGCTCAATGCGAATACCTTTCAGCGGTTTATCGCATAAATCATAAATATATTTTACACACTGGTAAACCAGGTTGCTTTCATCGGTTGGTATTGGTACACCGTCCAGTGCTACTATTTCAATGCTGTCCTGCTCCTCTAAATTTACATAATTGTACATCGAAACCGCAAGACCAAGGCTATCAAAGCCCGCACCGATATTAGCACTGGTAGCGGGAATTTGTACCTTTATCATATAACAACATCCCCTTTACGATGATTAGTAATCCAACACTCTTACGCTGCCAAGCACCTGCAAACCATTTTGGGTAATTTGTTTTATCTTTTCGCTCAGCTCACGTTCGGTGAGTATAGGAGTAATAAATGCAAATTCATCCTCTGCTCCGCTGCGGTAAATTGGCACTATTTCACCAAACAAATCATTGATTACCTTAATTGCTTTATCATAATTATCGTACCCTATTCGAACATACATGCTCGCTTTGGTATCGAGGTAATTCACCGCTGTATTATGCTGTGGGTTATTCTCCCAACGAAGAGATGTGCTGCTGTGCTCTGCTTTGGCAGCATCCACAACGTCTGCCACAACTGCAGATGCAGTGGGCAACTTACCTGCACCCTTGCCGTAGAACACCACATCTCCTGTAGCATCGCCGCGTACCAGTACCGCGTTAAACACATCGTCCACACTCGAAAGCTGGCTGTCGCTGCTTATAAAAGCAGGGCTGACCATTACAGAAACCTTGCCGTTTGGCATACGTTTTGCTCTGCCGATTAGTTTAATCACACCGCCCCAGTTTTTTGCGTATTCCACATCCTCCAGGGTTAGTTTTGTAATTCCGTCTGTATAAACTTCATCGGGGTACACATGTTTACCAAATGCAAGCGATGCCAAAATACAAATTTTACGGCAGGCATCATGGCCCTCTACATCGGCAGCGGGGTTACGCTCTGCGTAGCCAAGCTTTTGTGCCAATGCCAGCGCATCCGAAAATGTCATCTGTTCACGAATCATCTTTGTCAAAATAAAGTTGGTAGTGCCGTTTAAAATACCTGCAATCTCGTCAATTTCATTCGCCACAAGGCATGCATGCAACGGGCGGATGATAGGAATACCGCCACCAACGCTTGCCTCAAAAAAGAAGTTTACATCATGGTCGTTTGCAATTTTAAGCAGTTCTGCACCCTTTGCCGCAACCAGTTCTTTGTTAGAGGTAACAACACTTTTGCCTGCTTCAAGGCAGCGTTTAACATATGTAAAAGCAGGGTTTAATCCACCCATCACTTCCACTACAATGTTGATTTCAGGATCGTTGACAATCAGCTCGAAATCTTTGATGAACTTGTCGGAATACGGCAGACCCGGGAAGTCTCTCAAATCCAGTACATATTTGATATCCATCTCTTTATTGGCTTTTCGCTGCATGCTGGCACGGTTTTTATAAAAAACCTCGAGCACACCCGAGCCAACTACACCGTGGCCCATAACCGCTATTTTCAACATGAAGTAATCCCCCAATTAATTTAATATATCTGCCTGTGCAGAGTAATGCCATTAGCTGCCCGAAAGCAGCTTTGCCTCTACCACACCGGTAAGCCCCTTAATTTGCATAATCAACTCTTGCTCTGTACAGTTGATAGAATTGATTTTTGCCGAAATCGATACATGCGCCACCGAATCTACAGGAATATTTTGGTTGAGTGTTAAAATATTCGCGCCCGAGGTGTACAGCTGCGATATAACGGAGGATAATACTCCCGGTTCGTCGGCAAGTGTGGCATATATGGTAACTATGTTATCGCTCATTTTACTGTTGTACTGCTGTACACAATCTTTGTATTTATAAAAAGCACTGCGCGAAATGCCTGCAAGTTTTGCCGCTTCGCTGGAGCTTTTTGCTTTGCCCTGCGCAATCATTTTTTTGGCATAAACAACCTTTAAAAACACATCGGGCAAAACATCCGTGTCAACAAGCAAAAATTTTGGTTTATCCATTTTTGTACACCTCCCGAGCACATTTGTATCGTTGTGATATACACTATAACACCTCATAACACTTCGCACAATTTTGAATTACGTTTATTGTGCTGTTTTTAAGCTTATATTTCGTCGTTTTTAAAGTTTACAGGGCGTTTTCTCCTGTTTTCTTCTAATATCAAGCCTTAATGAAGGTTGTATCTATTATTTGCGCGTATGTATCATAACTTTTAGTAACATTCACAATAAAACAATCGAATGCAAAAAATAAATTTTTAATTGTCTGTTTTTGGACAGCACAGTTCTTCATATTTACGGCAGTGAAAGGAATATTATATAACAGCGAGGTGAGGTTTTTGACACTGGACGGCAAACGAAAATTTATAATAGATGTTCTTTATGCCGTCGTTGTGGCGGCACTTGCGTTTTTTATTTTTAAATATTTAATATGGTGGATACTGCCGCTGGTACTGGGCTTTGTTATATCGTTCGTGCTAAAACCTGTTGTAAATCTGGTATACCGAATGTCCAGTGCTACGCGGCAATTTTGTGCGGCGATTGTATTGCTGTGCGTTTATGCTGCATTGTTTGCGCTCATTTGGTTGTTACTCCTCCAGTTAATGACCTGTTTGCGCACATTGGTTTCATCACTGCCGCAAACCTATAATACTGTGGTTGTACCTACCGTTGAAGGCCTCAGCAATCAGGTTTCGGCACTGCTTAGCGGCTTTTTTCCCGAACTTGGTGTACAGTTCGTTACTCTTTCGGATACAATTACAAAACAGGTAGGCACTTTTATTAATGGTGTTTCAACTCATTTGATTGAAGGCATTGGTGTTTGCGTAAAAGCAATTCCTGCCTTTTGCCTCACTTTTTTGTTTACCATCTTATCATCCTTTTTTATCTCGATGGATTATACCAACGTTGTGAGCTTTTTTGCAAGGTTGGTTCCCAAGCATCACCGAAAAACGTTGTTTGCCGTTAAAGATTTTCTTGTCAAAATCGTATTCAAGTACGCTAGAGCATACTTGCTTTTGCTTTTTATCACCTTTGCAGAGTTATTTGCAGGGCTTTGGCTGCTGCGCGTTCCTCAAAGTTTTTATTGGGCAGCCGGCATTGCAGCAGCAGACCTTTTGCCCGCTATAGGCACCGGGCTGATTCTCATCCCTTGGGCAGTGTTATCATTTACGCAGGGCAACCGCTTTTTGGGCATTGGTTTGCTCATCTTGTACGGGGTTATCACCATAGCGCGCAATATTATCGAGCCCAAAATCATCGGTGATCATATCGGGCTGCCGCCGCTCGTCACTGTCACTTCCATGTTTTTAGGGCTGAAGCTGTTTGGCGCTGTGGGGATGTTTCTTGCACCTGTTCTTGTTCTGATTTTAAAATTTTTAAATGACAGCGGAACAATTCATCTGTGGGAAATCCCGCCAAAACAAAAAGAATAATCCCCTTTGTCGATTGGGACAGAGGGGATTTCGTCATTTAAGATTATTCTTCTTCCTCAGATATTTCTTCGGATTCGATTGCACCGCTGTGCAGAGTACAGTTGCCCGGCAGTGAACTCTCTTTGTACCAACCCATAGCAGTTTTGGGACAGGACGGCGTTGCAAGGTCGCCCGTTTCGGTACAATACGCCTTTTGCACAACATTGCCGCTTGTAGGAAATGCCTTATTCGGCTGACCTTTGCTTACATCGGTCATAACGCGCTTCCAAATTTGCGGTGGTGGATACGGATTATAATGCGGAATGCCCGCATTTTCTTTATCGTAACCAAACCACAAAGCCGATACATAATAAGGTGTTCCGCCAATAAACCACTGGTCCTTATCCATACTGGATGTACCTGTTTTACCCATGGTAGGCAGGTTGCCCAGCCTTGCAGCGGCACCTGTACCGCCAGAAACAACGCTTTGCAGCAGCTTATTCATAACCTCGGCGGTATCTTCCGATATCACACGTCTGGGCACATCATTTGCCTCTAAAAGCACGTTGCCTTGGTTATCAACCACTTTGGTATACGAATGAGGCTCGTAATACAGCCCACCGTTGCCGAATATCTGATATGCCGCTGTCATATCCAATACCGAAATACCGCCGCTCATACCACCCAGCGCAAGCGGAGAGTAGTCTATATCATGATCAGGATTGAGTGAGTTAATGCCAAGATTATTTTTCAAAAAGTCGTAAGCCACCTGCGGGGTAAGCATATCCAATGTTTTTACCGCAATGGTATTCACCGAGTTCTGGATTGCTCTGTCAATAGTTAACCTGCCCTGTCCATTGTAGTCGTAGTTAGTGGGCCACGGAGTACCCGCAGCTACTCTCTTCTCAACAACATTGCCTTCCTCATCCGTCTCCTGTACGGTTTTTACCGCATCCGATGCACGGACAAGCTGCCCGTTCACAAGGTAACCAAACGGACTGTCATCAGTGAGATATGACCAATGCACAAGGTCGAGGTCTATAGCGGGTGCATAGACAGATATCGGTTTGATGGACGAACCTGTCTGACGAACACCGTCTGTGGCGAGGTTAAAAGTACGGTCACCTGTCTTTTCTCCCCTGCCTCCCGCAATTCCTCTGATGTTGCCCTCATAATCCATAATAACCATCGCACTCTGCGGTTGCTTATCGCCAAGGCTTTGGCCGTAAGATTTACCGCCGTTTGTAATGTAATATCCGGTTACTTTTTGGAAAATTGATTTTTGCGGATTGTACTGAATCTCGTTTGTTATAAACTTTTCATCCAAGATGTCCTGAATTTTCTCATCAACGGTTGTGTAAATTGAAAGACCACCGTTATAAACCAAATCCCATGCCGCCTGTTTTTCGTAGCCAAGCTGCGAACACATATCGGCAATCACTTCTTCAATTACGTAGTCTACAAAGTAAGTGTAAGTTTCAGAACGGGTTTTTTGCGCGGTACTGGTTTTAATTACAAGTTGTTGCTGCCGAGCAGCATCATAATGCTGTTTTAGCTTGCTTTTTTCAGCTTCATACTCACTTTTGCTTATTTTACCGCCAACTACAGGCCCGTATTCTGTTTTTGCCTTGCCGTCCAGCCTTGCTTTGAGCTGGGTCAACTCAATATCAAGCATATTATTCAGTACATAGGCTCGTCTTTCACGGTTTCTTTCTTCATGGTTGAGCAGCTCGTATTTGCTTGGGTTCTGCGTTATAGCAATAATTGCAGCACTTTCCGCGGTATCCAGCTCGTCCACGTTTTTATCAAAGAATAAGTTGGCAGCAGCCTGCACACCGTATACGTTATTACCTGTTGTTGCCGTATTTAGGTATGCCTCCATAATATCGTCTTTGGAATATTCTTTTTCTAACGCCAAAGCACGAAAAATCTCTCTGAGTTTACGGTCTATTCGAACTTGCTTATCGCCCGAAATATTTTTAATTAGCTGCTGTGTTATGGTAGAACCACCCGTTGTTTCGCCGCCAAACACCATCTTTAAAAATGCCTTGAAGGTCATTTTCCAGTCAACGCCTTGGTGCGTTTGAAAGCGTTTGTCCTCGGCTGCCATGGCAGCAAGCTGCATTTGCTTTGGGATTTTATCAAAATCCACCCAAATGCGGTTTTCGTTGCCTTTTATCACCTGCAGCGGATAATCTTCACCCGATTCGGCGTTTTTTGCATATAATGTGGTAGTATAGTTCAGTTCCAAATTTCTCAAGTCGAATTCGGTTTGATCATCAAGAAAATTTACAATATAAACCGTCATAACCGACGCCACAATCGAACCTGTAATTACCATAATTAAAAAGATGGTAACAAAGGTTTTACCGATAATGGAAAAAGTGCCTTTTACTCCCCGCATAACCGACGCAGAACTGCGCTTGTTACGAGAAGGGCGGCTTTGGTTTGTATTGTTTTGGTTGCCGGCTTGGTTTCTGCTGCCCTGCGGATTTCGATTTACAGGACGCCGCGAACGTTCCGGCAGATTATTGTAAGAACCCATAGGTTTTGTCGCCCCCTTGTATTCCTTAGTATTATACCATATTCCAAATGTAAAATGTTAATTTTTTTAAAAGGAATTGACTGTAAAAATTTTATTCTTGCAAAATAATTTTATTAGAATATTTTTCTAAACTATTGCATAGCTGATTTGATTTTTGCCCAAAATAGGGTTAAAACTAAGATATATGAGAAAGGAAGGGACGCTTTGATGCGCACAGGATTACCTGTTACCATGCTGTCTCTTGTTGCAGCTGTGGCTCTAAGCTTCGCCCTTGTAAAATGGTCGACGCCGAAAGAATCTGCCCCTATTAATCGCGGTGCCGAAGCTGTACCCATTGAAGAGGCCGCCGATTACGAATATCTTTTAAAAGATTACCGTGGCAGGCTGGCTGTTTTTCATCGCGGCGCTGCGGACCCCGATTTGGTTTTTGATGTGTATATTCAAAGTTTGCCCGATTATGACCGCGGGCAACTGAAAAATGGCGTTTCGGCAAAAGATTATGCAGAACTTGTCAATTTAATTGAAGATTATACAAGCTAGCATAGTTGAAAAATATTGTTCTTTTCTGTACAATAACATTAATATACAGAAAGGAGTTTATCTGCGATGAAATTTAATTTTGCACACAATAACCTGAATGTATTCAATTTAGAAAAATCTCTTGCTTTTTACAAAGAGGCACTGGGACTGCATGAAGTACGCAGAAAAGCTGCAGACGACGGCAGTTTTATTTTAGCTTTTCTTACCGATGAGAACGAAAGTTATCAGCTTGAACTGACATGGCTGCGTGACCGCCAAGACCCCTACAATTTGGGAGACAACGAAATTCACCTTGCATTCACCACCAACGATATGGAAGCGGCACATGCAAAACATAAAGCAATGGATTGCATCTGTTTTGAAAACCCTGCAATGGGCATTTATTTTATCTGTGATCCGGACGGGTACTGGCTGGAAATAGTACCGCAAAAAGATTAATTGGCTCAAAAAGAGGCGCATACAGCGCCTCTTTTTTTGTTGTTCAGTACTGCAAGCGCTGCCACCGTCTTTTTTCTGCACCTTTTTCATATAGTTTTACAGAATGTATAGGAGGAGGCAGACGCTTGGACTTTTTATTGGGAATCAATCACCGCATCAACGCTGTTGTATGGGGCCCCACCATGCTGATACTTCTGATTGGTACGGGCATTTATTTTACACTCCGCACAGGCTTTTTTCAATTTACCCATTTTAAAAGCATGCTGCGCGTCACGCTGGGCGGAATATTCGGCGGCAAAAAAATCAAGAATCGCAACGGTATTTCCCCTTTGCAGGCGGTTTCCACTGCACTTGCCGGAACTATGGGTGTTGGCAACATCACCGGTGTTGCAACTGCGATCTCTTTGGGGGGCGCAGGCGCCATCTTTTGGATGTGGGTAAGCGCTTTGTTTGGTATGATGACAAAATACGCTGAAGTTGCACTTGCTGTAAGATTTCGCAGTACCGATAAAACCGGCGCACATTATGGTGGCCCTATGCTGTATTTAAGCAAGGGGCTTGGCGCACCTGTTTTGGCATGGGTGTTTTCGGTGCTGTGTGTGGCTGCAAGCTTTGGTATTGGTAACATGACGCAGGCAAATGCAATTTCGGGTGCAATGCTTGCAAGCTTTTCGGTGCCCGTTTGGGTTTCGGGTATTATTTCAGCGGTAATCGTCGCACTGATCATCGTCGGCGGGCTTCGCCGTATTGCGTCTATCACTCAGCTTACCATCCCGCTGATGTCTGCACTGTACATTCTATTTGCACTTGTTGTAATCGGTAAAAATATTACAGCAGTACCCGATGCCCTTGCACAAATTGTACAGGGTGCATTTAACAGCCGCTCGGCATTGGGCGGCTGCGGCGGTTACAGCATTGCACAGGCGATGCGTTATGGTTTTGCACGCGGGGTGTTTTCGAACGAAGCTGGGCTTGGCAGTGCACCCATTGCACATGCAGCCGCCGATACCGACAGTGCAGTGCAGCAGGGCATGTGGGGCATGTTTGAGGTGTTTGCGGACACGATGGTATGCTGTACCCTCACAGCACTGGCATTGCTTACAACAGGCGTGCTGGAGTTACCGTTGGAGAGCGGTGCAATGACCTCAGCAGCGTTCTCGCATTCGTTAGGCAGCCTTGGGGGCGTATTTGTATCGGTTTCGCTGGTGTTTTTTGCAATCTCTTCTATGCTGGGCTGGTGCTATTATGGCGAAGCAAGCCTCAATTACCTTACACGTGGCAGTTCACTTGCCACTTGGGTATACCGTTACCTGTTTGTATTGCTCATTCCTATTGGTGCTGTTACACAACTCGAAACAGTATGGAGTATCTCCGATACACTGAACGGGCTGATGGCTGTGCCGAACCTTATTGGAATACTCGGGCTTTCTGGGGTTGTCTTTGGCTTGACACGCGATTATATTAAAAAGACACGGCGCTAAAATCTATTCACAATTTTGTGCTATGATGAGCTTATTTCAACAATGGAGAGGTCATCATGAAAAAAATTGTTCGCGTGTTTTGCTATGGTTTCTGTGCAGTGGTACTATTTTTCGCTCTCATTCCATCTCTAATCTACGGAATTTGGAATCTATCTGTTGCAGCTATGCTGCTGTTTACAATTGCATTTGGCAGTTATGTATATTTTTATAACAGTATTAAAGCAAAATGGCGCAAGCTTATCAACATACTCTGGACATTGGGCGGCACTGTTGCAGTATGCCTACTAACACTGATGCTGCATGCGGCTTACTTTTCTCCTCCCGCCGTTGCCAACCCGCCCGAAACCGTACTTATATTGGGGGCAAAAATTAAAGGAGACCAACCGAGCCTGATGCTGAGCCGACGGCTGACGGCTGCTGCCGATTACCTGCACAGCAACCCTCATGCGGTGGCTGTGGTATCCGGCGGGCTCGGCGAAGGACAAACCTATACCGAAAGTGCAGTGATGAAACAATATCTCATTCAGCAAGGGGTTGAGGCAAAACGAATCTATGAAGAGAATGCTTCGGGCAATACAAGCCAAAACCTTAAGCTTTGTGCAAAGGTAATAGTACAAAACAATCTCGATACCAATGTCGTAATCTGCACAGATGGTTTCCATCAATTTCGCGCCTCTCTTTTTGCAAAGCGCAACGGGCTTTCGCCCTCGGCAATTTCATCTAATACGCCTTGGGGGCTGGTGCCGATGTACTACGTGCGCGAATGGGCAGGGCTTGTAAAAGCGGTTGTGCTGGGGACATAATATAAACAAAAACGCATCGGGCTTATTCCGATGCGTTTGCTTTTGGTATAGGTGGGTGGTCACCCTGTGCAGTGTAGTCGATATAATTATACTTACGCTTATAAAATCCGGTGTCGCTGTCACGCTCTACCGTACTGCGGTTGCGCGCAAGAAAATTCACCAGCTGGTATACATCTACCCAAATCTCACCGTTCCCATCTTTCTGCGATTCATCAAAGATAAGCTGTAAACCAAAGTGCAGATGAGGTACGTTCATACCATTCACATTTTCTTTATTCGAGTAACCGGTCATACCCAAATACCCAATAACATCTCCGCCTTGCACTGTATCCCCTTCTTTAAGGTCGGGCTGAAATGGTTTATTCTTACGCAGATGTGCATAGTAATAGTAACGCTGGCTGTTAAAACTGCGGATACCGATGCGCCAGCCTCCGTAGCGGTTCCACCCCATTACCTCAACCGTACCCGATTCTACTGCAATAATCGGTGTGCCAACGGTCCCCATCAAGTCGTTGCCCAAATGCCGCCTGCGGTAGCCAAATGAGCGAGAGTTGCCGAAATCGTCGCAGTGGCCAAAGCTGAAGCCTTCTGCAACAGGCAAATACGCCTTAAGCCCATATTTTTCTACCCACCTTAAATTACCGGTTTCATCGGGCAGCTCTATGGCGTAGTCACCCACCATCCCCCCTAATACGGCATCGTATGTTTTGCGAAAATAATTGTAATCTTTATACTTGGCAGCCATTTCTGTAAGATTTTCGCCTGAACGGATGCGCTCCAAAAGCTTATCCACATCGGAGCTTTTGTAAGACTTCCAATTGCCCCAGTAGGTAGCAGCCAGATAACCTAAAATACGGGGCATATCCAGGTCAAGTTCTTCTTCGTTGGCTTTAATTGCTGCCTTATATGCTTTATCCAACGCCGATGCAGGAACATTAAACTCTGCCCACTTTATAAAGTCTTTTTTTTCTTCGCTTTCTTTATTGTTTATCACCATCGCCGTTTTTGTGCCTAAAGACAAAACGGAAACTGTAATGCACACCGCCAGAAAGATTATAACACTCGCATAAGTCTTATTATTAACACGCAACCCTATCACCTGCAAATTCGTTTTTGTATCAGTGTATGAAAAAGGAGCCGCATGCTATGCATGCGGCCCCTGCCTACTTGTTAAAATTTAAAAGGCAGCCGCACAATCATGCAGCTGCCTGAAGGTAAGCTTGTCCTAATTTTTCTGGTTGAATATCTTCATAATATCAAAGAAGTCGGTATCATCATCCTCTTCTTTTATCGGCTCCGGTGCAGGTGCAGGCGGTACCTCCTGCACAACCGGCCTTGCCTGTGTTGCGGTTGCCGTACGCGAGTTCACCGCAGCCTCGTTGGGGGTTGATTTAAACACATAGGGGATATCCATCAGATTTTCTTCAAAGCCTGTGGCAATCACAGTAACCTTCATTTCATCGTTGAGAGTGTCATCGTAAGCAACACCCCAAATCAGGTTTACATCGGGGTGAGTAGACTCATGAATCATAGAGGATGCCACATCGATCTCTTCCAAATCAATATCGGGTGAAACAGTAAAGTTTACGATTACGCCATGCGCACCGTTGATGGAAGTTTCGAGCAGAGGGCTGGATATTGCCGCTTGTGCAGCAAGTTTTGCCTTGTCTTTACCCGATGCGCGGCCAACGCCCATGTGGGCAAAGCCGGCGTCTTTCATAATAGCGGTAACGTCCGCAAAGTCCAAGTTGACCACACCGGTAACATTAATCAAATCAGAGATACTCTGTACGCCTTGGCGTACCACATCATCCGCCATTAAAAACGCATTTGCAAGCGAGATTTTCTGGTCCGATACAGTTTTCAACCGTTCATTTGGAATCACAACCAAGGCATCCACTTGTTCTTTAAGAGCAGTGATGCCCATTTCAGCCTGCTCGGCTCTGCGTTTACCCTCAAAATTAAAGGGCTTGGTTACAACACCAACCGTGAGGATGTCCATTTCTTTTGCAATCTCAGCAATAACCGGCGCTGCACCTGTTCCGGTGCCGCCGCCCATACCTGC
Organism: Hydrogenoanaerobacterium saccharovorans; assembly: GCF_003814745.1. NCBI lineage: Bacteria > Bacillati > Bacillota > Clostridia > Eubacteriales > Oscillospiraceae > Hydrogenoanaerobacterium > Hydrogenoanaerobacterium saccharovorans. The sequence goes on along the minus strand of NZ_RKRD01000001.1, from coordinate 870,926 downwards.
AGTGATAAATACCATACTGGTACCCTTCAGTGCAGCTGCAACCTCATCACGGCTTTCCTCCGCCGCGCGCTGACCTTTTTCAGGGTCGCCGCCGGCACCTCTGCCCTTTGTAAGCTTTTCGCCTATTTGAATTTTTTGCGCTGCTTGTGAAAAGATAAGCGCCTGATGATCGGTATTGACAGATACGAAGTCAACACCCTGCATGCCGGACTGGATCATGCGATTGACCGCATTACCGCCGCCGCCGCCCACCCCGAGCACTTTAATCGACACACAATTGTCGTATTCCATATCAATGCTGAAATTGTTAAACATCCAAGGTTTCCCCCTATACAATTTGTGGAGTATGTAAATTAAATAATAATTATAAATTTATATATATTTTACTCTATCATGTTTTTGCTTTCAATTCAATAGGATAGCACAACAAATCCGCAAATTCGGTAATATATTGACGACAGAATACAGACTGTTGAAAAAATCCTATTCTACCCTATTTCGGGCAGCCCTTGCGAATTATATTCCGACTCACTTTCACTGTTCGCGTCATCCTCCTCACTGCTTGCATCAGACGCTTCATCCGAAGATGAAACATCCGGCTTGCTGTTTTGCGAGGTGCTGCCGGAATTGCTTTCATCCGTGCTCAAGCTGCTCTCAGCTGAGCGTTCATCCGAAGCTTCCGGCTGCTCGCCGCCGTTCTGTTCGTAAAGATACTCGGCGTACTCATCTTCTGTCATATCTTGCGCCTGCAGGCTTAATCGGCGTACACGCACCCTTCCCGGATAGGAAGCATCGATTTTACCCTCGAAGGTATCAGCAAGTTTTTCATCAATCACTTTTTGTACGCATTGTATCTTGTAGGCGAGTTCCGCCTCAGAACCAAATTCAACTATTATTTTACCGTTATACCCAACAACCAAATTGAATTTATCACTCAAATCAACGTAATTTACCTGAGTAAATCCGGTTATGCCAACTGTTTGCAGAAAGGCTTTCATCACGTCCATTTGAGAAGATAGGTTGCTTACCGCCTGTTCAGCGGCTCGCTGAGCATCTTGTTTTGCCTGCCGCATCTCTGCCGTATCGCCTTCTTTTGGGTCACCCTTTGCAGCTGCTTCTTTGCGCATTTTGCGAAGCATATCTTCAATTGTGCTGCCCTGGCTTAATTGCAGCGCATTAAAACCTTTTATAATAGGCAATCCCGACATAAGCTCGGTAACGTCTGTCTCAAGCACCCTCCCCGACGAAGATATGAGTATGTAAGTTTCGCCCTGCTGTATTGCACCTGCCGGTTCAGCTTCCATCACCTTTATAGTTATCGTATCGGGTAACCCATATTTAAGATGCACTGCTTCAAAATAACTGTATTTTTTCACTAGGGCATCTTCGATTCCCTTTCGGTCAAGCCGAAACATGTTTACGCCTTCCACAATACCCGAAGTCTTGATAACATCCTGTTTGCTGTAGCGGCTGAGCCCGACTACCTCAATGTTTATCACCTTAAAAAACACGGTGAAGATCAGTACAACACCAACAGTAAGCATCAAAATCAGTACCATAATATAAAGCAGCGCATTGTTTCCGCGACGTTTTAGTTTATGGCGTTTAGAGTTTTGTGCCCGGCTTTGCTGCTGCGCGGCGTAAACGTCGCCCCGCATACGCGGAGCATTTTGCGGCCGGACATTGCTCTGTCGCGTTCGCTGCCCTTTTTGCTTTTTACTTCTTGTATTTTGCATATAGAAAAATCTCCAAATTTATACTTTACTTACGCCTGATCTCCGCAAGAAATTCTCGAAATATTTGCACCAAGCAAATTAAGCTGGCGTTCTAACTGTTCATATCCTCTGTCGACATAATGTACATTCATCACCTCAGTAGTACCCTCTGCTGCCAGTGCCGCCAAAACAAGTGCTGCACCGCCGCGCAGGTCGGTTGCATTTACTTCGGCACTGTGCAATGTGCGTATTCCTTCAACGATTGCCACTCTGCCTTCTACCTTAATATGTGCCCCCATACGCTGTAATTCTACGGCGTGTTTATAGCGGTTTTCAAAAATGTTTTCAACAAACACAGTTGTACCCTGTGCAATACTCATCATCGCCATCAATGGTGCTTGAGCATCGGTTGGGAAACCGGGATAAGGCATAGTACGGATGAGTTTTACCGATGAAAGCTTATGATTGCACGAAAGACTGACTGCGTCGTTGTAGCGGCGGACAGAGCATCCGGCTTCTTCAAACACAGGCAGAATCGATTCCAGATGACGGCAATCAATCCCCGTAAGCCGGATATTGCCTCCCGTCATCGCAGCACCTGCCAGATATGTGGTAGCCACAATTCGATCGGGTATAATGGTATACTCGCAAGGCTGCATGGTTTCTACGCCCTCAATCGTGATTGTGCCCTCGCCTGCACCGCTAATTTTTGCCCCGCAGCGGTTTAAGTAATTTGCCAAATCTACAATTTCGGGTTCACGTGCAGCGTTGGTGATAACGGTCGTCCCTTTTGCTTTCACCGCTGCGAGAATAATATTCTCGGTTGCACCCACACTGGGGAACGAAAGCAAAATATTAGCGCCATGAAATCCTTTATCCACGCTGCAATTTAAGTAGCCGTGGTCTTCTTCAATCTGCATACCCATTTGCTGCAAAGCAGAAAGGTGCAGGTCTATGGGGCGTTGTCCTATCTCGCACCCGCCGGGAAAACTAAGTCTGCATTTTTTACAGCGTGAAGCAATTGCTCCCAGAAAAATTATGGAGGAGCGCATTTCTCGCATTAAGCGGTCAGGTACCTCACATTGTGTAACGGAAGTGGTGTCCACTGTAACCGTGCCGCCCTCACGGTAGCATTTACAGCCTAGATACTCCAAAATCTTAATTGCATATTCTGTGTCCAAAAGATTGGGGCAGTTATGGAGCACCGATTCGCCTGTTGAAACCAGCGCAGCTGCCAGTATGGGCAAACTGCTGTTTTTAGCGCCTTGAACTTGGATATCACCGGTAAGTCGGCTGCCGCCCTGAATCAAATATTTCTGCATATCATTTACCTCGCTTTAAGATGAGCTGAGTTTCGCTATAAACCATCTTATGCAAACAGCAGAAATATGTGAAAATGGTACTTACGGGGCAGGTATATCGTAAAATAGGGTATAAAACATCATTTATTTGGATTTTTGAATCAATGACATAATTTCATTATAAATGCGTTCGTTGGAATCTAAAATCGCTATTTTTGAGGCATTTCTCCCGAGCTGAGTCAATCGGCTTCGGTCGGCAATCATATCTTTCACCGTATCAACCAATCGTTCGCCGGTAAGGTTTTTTTCTTCAATTACACAAGCTGCATCGGCATTTTGCAAAACCATTGCATTGTAATACTGGTGGTTTGATGCAACATTGGGTGATGGAATAAGAATAGATGCTTTACCCGCGGCCTGCAGCTCACTTAATGTAAGGGCACCCGCACGAGAAATAACAAGGTCGGCAGCCGCTAAGCAAACCGGCATGTCCGATATGTACTCGCGAATGTCGAGGTTGGGGTATTGCTTATAATTTTGAATGCCTTGCTTATTTAAAAGGTCTGGGAGTAAATCGACACCATACCTGCCTGTGGCATGGATATGATAGATTTCACCTGTTTTGCAGTGCCATGCCATTAAACGGGCGATGGACTCGTTAATTGCCCGCGCGCCGTTGCTGCCCCCAAACGAGAGCAGACACACGCGGTTGCCAATCCCCATTTTTTTACGGGCATTTTCTCGGTTGGCAAAAATAATGTCCTGACGTATAGGGTTACCCGTCACAACGTATTTGCATTTGGGGTTAAGATATTGTTCCGCCTCAGGCACCGCAAGTAAAACTTTATCTACATAACGGCTGAGCAGCTTTGTGGTAACGCCGGGAAAAGCATTTTGCTCGTGCGTAATGGTTTTATATTGCAGCCTTGCTGCTTCGCGCACTACCGGTCCGCTGACATAACCGCCTGTACCCATAACAACATCGGGGTTAAAATCTTCAATTATCTTTTTGGCGCGGGCTGAAGCTGTAGTGAGGTAAATAATTGCCCGTATATTGTTTTGGATATTATGCCAATTTAGCTGGCGCTGAAACCCTTTGATTTGAATAGGGGCAAAATCGAACCCCTCTTCTCGAACCAAACGTGCCTCCATCCCCGTGGGGTTGCCCACAAACAGCACCGCTGCTTCGGGGTGTTTTTGACGGATTAATTGTGCAACTGCAAGGGCGGGGTTGATATGCCCCGCTGTGCCGCCGCAAGCAAACAAGATTCTCATAAAATTACTCCTTTTCTAAGGCTGCACGGCGAGAAACCGAAAGCACCACGCCCATTTGGGCAAGCAGCATGGTAAGTGAAGTACCACCGTATGAGAAAAACGGCAGACTGATACCGGTATTTGGAATTGTGTTGGTAACCACCGCGATATTAAGCAGCGCCTGCAAGCCTACCTGTACAGTAAGCCCCACTGCAAGCATTGAGCCGAACTTGTCGCGTGCTTTCATTGCAATAACAAAACCGCGCCACACCAACAGTGCAAACAGTATGATAATAATCGCCGCACCCACAAAACCCAGTTCTTCGCAGACTATAGCAAAGATAAAGTCGTTTTGTGGCTCGGGGATATACAAATATTTTTGGCGGGAGTTACCGAGACCAAGGCCCATTAACCCGCCCGATGCAATAGCGTAAAGTGATTGAATTGTCTGATACCCTTTACCGCGGGGATCAAGAAACGGATCGAGCCAGTGCTCGATACGAGAAGCTGCATATTCGATGACACCGGGTATCATAACCACAATACCAAGCGCCACCACACAAGCAATAATTGCAAGCGCAAACCATTTTAAATCGGTACCGCCAATAAACATCATAATCGCGCCGATAGACAAAATAAGTATGGTTCCCGAAAGATGAGGCTCCAAAATCATCAACCCTGCAATCATTGCAAGAATTGTAACAAAAGGGACGATACCGTATTTAAATGTTTTCATACGGTCTTGATTTGCCATTATCAGCTTCGAAAACATGATAACCATTGCAAACTTTGCTATCTCTGAAGGCTGTACGCTACCGCCTGCCGGCAGCCAAATCCACCGCCTTGCCCCGTTACTCGGCGCCATAAACAGTACTACTACAAGCAACATAAGAGAAAATATGAAAATGGGAACTGCAAGCTTATTAAACCAACGGTAATCGAAAAGCGTGGTAGCAATCAACCCGCCAATCCCGAGCGCCACCCACACCAACTGTTTTTTTACATAGAAAAAGCTGTCATCGTTGTGGTAATAGGCGTTGGCATAACTTGCTGAAAACAACATGATTAAACCAAAGGTGACAAGCAACAAAACCAGCACTAAAAAAGTAATGTCTATACTGCCTTTTGCCGCTTTTGGTTTCGCCACGGCATTTTCACGTACATTTCTGCGTGCTTTGCCCATATATCTGCTATCTGCCCTCGCCTGACCCACAATATCATCCTTTCTATCTATCGTCAGCCGTGCACCACACAGGCTCGGCAGCCAACGCTCTGCCCTCTGTTTAACAGAAGAGAGCAGAGCTGTAATGTTTTATTTACAGTTACAGTCTTTGCACCGCCAAAACGGAGAGAATGCATCCAACTGCTGCAACAAGCGAAAATAATGCAACAATACGCACCTCGCTGAAGCCCGACATTTCAAAATGATGGTGGATAGGGCTCATTTTGAATATGCGCTTGCCGGTAAGTTTAAAGCTTGCCACCTGCAGCACTACCGAGCCCGCCTCGCAAATATATACTATGCCAATGGGGATGAGAAATGCAGGCAGCCCCACACCGTAACCCATGGCAACTACGAGGCCGCCGAGGAACATGGAACCGGTATCACCCATAAACACCTTTGCGGGGTGAAAGTTCCAAACAAGGTAACCAATCATAGCACCGGCAACTGCGGTTGCAAGAATGTTCATTTCGTTGAATGCAAGCATACCTGCTATCAGCATAAAGCAAGCAGAAACCACAAAGGTTACCGATGCCGCAAGCCCGTCGATGCCATCGGTGAGATTGACCGCATTTACCATAAATATAATAAACAGCATCATAACAGGGTAATATAAAACACCAAGATTAAGCTGACCAAAGAATGGCAAAACAATAATGGTGGAGGTATCGCCTTTTACATACAGTGTTGCCAAATAAGCCCCGGAAATAAGTGTTTGCAAGATAATTTTTTGCAGGGCGGTAAGCCCCAAATTGCGTTTGCGCACTACTTTAATGTAATCGTCTATAAAACCCATAAAGCCAAATGCAAGAGCCATAACAAGCCCCGAGAAAAGCCGAATAACATTCATCTCGTAGGTATGCACAAGGATATTTTCACTTTGAAAATTGTATACGATATAACCAACTGTTACTGCAACCAAAATACCAATGATAAACAGAATGCCCCCCATAGTAGGTGTACCCTGTTTATTTTTATGCCATGTAGGGCCAATATCGTTAATGGGCTGACCGTATTTTACCTTATGCAAAAAAGGTACAAACCAAATGCCCAAAATTGCTGTAATGGCAAATGCAAGCACTGCCGTAAGAATAATTACGAATGTATTCATGTTATTTTCTACGCTCCTCATATACTGTCTGAATAACGTCCTCAAGCTTCATGCCGCGGCTCGCTTTAAACCATAAAATATCGCCTTTATTTGCGTTGGCAATCAAATAACTTGCCAGCTTACGTTTGCTATCGAAATATTTTGCATCACAAACACCGCTGTCTTCCGCTCCTATTATGGTATGCTTCGACATCTCGCCGTATGCGTATACAGCATCTATGCCAAGCTTACCCGCCAAAATACCCACGTTGTAATGCGCCTTGCTCGAAATCGCGCCCAGTTCCAGCATATCGGCTGCTACTAAAATCCGCCTGCCTGTGCAACTTCTGTCCTTTAGGGTATTCAGTGCGGCTACAAAGGAATCGGGGCTGGCATTGTAGCAATCTTCCACAATGGTAATCCCGCCACAGTCTACAATTTTTTGGCGCATACCTGTCGGAGCAAATTCTGCCAGAGCCTTCGCCGCCGATTCGGGCTCTACACCGAGAAGCACGCCCGCTGTAAAGCCCGCCAAAGCGTTTAGCACATTGTGCCTCCCCATTGTGGGGATTACAGCGGGAATACTTCTGCTGTTGTATATAATTGTAAAACTAGTTGTATGGTCGTTGCTTATAATATCTTGGGCACGTACCTCGCAAGCGGGGTTATCTATGCCAAAGTAAACAATATTGAAACGGGAATTGCGGTAAGTAATAAGCAAATCATCGTCGCCGTTTAAAATAAGCGGTGCACCTGCTTTTAAGCCTGCTGTAATTTCTGTTTTGGCTCTAAAAATCCCCTCACGGCTGCCAAGTTTTAAAATATGAGATACTCCGATGTTCGTGATGATGGCAGCATCTGGCCGTGCACAAAGTGATAGTTCTTCAATTTCGCCAAACCCTGACATTCCCATCTCCACCACAGCCGCCTGATGGGTGCTTTCTATCCCAAGTACGGTTTTGGGCACACCGATTTGATTGTTGAGATTACCCTCGGTTTTAATCGTTTTATACCCTGCCGATAAAACTGCCGCAGTCATATCACGTGTAGAAGTTTTGCCGACACTGCCTGTTACCGCTACAATTTTTGTTGTAAGCTGTGCCCGATACAGCGCAGCAATGCGGCGCAGAGCTTTTTCGGTACTGCCCACATAAAGCACCCTGTCTTTTGGGTAATCGCCTTTTACCTCTGCAATTGCATACTGTGCCCCTTGTAACAAGGCATTGCCAATAAAATTGTGTCCGTCAAAATTTTCGCCGCGCAGTGCAACAAAAAGACAACCCGGACGAATATCGCGGGAATCGGTTGTAATGTAATTGACATCGCCGAACAGTTTTTTATCCGCGCATACAACCTCGCAAATTGCGGAAAGCGATAGTTTTATATCCATTGGGGTATCCTCCCGGTGTTTTTACTTTTGCTTTTCTTTTAGCAGTCTTAAAACAATTTCTTTTTCATCAAAACAGATGGTACCAAAATGCAGCACCTGATAATCCTCGTGCCCTTTGCCGCAAAGCAGAAGAATGTCGCCTGCTTTGGCAAAATCGAGCGCCCACTCAATTGCCTCATAACGGTCGGGGAAGATTTCGTACGGCGTATCATGTTCCAGTAATCCCGGTTTTGCATCGTCAATGATTTGAAGCGGGTCTTCATTGCGCGGGTTATCGGATGTGAGGATAACAAAATCGGATAGCCGTGATACAATCTCTGCCATTTTGGGGCGTTTGGTACGGTCTCGGTTGCCCGCACAGCCAAACAGCGTGATTACTCTCCCCTTTGCAAACTCCTTAACAGCAGAGATGACTTTCTCCAGCCCATCGGGAGTGTGCGCGTAATCGCGTATAACAGTAAAATCGGTATGGGTATCCAAAACTTCTGTTCTGCCAACAACGCCCGTACAGCTGTTAAGCCCAATGATTGCATTATCAAAAGAAATACCTGCCGCAAGAGAAGCAACCCCTGCTGCTAACGCATTAGAGATAGAGTATTTGCCCGGCATGCAGAATTTTACTCTGCCAATCAAGCTATCGCCTACCAAAGCAAAACGTGTTTGGGTAGCCGACGGGATGATGTTTTTTGCTGTAAAATCAGCGCTGTCACTGTCGGTAGAAAAGGTAAGGGTTTTGCAATTGATTTCATCCAACAGCCGTCTGCCGTAAGAATCGTCGATGTTGATGACTGCGGTTTCGCACATAGAGAATAATCGTTTTTTGGCTTCGTAGTAATTCTCCATCGTGCCGTGGTAATCCAGATGGTCTTGCGTAAGATTGGTAAACACCCCTACAGCAAAGCGGCAACCTGCCAAACGATGTTGGTCAAGGGCGTGGGAAGATACCTCCATTACCACATACTCACAGCCCGCTTTCAGCATACGCGAAAACAGAACATGCAACTCTGCCGGGTCGGGTGTGGTATGCGTGGCAGGCACATCCATATCACCAATTTCGTTGTGGATGGTGCCGATCAGCCCCACGTGTTTGCCGGCACTTTCAAGTACATGCTTTATCAGGTACGTAATAGTTGTTTTGCCGTTTGTGCCTGTAATGCCTATCAACTTCATATGATGGGATGGATTGCCATAGAAGTTGCCGCACATAATTGCATACGCTTCACGTGAATTGGGCACCAAAATCTGCTCTTTCAATCCCAAGTCGCGCTCGCAGACCACTGCTGCCGCACCTGCGTCCAACGCCTGCTGTGCCACCGTGTGCCCGTCAAACTTTAAACCTTTTACACATACAAAAACAGATGCCGGTATCACTTCGCGATTGTCGCAGGTAACCTTAGAGATTTCACAATCCTTTATTTTATTTTCACATTCAATCTCTTTTAAAAGCTCATAAAGCTTCATTTCGTTACCCCCTCTGCGGGAATACACCCGCTTTCACCAAGGCAAAGCTTACGCATTGCTTGCTTTGCCGCAAGTACAAATTACTTGTTATCAAATCTTGTTCACTCGTTCTGGTATATTTTATTTATTTGTCTTTAATCTGATGTATCTTTGCTGATAAATTGGACGTTTATCACCGTACCGGGTTCTACCTGTGCACCCGCTAATTCACTTTGCTTTGTTGCTGTGTTTACGCCTTCGGTAGCACCGGAGATTTTAATGTTCAGCCCTGCATCGGTTAATGCTACATTTGCCTGCTGCGCCGTCATACCAATTACATTGGGCACGGTTGCAAGTTTACTTAGGCTTTCGGTATCGGTATAAAGCAAAACTTTGCTGCCCTTGGGTACCGAAGTCATTGCGCGCGGAGTTTGTTTAATAACGGTTGAACCTTCCCCTATCACTTCGTAATTTAACCCGATCGGGCGCAAACTGCCCTGTGCATCCATAGTACCTTTACCTATAACATCGGGGACCTTAATATCAATTTTTGCAAGTTCTTCATCGGTATACTGGGGCTCTACACCAAGGTATGGCAGAGTTTCGCTTAATATTGCACCCACCACCGGTGCTGCAATTACCGAACCATATGGGTTATGCATAAATGGTTCGTCAAGCATCAGCAGGCAAGCAACTTGCGGATCGTTTGCCGGTGCAAAACCAAGAAACGACGAGATACGTTTATCAACAGCACCCTGTTCGTTTGTTTTATCCAATTTCTCTGAAGTACCGGTTTTTCCGCCTACACGGTAACCCGGTATGTAAGCATTTTTACCCGAGCCTTTGGTTACAACGTTTTCTGCCATTAAAGCAACAGTATTGCTCGTTTCGGCAGAAATTACTTGACGTTTAACCGTAGGCTCTATGTTTTTTATAATGTTGCCGTCAGAATCTATAATTTGTTTTACAAGGTGTGGCTGCATTAGATTACCGCCGTTTACCACTGCAGATATTGCTGTAATCAGCTGAATGGGGGTTACCTTAAAGGTTTGCCCAAACGATTCGGATGCAAGATAAACGTTGGGCAATTTGGTACCCATTAAGCTGATTTCATGATATAACCCTACGTTACCCGCTTCGCCGGGTAGGTCGATGCTGGTTTTATCCTGCAAACCAAATGCTTGACGATATTTTACAAATTTTTCAACACCCAGCATTTGACCAACCGTAATGAAGCCGGGGTTGCAGGAGTTCATCATAATATGGGTAAAATCTTGCGTACCATGGCCGGCTGTCTTCCAACAGCTGATTCGCTTATTTGCAATTTGTATCGAACCCTTGCACGTGTAAGAGAACGTTTTTGGGTTAACCGCACCTTCCTCCAAAGCCGATGCAGCAGTGATGAGCTTAAATACCGAACCCGGCTCATATGGGTCTGAAATCGCTTTGTTTCTCCACTGGTCGTATTGCATCTGTTGCAGCAGGTCGTTATAAAAATCCTCCCCGCTGTTAATCATTGCTTCAAGTTCTTTGCGTTTATTCACATTTTCAACTTTATCCAAAAGCGCTTTTGCAGCTTCTTTGTCGCCTGATTTTGCTAATTCCAGTTTTGCTGCAATGTTGATGTCTCCTATTGTATAGGGCGAATTGGGGTCAAAATCGTTTTTCGTTGCCATAGCCAGAATTTCCCCGGTTTTAACATCTATTACAATTGCAGTAGCGCGCGCCTGGACATTATGTTCTTTCACGGCGGTTTCAAGATGTTTTTCAACAAAGTGCTGAATGCTCTCATCAATGGTAAGTACAATGCTGTTACCGTCGGTAGCATCATACATCTTTTCGTATTTAAAAGGCATATCGGTACCCCATGCATTCTTTGCCGAAACTACTCGCCCCGGTGTACCGCTGAGCACATCATCGTATTTTGCTTCCAGCCCATAGGCACCGTGGTTTTCACTGCCTGTAAAGCCAAGCACAGTAGATGCCAAACTTCCGTAAGGATAGTAGCGTTTGTTGTCTTCTTCTAGGCTGATGCATGTAATGTTGTTTTCGGATGCAAATGCAATTACCTCGTCGGCAACAGGGCGTTCTACCCTTGTTTTAATAATTTCATAATACGTATTGCGGTGGGATTTCTCGATAATCTTATCTTTGTTTACTTCTAAAATCTCAGAAAGACCGTCGGCTATGGTATTGCGGAGTTCGTCAGCCGAACGTACAATCTTGCCGTCCTTATCTTTTTTATCGCGAATATCGGATGGGGATAACACAACGGTCCATGCTGTGGCACTTTTTGCAAGCGTTTTCATATTGCGGTCGTAAATCGTCCCGCGCTTGGGGCTGATATCTGCCTCACGCAGCTGCTGTTTTGCGGCATTGCGCTGGTATTGTTTTGCATCTACCACTTGCAAGGTAAATAAACGAACAATCAAACCCAAAGTGCCTACCACGCACAGTATAGCCATACAAACCATCATCCGACGCTTCATTTTTGAACTTGGTCCTGTAACCGCCATATCATATCCCCTTTCCGTGGTCGAATCCTGTCTGTTTTACTCGACCTATGGCGGACTTTGTCCGCAAAAAAGCAAAGAGTCAAGAATATAACATCCTTAACTCTTTTAGGATCCACTCCATACTTATTTTCCTACTTGTTAAGGTATTCCTTTATTTTGGCTATAACCTTCTCTACCAGGTTCCCATTCGCCAAATCTTGCTCTGCTACCTCAACGACGTCATTTGGTGCCAAATTAATGTATTCGATCTGACTTCTGTCCATCTTAACAAGCCCCATAGAATTTTCAGCGCTTGTTTCAATATTTTTAACAGACAATTTATTTTCAAGCGAGGCCTGTAGCCGCACATGCTCGCTTTCCAAATCGGCGGCTTCAGCCGCAACGGAGTTAATTTGTGCACCAATTTCGGTAAGTACCACATTGTTATAAATAAACAGTGAAGTAATTGCAACAACAATAATTGCAGTAAACAGCACTGTTGCGGGGGATAAGCCGAACAAAAGGCTGGGTGTTGGATTGTTGTTTTTAATGACTTTGATTGTACGCCGTTCTTTGCGTTCTTCAAACAGCGAAAGATCATATGCCGAGGTATTGTTTTGTGATACAGCCATTTTGTTCGTCCTCCCTTTATTTAAAAACAGTTTAACATCTTTTTTTATTTATTTATTTTAATTACAATTTTTCAATAACTCTTAACCTTGCACTTCTGCTGCGACGGTTTACTTCTAATTCTTGGGCAGTAGGCTCAATGGGTTTGCGCGGTGTGAGCTTGCCTTTTGGCGTTCTGCCGCAAACACATATAGGGAAATCCGGCGGACAGATGCACCCTTTGGTGTACGCCGCAAATTTTTGTTTTACCATCCGGTCTTCTAACGAATGAAAGGTAATAACGGCGAAACGCCCGCCTGTATTTAAACGGTCAAATGCGGTGTCTAGCGCGGTAGATAAGCTTTCAAGTTCTCCATTTACCGCTATGCGGATTGCCTGAAATGTTTTTTTTCCGGGGTTTCCCTCGCGCTTAACGGCAGCAGGTACCGATTTTTTGATAATCTCCAGTAGCTGCAACGTTGTTTCTACCGGTGCTTTTTCTCTGTCTTTTACAATGTTCTGTGCAATTTTCCAAGCAAACTTTTCTTCACCAAACTCGCGTAAAATCCGCGCCAAGTCATCTGCGGAATAGGTGTTGACAATATCATAGGCGCTAACGCCGCTTTGACTCATACGCATATCGAGCTTTGCATCCTGTAAGTAAGAGAACCCACGCTCGGCGGTATCCAATTGGTGCGACGAAACTCCCAAATCCAGCAGAATCCCATCGACTTTATCAATTCCGAGAGAATCGAGAACCTGCGGCAGCTGTGCAAAATCGCTTTGCACTACCTGAGCACAAGAGTATTCAGCAAGGCGTTCGGTTGCTGTTCTGACTGCATCGGGGTCTTTATCTAATGCGAGCAATCTGCCGGTGGTAAGCTTTGCCGCTATGTGTGAGGAGTGCCCTGCACCGCCCGCCGTACCGTCAACATAAATGCCATCGGGTTTAATGTTCAATGCCTCGATGCATTCGTTTAGCATGACCGAAATATGATGAAACTCCATAGTCAATCCTTTCCAATCAGAAACCCAATTCCTCCATAGCCTGTTCGACCATTTCGGGGGTCAGCTCCTCGCAGCTCTTCTGCCATTTTTCTTTGTCCCAAATCTCAGCTCGCACAGAGGCACCAATAATCATAACCTCTTTGCTCAGCTCGGCATAATCGCGCAGATTAGGCGGTATCACAATTCTGCCTTGTTTATCAAGTTCAACATCGACAGCACCCGAGAATAAAAAACGCTGCAACGTTCTTGCTTTGCTCATGGGCAGCGCTTTAATCTTCTCTTCCAGTCTTCCCCATTCATCCATTGCATAAACAAACAGGCAGCCGTCAAGGCCTTTGGTAAGAATAAAGTGTTCCCCCAAGTGTTCGCGCATTTTGGCAGGAAAATTGACGCGGCCCTTCGCATCTAAGCTGTGAGCATATTCGCCGATTAGCATTTTCCGCCACCTGCCTTTCACTTTGAGGGTTTATAAACCACTTCGCCCCACTTTGCACCACCATAGTTTTATTATAACGATATTTTTTCATAAATGCAATGATTATATTTTCTTTTTCAACCCCTTTTTTCGGCATTTGATGCGGATTCCAACAGCTTTTAACAAAACATGCACAAACAGCTATAAAAACCAAAGATTTCTTCATTTCAATCGACAACGTCATACAAAATAAAAAAGAGACGGCATACAAGCCGTCTCATAATTTCGAAATATTTAATAAGAACCGAGTTATTTTTTTGTATTACGCAAAGCCTGACGCGTACTTTTTACTTCCATCAGCGACTTAGCAAGTCCATCTTCGGTGGTTTTAAGCATTTTGTCGGCGAACTCCTGTGCCACTTGACGCATCTCGCGCGATTTCATCTGTGCCTGCGTTATCATTTCTTGTGCTCTTTGATGTGATTGGCGCATAATTTCTTCTTGTGCAACAAGAGATTTTGCACGCTCTTCAGCACGGCGCACAATCGCTTCTGCCTCACGTTTTGCCTCTGCAATAATTTCGCCTCGGTCAGCTACTATTTTTTTTGCATGAGAAATTTCAGGAGGCATATTTGCGCGAATATCATCAAGCAAGTCCCGCACTTTATCTGCATCCAAAACACATCGTCCGCCTGTCATTGGCAAATTCCAGGCACGGTCAATCATTTCATCCAGCATATCCAGAATTTCTTCCACATTCATATTAAAACCTCCTTGATTCTAAGGTGTTTTAGATCGAGCGGCACAGCCTATCCTTTACTTCTGTAACAATTACTCCGGGTACAAAATCGGTGATATCGCCGCCAAATGAAGCGATTTGCTTTACAATACTGGAACTAAGATACATATTCTCGGTAGCAGTGGTTAAAAACAAAGTATCCGCTTGCGGATTAAGCTTTTTATTAATTAGTGCCATCTGAAACTCATATTCAAAATCGGTTACTGCGCGCAAACCTTTTACAATCGCAACCGCACCTTTATCTCGTACATAATCCATCAGCAACCCTGAGAAATTATCTACCTCCATATTTGGGATATCGGTAGTTGCACGGCGTATCATGTCCATTCGCTCTTCAGCCGAAAAGCTAGGGTGTTTGTCTGGGTTGATAACTACAACCACAATGATTTTATCGAACAGCTTGGATGCCCTGTGAATAATGTCTAGGTGTCCCTTTGTAACCGGGTCAAAGCTGCCGGGGCAAACTGCAATTCGCATTAATCAACGTCCCCCTCGTTTTTGTAAACATGTACCAGTATTCTGCCATAACGATAGGTTTTGCGCAAGGTAAAGTTCTCCACGGATTCCGGCAATTTTTCGTCTGCTTGCGTTTCACACACAATAATGCTGTTCTCACGCATCAGCTTAGCCACACCAGGTAAAACAGCTGCCACCAGCCCGAGATGGTAAGGCGGATCTAAAAAAGCAATATCATAGCGATCGGCAGCACTTAGTAAATATGTTTTTGCTTCCATGGGGTAAACTTTTGCTTTACCGATAAACCCTGTGGCATCGAGATTCTGCTTAACCGCAGTAATGGAAAGTTTTGCACTGTCTACAAACGTTGCGCCTTCGGCACCTCTCGAAAGTGCTTCAATCCCCATCTGACCGGAACCGGCAAACAAATCGAGCACATTTGCACCCGGAATATCAAATTGTATAATTGAAAAAATCGATTCTTTTACCTTATCAGCTGTAGGCCGCGTGTCCAGTCCTTCCGGGGTGACGAGTTTTCGTCCGCGGGCCGTACCTGTAATCACTCTCATTTTTGTAACTCCTTTAAGCAGACCCAAGCCGCTTTCAATCCAAAACTATTATTTTTACAGTAAAGTGTACACGTAATATTATCGGTTAATTTTGATAAGCTGTCAACTGCAAATATGCTAATTGGTAAAAATTAACTATTTTCATGGAGAAAATTGTAAAGATTTGTTGCAGTGTTAACCGTCATAGAAGGTGCTTCGGCAAGCTCTTCACAAGTGGCAGATTTCATCGCTTTTACCGTTTTAAAGTGCTTGAACAACGCTCTTGCCCTGTTCTCGCCAATACCATCCACCTTGGTGAGACTCAGTTCGAATGCAGTTGCCTTATGTTTGCTGCGTGAATAAGTGATGGAAAAACGGTGTACTTCATCTTGTATTTTTGTAACAAGAGTAAATGCTGTGCGGTTAGAATTGATTGCAATCTCGCCGCCATCCTCAGCAATGGCACGCGTTTTATGCTTATCATCCTTTACCATACCAAAGACAGGAATGTCGCCCAACCCCATTTTGCTAAGCAACGGACGGATGACACCCACATGCCCCTTGCCGCCATCAAGCAGAATCAAATCGGGTTTTTTACCAAAACCTCTGCCCGTTTCTTGCTCTTCAAAATAACGGTTGAAGCGGCGGGTGATTACCTCACGCATACATGCATAATCGTCCGGAGTAAACTGAGACTTAATAGAAAATTTTTTATATGCTTCTTTTTTTGGACGGGCGTTCTCAAAAACCACCATCCCCGCCACCATGGTATCGGAACCAATATTCGAAATGTCGTATGCCTCGATGTAAACAGGTGCCGATTTCAGCCCCAGCAGACGTGCGAGCTCATCCAATGCGGCAACTTCTTTGCCTGTTCTTTCTGTTTCGTGCGACAGGCGCTGTGCGGCATTGTTGCGCGCCATCTGGGTTAGCTGATAGCCCTCGCTGCGTTTGGGTATGTGCAGGGTAACTTTATGCCCCGCTTGCTGTGTAAGATACTGTTCGATGATGGGCATATCGTCAAATTCGCCGTCTACAGATACTATTTTTGGGCGGTCTGTATGCGAACTGTAATAGTTTGTGATAAATTCACCGCGGAACTGCTTCAATTCACCGGCATCAGTGAAAATATAGTCATCCTTATCCACCAAGCGTTGGTTGCGAAATTTCAGCACTGCGGCACAGGTGAGCTTATCCAACTGCGCAAACCCGATGATATCCTGATTATCGGCTTTGGTATAGATGACCTTCTGATGTTCGGTAATACGATTGATGGCATTGATGCGGTCGCGCAGCTTAGCAGCTTTCTCAAACTCCATATTCTCGCTTGCAACCATCATTTCATCGGTTAGCTTATCAATTGCCTGCGTACTGCCGTTTTTAATAAACTCTACTGCCGAGTCAATCACCTGTTGATACTCTTTTTCCGTAATTTTGCCCCGGCAAACACCCATACACTGTTTGATGTGAAAATTCAGGCAAGGCCTGCCTTTGCCGAATTCATTCGGGAATTTGCGGTTACAGGTTGGCAGCATAAAAATTTTATTGGTTTCATCCACCGTCTGGCTTACCACAAACGAAGAAGTATACGGCCCTAAATAAATTGCTCCATCATCCAATTTTTGCTTTTCTGCCGTAATTCTGCCCCACGGAGGAGCGGAAATTTTAACATAAAAGTAACCCTTGTCATCCTTGAGCAAAATATTGTACTTTGGCGTATATTCTTTGATAAGGCTGCATTCCAACACAAGGGCTTCAAACTCGCTGGCTGTGACGATATACTCAAAATCATATACCGATTCAACCATTTTATACACTTTATCTGTGTGTTTTTCTACACTGCGAAAGTAGCTGGATACTCTGTTTTTGAGCGCCTTTGCCTTACCAATATATATGATGGTACCGCTTTTGTCTTTCATGATATAGCAGCCGGGGTCCAGCGGCAGCTTTTTCACTTTATTTCGAAGGTACGGAAGCCTGTCATTGTTCATCCTGTCGCCCTCCCTAGAAAAAAATAGCGCTGCCAAAACGATGACAGCGCAATTGTTGCTATTGCTAATATAAAATGTACGCACTGAAGTAAATTGGTTGCCTTCAGCGGCTATGTTTGAAAAATTACTCTGTAAAGCCGGATTCGATTAATTTAACAAGACCCTCAACAGCAGCCTGCTCATCAGAGCCGTCTGCAATAATACGAATATTGGTACCGCCTACAATACCGAGAGACAACACGCCAAGAAGGCTCTTCGCATTGACTCTGCGTTCTTCTTTTTCAACCCAGATAGACGATTTATATTCATTTGCTTTTTGAATAAAAAAAGTAGCGGGGCGCGCGTGTAAACCAACCTGGTTTTGAACAGTAACATCTTTTACAAACATAATCATACTCTCCCAAATCAATATATATGGTTTATTAATCAAAATGTGTGTTGCGCAGGAACGTTAGCATACTTGTATGTTTTAATTATAGCATACTGGATTTTTTCGTCAACGGATAATAGCGCTTGTTTGGGGTATTTGAAAGAAATTCTGTTGTTTTTATAGATACACATAGAACAAGCGCGCATCGTTTGTACATAATTACTACAAAGTTTTCAACATCATCAGCATGTTATACACTACAGGAACCAACAAAGCAGGTATGATATTGGCTGTTTTAATTTTGCTGCTGCCAATAAAGTTTAGCCCTATACAAAGAACAATGGCATATCCCACCATACATATCATCGACAACAAATCGTCGGACACTGCTTTGGTAAGTACACCTGCAAGCATGGCGATGGTGCCTTGATAGAGTAATACAGGGATTGCAGAAAACAGCACCCCCACCCCTAAAGTGGATGCAAGAATAAGTGCCGTGGTGCCGTCGAGTGCACTTTTTATAAACAGTACACTTGAGTCACCGCGCAGCCCGTCGTTAAGCGGCCCGATGATGGACATTGCACCAACGCAGAATATAAGCGAAGAACTGATAAAACCTTTTGCAAAACCATCTACTTTCAGCTTGTTTTCAATCATTCTTCCCAAAAGGTTCAGCCGGTCATCAATCTTTAAAAGTTCACCGATCAAGGTGCCAACTGCCAAACTGATGATAAGCAGCAGCCCGCCTCTGTCCCTCAACTTGCCCGAAGGCAATACGGTAATCATTGAGGAAAGTACGCCGTTAAGCGCTACAATCAGAATTCCGATACCCAGCGAGGACATCACTGCATCTTCTACATGCTTTGGTACACCACGTTTAATCAGCAAGCCAATCAGCCCGCCCAATGCAATTGCTACCGTATTAACAATTGTTCCTATCATTTGTTTTGCCTACTCCCCTGTTGTTATAGTATGATCCCCTTTATTGAGCAGTTCCTTTTGTGCCTGTTTTTTTGCAAGCCGTTTATTGGTTATAATCGCTGCTATCTTATAAATAACGGCAAAAGTAGGAATGCCAAAAATCATACCCGGCAGCCCGAAAAATCCGCCGCCCAATATGATTGCAAACATAACCCAAAAACCCGAAAGACCGATGGAATCCCCTACGATTTTGGGCAGAATGATGTTGCCGTCCACCGTTTGAATCAACACAATGAGCACTACAAACCAAATGGCACTTTTTAAATCTACCATTAAAATAATCAAGGTACAGGGTATTCCGCCGATGTATGGACCGAATATTGGTATAATGTTGGTGATGGCAATAATCGTAGAAATCAGCACCAAATAAGGGTTGACAGCGTCCGATAGAGGCATCAGGTTCATACCGATAAAGCATAAAACGCCTACAATCATAGCATCCAACAATTGCCCCGAAATAAAGCCGTTAAATGTGGTATACGCTATGTTGCCCAAACGCAGCATTCTGTCGCGGTGCAGTTCGGATAAATAAGCGTTGAGGAACTTTTTTATCTGCTGTATAAAACGTTTTTTACCCGCTAACAGATAGATCGAAACGATGAAGCCTATAAACAGGTTTGATACCCCAGTTGTAAGTGATTTTGTAAAATTCATTACCTGAGGCAGCGCGTTGCTTAACAGCTTGGTAACCTTTATCAGGATATCTTCCCAAGATCCCAAAAAGTTTTGCACAAGATCGCTGCTGATACCAAAACGGTTCATCAGTTCATTAATTGTATTTTGCAAGCTCTCTAAATATTGCGGAAAATTATTTATCAATATGGTAATGCTCGTTACTATTTGAGGCAGCACAAGCGAAATTACGAAAGTGAAAATCATTAAAAAGAGTGCATAAGTAATCAGCATTGCAAGGAAGCGTTTCTGTTTTTCTCCCCACTTGCTGGTATTACCTATAAACAAGCGTGATTCGATGGCTTTCATCGGCCCGTTAAGCACAAACGCAATGCCAAACCCCACAAAAAACGGTCTGATAATGCTTAACAGCTTGGATGCGGCACCCAAAAAATAGCGTGCGTTGAACAGCACAAAAAATAACAGTACCACATACGTACTGATGACAATCCATGTTCTAATTTTATATTTGGTTGGAGAATCGAGTTTTCTCATTCGTGTTTTTTCCTGCTTTCTACTTAAAATGCGCTCTTTCTTATTCTTGTTATTCTATCCATTATTATACAAGATGCATGTCCGCTTTACAATGTAGAGAAAAGAAATTTTTGCATACCTTTCTGCTCCATTATTCACGTTTTTGTCATAATATGCTAATTGCCATTTCATAACACAGGTGTATGCTTGCATAGGAAAAAGATTTTCTGCATTGGCTGGTGCATATGTATTTATCACTTTGACTGGCTTTTGTAACCGAAGCGTCATTGAAACTATCTGGTTTAAACGGTATACTGGTAGTATTGCTTTTGAGGAGAGTGCTCTTAATGGAGAACGAATTATCACAACAAATTTTGGTGTATAAAAAGAAAATGAAATTGCAGTTTGCAAGCTACATTGTGATTGCCTTCATTGGTGCAGGGCTGCTTGCTTGGTGGCTGACGTCGCATTATAACGGCTTATTTGATATTTATCAAGCTTACATTGTAGGTGTTAGTGCAGGGCTGTTCATTTATGGCACAGGCTCGTCAGTTAAGATGGCACTGCTGTTAAAAAACAGGGACAAGCTTGCCGCTACAGCTGCCGAAAAGTTAGGCAGAACTACCGATTCAATCAACGACAAAGCTATGGCAGCAGCCTTTAAAATATTTCTTTCTGTAATGATGGTTGCCCTTATATTTATTGGCAATATGTTTAATTTTACTTCGTTTGTTGTTTGTTTATTTACCGTTGTATTTGCTTATTTATGTTATATCTTTACATGGGTGTTTATGAAAAAGGCAAAATAAAAAACGAACAAAAGGTGCCCCGTGCAATGCATGGGGCACCTTTTACATGGTATTTTTGTAAAAGAGTAAAAGCGAATGATAAATGATTCGTATGCGCCTTCGTTCTAATAATCGTTGTGCTTTTCTCTACCGGTTGACAGATAGATACCATTATTGTGCTGTGTCTGTACTTTTCATCTCAGTTTTTAGCTTCTCAACGTCTTTATTGCCAAAGAGTATAAAAAGATAAGGTGTAAACATGCTTGGTATAATCAGAATAAATGATGACAGCGGCAGATTTTTTAAAAGCATCTGATACAGAGTAGTATAAAGGCTGACGGGAACAAACAGATACATGAATGTTATGGAATAGCTTGCAAACATTTGAAAAAGCTGCTCTGCCACCAAAACAATGATTTGGTACAGCACAACAAGGGACGCAGATTTTGCAATTTCTTTTTTTGTCATATCTTTAAAACAAAATAGCCCCGCAGCAATGAATAACACAACACATAAAACCAAAGAAAAATAATATACGGTATCTCCCATTTTCAATGTCCACTCCGTTGAATCTTTCACCATTCGCAAAACAACATTATGTTCTATTGCAGAAAGTATCAATCCTGCCACCAAAGATACCAGTGGTACTCTTAACAATTTATTTTTCAATTCAGCACATCCCATCAAGTTATACGCCAAATTATACCATAAAATCAAGATGGTTACAATGAAACGATATGTGAACCTGTTTACATTTTCTGAAATAAAAAGTCAAAAAATGTAATAAAAAATACGTTGACAGCATTGTGTAAATACGGTATAATACTAAATGTTGATGTAAAGTAAAACGCTTTACACTTTGAGCGTTGGGAGGAGAGAGTTCGATGAAAAACCTTAAAATCTCGTTGCTTTTAGATTTTTACGGCGATATTCTGACCGATAAGCAAAAAGAGGTTATCGAACTTTACTACAATGAGGATCTTTCTCTCTCTGAAATAGCCGACCACGAGGGCATCACCCGCCAAGGCGTTCGAGATTCTATTAAGCGCGGCGAAGCAGTGCTTTTAGAAATGGAAGAGCGTTTGGGGCTTGCCAAAAAGTTTCGCGAAGTGCAGGAGGCAATCACCAAGATTGTTCAGTGCGCGAAGGACATTGAGTTCTACAACAAAGAATACCACTATTCGGGGCAGATTGCGGACAGGGCTTCGGCTATTATTACCATCGCAACCGAGCTGAATAATTAACCATAAAGGAATGAACAACTATGGCATTTGAGGGACTGTCGGATAAGCTTTCTGCCGCGTTTAAAAAGCTGCGTTCCAAAGGAAAATTATCCGAGGCTGATGTCAAAGAGGCAATGCGCGAAGTTCGCCTTGCATTGCTTGAAGCCGACGTCAATTATAAGGTGGCGAAAGACTTCGTCAAATCCGTAACCGAACGTGCTATCGGCTCGGATGTATTAACCAGCCTTACTCCCGCACAGCAGGTTATTAAAATTGTTAATGACGAACTAACCACGCTCATGGGTGCGGAAAACAGCAGAATCAATTTTTCTTCCAAAATCCCCACTATTATTATGATGTGCGGTTTACAGGGTTCGGGTAAAACCACGCACTCTGCAAAACTGGCAAAATTCTTTAAAAAGCAGGGCAAGCGCCCGCTGCTTGTAGCGTGTGACGTTTACCGCCCCGCTGCAATTGATCAGCTTAAGGTGGTAGGCGAAAAAGTTGGCGCGCCTGTATTTGAAATGGGGCAGATTGACCCTGTCACCATCGCAAAAAAAGCGATTTCGCACGCAAAAGACTATGGACATGATATTGTCATTCTCGACACCGCCGGTCGTCTGCACATTGATGAGCAGCTGATGGGCGAGCTTAAAAACATTAAATCCGAACTCAAACCCAACGAAATACTGCTTGTTATCGACTCTATGACCGGTCAAGATGCAGTAAATGTTGCAAAAAGTTTTGACGAGGCACTGGGGATTGACGGTGTTATTCTTACCAAACTAGATGGTGATACCCGCGGCGGTGCGGCACTTTCGGTACGCGCTGTTACAGGCAAGCCGATTAAATTTGTGGGTATGGGCGAAAAACTGGAGGATCTCGAGCCGTTTTACCCCGACCGCATGGCTTCTCGCATTTTGGGTATGGGCGATGTGCTCACCTTGATTGACAAAGCGCAGGAACAACTCGACTTGGGTAAGTCGGAAAAGATGGCACAAAAGTTAAAAGAAAACTCTTTTGATTTGGATGATTTGCTTGAACAAATGAAGCAAATACGCAAAATGGGGCCCCTCAGCCAGGTGCTTTCGATGCTTCCGGGAGTAAAAGGTGCCATTAAAGATGAAGAAGCCGAACAGGGCGAAGCACAGCTTCGTCAGATTGAAACCATCATCAACTCGATGACCAAAGCAGAACGTGCAAAGCCGGCTATCGTAAACCCTTCTCGCAAGCGCAGAATTGCGGCGGGCAGCGGCACAAAGGTAGAAGATGTCAACCGTTTGCTGCGCCAATTTGAACAAATGCAAAAAATGATGAAGCAATTCAGCGGTATGGGAAAAAAAGGCAAACGCATGCGTGGCATGATGAGCGGTATGGGCGGCGGCTCTCCGTTCGGATTATAAAACAGGTTATTACATATTGCGTTTTGCGCTGTGTGTAAGAATATATTTAAAAATTAAAAAAACTATGGAGGTGACAGAAATGGCTGTTAAAATAAGATTGCGCCGCATGGGTGCTAAAAAAGCGCCTTTCTATCGTATTGTTGTTGCAGATTCGAGATACCCGAGAGATGGCAGATTCATTGAGGAAGTAGGCTACTACGATCCTACAAAGAATCCTTCTATCGTAAAAATCGACGAGGAAAAAGCAAAAAAATGGATTTCTAACGGTGCACAACCAACAGAAACCGTAAAATCATTGCTAAAAGCTAACGGCGTTATCTAATGCTGTGGGAGGTTGAAAATGGAACAGCTTCTGAAGACAATCGCACAGGGTCTTGTCGAGGATAAAGACTCTGTTAATATCACAACGGACAGCCCGTTGGAGGACGGTACCATTGTGTATCATCTGCATGTGGCACCGGACGATATGGGCAGAGTTATCGGCAAGCAGGGCAGAATTGCGAAAGCAATCCGCGCTGTTATGAAGGCGGCGGCTGTTCGCAAGGACATCAAGGTCGCTGTGGAAATCGACTAACCTGACAATTACGTACGAATGGGAGGGCTTACTGCTTTCCCATTCGTTTTCTATAAAGGGGTTCTTTCGCAATAAAAAAAATGATAGGCTGCTCTTTAAAAGAGTAGCAATGAATTGATAAATTAATCAAATTGAATTGAGGTAAGCTATGATACAACAATTCTTAGATACAGGTGAAATCGTTTCGGTGCACGGCATACGCGGTGAAGTAAAAATCAATCCTTGGAGCGATACCCCCGATTTTCTTTGCGATTTCAAGCGGTTTTATTTGGATAAAAACGGCACAAATAGCATTGAAGCCGAGCGTGTGCGTGTGCATAAAAACGTAGTAATTGCTAAAATCAAAGGGATTGATACCGTTGAGGATGCAGCAAAACTGCGCGGAAAAACCTTGTACATTAACCGCGATGACTGCAAACTGGACGAAGGAGATTTTTTTGTGCAGGATTTGATTGGAATGCAGGTACAGGATGCCGATACCGGTGAAATTTATGGTACCATCTGTGATGTATCGCAAACCGGCGCAAATGACGTTTATCACATCCGTGCAGAGGGCAAAGCCGACAAGTTCATTCCCGCCATCAAGCAAGTGGTACTCCGCACCGATTTGCAAGCCAATTTGATGATGATTCGTCCGTTGGAGGGCTTGTTTGATGAGAATTGATATTGCAACGCTGTTTGTTGAAATGTGCGAGACCGTTCTCTCCGAGAGCATTATCGGGCGGGCAAGGGGTGCGGGGCATATCGAGATTTACTGCCACAATATCCGCGATTACAGCGATGATAAGCACCGCCGTGTAGATGATGCACCGTTTGGCGGCGGGATGGGTATGGTAATGCAGGCAGACCCTATCTACCGCTGCTATTGCGATGTAGCGGAGAGTATCGGCAAAAAACCGCATGTCATTTATATGTCCCCTCAGGGTAAAAAATTTACACAGCAAATGGCGGTTGAATACTCTAAGATGGATAACCTCTTTATTTTATGCGGACACTACGAGGGTGTGGACGAACGCGTGATTGAAGAAATCGTTGACGAAGAGCTTTCCATCGGGGATTATGTGCTCACAGGCGGTGAACTGCCTGCACTTGTTGTTACCGATACCATTGCCAGAATGTGTGATGGGGTGCTTTCTAGCGATGAATGCTTTACCGATGAAAGCCATTTTAACGGTCTGCTGGAGCATCCGCAATATACCCGCCCTGCTAACTGGAACGGCAGGCAGGTACCTGAGGTGCTTTTGGGCGGGCATCACGCCAATATACAAAAATGGCGCAGAGAGCAATCGCTTGAACGCACCTTGCGCAAGCGCCCTGATATGCTCAAGACTGCCCCTTTGAACAATCAAGATTTGGAATACCTTGCAAAACGAAAAGAAACAGTGAAGGACTAAGAGCTTCACTGTTTCTTTTATTATATCAAAGCACGAAGCGTTTTGATAAAATTGATGATGTGCGGCTTTGCCCATAGGCAAATTTCGCACCGCATATCAGAATCAATAGAATAACCGTAAATTAACGCAGCAGTTATCTGTTCCTAACAAAAATTATAGTTATAAGTGCTCTGCAGTTATTATGTTTTATAAAGCATATAGGGCATATCAATTTTACATTACCTTGATTTTTGAATAAATGATAAAATATTAACAAAGGTAGTTTTACACAGAAGGCTATCTTATGAACCCTAACACACACGATACATAATCCCGCGCACATCGGCTCTGCTCTGTACTCGGGCAGAGCCGTTTGTGTATCCAAAACTTTGATTATAAAATTTTTAGGAGGAGTTTATCATGGCACGTTTCACATTACCAAGAGACATTTATCATGGCCCCGGTGCAATTGAAGAACTGAAAAATTTAAAAGGCAAAAAGGCAATTGTGGTAGTAGGCGGCGGCTCTATGAAGCGTTTTGGCTTTTTGGACAAAGTTGTAAACAACTTAAAGGCAGCCGGTATGGAAGTGCAGCTTTTCGAAAATGTTGAGCCGGATCCTTCTGTAGAAACTGTCATGAAGGGTGCTGCTGCAATGCGTGAGTTCCAGCCCGACTGGATTGTTTCCATCGGCGGCGGTTCCCCCATCGATGCTGCAAAAGCGATGTGGGTATTCTACGAGTATCCCGAAACTACCTTCGAAGAAATCATCCAGCCGTTCTCTTTCCCCGAACTGCGTAAAAAGGCAAAATTCCTCGCAATTCCCTCTACATCGGGTACTGCAACCGAGGTTACCGCTTTCTCGGTTATTACCGATTATGCCAAGGGCATTAAATATCCGTTGGCAGACTTTAATATTACCCCCGATGTTGCTGTTGTTGACCCCGATTTGGCTGAAACCATGCCCGCTAAACTAACCGCACATACCGGTATGGATGCGCTCACCCACGCTGTTGAGGCTTATGTATCAACCCTAAACTGCTGCTTTACCGACCCATTGGCGCTAAAAGCCATCGAAATGGTATTTCAGTATCTCGAGGCGTCTTACAAAGGTGATATGAAAGCTCGTGAGCAGATGCACTATGCACAGTGCTTAGCAGGTATGGCGTTTTCTAACGCACTTCTCGGCATTGTCCATTCTATGGCACATAAAACCGGTGCAGCTTACAAAAACGGGCACATCGTTCATGGCTGTGCAAATGCTATGTATCTGCCGCAGGTTATCAAGTTCAATGCTAAAAACGCGGTAGCCGCCGAGAGATACGCACAAATCGCAAAATTTGTTGGGTTAAAAGGTGCTACCACAGCAGAATTGGTAAAAGCTTTGTGCGATAAGATTGATGAGTACAATGTTGCTCTCAGTATCCCTAAATGCATTAAAGATTATGAAAACGGCATGGTGCCCGAGGATGAGTTCTTAGAGAAACTGCCTCAAGTAGCAGAGCTTGCAATTGGCGATGCCTGCACCGGTTCCAACCCGAGAATTCCTACTCAAGAAGAGATGGAAAAACTCTTAAAATGCTGCTATTACGGTACCGAAGTAGATTTCTAAAAATCAGTACATATAAAAACGGACAGATGCTTATCTGTCCGTTTTTTGTTTTTAATTATCTTCTAAATATTTTGCAACAAACTCTGCCCAGCGTGCCATCGTCTGGGCACTGATTGCGTGTTCCATCTTGCACGCATCCTGTTCGGCAACCATTTCTTCTACCTGCAGTGCCTCCACCAAAAAGCGTTTGATGAGCGCATGGCGGCGCGATACCGCCTCGGCACGTTCTCGCCCCATTTCGGTAAGCTTAATATCACCGTAAGGCTGCTGTTCTACCATGCCTGCCTCACGCAGAATTCCGATTGCCTTGTTCACACTGGGGCGCGACACACCAAGACGATTTGCCACATCAACCGAGCGCACACATTCGTTTATCTTTTCAATTTGCAGAATTGCTTCAAGGTAATCCTCGCCTGCTTCTCTAATCACGCTCATTGAAAATTCCCCTTTTTAATCTTGCTTGTTTTCCTCTTCGGGAGGAACGATGCCGCAACTGCCGCGCTGCGAACACCCCTTACAACCCTCGCAGCACTTACCTTTTGCCATATTGCGAAGATTTCGTACAAAAAGCACCAGAGCCAATACAATCAGGAGAATGCAAATACCGATAATAATATATTTTGCCATAAAAACATCCCTTTTCTGTTCACCTGCGGTTTTACGCAGGCTATCTCACAAACAGGCTGCCAATTTGATACACCAATAGTGCAACCACATAAGCTACACCCGTTTCCATCAGCACAGTGGCGAGAGCCCATTTCAGCGAGTTCATTTCACGGCGAATGGATACAAATGCGGCAATACACGGCATATAAAGTAAACTAAACACCATAAACGCATAAGCCGAAAGGGGCGTAAACTGTGTTGCCAACACCGCTTGCAGTGCCAAACCGCCCGCCCCGTACAAAACACTCATTGTGGTAACCACCGCTTCTTTTGCTACGATACCCGAAAGCAGAGCAACCGCCGCCTGCCATGTACCAAAACCAAGGGGAATAAACACCGGTGCAATGAATGCCCCGATTTGACCAAACATGCTGATAGAACTATCTTCTACCATATTCAGTGAAAAACTAAAGTTTTGCATAATCCATACTAGAATGCTCATCGAGAAGATAACAGTTCCCGCCTTAACAAGAAAGCCCTTGCACTTATCCCACATATGCAGCATGGTACTTTTGAGCGTGGGCATTCGGTAAGTGGGCAGCTCCATAACAAACGGCGCCGCGTTGCCTTTAAACAGGGTGTGCTTTAAAATAAGCCCCACTACAATGGCAACTACAATGCCGAGCAGATACATCGAGAACACAACCAGTCCCTGATGTTCCTCAAAAAAGATGCCCGCAAACAGCGCATAAATCGGCAGCCTTGCACCACACGACATAAACGGTGTAAGCATAATGGTGAGTTTACGGTCTTTATCATTTTCCATCGTACGTGCCGCCATTACTGCGGGCGTCGTACAGCCAAACCCCATTAACATAGGGATAAACGATTTACCCGTTAGCCCCAGTTTACGCAGCAGCCGGTCCATAATAAACGCCGCACGCGCCATATATCCGCTGTCCTCTAAAATAGAAAGGAATAAAAACAATAACATGATTTGCGGCAAGAACGTCAATATACCTCCCACACCGCCGATGACTGCATCTAGTATGAGGCTGAACGTCCAAGCAGGGGCATCCGCAGAAATTAGGATGCGTTCTACAGCAGGAGTAATCAAACCGTTTATCAGCCACTCTACAGCTGCTTTCAGCCCTTCGCCGATAGGACCAAATACCACTGAAAACATCAAAAACATTACAAGTAAAAAGATTGGAAGTGCGAGCACACGGTTGGTTACAATACGGTCAATCTTGTCCGACTTGGTTAAATAGCCGGGAGTTGTGTTTTTCGTGACAGTTTTACCCACTAACTCGGTAATATACTTATAACGTGCATCTGCAAGCATGGTATCGCGGTCGCCATACTGCGAGGTTGCCTCATAACGCAAGATAACGTCTTCTATGCGTTTGCGCTGGCTGTCGGTAAGTTTGAGCAGGTCGGCAATCGATGAGTCTGCCTCCAGCAGTTTACTGGCATAGAATTGGATGTGATGGTCGGAAGTACTTTTATTCTCGAGCAGGATCAGCAGAATATCATTGAGGGCATTTTGCGTATTATAATCGTATTTAATCTGATAATGCTGCTGCTCGCCCGAAGTAACAATACGTACCGCCTCGTCCATCAGCTGCTTTAAGCCTTCGCCCTTGCGCGCAACAATGGGGATAACCGGAACACCCAACAGTTTACCAAGCATTTCACAATCGATGTGCTCCCCTTTTTGCACCACATCATCCATCATATTCATCGCGATAATCATCGGTCTGCCAAGCTCCATCAGCTGAATGGTAAGGTACAAATTGCGCTCGATATTCGTGCCGTCTACAATATCAATGATTACGTCGGGGTCATCGTTCATAATGTAATCGCGCGCACAAACCTCTTCCATCGTGTAGGGAGACAGCGAGTAAATACCGGGCAAGTCGTTGACTAGTAACTCCACCCCATTGTGTACCGTTTTACCCTCTTTTTTTTCTACCGTTACACCCGCCCAGTTGCCTACATATTGGTTCGAGCCGGTAAGCTCGTTAAACAAAGTGGTTTTGCCGCAGTTCGGGTTGCCCGCCAATGCAATTGTATAGCTCATATGCTTTCAGCCTTTCTTCGGCGTTGATGCCGCTGTAAACTCGTCCTTTGAAGAATATGCCGATTATTATTCAGATAGTAGAAGAATGTTTTTTGCATCGTCTTTGCGCAGCGAAAGCTCATAACCGCGGATATTGATTTCGATAGGGTCGCCCAGTGGTGCTACTTTGCGCACAAAAACGTCACAACCGGGAGTTAACCCCATATCGATAAGGCGACGTTTGAGTGCCCCTGCGCCGCCGATGGATACAATCTTTGCGCTCTGCCCGGGGTGCAAATCTTTTAAGGTTTTGCTTTTTTTATTCATATGGGTAATCCCCTTTTACTTTTTGTTGTATATTGTTAGCTTAAGCTAACATAAGGTGCTTATTTTACGGATAACAAAATGTTATCCGTGTCTAACATTATTATAATCTAGGTATTACTTTTTGTCAATATAATGGCAACCTCTGCAATCAAAAGTTTGATGCTCAATATTAATAAAATTTGTACACTATGATAGCATTTACATTAAAACGAAAGCCATAATACAAAAAACCCAACCACCCAGTTGCCCAACAATAAAGTTCTACCACCTCTATTATTGACACACAAATCAAACAAAAAAGCCACCCCAAACCCTATTGTACATAGAATTTGGGATGGCTATACTGCATGTTGTCATTTTTATCTACAACGTTTCAATTTTATCGGCTGCTTTATCGAGCCAGTTGCCTTCAAACAGTTCAATTACACCACCGTCGCAGTTCTTGGCAAGCTGCGGGTCAATGGGCAATCTACCAAGTACATCCAGCCCAAATTTTTGTGCGGTTTCGTCGATGTGGCTTTCGCCGAACACCGGCATTTTTTTGCCGCAATCGGGGCACTCGATGTAGCTGTAGTTTTCAACAAGACCAAGAATGGGGATGTTCATCATCTTTGCCATATTGACTGCCTTTTCCACAATCATCGAAACAAGCTCTTGCGGAGAAGTAACAATGATAATGCCATCCACCGGTATAGACTGAAACACCGTGAGCGCAACATCTCCGGTTCCCGGGGGCATATCCACAAACATAAAATCTACGTCATTCCAAATAACATCTGTCCAGAACTGTTTTACAGTACCGGCAATGACAGGCCCGCGCCAGATAACCGGATCACTTTCGTTTTCCAACAGCAGGTTTACCGACATTACATCAATGCCTGTTTTGGTTTTTGCAGGGTAAATGCCCGATTCATCGCCGCACGCGTGCTCGTGGATACCGAACATTTTGGGTACAGACGGTCCTGTGATATCCGCATCCAGCACAGCCACATGATACTCTTTGCGCCTCATCAGTACAGACAGCATGCCGGTAACAAGGCTTTTACCTACCCCGCCTTTGCCGCTGACAACACCAATTACTTTTTTGATACAACTTAATTCGTGCGGCTGCTCTAAAAAATCTTTAGGGCTTTTTTCTCGGCTCGAGCAATTTTGAGAACAGCTTGAACAATCATGGGTACATTCTTCGCTCATTGGATTTTGCATCTCCTTTGAAATTACATATGAATAATTTTAAGTTTTTTTACGATAGTTGTCAAGGTTGTCCGTCCTGCCCTTCCAATAAAGCAGAACTATCTTTATCCGCCGTTTTTGCATGGCGCGTATATACAAATGCTGAAATTGCCGATGTAAGCGGTATGGTAAATAGTATACCCATACTGCCCACCAAAGTTTGCAAAATTTCAACTACAATCATTTCTTTGTTAAGCAGGCCGAGCAAAGATTTATTATAGGCAATGAGCAGCAGTACCATGGAAAGCGAACTGCCGATATATGCAAGCACAAGGGTGTTCGCCATCGTGCCCATAATATCCCGCCCGATTTGAATGCCCGATTTCATGAGTGCGCCAAAGGTTGGCACCTCCATAATTTCGCGCACCTCTGCAAGTGAAGATGCAATAGACATGGCAACGTCCATAATCGCACCCATCGCACCGATGATAATAGCCGCAAAAATAATTGCTTTCAGGTCAATTGGTTTTGGGGTTTCCATATACAAAAGGAACACTGATTCTTCATCTACAAGCCCTGTCAGCCTTAAAAAATAATCCATAATCAGCGTGAGTGCACCCGAGACCAAAACGCCCCCCAAACAGCCAATTCCTGCTGCCAGCCCTTTTGCATTCGCACCGTTTACAATCAGCAAGGTCATTATAATGGTGAATAAGCAAATTACAATCGACGAAATATAAGCATTTTTACCGGATAGTATGGATGGAATAAATACCGCAAATACCGCAAGACATGTAAAAGCCAGCGATATAATGGTGTTAACGCCTTTGCCTCTGCCAAACAACAACAGCAGCACCATAAACACAAGCCCCAATATCAGCAGCGTATCTGTGCGTATATAATCCCAAAACATCCACACACTGCTTGCAGAGGAGGGGTCGGAATTAAAGATGAGCACACGGTCACCCGCTTCTACCTCTTTGTTGCCGATGGGTGTAAAGCCGTCAATCATTTGGTTGCACTGCACAACCTGCCCTTTTTGCCACCCGTTTAATATTTTAGCCGAAAATTCGATTAAGATGTTTTGTACCGCAGTTTCTCCCTGGTCCAACGTAAAACTGTCGGTACTTCTTTTTTGCACGGCAACTACCTGTGCCTTTACAGGCTTCTCCATGCTTGCACCCTCGAATATTTGCATTCCTTGAGAAGCAAACTGATTGCCATAATAAATGAACAAAACAGAGAACAAAACGGTAAGTACATAAACAATTGCACGGTTACGTTTTTGTTTATCCAGCTTTATATTAAAATTCAAAACAGCTCACCCTTTCGCGTTAACCTTTTTATTTTAACATACTAAGATTGCATTCTCAAAGAAAAACTGTTGCAGAACGCGTATGTTAACAAAAAATTTATAGCATTGGTAAATATGCTATATTCTATCAATACCGCGACAGGTGCAAAACAAAACATAAAATTGTATTTTTATAAAAAACAATTCATCTTATACCAAACTTCTATAAAAATTAGGCGTTTGCATAAAACGGATTTTGTGCTTGCACAAAATGCAGCACAGCAATGCTGGGCATACTGCAATGAAATCAATGATTTGATTGCAGTTTAGTATTACAAAATAGGGGATGCAAAAGCATCCCCCTTTTTAATCGTTGGCATTTTTCGTTTTCGTTGCCTTAATCACTTTGAGACGGCTGAATTCTTCACGCTCTTTTTCTTCCAGTGAATCGGTGATGAATTTTGTTGTTTCCTCCAAACGGGGGATGACTACGTTTTTCAGTGCATTGGCACGGCGCTGTGTTTTTACAATGGCATTCGCCAGCTTATAAACACTGTTCTCTACCTCTGCAAGCAGCACCGTCATCTTTTTCACTTCATGAAAGCAGCGGTAAGCATAATCAAGCTGCGAATTGGTATCAAGAAAGCCGTAAGAAAGCTCCGGTTCCTCGTCGTGGTAATCCACAATGGGGATATCCACACCCATAACACTGCGAAAGTGCAGTTTTATACCATCATCCACAGGCACTGTTCGG
The DNA here is from genome assembly GCF_003814745.1 of Hydrogenoanaerobacterium saccharovorans. Classification (NCBI taxonomy): domain Bacteria; kingdom Bacillati; phylum Bacillota; class Clostridia; order Eubacteriales; family Oscillospiraceae; genus Hydrogenoanaerobacterium; species Hydrogenoanaerobacterium saccharovorans. The sequence goes on along the minus strand of NZ_RKRD01000001.1, from coordinate 837,508 downwards.
GCGATGTTTTCTATCACGCCAAGCGTCATATTGGCATGCTGCAATGCACGGTAGGCACGCTCGTAGGTGCCGTCGATTTCTCTGCGCAAAAGTTTGGACTTGTCAATCAGCAGCATCATCTCGCGAATGAGGATGTTGCGTTTGCGGTCGAGCAAATCGTAGCCCATGGTTGAAAGCGAGAGCGTTTTTTTGGTTGCAATCAGGTTGCCTTTAGTCGGAAATACCTGCTGGTTCATACATCCTCACCTTCCCTTTTATGCAAGAAGATCTTTGGCATCCTCAGGGTTATAAAATTTATCCAACAGCTCGCTTTCTACACGATCGAGCTCTTCGCGCGGCAAAAGCGACAGCAAGCGCCAGCCAAGATTTAATGTTTGCTCGATACTGCGGTTATCGGTAAAGCCCTGATTGATAAAATGCCGCTCGAACGCATTGCCGAAACGGACATACTGCTTATCGGTATCCGAAAGCTCCTCTTCGCCGATGACCGACGCCAAGGCTCTTGCATCCTGCACCTTAGCATAAGATGCAAACAGCTGGTTTGATACAGCAGAGTGGTCTGCTCTGGTGTATCCCTCACCGATACCGTCTTTCATCAAACGAGAAAGCGACGGCAATATAGAAATGGGCGGATACACACCCATCTGGTCGAGAGAACGGTCGAGAACAATCTGCCCCTCGGTGATGTATCCCGTCAGGTCTGGCACAGGATGGGTGATATCGTCGTTCGGCATAGTAAGAATGGGGATTTGAGTAACCGAGCCTTGCGCGGTATCAATGACGCCTGCTCTTTCGTACAGCGAAGCAAGGTCGGAGTAAAGGTAACCTGGGAAGCCTTTTCTGCCCGGGATTTCACCCTTGGAGGATGAAAATTCGCGCAGCGCCTCACAATAAGAGGTCATATCCGTCATAACCACCAGAATGTGCATATTGTGCTCAAACGCAAGGTATTCTGCCACCGTTAGTGCACAACGCGGGGTTAGAATACGCTCGATAATAGGGTCGTTGGAAAGGTTTAAAAACATAACCACCTTATCCATTACGCCCGATTCTTCAAACGAACGTTTAAAGTAATCGGCAACATCGTTTTTAACGCCCATTGCAGCAAATACAATACCGAATTTTTGTCCAGACTCTTCTGCGATATTTGCCTGACGCACAATTTGTACTGCCAGTTTATTGTGCTGCATACCGGAACCCGAAAAAATAGGCAGCTTTTGCCCACGGATAAGCGTCATCAAACAATCAATACTGGATATACCGGTGTTAATATAGTTTTTAGGATAGGTTCTTGCTACGGGGTTGAGCGGTTTGCCGTTGATATCTTCCCGTTTTTCGGCATAGATATCGCCCAATCCATCGATTGGCTTACCTGCACCCGATAACGTTCTGCCTAAAATCTCGGCAGACAGCGGCATTTCCATAGGATGACCAAGCAAGCGCACGGTTGCATTAGTGAGCGAAATACCGTTGGTACCCTCGAACACCTGAATAACACAACGCTCGCCTTCTACCTCAACCACACGCCCCAAGCGTACAGCGCCGTTTTTCATTTTTAATTCCACCATCTCGTCATATCCCACCGAAGGGACGTGATCCAGCACAACGAGAGGCCCGTTTATTTCGCTTAGTCCCACAAATTGAAGACTCATTGTTAAATTCCGTCCTTTCGTTTAATCGAGATGGTTAAATGCTTCATCAATCATCTTAAAGTATCTATCAAATTGCTCTAAATGTTCATTTGGCACTTCATATTTCATTTTTACCAAATTTGCAAATACACCGGTTTCAAGTACCTCGGTAAGCGACTTGCCTGCCTGTACAATGACTTTTGACTTTTCGTAAAGATAGAGGATAACCTCCATCATTTTAAGTTGTTTTTGCAAAGGAACAAAGGTATCGTCTTTGTGGAATGCATTCTGCTGCAAAAAGCCTACACGAATTATTTTAGCAATCTCAATAACAAGCTTTTGGTCGTCGGGCAGTACATCCGAACCAATCAGCTTTACAATTTCCATCAGTTCGTTTTCTTCATGCAGCAACGATGCTATCTGCTGGCGTTTGCTGAGAAAACTTTTATCCACATTGGTACCGTACCACTTTGCCAAATCGTCAATATACTCACTGTAGCTGGTATTCCAGTTGATAGCGGGATAGTGACGTGCGTAAGCAAGAGATTTATCGAGCGCCCAAAAACAGCGCACAAAACGCTTGGTATTTTGGGTAACCGGCTCTGAAAAATCAGCACCCTGCGGCGAAACAGCACCGATGATAGAGACGGAACCGTCTTTGTCGCAAAGCGTTACCATGTAACCTGCACGCTCGTAAAATTGAGAAATACGCGAAGGCAGATAGGCAGGGAAGCCTTCTTCTGCAGGCATTTCTTCCAATCGGCCTGAAATCTCACGCAGAGCCTCTGCCCAACGAGAAGTAGAATCTGCCATAATGGCAACATGGTAGCCCATATCACGGTAATACTCTGCCAATGTGATGCCGGTATAAATAGACGCTTCACGCGCCGCAACCGGCATATTGGAGGTATTTGCAATTAAAACGGTACGTGCAGTCAGTTTTTTGCCCGATTTAGGGTCAATCAGCTCACTAAACTCTTTGAGTACCTGTGTCATCTCGTTACCGCGCTCACCGCAGCCTACATAAACGATAATATCAGCATCGCACCATTTTGCCAACTGATGCTGTGTCATGGTTTTACCTGTACCAAACCCACCGGGCACAGCTGCTGTGCCGCCCTTTGCTATGGGGAACATCGTATCGATCACACGCTGCCCGGTAATCAGCGGCTGCGAAATAGGCAAACGCTCTTTCGTCGGGCGCGCTGTACGAATCGGCCACTTTTGGCAAAGAGTGAGTTCATGCATTTTGCCGTGTTCATCTTCTATTTTAACAATTACATCGTTGATTTTATATCTGCCGTTTTCTGCCGCAAAGGTTACTTTACCATTCAGCGTAGGCAAAATCATGCAGCGGTGCTCAATTAACTCGGTTTCGGGGCAAGTTGCATAAATTTGGCCCCCCTGTACCGAATCGCCCTCTTTTACCTTGATGGTTACATCCCATGTCCGTTCATCATCAAGCGACGGAATATTGCACCCCTCGTCGATATAAGCACCGGAACGTTCGTTGATATCTTTGAGCGGACGTTCGATACCGTCAAAAATATTGGAAAGGATGCCGGGCCCCAAGGTTGCACACAAAGGTGAACCCGTAGAATAAACGGGCTCGCCAGGTTTAAGCCCTGTGGTGGTTTCGTATACCTGAATGGTGGTTGCCTTACTGGTAATAGAGATAACCTCACCAATCAGCCTTTTTTCACCGACATACACCATCTCGAGCATAGCAAAATCGGTAGCATTTTTTACGGTCACAACAGGGCCGTTAATGGAATAGATTACGTTGTTCAATATTTTCACCTCACATGGTCACAATAAAGCCCGAATTTGCCGCAAACCATTCCTTTTGCTCTTCAAGTGCAGCGTCCAGGGTTTCATCGGCAATAAAGTTTTTTGCTTCGTTTACAAGCTTGGCTCCGCCGATGAGAATCTCCCCATCCGCCATAATTTCAAGTTTATCGCCACAGATTTTTCGCAGCTGCTCTGTATACCGCAAATCATCCTCTTTCAGCAGCAGTTGTGCACCTTCGCACACACAGCTGTTCACCAGCTTTTTTGCTTTGCCTAACAGAAAATCCAAGTACTCGGCACTTTTGGTAAATTCGGTCAGTTTGATCCTTGCCTCGGCAAAAATCAGTTTGTTATATTCATCACGCTTGATATAGAGTTTCTTTTTCAGCTCCATTTTTTTGCGTGAAAGGTCTTTGGTTTCTTCCACCGAGATTTCAGACACCTCGGATTGGATGATGTTATAGGTTTCGGCAAGGGTATCGTCTTCGTGTTTACCCAGCTCGCCGGTACGGTAGGCTGCAAGCTCATCGTCAATTTCTTTGCAAATTTGCGCCACACTGCCCATAATTTCTTCTTCAAACCGTGCAAGCTTACGTTCTATTCCTTTGTTCGCCGTTGCCATTTGCTCACCACCTTTTCGTATTTTGGCGCACTACATCTTTACGCCGATTGCCTCGTTTACATATCTCTCCAATGCATCGGTTGCGCGGCTGCCGCCATGTCTGTCGGGTACCTCAACAACCAGCATCTTTTTTTGATTGAGCTTCAGGTCATCAATCACATCGTGGCAAAGCTCTGCAAGCTTTTCTGTGATAAGTAAAATGCCTACGGCAGGGTCTTCAACAACACGGCGCACAGCTGCAACCACTTCTTCTCGCTCGTGCAGTACAACGCCCTCAATTCCCGCAAGGCGCATGCCCATGCAGGTGTCTATATTATCACTAATCAGATACATCCTCATGGATTAATCGCCCTTTCTATTTACCGTACCAAGCCAAATGTCGATACAGATTAAAGTTTGTTGATAATCAGGATAGAGATCAGCAAGCCGTAGATAGCGATACCTTCACCAAGAACAACAAAGATGATAGCCTTACCGAACGATTTAGGGTCTTCAGACACTGCACCGATGGCTGCGGGAGCAGCAGCAGCAACTGCGATACCTGCGCCGATAGCAGCAAGACCGGTTACCAATGCAGCAGCAAGAAAGCCCATGCCCTGTGCAGAAGTGCCTATAATTGCGTTAACAACGCCATTAGCTTCGGCAGCAAATGCACTTAGCGGAAAAATGAATGCACAAAGGCAAACGCCAAAAAACATGCAAAGGTTACCGATAACTCTGTTTCTAGCTTGTTTGCCGGTTTTAACACCTCTGGCAACCGAAATTAGTGGAATTGCAATCAATGCAACAACCAGTGCGGGAAGAATAAACATCATACTGTTCATAAAAATACCCTCCATAAGATTCGTTTTGATAATTTGTTTTCAATCGGATACTACTCGCCGATAACAATGGGACGGAACGGTTTGCCTTGTCCTTCGAAGTAGCGGCTGAACATTTCATAAAACTCAAGACGCAGCGCCTGAATGCCCACAATAAAGCCCTCCAGTGCCATAACAAAGGCATTGCCGATAATCATAACCACAATGCTGCCCGAGCCGTTCATCATTTCTGTTAATGTTAATACTACCGCCATCATACCTGCGTGGCTGATGATAAACCCGCCTACACGCAAAAATGACATGGTATTGGTAACAAAGCTCAATACAACTTCGAACAATTCAAAGAATCCTTCCAGGATAAAGCTACCGATACCATCCTCCGGCTTGATGTGTTTGTTACCTTTTGCAAGCTTGCCCAGAGGGTGCTTTAAAAAGATTACCAGAATGGGGGCTACGATAAACTCAAGAATATATGCCGTGGTAAACAAGCTCTTACCGCCTGTAAGCCTAGAAAGAACACCGACGAGGACCGCAACGTAAAACACCATACCTGCAATGCCGTTGTTCGAAAATACCGCTTTTTCGTAATCTTTATTCTTAAAACCAATGATGATATTGGTAAGCATAGAAATAATAATCAGTAAAATACCAAACCCGATTGCAAATATCAGCAGGTTGTTGATGGTAAGAGGATTCATTACCTCAACAGGTTTTTCGTGCAGACCCAAAACGTTTTTGTAAAACGGGTCGAGCAAATGCTCCATACCAAACACCGAGCCATATACCATACCAAAACATGCAGCGGATATACCGATACGAGTCATCACTCTGCCAAGGCTCATTTTTTTAAACTTCCACAAAAGGGCGCCCAGCAGTGTAATCACCAACCCCTGCCCTACATCGCCAAACATAATGCCGAACAGCAATGTGTAAGTGATGCCCACAAAAGGCGTAGGGTCAATCTCATTGTAAGACGGTGTACCGTACATATCGATGAACATTTCAAAAGGCTGAAAAAGTTTGCTGTTGCGCAACTTCGTGGGTGTTGTTAGCCTCTTGTCGCTGTCATGCGGTTTAAATTCAACATGCACATGGGTAATCGGCTCAATACTTTGGGCAAACGATTTTTCATCACGTACCGGCAAAAAGCCCGTAATATGAAACTGATTTTTGTAAACACTTACATAACGGCGCAAGTCAAACGATTCGTTTAAAAAACGAATACTGGAGTAAATGTCGAGGAATTTCTCCTGATGCTCTTGCACAAGTTTTACCAAACGGCTGTTTACCTGTTCAAGTTCTGCTTTATCTTTCGCAAGGCTTTCTTCAAACATGCGTTTTGCAACGCCGGGTGTTCCGTGAGCCTCCGGTATGCGGATGCGTTCGAAATATAAAGAGGAGAAAATATCATCCACCTCTGCTTCATGATCGAGTGTAGTGATATACAAACCCCAGTTGTAAGTGCTACCCTCAGATAGATTTACAAAGAAAAACAATCGGTCTTTGTAATACGAAAGTTTTTTGTAACTGTCAACGGGTATGCGGCCAAAACGTATCTTTAAAAACTCACAAGAAAACAGGTCGTCAAAGCTAACATCCAGCGTATCGAGATGGCGAAGCTGTACCAATGCGGTTTGCCCCTGCTCAATTGCCGCTGTCAGGGCGCGTTTGCGCTCGCTGAGTGCGGCAAGTTCTTCATGAAAGCTGTCTAAAAAATGGTCAACGATTTCCGGTGCTATCTTTTTATTCACGGCGGCATCGTATTTTAATTTGATTCCTGCGCTGACTCCGATGTCAATAATGCGGTTCAAACGTGCTTTGTAGGGGTTTTCTTCGGTCATTTGGGTAAAGCCGCCCACCTTATCACTTAACTGTGCCGGCTGTTCCGGGTGAAAACGTCCCGTATCGGAGCATTTGCGCAGCACCTCGTCAAGAGAATCTACATGACCGGTAATCTGAACCAGTGTCATTTTTTCAATTGACATCCATCACACCACCTTTCTGCGGTAAAATACCGCTTTTAGGCCAATCAAGCCTTGATGAAATTGTAAATTTGCTTTGTGCTCATCTGCATTATCACAGAATCAGCATTTTTTTAATCTCACTGGGGGGAACGCCATATCGCACACCCTCAATAATTGTTGTAATGTTGCCAAGTTCAATGCGGCATAACGACATATATGCGGTAAACACTGTGGGCGCATCGGTAGCAAAACGCAGATAGCGCCTGCTCATATGATAGTTAATGCAGCTTGTGCTGTACTCAATAAAAGTAAAATCGTCGCTGCCCACAAATTTAGCAAAAGGAGACGCAGCAATTTCAGCCAAAAAATCTTCTGCAGTCGGTGCGGCAATCAGCCTGTCAAGCTCTTTTTGCGGGATGCGCTTCCACACCGGCAAAATGCATTTTGCGATGTTTTCGGGCTTGGTTTCGGGGAAAAACTTTTTCATCCGATAAACCGTGCTGATATTAATCAGCTCCAAGTGTGTTTGAAATATCTCATGCAGATGAACGCGTGTTTTACCGCGGAAAGATTGGTCGATGATATCCTCTACATGCTGATAGTAGTAGGACATTAATATGACCTCACACTTGGTATAATCGATGAGTTCATCCCCAAGCGGGCGACACTGCATAATCAGTTTGCCGTAAGGGGTATCACCCAATACACGCAGCAAATCGTCAAAACTGCGTACTTTTGCAAGCTCCATCAAGTTCACGCGCGAACTATGCTCTAAAAATGCCGGGTACTGCGTAATATATTCTTCGGCGCGGTTTGAGTTGAGCAACTGTACCATTTGTAAAATCTGCTCGATTTCAATCTCGATAATGAGATAGCGGTAGTAACTGTCGTTACGCGAGTTGTCGTAATGAATCAATCTCAAGTAGCGAGAAAAACGTTCTTTACGCAGCAAAATCTCCAACTGCCCCCTGTGTATGGCTGTTGGCTGGATGCCTTTGAGTGCCTCGCTGTAGCCGGTTTCATCGCGCAGATATGCGGCTATTTCTGCAACTGTTTTTTTATGGAGCAGCTCCATATATTGTTCGTTCGTCATACGTTTGCCGTACATCGACATTGCTTTTGTCATAATCGCCTTGTTGGAAAAAGACGTCAGCATGCTCTTCCCCCTTTCTGCAATTCAATCGTTCGGCATCTGCACCTAGATTTGTTTGCAGCGGCAAATGATTTCGTTAACCCATTTTTCTTTGTTTGCGACAAATTGGGTTTCCAATGAAGCCGCAGATACACGAAACCCTTCTTCAATCGTAAGCTGTTTCTGTGAGGTTTCTTCATCTGCATGCTGTTTCATTTTCTCAATATGCTCATTTGCACGTTTGAGATAGGCCTCGTGAACTTTGCTTTTTTCCTGTGCGATCTCAGCCTTTGCCTCATTGCGCTTATCCTTTGCGGTTTGAACTGTTTGGCGTGCTCTTTTATCAATTTCAATGAGCGCCTTGATCATATCATCCACCGTCTCTCACCCCTGTTCTATTTTTGAAAGTTGCCCAGAGCATGGCGCTGAGCAGTCATTAAAAAAGTTACCAACTAATAGTATACCTATTGATTAAAATATGCAATCGTGAAAATGTTTTATTTTTCTTCCTCCAAGAGTTTGTTTTTTAATAATATTTACCGAGAATAATTTTATATACTATATATAAAAAACGCTATGGTTTTTTGTAACCATAGCGTTTTTGCCTATAGATACACTCTTATACTAAAAATAGAGTGTCAGTATACAAGTACTTGCGGTTTATTCAAATATTTGTCATAATATCACTAATATTGTTTTTATTTACAACAATAAAATTTTCGTTTGGTGGAAGAACCGAAGCACCGAAATTAAGGTTTGGGTTGCGGCAGGTTGATGTATCTTCGCGGTAAGCTGTACCGCTGAAATGCACCATTTTCACCCCAGTTTGGGCTATTACCTGTGCTATATTGTTTGCTCGGATACCTCCGCCCGCCAATATTTGAATACGGTCGCCGCACTGCTGCACCAATTTTCGGATAGTAGGTGCCCCTGCAAGGGCGTTTTCTTTTCCGCCGCTGGTAAGAATACGTTTTACGCCCAAGCCGATTAAGCGCTCTGCCGTTGCGAGCATATCCTCCACAACATCAATGGCGCGATGAAACACAGGGGTACAATCCCCGACACAATCTAAAAACCTTGCACAGCGCTCATAATCCAAATTGCCATTAGGCTGTAAAAAGCCAAACACTATACCATCCGCACCAATGCGTGCAAACTCTTTTGCGTCGCGGCACATCACTTCAAAATCTTCATCGCTGTAGCAAAAACCTGCTGCTCGCGGGCGGACAATTGCCGAAACAGGCAGCCGCACTTTTTCTTTCACCTTGTACAGCAAGCCTGCCGACGGAGTGAGCCCGCCCAGTAAATGTGCCGTAACCAATTCGATGCAGTCTGCACCTGCACTTTGAGCCGCCAGGCAGTCTTCTAATGAACCGCAGCATATTTCCACAGAAATATTATTTATCATTTAATCCTCCTACTTTGCTTTTTTCGCTTATAAGCAACAAAAAGGACAGGCAGAAAACCTGCCCGCCCTTTTTGCTGGTTAAGGGGGTTATTGTTTTACTGACATTAAAGCGCTAAACTCATCGGCTACAAACTGTACTTGTGTACCTACGATAACCTGTACGTTTGTCTTACTTGGCCTGATAATACCGGAAACGCCCGAAGATTTGATTTTCTTCTCGTTCACTTTGGTATAATCTTTTACTTCGAGTCTCAATCTTGTAATGCAGTTATCAACCGATGTAACATTCTCTGCTCCGCCGACGCCTTCCAAAATAATTGCGGCTACTTCCGCAAAGTTTTTATTCGAAAGTCTCACGGATTTTTCTGCTTCGTCTATGTCATCATCTTCTCTGCCCGGGGTTTTGAGATTAAACTTGGTGATCATGAAACGGAACAGAACATAGTAAATTACAAAGAATACGAGACCGATGGGGATAAGCAACCAAGGGTTAACCGCCATAGGAGCCTTAAAGCTAAGTACCCAGTCAATAAAGCCTGCACTGAAGTTAAAGCCCGCTCTGACAGGAAGCAGCGCACAGATAGCAGCCGAAACGCCTGCCAGTGCAGCATGAACAACGTACAATGCCGGAGCAAGGAACATAAATGCAAATTCCAAAGGCTCGGTAACACCGGTTAAGAACGAGCAAAGTGCTGCTGCGCCTAACAGGCCTGCCGCAATTTTTTTCTTGTTGGTTTTTGCTGTGTGGTACATTGCCAAGGCCGCGCCGGGCAAACCAAACATCATAACCGGGAAGAAACCTACCATGTACTGGCCGGTTACGCCTTTTACACCTGCTTCTGCAGCGGTACCCCAGAATCTGCCGAGGTCGTTAATACCCGCAACGTCAAACCAGAATACCGAGTTAAGGGCATGGTGCAAACCAACGGGAATAAGCAGACGGTTAAAGAACGCATAAATACCTGCGCCGATTGGCCCTGTTACGAGAATTGCTTTACCAAAAGCAACCAGTGCCGAGTAAATAAACGGCCATACAAAGAACAGAACAAGCGCCACTACTATGGTAACCAAACCGGTAACTATAGCCACAGAGCGTTTGCCGCTAAAGAACGCCAGCGCATCGGGCAGCTTGGTGTTTTTAAAGCGGTTATAGCATGAAGCACCGATTAAGCCGCAGAGAATACCGATAAATTGGTTGTTGATTTTACCGAAAGCTGCATTTGCCTCTGCACCTGTGATAATTTCCACAACACCGGGAGCAAGCAGAGTTTGAATCATCAGCCAAGATACCAAGCCGGATAATGCCGCCGTTCCGTCACGGTCATCCGCCATACCAATGGCAACACCGATGGTAAACAAAATTGCCATGTTGTCAATCAACGCGGCGCCCGCTTTTACCAAGAACAGAGCAGCCACATTGTTGGCGCCCCAACCGGTGGGGTCAATCCAATAACCAATGCCCAACAGGATACCTGCTACAGGCAGACATGCTACCGGCAGCATCAGGGATTTTCCGAGTCTTTGCAGATACTTCATCATAAAAAAACCCTCCTCTTTTGTCTTGTGCAGCTTATCGGCTACACATTTTTATATTCAGAACCGTTCCTTGAAAGGTAGGGTTCTAAATTACTTCTAACGCTGTCAAAGGGAATTTATTTTTTGAGTATAATTAGTTCATCCAGTTCGTGCACAGCTTTCCCGCTAAGCGGCTCAACCTGTGCATAATCGGGTGTATTGCAAATAACAATTGGTGTGATAACATCGTAGCCCTCGCTCAAAATTGCGTCTATATCAAATTCAATCAGCAAATCACCTATTTTTACCTTATCACCGTTTTTTACATAAGTTTTATAGTGTTTCCCCTTGAGTTTAACGGTATCAAGCCCTACATGAATTAATATTTCGGTGCCGATATTCGATAAAATACTTACTGCATGCCCGGTATCAAACATCATATCTATGGTACCGGTTACCGGAGAAACCACCCTGCCCTTATTAGGCTTAACGGCGATACCTTTGCCTAAAATTTCTTCGCCGAAAGTAGGGTCGCTTACCTCGGATATAGGAACTGCCTCTCCCTCAACAGGGCTTAAAATTACATTGTTTTTTTCTTTGTTGCCGCCAAAAATTTTATTTAATAATCCCATGGATATTTCCTTTCTACTTGCTTTGAATCATGCAAAGGGTAAACAATTACATTTGTATAAATTTACAAATACTTACCGCCAAAAACGCCTTTGCATCCTCGCTGAAATCAACGCCCAACTCCGTTTTTATCATTGCAGCAATGGCTTGCGCTGTTACATCGTATTCGTGCATATAAAGCTTTACGTAATCCTTAATAGGCATACTGATCACCTTTTTGTTTGCACTTACATTTACCAAGCGGTTCAGCGACATTAAAAAGCTTTTGCAGGCAGAGCAGCTCGTATCAAAGGTGCGGTTATAGCGTCTTTCCACCATAGTAACCGCCTGCTTGAATACGCGTGCACTTTTCATTGCAACGTTAATATGCTTATTGCGGCGGGCAGAATAAAGATGCAGGGCAATGAAGCCTTTTTCCGCATCACCGATGTCGACATCGATTTGTTGTTTAATTAGGCTTGCAGCATTTTCTGCAACCTCATATTCACGATTGCACATAATGGATATTTCTCCTATAAATGGGTTATCGATAGGCAGACCCATTTTTAGGCGTTCAATTGCAAATGAGATATGGTCAAACAGCGCATCGTACAGCTTATCGCTTGTAATATCCAGTTTTTCACGCGCGATTTGCACAATCTCATGTGTCACCTGTTCTACTTTTTCAATGTCGTAGCTCAAACGTTTAATTTCACTCGCGTTGACATTGTCATCTAAAATGTAGAACACTTTTTTGTCATTTCCATCTGCGCTGATGTGCTCGCCTTTTTTCACACCAAACCCAATGCCTTTGCTGATAAGAACGACTTGCTTGCCGTCCTCTTCTTCAGCAAGTACCACGTTGTTGTTAAAAACCTTCACTGCCTTATAATGCATTGCTGAAACCTCCGGTCAGATGCCTCAAGATGTCCTCTTTACATTCGCCGTGGGTTATCTTGCGAACTGTAATATTTTTATGAGCAGTATTCAAAAGTCTCCTTTTGTTTAAATTGAAAGGGTTCCTTCATCCAGACGTTTTAATATTTTCTCTTTGCATAGCGCAAGGTTGATGTCACGTACTTTTTGCCTTACGTCCAATACCGCTGTTGGGCTAACGGAAAGCTCATGGACCCCCATTGCCAAAAATGCAGGAATCAACTCTGCATCTGCCGCAGATTCACCGCAAATACCCGTCCATATGCCGTGTTTTTTCCCGTTCTCTACAATCATTCGCATCATGCGAAGCACTGCCAAATGGCGTGGATCATAAAGAGATGCGATTGTATGGTTCATCCTATCTACCGCTAACGTATATTGAGTTAGGTCATTTGTCCCTATGCTAAAAAAGTCTACATGCTGTGCCAGAATGTCACTAATCATAGCTGCAGCGGGTGTCTCAACCATAATGCCGAACTCAAAATCGTCCGAATATGCGATACCCTCATCTCGAAGCTGTGTCTTAATATTTTCAATGATTTCTTTTGTTTTCAGTACCTCATCCAACGATGTAATCATCGGTACCATAATTGCAAGGTGCCCATAAACCGATGCACGCAGTAAAGCGCGCAGCTGCGCATTAAAAATTTCGGGGCGTGTCAAACAAATACGAATTGCACGGTACCCCATCGCTGGGTTATCTTCGTTGGGGATGTTAAAATACGGTACGTGTTTATCGGCGCCGAGGTCGAGTGTACGTATTATTACACGCTTGCCGTTCATACGCTCCAATACTTCTTTATAAACTTCAAATTGAGCTTCTTCAGTAGGAAATTCCCTACTCTCCATATACAAAAATTCACTGCGGAAAAGCCCAATGCCTTCGGCATCGTTAGCCTGAACCAAAGAAATGTCTGCAGGACGTCCGATATTTGCGTTGATTTCTACTTTTACTCCGTCCAGCGTTTCGCTTGATTTACCTTTCAGTTGCAAAAGTTTTTCACGCGTTGCAAGGTATTCATCACGCTGTGCGGTAAATCGTACAATCGTTTCGGTATCCGGCTGTAAATAAACAGCGCCGGTAAACCCGTCTACAATCACAATACTCTCGTCTTCAAGCTTATTAATTGAATCGCCCAAACCTACCACAGCCGGTATTCCTATCGTTCTTGCCAAAATAGCAGAGTGCGATATCTTTGAACCGCCGCGTGTGACAAAAGCCATTACTTTGCTCTTGTCGAGCTGTACAGTCTCGCTGGGCATTAAATCATCTGCAGCAATAATCACTTTACCGGTGATATATTCCAAATCATGTGCTTTACTGCTTGAAAGCTCTCTCACGAGTGATTTTGAAATATCAAAAACATCGGTACTGCGCTGCTTCATATAATCATCATCCATAGATAAAAACATCTGTGCGAACTTTTGTGCGGTTTCGTTTACCGCATATTCGGCATTCACCTTTTCGTTTACAATTAGGTTTGTTATGTTTTCAATATAATCCAAATCATCGAGCATCATAGCGTGAATTTGAAAAATCATCGCATCCTTTTCGCCGATTTCCAATAAAGCTTTTTCATATATACGGTTCAGGCTATCAATTGCCTTTTTTCTAGCAGTTTCAAGCCGCTGTAATTCTGCAGAGGTATCCTTCACAGAAAATTTTTCAACTTTATAAGGGTCTCCCGTGTAAAACAGCAACTGACCAATTGCAATTCCCTTGGAAGCGCCTACACCTTTCAAAATTTCCATTAAGCGCCACTCCAATCTAAAATTTAAAAATTGCTCTCACAAAAAGCTTTAATGGCCAAATATGCAGCATCCTCATCTTCACCCTCTATCGTAACAGAAATGACATCGCCGAATTTTACGGCAAGCCCCATTACACCGAATAAACGTTTGGCATCTGCACTCTTTCCGCCCTTGGTCAACGTTACTGCCGATTTATATCCAGATACACATTTTACCAGTAAACCCGCCGGCCTGGCATGCAACCCCAAATCATCTTTAACAGTATACTCAAACTTTTTCATATGAAACTCCTTTGTAAATATTATTAAAATAAAAAGGCACAAACCCTCATGAAAAGAAATTTCTTCATTGAAAGTTTATGCCTGATCGAATCAGTTACATTGCTTTATTATGTTCTTACTAATATCATAATGTCACAGGCATCCTTTGTCAACAATTTCTTAAAAATTTGTTAATATTTACAAAATAATAGCCCTGTTTATTGTTATTGTTGATTGAAAAAATAAAGAAAGTTTAATTTGTTTGTGCTTATTATATAGTTTTTTTAGATATTCAGAATAAAATATACAAATTTATAGCTTTTCAAAATCACCTCTTTCTGCTGATATTATGAACAATTTCTAAAGAAAATTACTTTTTTCAAAATTAAAATAGCGGTAAAATACATCACACTTTTTTCTGTGATAAATGCAGCAGCCACGGGGAATGATATATTTACAACCTGAAAAAGGAGGTATTATAATGAATCAATATCAACCCAATGAATGCATCAAATGCACCGTTCAACAATGCACCTATCACTGCAAAGACAAAAACTATTGCTCGTTAGATTGCATTACCGTAGGAACACATGAGTCCAACCCGACTATGGAGCAATGTACCGATTGCGAGTCTTTTAAACCGGAAAGATAAATATTTATTAGAGCTTACGACGTTTGTAATACCTCGTAAGCTTTACATATTTATACAATTTCTGTTCTAAAAAATGTGAAATTACATATTGAACTATACCCATGCTTTGTGCTATAATATTTAAGTACCTAAATTAGGAGGCGTAGCTCAGCTGGTTAGAGTGCCTGCTTCACACGCAGGAGGTCGTGGGTTCGAGCCCCACCGTGTCCACCAAAATGCCGCTTAAACGTGATGTTTAAGCGGTTTTTGTTATATCGAAAAATACACAAATTAGTGCGCATTGGTCGGCGGATTGATTGCAATTACGGTTATTACCATATGGTATACTTGGTGCAAGCGCCACCCGCAAGTGATTAATCTATAATAGTCAGCTTACTTATAATGGTTAGCTTTTTTGTAATATAGATTTGGATAAATTTTCTTGTGACATCCTCAGACAAAAATCAGGTTGCAACTGCAAGTATAAAGCGTTATACTAGTTCTTACTGTAAACAGCTCAAGTACTTTTTTAGAATGCTTTTTATGTTAGATGTATGGAAGAAAGGCGGCACTTTTACAATGAATGTATTGGTCATCGGATGCGGCAAGGTTGGCTCCAAGCTGGCAACGGTATTGGATAAATTGGGACATGATGTATGTATTGTAGACCGTGATGCAGAGCATTTTGAATTGCTTGACCATGAGTTTTCGGGTTACACCGTAGCCGGAATACCCATTGATCAGGATGTTTTGCGGAATGCAGGGATTGAAGGCAGCGATGCGGTAATTGCCGTTACGCAAGACGATAACGTTAATATTATGGTAGCACAACTTGCACGTGAGGTTTTTCACATTGATATTGTACTCACCCGTATTTACGACCCACAGCGGGAAAATGTATTCTCGCACTTCAACCTCAAAACCGTTTGCCCCACAAACCTGACCGTTGATGCGGTGTGTGCCGCATTGGAAGGCGCAATCGATTTAAAACAAATGAGCTTTGGCACGTCTACTATCTCTTACTACTCTTTACCGCTGCGAGAAAATCTTATTGGTAAAACCATACATGATGTTATCCCCGACCCGGGCAGCTTGCTGTTTGGAATTCAACATCAAGACGGCAAACTCATATTGGCACATGACAAACGTGAAAAGCTGAATGCAGGCGACAAACTTGTATTTGCAAAGATGGTTGAGTAGGAGGAAAATTAAATGACAGTGATTGTAGTGGGCGGCGGTAAGGTTGGTTTTTACCTCGCCCGAACACTGATGGAACACGGCCATAAACCCCGAATAATAGAAGAAAGCAAAGAAACCTGTGCACGAATTGCCAACGATTTGGATATCCCCATCTTCTGCGGCGACGGCAGCACAATAGAAGCGCTGCAAAACGCAGGAATTGAAGAGGCTGATGCACTGATCAGCGTTACGGGCAAAGATGAAAACAATCTGATTGCCTGCCAGCTTGCCAAAAAAGAGTTTCACGTAAAGCGTACAGTAGCAAGGGTAAACAACCCTAAAAATATGTCGATTATGAAGCAGTTGGGGGTAGATATCCCCATCAGCAGTACCGATAACATTGCTCGCCTGCTGGAGCGCGAGGTAGATACCTCGGCTATTAAACAAATTATGTCTCTCAACCGCGGGGAAACATCAATCAGCGAATTTGAAATACCCCAAAACTACAAACGCGATGGTATCCGTTTAAGTGAATTGCGGATGCCGGAAGAAAGCATTATCGTATCCATCTCACGTGACGGTACCATGATTATTCCGCGCGGTAACACACAAATTTTCAGCGGGGATAAAGTTATTGTTATATGTCAGCTTAAAGTCATCCATGACCTTAGCCGTATGTTAGGATTGGAATAAGAAATTTACAAAAAAATCTCTATGCTGCAAAAAAGCATAGAGATTTTTATTTTTTGCACCTTTTTACGCAATTTATCATAAACTATGATGATGCAGTGCCTAAAGCTTCACAATAATTGGTACGACTCCCGCTTTGGTAATATCTATGATGGCATAAGTCGCACTGCCCCCCATACCCGAGCAGCTGCCGGGGTTCACCACATGCATACCGTCGATATACTCGATGTAACTATTGTGAGTATGTCCGTACAAAACAATGTCGGCACCGCGCCCTTGTGCTGCATATAAAAGCTCTTTGATACCGAACTTTACATGGTAGATGTGGCCGTGAGTAAAAAATATGCGTTTTCCGTCTGCTTTTATCAGATTGAACGCCGGCGCTAAAGAGTAAAAATCACAATTCCCACAAACGTGGTCATAATTCTTATCGGGATACAGCGCCATCACATCTTCAAAATCGTGTTCGCCGTCTCCAAGATGCAAAAACAGGTCTGCATCGTTATGCTTTTCCACAATTTTTAGTACATTATCAAAATTTTTATGTGAATCGGACATTACAATAATTCTCAACAAACTTCCCCCTACTGCAACCATATGGTAATATTTTAAGTTAAAACCGTGTACACGGCAAGTAACAACATGATTCTTAATTATGCTTTACTTTTTAATTTATCATAAAGAAATATGAAATGGAATACAATTTTATAAATATTATCGACAATTTAAAAGGAGTTTTTACTATGAAAAACAATTCCGGCATGCCTAACATTTCTAACGCTCAGATTGATATGATGCTCAAAATGGCAAGTAAAAAACTAGGCGTTACCCCCGACCAGCTAAAATCTCAACTGCAAAAAGGTGATCTGCCGCAGGGGCTGAATGCCGGCAATGTACAACAGTTTTTGAATGATCCTAAAAAAATTGAGGAACTTCTCAACACCGACAACGCAAAAAAAATATTGAAAGATCTAATGAACGGTAAATAATACACTAACCATGATGCTGAAGCACAATCTATAATAGCACGCGGGCGCCCCGCAGAAGGAGGGAACTAGATGGCTGATTTTTCAGAGATGCTCTCGCAGTTGCTGTCATCAGACGAGGGCAAGCAACAGATAAGTCAGGTGCTGTCTATGCTCGGGCAGGGCGGCAGTCCCTCCGGCGGACAGACAAATAATAGCAATAATAATAGCAACAGCAATAGCAACGGCAATAACAATAACAATAACAACAGCAATAACAACAGCAATAACAACAATATGCCCGACTTAAGCGCACTGCTATCATCACTTGGCGGAGTTAACAATAATAGTAATAACAATAGCGGCAATAACATGCCCGATCTGAGTGCACTGCTGTCATCGCTTGGTGGGGGAAGCAATAACAACAACAATAATAACAATAGTGGCAATAACATGCCCAACCTCGGCGCACTACTGTCATCCCTTGGTGGGGGCGGCAGCAACGAAAATTCTGGGCTTCCAAACCTCGATATTGGTAAGCTGATGAACATACAAAAGCTGCTTTCTCAGCGAAAAGACGACAGCAGTACCGCGCTGTTACGTGCATTAAAGCCTCACCTTGCTGAAGAAAACCGAAAAAAGGTGGATGAAGCCGTTCGTATTATGGAGTTGCTGGATTTACTCCCGCTGATTAAGGAATCCGGTCTTCTTGGTTCGTTGTTAGGCGGTGATAATGGATGACTTGGAGCAATGGCAACGAATACACCCACAAAGATATTATGCGCATGCAGCAAGAAGCTGTAGAACGAGTGAAAGATATGCAGGAACGTGCACGTAAAGCAGTAGAAAGCAGCAACTACCCCGACTATCCCGAATTTGCAAAACGACCAAAACAATCTGAACAGCACCAACAACCTAACCAACACCGACAATCTGAACAATATCGACAGCCTGAACAGTACCGTCCCAATCCACATGACAAACCAGTTATCCAAATTCCGCAAAGCAAGAGTAGTAACAATAACAGTAGCACCGGCGGATTGTTAAGTGGGTTGTTGGGTGGCAACAACCCGCTCAGTTCCATCGGGTCAATTATCGGGGGCGGCTCAAACGGCCCCATCTCGCGCGTTATGGATGCGTTGGGAATTGACAACGATAAAATCATTATTTTAGTTTTGCTGTTTATCTTAATTAACAATCAAGCGGATAAAAAGCTGATTTTAGCCCTTTGTTACATATTACTGTAAAAATACCCGCTGCCGTTTTGGCTGCGGGTATTTGCTTTGTTACAAAAGCATATTCGTTATGGCAGGGGTAACAAACGCAGTTACAAGCTGTATAAATATCTCGCCTGCCACTACCGATATTACCACAGCAGGCACACTGGTGCCGCCCGCCAAACCAAGCCTCTGCTTTAGCTTGCTATCATAAACAGGGGGTCTCCCCTTGCAATTTTCTAGGTCCAAAGCTTTTTTTATACGGCTCCAATAAATTCGGTCACCCAAAAAGCCGCAAACCACACGCAACACAAGCCCAGCCGCAAACGATAAAAGCGCAAACATCTCGGATGATATCGTACCGTTGGTAAGAGGTGTTATTAAAACTGCCGCAATGCCGATTCCAATGAGTACAGATGTCAGAATAATCCCCACTGCCCAGCCATACATCCGCCGGTAAGCAAACCAATTTGCCGTAAATAAAAAGGCGCACCAATTGTAGGTGATTCGCTTTTGCTCTATTGCTTCAAGCTTATCGGTATACACATCACTTTTTTTGTCCACAAAGCTTGCAATATCTGCGGTAAGGTACCCTTCTATTCGGTGATCATCAATTGCAATTACATTAGGAGTACCTTGGGTAAAATCATAGCCGCAGCTACTGCAAAATCTGCATTCATTTTCCATATCAGCATTGCAACTCGGGCAAGTTTTTTCTGCCAGCATAAACTCAAACTCCCGTCTATTTGTTTGCTTTTTCCAAAGCAGCTTTATAAAGATCTCCCTTTTTATAGCCGGTTTCTTTTGCTGTTTGTTTGGCGGCATTGGTAATCGATTCACCATCTTGTACCAAACTGCATACCATTCCAACCGCATCTTCAAAGGTTAGTTCTGTGGGGGCTTGCTCTGGGGCGCCTTCAATCACAAGCACATACTCACCACGCGGCGACTTCTCACGGTATAGCTCCAGTGCACCCGAGAATGTGGTGCGTATTACTTCTTCGTGCAGTTTGGTAAGTTCGCGCGCCAACGCCACCCTGCGTTCGCCCAAAACACTTTGCATATCCTGCAAAGTGGTAATCAGCTTGTGCGGTGCTTCATAAAAAATCAGCGTATGTCTGTCATTTTTTATGGATTCAAGATGCTGCAACCGATTTTTGCGGTTGGTGGAAAGAAAGCCCTCAAACGCAAAGCGCGAGGTAAGCAGCCCCGATACCGCAAGTGCCGATACCACGGCAGACGGGCCCGGCACCACAACAATCTCCACACCTCTCTCGGCGCAAAGCCGTACCAAATCCTCACCCGGGTCCGAGATGCAGGGCATCCCCGCATCGGTTACAACGGCACAGTTTTCGCCTGCCAAAATACGCTCTGTTATTTGCTCGCTCACTGCACTCTGGCTGTGTTGGTGGTAGCTGATGGTATGTTTTTTTATTTCAAAGTGGTTGAGCAGTTTTTGCGTTACACGGGTATCCTCTGCCGCAATAAAATCGACGTCACGCAGTGTTTGCACCGCACGCGGGGTCATATCCCCCAAGTTGCCGATTGGTGTGCCTACCACAAAAAGTTTACCTGCCATACTTTGTTCTCCTTTATACTTTTCCGTTTCCGTAAATCTTCAGCAATTCATCGCTGAAGCCGTCGCGCCCGCCGCCCTCTATAATCAGCGGCTTTTCTACTTTTAAATACGGCTTTGAACCTTTTTTGCCCTGCACCAAAAACAGCCACGGGGCAAGCCCCTCGCGCTGCTGTACAAAACGGACAAGCTTTGGCTCTATGCCGTTTTTACGCATGGCTTCCAGTACATCGAGCAAACGCTCGGGGCGTTGGCAAATGCAAAGCCGCCCGCCAAATTTAAGCAGCTGAGAAGCCGCGGCGCAAACGTCGTTTATGTTACACAGCACCTCATGCCGTGCAATCTGCTCGCTGGTAAGGTCGCTTAAAATGCCCGTATTTGCAATTTTATAAGGCGGATTGCAGGTTACCAAATCAAACTGCGCTTTGGGTAATATTCCGTCAAGTGCTTTTAAATCGGCAAGCACAGGGGTTAAGCGGCTGTGCAGACCGTTATGCTCTACTGTAATCTTTAACTGTTCAATTGCCTTAGGCTGAATATCCACCGCGTAAACACGCTGCGGCGGGTCGCACCGAAACCACAGCAGCGGAATGATTCCGCAGCCGGTTCCAAGGTCGCAGGCAATATCCTTACGGCGGTGCTGTGCAAAATGGGAGAGCAAAAATGCATCCGTACCAAATTTATGGTCTGGTGTTACACAAATCGATAGTTCTTGTGTGAGCTGTTCAAAGGTATAGGCAAAATCCATCCAAAATCTCCTATTTATTATAATTGACGAGTATGGGTTAACATAAGGTATGGTCGATGTTTACAACGGTATAATATTCGGGGTTGATTGCTTTGATTTTTTGCGCGATAGCAGCTTTGATTTCATCATCGGTTTCCTTGGTTTCTACCGGAATATTGATATCAAATATAAAATTGGTGAGTGTGCCGCCGTGCACCATACGAAAATCGTGGATCGTAAACTCGGGGTTGATTTCTTGTACCAAATTTAAAGTCAGCGCGCGCAGTTCATTGGTTTTTTTGCAGTCTGTCTCTATCGGGTCGAGGTGGATTACAATTTCGACATGCAAGTTTTCTGCAATTTCGCGTTCGGCACGGTCAATCACATCATGCGATAGGATAATATCACTGTGAACCGAAACCTCGGCATGCACCGAAGCAAACCGCCTGCTGGGCCCGTAATCATGCACGATTAAATCGTGAATACCCAAAATTTCTTTATGATCAAGAATCGAATCTTTTATTTTTTTTACCAATTCGGGGTCAGGGTGACCGCCAAGCAGCGGGTTGAGCGTATCTTTGGCAACACCGTAACCTGCATATAAGATGAGCAATGCCACAATCGTCCCCATCACACCGTCAATCGGTAAATGGGTAAAACGTGCCGCAACCACCGAAATTAGGGTTACCGCAGTGGCACATACATCCGATATACTGTCAACCGCAGTTGCCTCCATTGCGGTAGATGAAATTTTTTGACCCAGCTTTTTATTGAATAAACCCAACCACAGTTTGACCAAAATGGATACCGCCAGACCGATAACAACGACGATGCTGAATTCAACCGGCTCGGGGTTTATTATTTTTCGAACAGAGTTTTTGCCAATTTCTACACCAACCAGCATAATAAAAAAAGAAATAAGCAAACCACTAAGATACTCTATTCTGCCATGCCCAAAAGGATGCTCATGATCCGCAGGCTTCGATGCCATCTTAAAGCCTACCAATGTTACAATGGATGAGCCTACATCAGAAAGATTGTTGAATGCGTCGGCTGTAACTGCAATGCTGTTGGCAATCGAACCCAAAATAAACTTAACGGTAAACAGCAGTACATTACACACAATGCCCACCACACTGCTTAGCACGCCGTACTGCTGCCGAACAGCAGCATTTTCGGTATCATCTGCATTTTTTATAAAAAGCTTCAACAAATATTTCATGTTGTACTCCCCTCCTGTGGGCGATTGTTTTATCTTAACAGTATACCACAATTACAATTCAAATTCTTGTTATTGCAATTGAAATTGTAAAAATTTTGTATTTGTTGATACCGAATATCTGCCCTTTAAATGCGCAAAGTAACCACGAGGTGTTGCTTGTGAACCGCGTACGAAATGGTATGCTTGTTTTTTTGATTGGATGCTGCGGATATTCTTTTATTGAAGTGGTTTGGCGCAAATATACCCACTGGACTATGGCACTTACAGGTGGCGTTTGCTTTGTAATTTTAAACAACCTGTTTGAACGCTGTAAAAAAATTTGCCTTTGGAAAAAGTGCCTGCTGGGTGCGCTTTCGATTACAGGCGTAGAATTTACCGTAGGCTGTTTGGTAAACCGCTTGCTGAAATGGGACGTGTGGGATTATTCGCATATGCGCGGAAATGTACTGGGGCAGGTGTGCCCGCTCTACACATTTTTGTGGAGCCTTTTGTGCATCCCCATTGCAGGCATCAGCGCCCTGCTTAACCGGTTTGTATTAGAAAAAAACTCACCCGCGAAACTGCTTCACAGGTGAGCCTATTACTTTACACGCAATAGATGTTTGCAGGGGTTTTAATCTCTAAACGCTGCAAGATTGCCTCATAAACCGAGGCAGACCCGCTCATATAAATATCAAAGCTATGCCCATCTGCATCATTTAAAAGGTTGTGTTCTTTCAGGTATTCGGCAACCGCCTTTGCCTGCTCGAACGCGGGGTTTATAAAATGTACTTCAGGGGCTGCCTTTTCAAATACATCGGCAACAATTGGGTAATGCGTACAGCCATAGATGACATGTTTTACAGGGTGCTGCTGCAATAAATGGTTCATATGTACAGATATTTCTTCGGTAATAGCATCCATATCAAACTTACCGCTGTCTACCAAAGCCGCCAGATTATGGCTTGGTTCGCCGTAAACGGCAATATTGGCATTGCCCTCGTGGATAAGCCTTTTATAAGCGCCTGTGTTAATGGTAAGCTGGGTCGCAATCACCCCCACACTCGGCAGATTATGCCGTACTACATACTGTGCAGCAGGCTTGATAATGCTGAAGATGGGAAATGGATATTCCTTTTCGAACCTATGAATCAACGATGAGGTTGTATTGCAGGCGACCACTACAGCTTTAATGCTTTTGTTCTGTAAAAAGCCGATGGTATTGTGCGCTATTTCAACAATATTGTCGGCAGTACGGTTGCCGTACGGGCAGTTTTTATTGTCACCAAAATAAACAATATCTTCATTCGGCAAAAGCTGTTCCAGTTCTTTGACTACGGTAAGTCCTCCTACGCCGGAATCCAGTACGCCGATTTTTTTGCGGTTTTCATTCATGTAAGAACGCTTCCTTTGTTGTGTTATAAACTAGTGTCAACAGAGTAACGTTTTTATTGTACCATAGGTTGCATCATAATTCTAGAAAAACCACACGAAAACTGCCTTGATTTAAGATTTTGCAGCCAATGCAAGCAAATCTAAAGGTGCAGCAGGCAAATGGTCGGCTTGAATGCCCTCGTGCGAGGCAGCACCCCATGTGGCAAGGGCAAACGCCGTACCCGCCCCTTTGGCACATTGGCAATCGTAAACCGTATCGCCTATATAAAGGGTATCCTCTGCTTTTGCACCCGTTCGGCGCAGATACTCCAGCATAGGTGCAGGCGTTGGTTTGTGCTCGGTGGTATCGCTGGCGGTGAGTATCACTTCAAAATAAGGCAGCAGCAGCTCCATATTCGGGTCGTACTCCATTTCTGTTTCCGAGCGTGAAGTGATAATCCCGAGCTTTACAGGGCAACCCTTTAAGGTATGAAGCAACTCCATAACGCCGTCAAACGGTTTTGCTGTATCAATAATTTCAGCGTAATAGCTATCCCATTCGGCGAGAATCTCATCCGTACACTCCATGCCAATCATCGGCAGAACTTTTCGGCTGGGGATGCCCAAAGAAAAGAGACATTCCTCCAGCGAGACTTCACGCCCTTGCCTAGAAAGGATAAGCTTTTGCAAAGCTTTCAGGCATACCTCTTCGGTGTCAATCAGCGTTCCGTCAATATCGAATACAATGTTGTGATACATAAATAATAATCCTTTCCGGCAGGCTTACCTCAGTTACCTTGTATTTTTCACTCGCAAAACTCCGCCTACCTATCCCATTTGTCACAGAGCGAATGAATTTGGTCTGCAAATTTGGCAAGGTCTTTGTTTGCACCGCCCTCGTTGTGCCCAATTACTGTCATCAGGCGCTTGCCTGCCGCCATCAAGCGGGCAAACATATCAGATGACCGCTGCGCTGCCGCTTTTTCTTTATGGGCAGGCGTTTTAACACCTTCGTTGATGCAGATATTCTTTATAAGATCGTAACTTGTTCCGCTATAGGGTGCCACTGCATCGTAGTGATATTCTGCGCGCAGGCATTCGGTAAACGCTTCGCAAACACCGTTTTCACCGTGCACCACAAACACACGCTGCGGATGTTTTTCAAACGCTTGCAGCCAGTGCAGTAAGCCCTGCTTATCGGCATGCCCGCTGATGCCCTCGAGCCGCTCGATGTGCGCACGTACCTCGATGGTTTCACCAAACAGCTTTACGGTTTGTGCGCCTTCTTGCAAAGCACGTCCCAATGTACCAAGCGCCTGGTAACCCACAAATAAAACCGTGCATTCGGGGCGCCAAAGGTTGTGCTTGAGGTGATGTTTAATTCTGCCTGCCTCGCACATCCCCGATGCAGATAGAATGACCTTTGGCTTTTTATCGAAGTTGATTGCTTTCGATTCATCGCTTGTTACCGAAACATTCAGCCCATCAAATGCAATGGGATTAATCCCTTGCGATACAAGCTGCAGTGCTTCTTCATCAAAATAGCCCTGCACATTCTCGTTAAAGATGTTGGTTGCCTCTACTGCAAGCGGGCTGTCTACATAAACGGGGAAGTTTTCGTGCCCTTTTACCAGCCCTTTTTCTTTAATTATACGCAGAAAATACAACAGCTCTTGCGTGCGCCCCACCGCAAACGATGGAATAACCACATTTCCGCCTCGGTCGAATGTTGTTTGGATAATATGAGAAAGTTCGGTTACGTAATCGGGAGGTGAACCATGGCTGCGGTCGCCGTAGGTCGATTCCATCACCACATAGTCTGCGTCTTTGATGTACTGGGGGTCGCGGATCAGCGGCTGATTGAAATTACCGATGTCGCCTGAGAATACTATTTTTTTGCTTGCTCCATCCTCTTCCATCCATACTTCTATGCTTGCAGAACCCAGTAAATGCCCCACATCGGTAAAGCGTATGCGAATACCTTCGCACAGGTGGATGATTTCACCGTATTCGTACGAACGAAACAGCTTGAGAACGCCTACTGCATCCTCCATATCGTACAAAGGAACATATTCCTCACGCCCGGCACGCTTTGCTTTTCGGTTGCGCCACTCTGCCTCAAACATTTGAATGTGCGCACTGTCGCGCAACATAATATCGCACAAATCGGCAGTTGCACCGGTAGTGTGTATTTCACCGCGAAAGCCTCTGCCATAAAGCAGCGGCAGCCGCCCCGAATGGTCGATATGCGCATGGGTAAGCAATACATAGTCAATTTCTGATACGCTGACGGGAATCTCTTGATTTTGATACTCATCCGGGCCTTGCTCCAGCCCGCAGTCAATTAAGATATGCTTTCCGCAGGCTTCGAGGTAAAAACAGCTCCCGGTCACTTCATGGGTTGCGCCTAAAAATGTCAGTTGCATTGTGTAGCCCCCTTTTATCCTTTATTCTACCATTGAAATCCAATTGGTTCAATTACAGAAATGTAAAAGTTGTAAATATCAACTGCTTGCTGTAATATTACCACTCACCCGTTGTAATGCCCAGTACTTTTAATTGTGCTAGGTCCACCTCGTCGGGTGCATTGGTCATTAGGCAGGAGGCATCCTTTGCTTTGGGGAATGCGATGACCTGGCGCAGCGAATCTTCCCCGAGCATCAACATAACAAGGCGGTCCAACCCAAACGCAAAGCCGCCATGGGGCGGGGTGCCGTACTGAAATGCATTTACCATAAAGCCAAAACTGTCTTCTATTTGCTCTGCTGTAAAGCCCAGTGCCTCAAACATTTTTTGCTGCACCTCTTTTTGGTAGATGCGCATACTGCCGCTGCCAAGTTCAACGCCGTTGAGCACCACGTCGTAGGCTTGAGCACGTACACGGGCAGGGTCATCGGTGAGGTACTGCACATCCTCGGGGTACGGCATAGTAAACGGGTGGTGAGTCGCCACATAGCGCCCCGCCTCGTGCGAATATTCAAACTGAGGGAAATCGGTGACAAACAAAAACTTAAAATCGTCTTTGCGGCGCAGCCCCAGCAGTTCAGCTATATCTATGCGCAAAGCCCCCAGTGTACGGCGCACTGTATCAAGTTGGTCGGCACAGAAGAGAACAAAATCTCCCGGTTTTGCATCTACCGCCTTGAGGATTGCATCCATCTCTTCAGCGGTTAGGTATTTGGTGAGGATGGAATACAATTCGCCGTCGGGTTTCACTGCGATCCATGCCATACCCTTTGCGCCGTAGCTTACCGCTTTTTGGGTAAGCTCTTCAATAACCGTACGGGTAAAATCAGCACCGCCTTTTACATTGATGGCACGCACTGCCCCGCCTGCTTCCATCACATTGCGGAACACAGAAAAACCGCAAGACGATGCGATGTCGCTTACATCCACAATGGGCAGCCCAAAGCGGATATCGGGTTTATCCGTACCGTAAACATCCATTGCATGCTGCCATGTTATACGCAAAAACGGCTCGTCAAAACAGATGCCCAGAGTTTGCTCAAACAGGTGCTTGAATAAACGCTCCAAATGCTGCAAAATATCCTCTTGCTCAACAAACGACATCTCCATATCAACCTGCGTAAACTCCGGCTGGCGGTCGGCACGCAGGTCTTCGTCGCGAAAACAGCGTGCAACCTGATAATATTTATCCACTCCGCCCACCATCAGCAGCTGTTTAAAAATCTGCGGCGATTGAGGCAGCGCATAAAAGCAGCTTTCGTGTACACGGCTGGGCACAAGGTAATCGCGCGCACCCTCGGGGGTACTCTTGGTGAGCAAAGGGGTTTCTACTGCGAGAAAGCCATCGCCGTCCAAGTAATCTTGAACCGCTTTTTGCACCTGATGGCGAAAGCGCAGATTGCGCAGCATTTGCGGGCGCCGTATATCTAAAAATCGGTATTTCAGCCTCAGTTCTTCGCGCACAGGGGTTTGATCTTCAATTGCAAAAGGCAACGGATGTGCCTCACTTAACAGTTGTACCTGCGTTGCTTTCAGTTCTACCAAGCCGGTTGCAAGCTTAGGGTTGAGGGTCTCTTCATCGCGCAAGCGAATCAATCCGCTTACCGCAACAACAGACTCATTTTTCAGCGTTTCTGCTGTTGCAAAGTCCTCCTCTGTAAGGTTGGCAATATCAAACACTACTTGCAAAATTCCCTCACGGTCGCGCAGGTCGATAAACACAACGCCACCCATATCACGTTTGGTTTGTACCCAACCCATTACCGTTTCTGTCTTTCCTACGTCTTTTTCGCGGTACAATCCGCAATAACCTGTTCTTTTCATAATATAATACTCCTTTCGCTAGTTAAAATTTTTCTGTAAAATACAAAACAAAAAAGCCCTTCGTCCGCTTGAAATTATTCAAGGGACGAAAGACTTTATCTTCCGTGGTACCACCCAAATGAACCGTAAATACGGTCCTCTCATCGGCACAAGCTTTGTCGCTGATGCCTATCGGCTGTAACGCGCCGCCCGCGGCTAAGCCTACTTGCAAATGCTTTCGGTTAGCAACTAGGGGATGTTCTTCCGTCAAAAATCCGCGCCGAACTCT
The DNA here is from genome assembly GCF_003814745.1 of Hydrogenoanaerobacterium saccharovorans. NCBI lineage: Bacteria > Bacillati > Bacillota > Clostridia > Eubacteriales > Oscillospiraceae > Hydrogenoanaerobacterium > Hydrogenoanaerobacterium saccharovorans. The sequence goes on along the minus strand of NZ_RKRD01000001.1, from coordinate 808,949 downwards.
CACCTAACATCGGCTCTCTGTACCTACCATTTCGACTTACTCTTCCCGTCATCGTTTTTATGGTGTATTCAGTTTTACAGTTTTGATTGGGTTTATTATACCCTGCCAATACGAAATGTCAAGGGCTTTTTTAATGAAATTGAAATTTGTTTTTGGATAAACTGCCAATTTATACATATATGCAGTTACAGCTTGCCTTGCTGCCAACAATGGTAGCACAAACCGATGTACTTATCGTTGCCGCCAATTTCGATTTGCTCGCCCTCTTTGACTATTTTACCGTCTTTGATGCGCGCGTTTACTTCAGCCTTGCGCCCGCATTTGCAAACCGATTTGATTTCGGTAAGCGAATCTGCAATCTCAAACAGCCGCTTGCTGCCCTCGAACATTTGGGTACGAAAATCGGTTTTGAGCCCATAACACAGTACGGGAACCGAATTCATGGCTATTTCTTTCAGTTGGTCAATTTGTATGCCTGTAAGAAACTGCGCCTCGTCTATAATCAATACATCATATTGCTTATTGTGCAAAAACCAATCGTTCAGATCCATCTTAGGTGTAATTACAATCCCTTTGCCCGTAAGCCCGATGCGGCTTTTTACAATATCGGCGCCGTCACGGCTATCCAAAGCAGGCTTCATCAGCCCCACATTGTAGCCCTTTTCTTCATAATTAAATTTTGCCATCAGCGCCTGTGCAGATTTTGAGCTGCCCATCGCGCCGTATTTAAAATAAAGCTTTGGCATAAAATAGCCTCCTCATTTTTCTTTGTTACAGCTCCTCTGCTTTTTTTAGGTGCTCCGCAAAAAGATTGCCAATCCCATCCAAGCTGCCCAAACCCTGCAACAGTATCTGCGTTTGGTACCCTTTTTGTTCCAGAATCATCTTCCAAGAATCCTCATCGTCCCCCGCCATATCATTTTGCGCATGGTCACCTGCAACAATCATAAAGGGCATTAGAACCACCTTTTTAATTTCGTGTTTATCCAAGCGCCCCAATACATAATCAAGGTTGGGGAAACCCTCTACCGTGCCCACATAAACACGCTCGTATCCCAACGAGCGAAACGTGTTTTCCAACTGGCTGTATGCCCCGTTTGCAAAGTGGTCGGTACCGTGCCCCATTAGAACCAGAGCTTCATCGTTGCCGAGTGCAGGCACCTCTTTCATCAACAATGCGCAGCAGTCGATGTAATCCTGTACATCACTCAACAACGGCTTGCCAAGCTTTACGCTGGTAAATTTGTGCGCTTGCCCGCTGATTTGGTAACACATCTTGTCGTATTCCACACCGTTGATAACGTGAGTGGACTGGCACACAATCTCGTCGTAACCTTGCTCAGCCAATCGGATTAGCAGCTGTTCGGGGCTTTCTACTGCAATGCCCTGCGCTTTTTGCAGCTTACGAATCACCATACCCGAAGTAAATGCCCGAAACAGGTCATAATCCGGCATTGCATTGTGCAAACGCTGTTCAATCTTCTCAATTGCTGCCATTGCATCGGGATAAGTTGTACCAAAACTGATAACCACCAGTGCTTTTTTATTCATGGCAAATTTCCTCCGACATTTGTCAATTTTATTTGATACGTTAAATGAACATTATAAAGGCTATTATATCATTTTTTCTATCTGCGGGAAAGAAGAACAAAAAAACACACCCGCGGTTTATCTTTGCGGATGTGCTTTTGCATCATTTTGTTTTTACTAGATAAGGTCTGCCAATTGTTCACCGATTTTAATAAGATCGATGCCTTTGGTAAAGTTAAGGCATGTTCCCGATGGGTAGCGTGTTTTTTCTACCCAGTGTGCAGGGATAGCATCCACACCGTATTTTGCGCCGAGGATAGCGCCTGCAACTGCGCCAATGGTATCGGCATCGCGGGCAAAGTTGCCTGCTACGATAACGCCTGTTTTAAAATCTTTGTGTGCCATTTTCAGTGCTGCAAATGCAGACGGAATTGCCTCAGCCGTAGTTGCCCACGTGCTTGCACGCAATTCGTCGTGCAGCGGCATCCATGCATCAATAATAGAGCCGTTGGCTTTTTCTATAATTTCAAAGGCACGGTTCATGCTGTAATACAGCCACGAATCGGTGGGAATGGGCTTCATCGCTGCGGCGATAATTTCGTCCATGGTACCGTCCACCATAGCAACCGCAACAGCCGCCGCAACCGCCTGTGCGCCCCAAATGCCGTCTGCATAATGGCTGATGGAGGCATCAATTTCTGCCATAGCAGCTGCACGCTCGGGGTCGCCCGCGCAGATAACGCCGACAGGAGGAATGCGCATTGCCGTGCCGTCGCTTAAATGGTATGTATTGAATTTGCCCGATTGGGGTGGGCGCAGCCCTTTACGCAAATTGTTGGCGGCGGCGATTTCGCTCGCTCCGCCTCTTTTGAATTCATCCTGTACCACAACATCCTCAAACCATGCTTTCACCACTTCGTCGGTGGTTAACTTGCCCTTACAACCTATCAAGGTTTTGGCTGTAAGCAGTGCAAACTCGGTATCGTCGGTACTCCAAGAAGCGCCGCTGTTAAAGTCGGTAGTAATGCCGTAATTCACGCGGTTATCCTGCATTCTGGAGGCATCGCCAAAGGAATCGCCAATCGCAAGCCCGCATATACAGCCGACTGCCTTATTTCTTGCCAGGCTTTTATCTGCTCTAAGCTGTTCTGTTGTAATCATGTATCTTCTCCTTTTTTGTACAAGGTTAAAGTTCTTCGATAGTAAGATTGCCGAAACCGCTTCTGCCGAGGCTATACATCGCATAGCCTGCCATACCGTAGGTGTGGGTGGAATCTTCTACCTGCAACAGCTGTTTACCGTCTACAGACAGTGTTATGTGTGAGCCGATTACAAGCAGTTCCACTGTATATTCTTTGTTGTATTGCCACGCAAACGGGCATGATGCAAGCTGCTTCATACCGCTGTTGTTACAGTAAATTGCCACACCGTTTTCGGTAAAGCCGCCGTAATAGCCGCGCAATGCACCCTGTACTCGTGCCGATACGAGATGGCTTTCTCCTGTATACGGGGTGATCTTTCCTGTAATGCGTATATCTCGCATATAATAGCTGCCTGTCATTGCCTCGGCGTGCTCAAGGCACATTGCATTTATCATACCGTTTTCAATCTCCCATGCGCCATGATTGTGCGAAAAAGGAGTGATGGATGCAAACTCTTTTTTCTGCTTGGAGATGTCTATGGTATAGCTTGCTTTACCTGTAATGGTAAAATCGTCTATGTACAAACAACCAAAATCTTTGTTTTTTGCAGGGGAATTTGCTTCAAACAACAGCCCGATTTCATCCACCATTGCGCCGTCAAGCTGTGGGATGGTAAATGAGATTTTCTGCCATCCTTCTTCTTTGATGACCATACCGCCCAACAAAACATCCTGCTTGGTGGAGGTATTGCGCACATAAGGGTTTAGAATAATGCTCTCGCCGGTGTAGCGGTCGGCATATACCATCATCGAAACAGTTTGCCCCGGATAGGCTGTGGGCGAAAATACCGGCATATACCGCTCATCGTCAAAATCTTCTCGGCGGTAAAACGGTTTGTAGTAAATTTTACATTTCTGCCCGCGCGACATGCGGTCAAATAAAATTTCGGCAGAACCTGTACCGCTGTATGCACGCAGGGTAGAGTGGCGCAGTGAGCATGCGTTGCTGGAAAGGCGCAGGTCGTGGGTAGAGCCGGGCAGTTCAAAATCGAAATGAATTTCACCTTGCTTAACGCTATTCTCAAGCTGCGCAGGCGCTTGTTCACCCGCTAAGCGATACCCCAGCAATACCAGCTCTTTTGCATAAGTGGGGATATCGAGAATGTTGAGGTAGCCCGATATGCCCGAAAGCACAATGCCGTCGTTGATTGGTTTACGGTAATGCTCGGGGATCCCCTCAAGCCCGCACGCTACGCCTAGGATGGTGCCCACATTGCCCGCGTTGCAGTCGGTATCCCAGCCGCACATGGTTGCAATTTCTACTGTACGGGCAAAATTTTTGCCGTACAGCATGGCAAGCACACATACACCCGCATTCGGTATCATATGACATATGCCCGTGTATTTATCGTAACCCCAGTTTTGCTGCAAATAGGTAAGGCATGCGCGCCAGTCATCGGGGTTTTCGCGGTGAAAATCGCGTACCGCATTTACTACTTTAGCATAGGTACAGTCCTTTGGTATCTGCTCCAGTCCTGCATCCAACAGCTCGTCTATATCCGAAGTATTGTATGCCGCCGCAATGCATGCCGCCATAAACGCACCACCGTAAATGCCGTTGCCGTCGTGCGAAACACTTGCCGCCATCGATGCATATTCTGCCGCTTTTTTGCTGTTGCCCGGGAACACCAACCCCCAGGTATCAACAAAAATTTGTCCGCCAATCTGCTCTGCCATAATCAACCCGTTGGTTGCTGCCGAGCCGGACTGTGGTGCAGGCATACCCGCTTTTAGGTTGAGGTAGGCAGTGTGCTCGGTGCTTACACCGTATCCGCCCCACCAAAACATACCTATACCCTCTCTGGCATAGTTGAGCCATGCGTTGGCAACGTGCTGTGGGGTAAGCTCTCGGTCCTTTGCATCGTCATATAACGCACGCAGAAAAAATACGGGGCCGTTTGCATCATCGTCGGCAGCAAAATTTTTAAAATCCTTTACATAACCCGTAATGTCTCCATAAAAGCGCTCAATGCGCTCGCTTGTCCAAGCGGTGGGTTCTACCGGTGCACCCAAGCGAATACCAACATTCATGCCGATAAAACCGGCATAAGTTTTTTCAAGATAATTATTTGGAATCATATTGTACCCCTTAGTTTAGAAGTACCTCTCTCTGGCAACAAAGAGAGGTACTTTTATAGTTAACCCAATTTTTCTGCTAGATATTTGCTGATTTCATCACCGCCTGCAGCATTCCATTTGGCGACAAACTCGTCAAAGCTGTCGATACTTTTCACACCGCGGATAATATCGGTGGAATACTCGGTGTACAACTTATCCATCGCATCTTTCAGCGGCAAAAGGTCATCGGGCAGAATGACATTGGTATCAGCTGCGTAGTACTCGGTAGCTGCTTCGAGAGAAGCAACTGCAGGCTCGGTGAGCACTTGACCGTTGACTGTGGAGGTGTCGAGCCCCTGCATGGTCGGCCAAAAGCGCGCCCACCATTCGGGGAATTTATCGGTGAGTTTGTATTTTCCGCTTTCTTCGGTATAATGAACATCCTTGAGCCCCAGCTTATCCAGTTTTCTGCCTTCGGTGCCCGCCATAAACTCCAATACTGCCCATGCGGCATCTTTTACCTCAGAATCTGCATTGATGGCAAAGCCACGCGACTCTTTGGTAACGTCTATGGATTGGTATGCTTGTGACACGCCTTTTGCGGGCGGCAAAACTGCCAGCTGTGCTGCTTCACCTTTGGTTTGAACCATTTTATTGTTGTAAACGTTGATAACATCGCCCGCTGTACCCGAAACAAATCCGGCCTGTCCTTCGTAGAATGCTTGCTCCATGGTGTCCCACTGTTTTGTGACGTACTCTTTGTCGAGCAAGCCGTCTGCATACAGTTTTGCATAGTAAGCGAGTTTATCTTTTTCTGCTTTGGTTGCTTTCGAGTAAACCCACTTGTCGCCCTCTTTTACGATGGTCGCGGTTACACCAAAAGCGTGGTTGAACACACTGTCGAGTTTTAAGATGGTACCGTCGGTGGTAATAGGCCACTCGCAGATGCCTTTGTCTTTCATCTCTTTGAACATGGCATAGTAATTTTCGGGGGTTGGGTTTTCAAGCAGTGCTTTGCTGCTTTCAAGCGAATTAAACCAGTCGGTTCTGATCACAGGTATCTGCACTCTGGCGGGTGCCAACCAAAGCAGATACGGGTAATTTTTTACCGCTTCTGTGTTATGTTCTTGCATAATTGCTTTTACATTGGTAGAGGCGTTGATGTACGCGGTTAAATCTTCAAGCATACCCTCTTGTGAAATGGGCAGGTCCCCGCCCTGAAAATAGATGATGTCGGGCGATACCTGACCGGTACGAAAAGCAATGGGCACCACCTCGGCATATTTGCCCGCAGGTGCTTCTAAAACTTCAAGCTTTATGTAGTTGCCCTCGGCAGCCATACCGGCTTCGATTTGTTTTACAAGCTCTATTACATTTTCTTCGGTAGGAACAACGTCTTTGCAAAGATAAGTGACGGTTACAGGTTCTTCGGGTGTACCGATTTTTGCAGGTTCGGTCGCCGACGTTTCGCCGGATGCCTCCGGTGTTGATTGCGAGGGGGCTCCTTGCTTAGAGCCGCAACCTGCAAACAGCGCTAAAACCATGAGTACTGCGAGAATAAGACTAATCAAACGGTTCATCTAAAAATCCTCCTTATACTTTGTGTTTGCTTTTTTATTCTTTTACTCCTCCGCCCATTACGTCTTTTGCATAGTACTTCAGAACAATGGGGTAGAGTAACAAAATTGGAATAATCGCCACAATAATGGTGGCACCCTTGAGTGCATTGTAGTCAATCCGTGCTAAGTCGTTGTAGTTGTACAGGTTCTGCTGCCCTACAATCGACACAGTATCGCCAAGAACGACGAACTGGCGCAAAATCACTTGCAGCACCGTATCCTTTGCCTTGGTAAGATAGATGCTTGCTTTGAAATATTCGTTCCAACGCACTACGGCATAAAACATCGTGATGGTTGCAATACCGGCTTTGGAAAGCGGAAACACGATGGAAAACAGCATACGTAAATGTCCTGCTCCGTCAATGGTTGCTGCCTCGTAAATAGATACGGGAACTTCTTCAAAATAACGCATCATAATAATCAGGTAGTAAACGTTCACAGCGGTGAGCAAAATTACCGACCATTTGCTGCCCATCAACCCCAAATCTTTAATGACAAGATATTCGGGAACAAGCCCCGGTTCAAACAGCATCATAATAATCAAAAACACCATAATGGGTTTTTTGAATGCAAGTTTTGGCCTTGTGAGTACATACGCCGCAGTGGTGGTAAGCAGAATGTTAATTGCCGTACCCACCACGGTGATTACAATGGAGTTCCACAGTGCGGGCATAAGCACAGGGTGGCTAAACACGATACGGTAATTGATGAGGTCAAAATCTTTTGGGAGAATCTCCAGCCCGCTCATAGAAACGGATGCCTCGGGACTGGAAAGAGAACGTGCCAATATATTGAGCAAAGGTACAATCATGGTAAGTGTGATGGCACCCAAAACGATCATTAAAACAATTTGAGCAAAGGTATACTTTTTGTACCGTTTCAATGCTACCACACACCCTTTCCTGTGATTTTTTTCGAGAGCAAATGGGTACACAAAACAAGCAAAACGCCCACTACACCCTTAATCAAGCTCACTGCGGTTGCAAGCGAATATTGTGCGTTTTGAATACCAATACGGTAGATGTAGGTATCCAAAATATCTACCGAGCTGAGCACTGCATCGTTCGAAAAGTTCAGTACTTGGTCAAAACCCGCATTGAGGAAGAAACCAAGGTTTAAAATAAACATGGTAATCATGGGTGTAATCAAAGCAGGCAGTATAATTGATTTAATAATATTGATGCGATTGGCACCGTCAATTTCGGCGGCTTCGTAAAGGCTAGGCGAAATATTTAGAATCGCGGTAAAATAAAAAATCGAATCCCAACCGATACTTCTCCATGCCTCCGACAACATCAAAATCCAGCGTATCTTTGTTTTGTCTGTCATAAAATCAACTGCGGGAATATGGAAGATGCCAAGAATTTGGTTTACTGCACCCGATGAAGGCGACAGTGCAGAAATCCAAATGCCTGCAATAACCACCCACGACAAAAAGTGCGGTAAATAAGAAATTACCTGTACATATTTGCGAAATACTCCTACTCTTAGTTCATTGAGCAAAATAGCAAACAAAACAAAAAGCGGGAACAACAGGATATACTTCATAAAACTGATGATAAGTGTATTGGAAAGAATTTCGCCGAATGCAGAGGTTTTAAATATCATTTTAAAATATTTTAGCCCCGCAAAAGTCCATGGTCCGCGTGCCTTGTAGTTGTAAAATGCCAGCCTCATACCAAGAATAGGCCACAGTCGGAATATAATAAAATATAAAATCGTGGGCGCCAGCATCAAATACAACACCTTATCCGCGCGCACCTGCCGCCACAGCTTTTGCGGATTCAGCTTTACCTTGGGAGGCTTATTTGATTTTGTAAGTGTCATAATACTCCTCCTTACGGAATCAATATATCCATGAGCGGGGCATGCTGCTGTGCACCGTAAACATCGCGGTCGCAGCAAGTGCCCGAAGAAACTGCTCTGTTATATGTTATCTTGATTCCCAATCCTTTTTCAAAAAAAACAATTCCGCAGATATCTTTCGGCTTTAACTGGTAAAGCTTGCAGATGGTATCTATATTGATGACTCCGCTGTCTGCCACCCTGCGGTAATTCTCAGGTTTATCAAACAGCACATCCAAGGTTATTTCAAACGGGCCGCTGTTTTTACTTCTCAATACTTTTGCCAAATCAACCAATCTATCCATTGGCTGTGCCTCCTATCTTAAGCTGTATTCAATGGGGAACAATGCTTTGGCATCCGCTGTTTCCATCAAATGATATACCGAAAATTCGTACACGGCACCAAATTCGACGTCGCTTGGTGCAAACGGAAATGCCAAATTACCTGCTGTGGATTTTCTGCCCTCATAACCGTAATGCATAAAGGTAGAGCGCACCGCACTGCACAATGCAGATGCTTCACTTTGAGTTTGGGCAATCACCTCAAACAGCACACCAATTTCGTGCCCTGCTGTGTTGTGTGGCTCCAACGTGCCCATTACCCCGTTTTTGCCATAGTTGTAAAAGTTGATTTGATAACTGCCGCGCGGGATTTCACTGAATTGGTTCATCACGCTGTTTTTCACCTGTTCTTCTACTTCTTCAACCTTGTCGATAAGCAATGGGTCTCGTATACCTGCAACCACAAAGGTTCGGTACGCAACCCGTCGCGCACCTTCCAGTTTGATTTGGTACACAGGCGTCTTTTTCATTTTACTGCCGCTGACGCGAACACGCCCTGCGCCGCAATCGGTAAATTCGCAATTTTTCAAGTCCAGTACCACTCCCGGGCCATGCAATATGTAGGGGTGATCTTTTTCATAAAACGTATGTGCTGCTACGCTGACGGTAGTGCATTTGCGGGTGTGGTTGGTGGGGTAAACCTCAAAGCAATCCTCATACAAAACGCCCATCATACAATCTTTGGTTGTGCCGGGTTCACAGCACAATGCGCCGCATTCCAGCACCTTACCCAGATGGTAAGCAAGTGCCTCATCAAACCCTGCAAACACCCCTGCTGCTGCAAAGGGCGATGGGTCGTATGCTCTGCCGCAAATAATCAGCTGTGCACCATTTTCGAGTGCCTCCAAAATGGGCTCCATCCCCATCTGCGCTACCACACCCGTTGTCTGCTCCAACGCGTCTTCGGTAAGTTGGGGTACCGAATCGCCAAGCGGTGTCACCTTGCCCTGCTTCATGTTTTCGCGAATAATGTCTTTTGGGATATCTGCCCAGATAATCGCCTGCTTTAGGTTAGTGATTTTATGTTCTGCCAACACTTCGTTTATGATATCGAGTGTCCATAGTACGTGCGATTTACCCCCGCTGCCGCCTGCCGAACCGATAATAACGGGAATTTTATGTTTTACACCTGCTGTAATTAAACGTTCCAAATCTTTTTTACAAGCCTGACGGCTTACAATGGCAGTGTTTGCACCGAGCTTGTGCGGTCCGGCATCGGTAGAGCCCGCATCAACTATAATTGCATCGGGGCAATCGTTTAACCCGCTTTCAAACGACTCTGTCGGAAAGCCATAGCCTAAAATACCGCAAGGCGATAATATTTTGAAACATTTTCTCATCTTTTGCACTTCCTTAATCTTATTCCATACTTTCAATTTTCTTATCTACCATGCGCATATGATGGCGTACCGCCTGTTTTGCCGCCTGTTTATCGCGGTTTGCTACCGCCTTCGCAATGGCAAGGTGCTCTTGTGCAATTTGGTCGCGTCTTACCTGGTCACGATGGCTCTTCATCGCAATTTCGCTGATAAGGTCGTAGTAGGTATCGATAAAATTCATATAAAAAATATTACGGGATGCCTGCGCCAGCTTGTAGTGAAAATAATGATCCATATTGTGCTGTTCTTCGTCGCTTGCCGCAACTTCCAACCCATCAAACAGTTCTTCAATTTCTTCGTCACTGGCACGTTCTATTGCGCGCTCAACCATTTTTAGCTCTAAAGTTTCTCTAAAGTCTACCAAATCGCTGTAGGTAGCTTTTTTCAGTGCCTCATTTACCGATTCGTTCATGAGCTTCCCCTGAATATTATCTTGTATATACGTGCCGTCTTTGGGCTTTCTGCGTATATATCCTTGTGCCTGCAGCTGTGTTAAAGCCTCGCGCAATATGCCTCTGCTAACGCCGAACTGCTCGGCAAACAAAGTTTCATTGGGTAATTTGTCGCCCGGTTTGAGGCTGCCGTCGCGCATCATATTCACAATCTGATTGACTACTTTATCCGAAAGTCTTTCATTGCGTACAGGCTTGATATCCATTTCTACCACCTATTCTGCCAATATGGCATATTTATATTGTTTAATAATCTAATTGTTTAACAATTTAACTATATGGTATCATTCATCTTAAATATTTGCAATAGTTTTGTATTTTATTTATATATTTTGTATACATTATCTAAAAACAAAAAATAATCTGTGCAAAATGCAAAATAGAAACCGATGAAAATATCGTTTATTATAGTGTTATCCGTTAAAACTCAAAAAAGAACGACTGCCAAACGCAGCCGTTCTTTACATAGTTTAAATATTCAGCTTATTCACTAAACATTGAGCATTCCCATTCCGTTGCCTGCACCCCAACCCCTTGACTGACCTTGAGCGCGGCCTGCACCGTTTCTGTTACCGCCGCAGCCGCCGTTGCCTGAACCTGTTCCGTCGCAAAAAGCTTGTCTCTCTTCGTAAGCTTTCAAGGCATCGTCTGCTTGGCCTTGTGTGATTGTACCGTCAGCAACTTTTTCTGCAAGAATATCTTTTCTTATTTCTTGTGTCTCTTTTTTGAATTCATCAAGTTTTCCTGCATCGTTTGCAATTGCACCGTAAGATTTTCCGCTTTCTGTTCTTTCTTTTGTAACATCCTCCACCGTTCTGCCAGTCAGCCCAGCTACTGCCTCTGCAGGGCTGTTGTACACAGACGCTGCAAACGCGCTGATGGATAATACACTGAGAAGAAATACTGCTGCACCAATAACGATTAGTTTTTTCATAATAAATTCCTCCTGATTCTTTTGTTTGTTTTGTGGTGTGCCCTTATAATACCGAAGGATTGTGGCAAAATTATGTTTCTAGTGATACAAAGTTAAGGTATTTATGCTTATAAAAACATAGTTTTGTCATAACATACCGTTATAATAGATTCAAGAAATATAAACTTGATGAGGTGATACCTATGTCAACCATCTTGATTGCAGACGACAACAAACAAATCACATCTATTTTGCAGGAGTACGCAAAAAAAGAGGGGTATTCGCCTGTTACAGCGTACGACGGTGCCGACGTATTATTAAAATTTGAGCAAAACAAACCCGATGTTATTTTGCTGGATGTGATGATGCCCAAAATGGATGGCTTTGAGGTTTGCAGAGAAATACGAAAAATTTCAACCGTGCCCATTATTATGATAACCGCACGAGGTGAAGATTTTGAAAAAATAATGGGGCTTGATATCGGTGCAGACGATTATATTGTAAAGCCCTTTTCGCCGTCTGAGGTTATGGCAAGGGTGCGCGCTATTCTTCGCAGAATCAACCGCGAAGAAGCAAATCCTGCTCAAATTTTTGAATTTGACAATCTTAAAATCAACCTTGATGAATATTCCGCCTGTGTAAACAACGAAGATATCTTGCTTACAAAAAAAGAAATTGAGCTGTTATGGACGCTTGCCACCAATAAAAACAAGGTGTTTTCGAGAGACAATTTGCTTAATGCTCTTTGGGGGTACGATTATTTCGGCGATAACCGCACCGTGGATTCTCATATCAAACGGCTTCGTGCAAAACTGGATGTACAAGAGCACCCCTCTTGGGAAATTAAAACCATTTGGGGCGTAGGATATAAATTTGAGGTAAAAAACGATGTTCAAAAATAAAATTGCGCTGAAGCTTACAGCCTATTTTGCCGCCTGTCTGGTAGTTTTTTCTGTGATAATCAGCGGCATATTTATGGTACTGTTTCGCAATCACATTATTGAAATACAAAAAAACGACATGCAGCAAAGGGCAGTAAGCATTGCCGAAAAATTATCGGAGTTTATCGCCAATGGTCAAACCTCGGGGCACGGCATGGGTATGGGTATGGGGATGGGCGGTTTCGGTGCATATCTTACATTTTTAGATGAAATTGCTATGACGGACATATGGGTGATTGATGAAAACCACAATTTAATTACCACGGGGCGACGCTACGGCAACGGGCTTACTTACAAAGATTTGCCCGCAAATGCAGATGTTGTTATCGATGAAGTTTTTAGTGGCAAAACCGCTTTCAGTGAGAATTTCAGCGAACTTTTGCAAGCACCCACCCTTACAGTAGGTACACCCATAAAATACGGCACTAACGTGATTGGCGTAGTTTTGCTCCACTCGCCTGTAGAAGGCACCAACACCGCCGTAAAACAAGGGTTAGCCACCCTGGGCATTAGTATAACGGCGGCACTGTTTATAGCGGTGCTGCTTGCTGTAGCTTTTTCCGTTACATTTACCAAGCCGCTTAATAAGATGAAAAATACCGCCTTACGCCTTGCACAGGGCGATTACAAAGTGAAAAACCAGATACACCAGAACGATGAAATCGGCGAGCTTGCCGATACAATGGATGTACTCACCGACCGTTTGGATGAAGCCAGCAGGCAAAGCCAAAAACTTGAACAGATGCGGCGCGATTTTATAGCCAACATTTCGCACGAACTGCGAACCCCCGTTACGGTAATGCGCGGTTCTTTAGAGGCTTTGGTGGATGAGGTGGTAACTGAGCCTGAACAGATAAAAGATTACCACCGGCAGATGCTGGGAGAATCGGTTTATTTACAGCGCCTTGTGGGCGACCTGCTTGATTTATCACGTTTGCAAAACAACGATTTTGAAATAGAAATGCAAGAAATCAACTTTTGCGATATTGTAGATGACGCTGTAAGAAGTGCCCAACACATTGCCGCACGAAAAAACGTAAACCTTAAACTGCAAAAAATGCCAACACTTTGTGCTTTTTACGGTGACTATGCAAGGCTGCGGCAAATGCTGTTGGTTGTGCTGGATAACGCCATCAAATTTTCTCCTGAACAGGGTACAGTTGAAGTTACATTGAACGAGCAAATCTTAACCATTCGCGATTGCGGCTCGGGCATTGCACAAGATATTTTGCCTTATATTTTTGACCGTTTTTACAAGTCTCGTTCCGAGCAGAACAAAACCGGTACAGGGCTTGGGCTTGCCATTGCAAAACAAATTGCCGAACGGCACCGTATAAAACTTACTGCACAAAATGCCCAAGGCGGCGGGGCTTGTTTCCAGTTTGTCCTAAGCGAATAAAATTAAGATTCTGCCACTGGCAGTAACTCCCCCTTTGTATATGTCATATATTATCATGTTGGCAAAAGAGTACTTAAGGGGGGGATTTTATTGGAAATAACTGTACCGCAAAAACTACAAATGTACATTAGTGCAGAGCTCAGCGATGCCGCGCTTTACCGCGAACTTTCAAAAATTGCACCAAGCGAAACCGCGCGCCAGCTTTTGATGGAGTTTGCTGAAGACGAGCAGGCGCACGCCGAAGAGTTTAAGCGCATCTACCGTGCGCTAGCAGGCCGCAGCTACAACCCATCGATGCAGCCGGTTGTTTTACATGGTTCGTATCGCGATATTTTAAGAGAACGGGTTTTGGATGAAAGCGGAGATTTTCGTAAATACGGCGAGCAATATCTGCAAACAACGCAAAACAATGTCCTTAAAAATGCATATTATCGTGCAAGAACCGACGAGAATGTGCACGCACTCAGGTTGCTTTACCTTTTAAATCAGTAGCAAAAAAACGGTCAAGATAAAATTTATCTTAACCGTTTTTTGTTTATTTCTTTTTTATTATTTTCTTTACAAGTTTTACTGCCTCGTACCAATATACAGACACTGCTGATAGTACAGCAGCCATTACAAATTGTGTACCGCTAAGCGGTGTAAGCTTTAAAAAAGTGCTGAACGGCGTATATAAAATCAAAAGTAAACCGCCAAAAGTTACAATATTTACCGCCCACATTACCTTGTCTTTTGCCAGCTGAAACAAAGACTGCAAGGCAAAATCGCAGTTGGAACTGTTTACCTGCACCAAAAAGAGATTGGCAAGAATAATAATGGTAAGCCCCATTGTTCTTGCAAGCGGTGCATTGCCGCTGCTCTGTTTTAAGAATACCAAATACGTTCCAAAAGCGGCAGCAAAAATAACAATCCCTTGCAAAACACTTTTAATAAGCGTTGCTGCGGTCAAAATCTTTTCATTTGGGTTTCGTGGTTTACGATGCATAATATCATGCTCGGCAGGCTGACGCTCCAGTACAATGGAGCAAGTGGGATCAATGATCAACTCCAATAACACTACATGAAGGGGCAGCAGTAAAAGGTTTGCAGGGCTGATACCGAGAAACGGTGCAAGCAGCGATGCCAGCGCAATGGGTATATGGATGGTAAACACATAACCCACTGCTTTTCTAATATTGTCATAAATTCTTCTGCCATCTCGAACAGTATCTACTATGGTAGAAAAGTTGTCATCCATTAAAATAAGGTCTGCCGCTTCGCGAGAGACTTCTGAACCTCGTTTGCCCATCGCTATACCAATATCTGCATATTTTAGGGCAGGCGCATCATTTACGCCGTCCCCTGTCATAGCAACTATTTCGCCATTTTCTTGAAATGCCCTCACAATGCGCATTTTATGTTCCGGCACAACGCGTGAGAAAATACTCACGTGCTCTATTCTCTTGCGCAGTTCTTCGTCACTCATTTGGTTTAGCTCATCGCCTGATATAATGCTGTCGCTGTTGGGCATACCAATCTGCTTGGCAATGCTGCTTGCGGTAACTCCGTTGTCGCCCGTTATCATAACAACGCGTATCCCCGCCTTAATACACTGCTGAATATCCTGCTTTACCGATTGCCGCGGCGGGTCGGCTAAACCGACAAGCCCACAAAGCGTAAGCTTGCAATCGGTAATTTTATCGGGAATCTCTGTTATACTTTTCGGGTTCATCCTACCAACGGCAATCACGCGCAGCCCCTGCTGCGATAACTCCAGTATTTTATCCTCTGCTTGTATTTTCTCTTCGGCATCTAAATCGCAGAGTGTCAAAATACGCTCGGGCGAGCCTTTGGCTGCAACAATAATTTCACCGTCGTGCTGCCATACATGCCCCATCATTTTAAGTTCATTGGTAAAAGAATATTCGGCAAGCAGCTGCCCGCTTAGCAAATGCTCTTTGGTAATACCCACGGTTTCGCAGTAATTAAGCATTGCTTTTTCCATTGGGTCGTAAGCATCGGCTTCGCAGCCAAGCCCCATGATTTCGCAAAGAGTATCGGAGTCACCGTCAACTGCCCATGTTTCGCGCACCGTCATTTGGTTCATCGTGATTGTACCTGTTTTGTCCACGCACAGCACCGAAACTGCACCCAACGTCTCCACAGATGGGAGTTTGCGAACAAGCGAGTGTTTTTTTGCCAGACGCCATGCGCCCATCGATAAAAACACCGTTAAAATCACAGGGAATTCTTCCGGTATCATTGCCATGGCAAGGGTAATACCGGATAGAATGCTTTCTATCAATCTGCTGCCAAACGCGTGGTCGCGTATATTGAAATAGGTAATAACGCCAACTAAAGCAAACAGCACCGCTGCAATCACGGCACAAAGCTTTACCAGCTTACGGGTTTGTTTTTGAAGCGGTGTTGGAGTTTCGGGTGCTGCGGCTACATTTTTACCGATTTTGCCATATTCGGTGGATGCGCCGATTTTATCTACCAAAATACATGCACTGCCTTGCGTTACCAAGGTACCTGCGTAGCAGTAATCTTTTCTCCAATAATCCAAAGACGGCTCTTCCTCGTCTGGCGTCACTTTCCAAACACCCTCCGGTTCCCCTGTCAAAGATGATTCATCTACACATAAATCGTTTGCTTTGAGCACCGTCCCGTCCGCAGGGATTTTCACCCCCTCGGCAATCAGCATCAGGTCGCCCGGTACCAAATCTTTACTGGGGATAACCGTTTCTTTTCCATCGCGCAGTACCTTAACATGCGGTGCAGAAAGATCTTTTAATGCATTTAAAGTTTTGTCTGTTTTCCATTCTTGAATAACATCAATGCTGATAACACCAAAAACAAAAACCAGCATGATTGCACCATCACGCGGCTCGCCTAAAATAAAATAAATCAGTGCTGCAAAAATAAGCAGTAAAAACATTGGCTCACAAACAACATGCAGTGTCTTTTTAAAAAAGCTTTGCTTTTTTTCTTGCGTCAGCTCGTTTTTACCATACTTCTCCTGTAGTTTTTTTGCTTGCTCACTCGTCAAACCATTTGGAACTGTTTTTTGTTCTGTCATAGTAAGTTACCTCCGTTGCGCTTTTCAGCGGATTAAAGATAGCTCTATGCCACTCCATCATATTTTCTTCGGGGATTTCCCTTTCAGCCTATGTTCCAAAATGTATAAAAAAATACACCCATGGAACATATCACTGTCCCACAGATGTGAAATCAAATTCAATCTGCTGCCGTTGCCGGCCCAGCCCCACGAACCTTATCGGTTCATCGCCTGCTCAGTTTGTACTGTAGATTTGTATGCAGTGCAAAGAGATTCTTTTAATATTAATATATGCCAAAGGGTTTGTCAAGTTTACAGTTATGATACACAAAATAAAACAGCCAAACTCGTGTTGTTCGAATTTGGCTGTTCATGTTGTATTTTAATATTTGCTTAGTATCAAATTGGCATTTGTATCAAGACCAAAATCTGTATCGAAATCATCCGAAGGCAACTCAGATTCTTCATCGGTGTCATCTTCTGCAACATCTTGCAGTTTAAATTTACCCACCAGCTGTTTTAACATCTGAGCCTGTCCGCTGAGTTCTTCACTTGCCGCTGCACTTTCTTCTGCCGTAGCAGAGTTTGTTTGTACAACATTCGAAATCTGCTCGATGCCTTGTGTTACTTGGTTAACCGCAACAGATTGTTCGTTGGTAGCTTTCGTAATCTCGCTAACCAAATCTGTTGTTTGCTTTGTGCTTACTACAATACTATTCAACGATTTTGCTGTGCGATCGGCAATTTTTCTGCCGTTTTCAACCGCTTGGATAGAACTTTCTATAAGAGTTGTGGTGTTTTTAGCAGCTTCAGCACTTTTTCCTGCAAGGTTACGAACCTCGTCTGCTACAACAGCAAAGCCTTTGCCCGCAGCACCGGCTCTGGCTGCCTCAACAGCCGCATTCAGCGCAAGAATATTGGTTTGAAATGCAATATCGTCAATTGTTTTGATAATCTTACTGATTTGATTGGATGTATCGGTAATCTCCTGCATCGCCTTGATCATCTGCTGCATTTGCTCATTGCCGCTCTCAACCTCTTTGGATGACTCTGTTGAAATCTTATTTGCATTTGCTGCATTACCGGCATTTTGCTTGATTTGAGCCGAAATTTCATTGATGGTTGCAGAAAGCTCCTCAATAGAACTTGCCTGCTCGGTAGCACCCTGCGACAATGCTTGAGCGCCGCCAGACACCTGTTCTGAGCCGCTTGCCACTTGGTCGGATGCCTGATTAATCTGGCTCATTGCATCGTTGAGCGAAACAACAATTTCGTTGATGGAATTTTCCAGCGGAATCAAATCGCCTTTATACTCTCTTGTAACCTTGGTAGTTAAGTTGCCCTGTGCAATCTCGCCCAAATGGTACGATACATCCGCAATGGCATCGTTGAGACTGGTAACAAATTTTTGCAGCGAATTAAGCATAACACCGGTTTCGTCTTTGGTTTTAGCCTCCGCTACAACAGTATGGAAGTCGCCCTCTGAAAGCAGTACAAGCCTGTCTGCACAAGCCTTAATGGGTTTTGAGATGGAACGGGATAAATAAAGCGCAAGTACAATCGAGAGTAAAAACGATGCTCCAATCACTGCTACAATGATTACTAATGCAGCTTTGGATTGTCGAGACAAATCTGCCGCAACCTTATCGCCCGAACTTGCTTTTAATTCACGCAGCGTGTCTGCTGCATCCACACAATCGTTTAAATACGGTAAAGCCTCTGTTTTCAGCGCCTTCAGTGCTTCGTCATCTTTATTTACAAGCCCGAGCTGTACTACTTTTCCGCACTTTTCATTGTACAGAGGCAGGCTTTTATCTATTTTCGCAATCAGAGCAAGCTCATCTGGCGTTGTGCAGAACTGTCTCATAATCTCCAGCAATTCTGCTGTTTTTGCTTTGATTGAATCAAGTTCTTTAATGCTTTTGTCAAGTTCGGCATTTTCTTTTGAAAAGATAATATCACGGACAACCCCGCCGCCCCGGTTCAAATATGTATTAAATGCGCCAATATCGCCTTGAGAAAATCCATTGAATGTAAGGGTATTTTTATATTCTGAATCCATTCTGTTCAGCAATACCATCCCTACCAAACCTGCCATGCTTGATACAATTGCCATGGTAATAAAAACAAGCATCAGCCGCTTGCCTATTTTCAAGTTTTTTAACATTTTACACTCTCCCATCATATTTTTGATAAAGTTTTACCTGTGTCTTGGTATATTACTTTACCGTTGTTTAAAAGCAGTATTACTTTATTTTCTGCCTTTGCAACTCCCATTAAATAGCCATTTATTAAATCCGACGAAATATCTGGCGGAGGTGATATATTTTCTTCCCCTATTTTAATAACTGAATCCACGGCATCCACAATAAAACCTGCATACTTGTTTTGAATAGCGGTTATAACAATACAAGTACGTTCGTTATACTCTTGTTCGGGTTTATGAAACCGCAGCCGAATATCAATAACGGGAATAATATTTCCGCGCAAATTAATAATCCCCTTTGCATATGCAGGGAACTGCGGAACGGGAGTAATTTTTTGTATACCCACAATTTGTATTACTTCTGCTATTGGTATACCAAACAGTTGATTTTCTGACCAAAAGGTTAGATATCTTCCATCCATTTCATCCGATACATCTGTGTTCTCGCTTGCCTGTTGCCAATTGGCAGTATTGCTCATAGCATTTTGTTTCTCATCCATCTGTTTCACCATCCTTTATTAAAAAGTCTGTATCAGCTATAGATAAAATTTGTTATCTGCAAAATCTGCTGTGATGCTAACCGAATAATCCTTGTATCGAGCAACAATTTCAAAATGAGACCTTTTGTATTATATATCGTCAAATATCCGAAATAGTTTAGAAAAAGGTTGGACACAATTTAAAATTGTAGAAAAATTTTACAATTTTAAGTTGCATTAAAAAACCTATTGACAATTATTAATTTTTAGTATAAAATTCAAAACGGTTTCATTGGATAAATGGAGTCTTTCAGTTTATACTTTTCTTAGACTAAGCAAATTTTTTGACCATTTCCTTTGTGCAGCAGATGCATAAAGAAATTAAGGCCATACGGACAGCCGGGTCAAATGCCGATCGGCAACTTAGTTGCCTTATTGATTGAGTTAAAAGCTCAAATTTTATAAGTTGGTTACTTATAACCATGTGTATTTCTACACACCCCACTTGTGAAACGGTCAATAAGAGTAGTAAAAGTATTCTTGCTATATAGACTCTAATCTCTATCTAATTGAATAAATAAAATGATTTTTTAATCAGTAATAAATAAAACAGATTAGTAGAAAACGAACTCAAGTGATTTGTGGTAGTAATACCTCTATTTCACTTGAGTTTTTTTACTATTATTTTGAAAAAGAAAGAGGCTGTTTTGCAATGGATAATAAATTAAAGCTTTACGGTTTTAACAATCTTACAAAGTCGCTTAGTTTTAATATCTATGACATTTGCTATGCTAAAAGCGAACGCGAACAGCGGGATTACATCGCATATATCGATGAACAGTATAATTCAGAGCGTTTGACCAATATTTTATATTGTGTAACCGAAATGATTGGTGCCCATGTACTGAATGTTTCTAAACAGGATTATGAGCCTCAGGGTGCCAGTGTTACTTTTTTAATCGCCGAAGAAAGTATGATTCCCTCTTGTATCGAACCCGAGACGGTGGTTGCCCACTTAGACAAAAGCCATGTTACCGTGCATACTTATCCCGAATTTCACCCCGGCACCAGCATTGCCACCTTCCGCGTTGATATTGACGTGGCAACCTGCGGTGAAATCACACCGCTAAAAACCCTTGATTATTTGATTGGCAGCTTTGATTCTGACATTATCACCATGGATTACCGTGTAAGAGGCTTTACCCGCGATATAGACGGGAAAAAGCTGTTTATGGACCACAAAATAGCATCGATACAGGACTATATCGATAATGCTACTTTACAGCGCTACGACGCAATTGATATCAATGTATACCAATCCAATCTGTTCCATACCAAAATGCTGATTAAGGATGTAGATTTGCAGAACTACCTGTTTAATACCGATGTTTATGAGCTGCCGCCAAAAACCAGGCTGCAAATTAACAACAACCTGCGGCAAGAGATGATTGAAATATTCAGCGGAAGCAATGTTTATTGATTTTTTCAAATTAGTATGCACTATGCGCCTGAAACAAGGAGGAAAACAAATTGACAGAAAAACAATCTCAGCATCGTGCCCCCATTATGGAAGCTCTGATTGAATTTAAAAAAATGCGTGTTGTTCCGTTCGATGTACCGGGGCATAAAAGAGGCAAAGGCAACAAAGAACTCACCGATTTTTTAGGCGAACGCTGTATGTCGTTGGATGTAAACGCGATGAAGCCGCTGGATAATCTTTGCCATCCCGTATCTGTTATTTACGAGGCAGAGCAGCTTGCGGCAGAGGCGTTCGGTGCAGCAAATGCGTTTTTCATGGTGAATGGTACAACCTCTGCTGTACAAACTATGATTATGTCTGTTTGCAAACGCGGCGACAAAGTAATTTTGCCGCGCAATGTACATCGCAGTGCCATCAATGCCCTGATTTTATGCGGTGCAATCCCTGTTTACGTAAACCCCGAAGTCAATCATCGTTTGGGCATATCGCTTGGCATGCGTTTATCCGAAGTGGAAAAAGCCATTTTACAAAACCCCGATGCCAAAGCAGTTTTTATCAACAACCCCACCTACTACGGTATCTGCTCCAATTTAAAGGCAATTACAGAGTTGGCACATCGGCACAACATGCAGGTTTTGGTGGACGAGGCACACGGTACACATTTTTACTTTGGTAAAAATCTGCCGTTGTCTGCTATGGCAGCAGGTGCAGATATGTCATCGGTGAGCATGCATAAGTCGGGCGGCTCGCTCACCCAAAGTTCTTTTTTACTTACCGGCAAAAATAGCAATGCCAGTTATGTACGGCAAATTATCAACCTGACGCAAACCACCAGTGGCTCTTACCTGTTGCTCTCCAGCCTCGATATCTCACGCAAAAAGCTTGCACTGGAGGGCGAAGAGATTTTTGCAAAGGTAGTGCAGATGTCGCAGTACGCGCGCGACGAAATCAATAAAATCGGTGATTTTTACGCATACAGCAAAGAGCTGATTAACGGCGACACGGTGTTTGATTTTGATACCACAAAACTTTCTATCAACACCTTTGATGTTGGGCTTGCAGGTATTGAGGTGTACGATATTTTAAGGGATGAGTATGATATCCAAATTGAATTCGGCGATATTGGAAATATTCTTGCGTACATCTCCGTTGGTGACCGTCAACAGGATTTAGAGCGTTTGGTCAGCGCTTTATCGGAAATAAGGCGGCGCTATAAACGCGACAAGGGCGGTATGCTGCGGCACGAGTACATCAACCCCTTGGTTGCAGTGGCACCGCAGGAGGCTTTTTACGCGCCGAAAAAGTCTGTCCCGCTTAGCCAAAGTGTGGGGCAGGTTTGCAGCGAATCGGTGATGTGTTACCCGCCGGGAATTCCCATCTTAGCACCCGGCGAACAGATTACCAGTGAAATAGTGGAATACATTTTATACGCAAAAGAAAAAGGCTGTTTTTTAACCGGCACCGAGGATATGGAGGTAAACCATATCAATGTAATAAGCAAGGAGTGATTGTATGCAGCTATGGTATTCGGAAAGACATACCCAAAATGTTAAATTTTCCATCAAGGTAGACAAGCAGCTATTTTCGGGACAAAGCGATTTTCAGCGCATTGATGTTTTCGACTCCAAAGAATTCGGACGTTTTTTAACTTTAGACGGTTATATGATGCTGACCGAAAAAGATGAATTTATATACCACGAAATGATTGTACATGTGCCCATGGCGGTTCACCCTTGTGCAAAAAAAGTTTTGGTAATTGGTGCAGGAGACGGCGGAGTTATTCGTGAATTGGTTCAGTACCAGCAAATAGAGCACATTGATTTGGTAGAGATTGATGAGCTTGTGGTAGAGGTTTGCAAAAAATATCTGCCGCAAACATCGTGCTGCTTTGGTGATGAACGGGTGCATATCTATTATCAAGACGGGCTTAAATACATCCGCAGTTACGAAAACGAGTACGACCTCATCATTGTAGATTCTACCGACCCGTTCGGTCCCGGCGAAGGGCTGTTTACCAAAGAGTTTTACGGCAACTGTTTTAAGGCACTGAAAGAAGACGGCATTATGGTAAACCAGCATGAAAGCCCGTTTTACGATGAGGATGCTATTGCTATGCAAAGGGCGCATAAACGAATTGTCGAGTCGTTCCCTATCAGCAGGGTTTACCAGGCGCACATACCTACTTACCCATCCGGGCACTGGCTGTTCGGTTTTGCATCTAAAAAATATCATCCGCTTAAAGATTTAAACGAAATCAAATGGAACATGCTTGGGCTGAAAACAAAATATTACAATACTCGCCTGCATTTAGGTTCGTTTGCACTACCCAATTATGTAGAGGAGTTGCTGCGCGATGTTGAATAGAAATGTAGAAACATTTATCGGTTGCGATAAGGAATATGATGAATCGAAACTGGTGCTTTTCGGTGCACCGTTCGATTCTACCACCTCTTTTCGCCCCGGCACACGTTTTGCCAGTAAAGTAATGCGTTCCGAATCTTTTGGGCTTGAAACTTACAGCCCCTATCAGGATTTGGATTTAGAAGATACTGCTGTTTTTGACGGCGGAGATTTGGAGCTTTGCTTTGGTGATACACAAAAAGCTTTAAAAGAGATTGAAACCTTTGCAAAACAGATTTTAGATGACAACAAGCTGCCTGTTATGATTGGCGGCGAACATTTAGTAACTCTTGGGGCAGTAAGGGCGGTATTTCAAAAATACCCCAACTTACATATCCTGCACTTTGATGCACACGCCGATTTGCGTGAGGATTATTTGGGTGCAACCCTTTCGCACGCAACGGTACTGCACAGAGTTTGGGATTTGGTTGGCGATAACAAGATATTTCAGTTCGGTATCCGTTCGGGAGAAAAAAGCGAGTTCTTATGGGCAAAAGACCATGTATGTATGCAAAAATTTAATTTTAACGGGCTTCACGATGTTGTTAAACAACTGGAGGGAAAACCTGTGTACTTCACACTGGATTTAGACGTTTTAGACCCTTCCATCTTCCCCGGAACGGGCACGCCCGAAGCAGGCGGTGTAAGCTTTATGCAGCTGATTGATGCGATACAAACCATCAGCAAACTGCAAATCGTAGGGTGCGATATCAATGAGCTTTCGCCTGTTTACGACCAAAGCGGTGTATCAACAGCCGTTGCCAACAAGGTTTTAAGAGAACTCATCTTATCCATTGACAACAATTTAAAATAAAACGAAGGAGGATTATTGATATGGGAAAAGCTCTAATTATCGGCTGCGGAGGAGTAGCCAGCGTTACCATTCATAAATGCTGCCAAAACAGCGAAGTTTTTGAGGAGATTTGCATTGCAAGCCGTACCAAAGCAAAGTGCGATGCATTAAAGGCAAAGCTTGACGGAGGAAAGACAAAAATCAGCACCGCACAGGTAAATGCAGATAACGTTAACGAACTGGTTGCTTTGATTGAAAATTTTAAACCCGATGTGGTAATCAATCTGGCACTGCCCTATCAGGATTTGACCATTATGGACGCTTGCCTGGCGACCAAAACCAATTATGTAGATACCGCAAACTACGAGCCTTTGGACACTGCAAAGTTTGAGTACAAGTGGCAGTGGGCATACCGCGAGCGCTTTGAAAAAGCAGGTATCACAGCGCTTTTGGGCAGCGGATTTGACCCGGGCGTAACCGGTGTATTCTCCGCCTACGCACAAAAACATTATTTTGATGAAATCCACTACATCGATATTTTAGACGCAAATGCAGGCGACCACGGCTACCCCTTTGCAACCAACTTTAACCCTGAAATTAACATCCGCGAGGTTACTGCAAACGGCAGCTACTGGGAAAATGGCAAATGGGTTGAAACCGAGCCGATGGAAATAAAACGCGTATACAACTTCCCCCAAATAGGCGAAAAAGATATGTATCTACTGCACCACGAGGAATTGGAATCGCTGGCACTTAATATTAATGGCATCAAAAGAATTCGTTTCTTTATGACTTTTGGGCAAAGCTACCTCACCCATCTAAAATGCCTCGAAAATGTTGGCATGACCTCCATTGAACCCATTGAATACGAGGGCAAACAAATCGTACCTCTGCAGTTCCTCAAGGCTGTTCTGCCCGACCCTGCCACCCTCGGCCCCAGAACCAAAGGCAAAACCAACATCGGCTGCATCTTCCAAGGGATCAAGGACGGCAAGCCAAGAACTTACTATATCTATAATGTGTGCGACCATCAGGAGTGTTACCGCGAGGTAGAGTCGCAGGCTATCTCTTACACCACAGGCGTACCTGCTATGATTGGCGCTATGCTGCTGATGAATAAAACCTGGAACAAACCGGGCGTTTACAATATTGAAGAGTTCGACCCAGACCCGTTTATGGATGCACTAAACCAATGGGGGCTGCCTTGGCAAGAAAGCTTTGAGCCTGAACTGGTGGATTAAGCATGATGTTACAGTTTGATATTGATGCGGTGCAAACCCCTTATTATGTGGTGGATGAAAGGCTGCTGATAAAAAATTTAGAGGTTTTAAAAAGTGTGATGGACAGAACGGGATGCCGTATTCTGCTTGCACAAAAAGCCTTTTCGATGTTTTCGCTTTACCCGCTGATCGGTAAATATCTCAGCGGGGCTACTGCGAGCGGACTTTTAGAAGCTAAACTTGGGTATGAAAAAATGGGCAAAGAAAACCATATCTTTTCCCCCGCTTACACCGAAAGTGAATTTGATGAAATCTTGCAAATCTGCGACCACATCCTATTCAACTCTTTTCACCAGTGGGCAAAGTTTAAAGCCAAAGCACTTGCGAACGGCAAAAGCTGCGGTATACGCATCAACCCCGAATGCTCCACGCAAGAACACGGCATTTATGACCCTTGCTCCAGCGGGTCGCGCTTGGGCGTAACCCTCAAAAACTTTCGCCCCGATTTACTGGACGGAATCAAAGGGCTGCATTTTCACACCTTGTGCGAGCAAAATTCGGATGCTCTGGTAACCACACTGAATGCCGTTGAAAAGAATTTTGGTGAGTATCTTTACCAAATGGATTGGGTAAACTTTGGCGGAGGGCACCACATTACACGCCAAGATTACGACATTGAAACTTTGGTTGCCTGCATCAACCGAATAAAACAAAAATATGATGTAGAGGTATACCTCGAACCCGGCGAAGCGGTTGCCTTAAACACCGGCTTTTTGGTATCCACTGTATTGGATCTTGTGGACAACGGCATCCAAATTGCCATTATGGATACCTCTGCTGCATGCCATATGCCCGACGTTTTGGAAATGCCGTACCGCCCCAATATCATTCACTCTGGTTTGGCAGGCGAAAAAGCATATACCTACCGTTTGGGCGGGCCCACTTGCCTTGCAGGTGATATTATAGGCGATTATTCGTTTCATACTCCCTTGAAAATAGGCGATAAGCTCATCTTTTGTGATATGGCACACTATTCTATGGTAAAAAACAATACTTTTAACGGCATGAATTTACCGTCCATTGCAAAAATAAACAGCAGCGGGCAGGTTGAGATTGTACGCACATTTGGATATGAAGACTTTAAAAATCGGTTGTCATAAGGCAGCCGATTTTAATTTTACATTAATTTACAATTGTATAAAATGTTTGTAAATCTTTTTTTATATTGTATCATTTGTACAGCAATTGCGTTAATATATTAATATATCTTAATTTGTTCATATATAGGAATGAGGATTACAATGTTTGAAGTAAATCATGTAACAAAACGTTACGGTAAAGTAATTGCCAACAATGATGTGCATTTTCGTGTAAATGATAGTGAAATAGCCGTACTGATGGGACCGAACGGTGCAGGCAAATCCACTATCATTAAATGTATAGCAGGGCTGCTGCGTTTCGATGGTGAAATCACGATTTGCGGTTCCCCCAATAAATCGCTTGAAGCAAAGAAGAATCTGGGCTATATTCCTGAAATGCCCGCCGTATACGATATGTTAACGGTAGGCGAACACATGGAGTTTATTGCACGTGCTTACCGCCTTGAGAATTGGGAGCAAGACGCCGAACTTCTTTTAAAGCGTTTTGAGCTGGACGATAAAAAGGACAAGCTGGGTAAAGAACTCTCGAAGGGTATGCAGCAAAAGGTTAGCATTTGCTGTGCCGTACTGCACAAACCCCGTGTGCTCATATTTGATGAACCTATGGTCGGCCTCGACCCACATGCCATCAAACAATTAAAATTGCTGTTTAGCGAGCTAAAAAACGAGGGATGCTCGGTGCTTATCAGCACACATATGATCGACAGCGTAGAAGATTACTGGGATGTTGCACACATTATGATGAACGGTTCTTTCGCAGCGACCAAGCACAACCATTCTGACGATGAAAACGAAAAATCGCTGGAAGATTTGTTCTTTGAAATTACCGAGCGGAAGGATGACGCACAATGAAGAGTCTCATCTACCTAACGCTCACAACACTTAAAAACAGAATTATCGATTTAAAAAGGCACCCCTCCAAACTGATACTAACGCTGTTTGTGGTAGTTATGCTAGGGTTTGTAGTTGTAACTTCATTAATATTCCCGCCTGAAGCAGGCGAAACCTACCGCCCTGTTGCAGAACTGTATGCAATAATTCTTGCGTTATATATGTCTGTGTTTGGTTTAGGGGCAATGCAGGGGCTTAGTTCTGGTGCAAGCTTTTTTTCTATGGCAGATGTACACTTTGTTTTTCCTGCACCCATTTCATCGCGACGTGTTTTGCTGTACGGGCTTGTTAAACAGATGAGTACCTCACTTTATGTTGGCTTTTTTCTGCTGTTCCAGTTCTCATGGCTTCATCAGAGCTATGGCATTTCGTTTGGTACACTGCTGTTGATTCTTTTAGGGTATTGTTTCTGTATGTTTACTTCGCAGCTTACAGCAATGTCCGTTTACGTTTTTACCAGCCATAACGAGCTCAAGCAAAACCTTGTACGCGGATGTTTCTATGCTGTTTACGGGTTATTTGCCCTTTATTTGATTTTACCTGCATTTCAAAATAAAGATAATATTTTAGGTGCTGTAACAGGTGCAGCCAATACCCCTATTGCCGCACTTCTGCCCGTAGCAGGCTGGCTGAAAGCTGCTGTAACAGGCTGCCTTACAGGCAACTGGATGACAACAGCGCTCGGTCTGTCTGCAACACTGTTGTTTGGGCTTGCTCTGATTTTTGCCATAGCCAAAGCGCGCGGAGATTTTTATGAAGACGTTTTACAGGCTACCGAGGTATCTTTTTCTGCCATTACCGCAAAAAAAGAAGGCAACTTAGAAGGTATGACACCCAAAAACGTAAAGGTTGGCAAGCAAGGCATTGGCAAAGGCTTTGGCGCTAGCGCTTTTTTCTATAAACATATGCTCGAAAACCGCCGTTCTCGCTTCTTAATGATTGATAAAACAAGCCTTATCCTTGCCGGCGTTGTGATTGGTTTTTCTTATTTTATGAAAGAAGATGGGTTGTTACCCGTGCTGTTGTTCAGCACATATATGCAAATCTTCGGAATTGCTACCGGACGCTGGGTACGTGAACTGTTGTTGCCCTATGTATACCTTACCCCCGAACCCCCGTTTATAAAACTGCTGTATTTATGCCTAGAGGGAGTATGCAAAATTGTAGTGGAAGCGGTATTATTATTTATTCCTGTAGGTATTATTTTAAGCCTTACTCCTGTTGAAATTATAGCATGTATTTTAATGCGCATCGGCTTTGGGCTGTTGTTGCTCACAGGCAACATTTTAATCGAACGCATATTCGGTTCAATAATTAATAAAGTAATCATCATGTTGCTGTATTTCTTTGTTTTATTTATTATTTGTATTCCCGGTGTTATAATTGGGTTTGTTTTAAATGCAGCATTGGGAAATTCGGGTCTCATCATCCCTCTGGTTGCCACTTTTGTATGGAATGCACTTTGGTCTTTGTTGATTGTATTTCTTTGCCGAAATATTTTAAATTATGCCGAACTGAACAACCGTTGATATTAGATGATTGTTTCGTACACCTGTTAATTTTATTAAGATACTGAATAAGTATAAAAAAAGAGCAGCTGCTTTTTAGCAGCTGCTCTTTTTAATCTCATCATAAATTTGCTTTGTACTTTTATGGGTTCAGATTAATTATGTGTTTTCGCGCCCTTTTCTACTATGTTTTGGGCGTTGACTTGTAGTAAATTTGTTTCATCAATTCTGCTAAGCTTTTTTAGCCTTTGGCTTGCATAAAAAGCTGCGCCCAGCATGCCTGAAGTATCTCCTAATGCCGATGTTACAATAGAACAATTTTCTTGCGAAATTTGCAGAGCATGTTTTTTTACAATTTCTCTTGTACGCTTTAATAACCTTCCACCCGCAGCCGCCATTCCTCCGCCAACTATAATTATTTCGGGATTATATAGGTTAATTACATTTACAAGGCCAAAACCTAAAATTTCGCCTGTTTCTGTTAAAGTATCAATAGCAACCTTATCTCCTTTATCAAAAGCATCCGATACCATTTTCGCAGTAATCTTATCGTAATCTCCATCTACCCACTCAAACAAAATACTGTTTTCGCCGTGGTTTAACTTATCTTTTAGCGTACGCAGCATACCTATTGCAGATACATATCTGCCCAAACATCCCGAACTTCCACAACGACATGGGCGACCTGAACGGTACATATTCATATGTCCTATTTCTCCCGCACTTCCAGTACATCCATATAAAACATGCCCATCCATAACTATGCCGGAACCCAAACCCGTTCCTAACGTTAGCAGCACAACATTTCTCTTTCCTTTGCCTGCCCCAAAATACCATTCTCCGTACAGATTTACCCTAACGTCGTTATCAATAAAGGTGGGGATTTGCAGTTGTTTTTCAAACCACGCCGATACAAAAACATTCTCCCAATTTATAAAATTAGGCGAAAATTTTGATATTCCGCGGTCAATATCCAATAAGCCTGGCACGCCTATTGCTATTGCTGCAACATCGTCCTTTGGAATGTTTGCGGATGATAATAGCTCCTTTACATTATCGAGCATCCTTTGCAACACAATATCTGAGCCTTTATCTGCATTTGTTGCAGTTCGGTTTTCACCTAATTTTTCAAAAGTGCTTGTAAATAATGCAGACTTTATATTTGTACCGCCTAAATCCGCCCCGATATAATAACTTTTCATAGCAAAATCACCTTCTGTTACAACATCTATATCATTTTATAAAGCTATAGCCGTTGCTGTTTTGTCTTTTTTTCCTCAATTTCCTAATTAAAGCATAATAAAACAACTTTATCCATTTTATCATACTTTAGCCCTAAAATCACGGTTAATATATAATCTTTCTTATTTTTACTCTGCGACATTTGCCTATCATTTGTACTGTTCTTATTCAACTTTTAGCTGTGTAATTTCTGTGTATTCGCTGCTGTTTTATGCTCTAAAAAAGTAATCGCATATTGTTAGAAAACCACTTAGAATGGTTGTGCAGTTAACGGTTTTAGTGTATTTTATTTTCAATATCTATTCAGAATTTTTAGTAGATAATGACAAAAGCCCTCACACTCCATAAGAAGTGTAAGGGCTTACTGAACCTATATTTTTTGTTATCACAATTTGAAAAGCCGAGGATTCGAACTTGTCATGGAAAGAGAATTTCTCCTTTTGCGGAGATGCCCATGTTGTTTATCTTACGCAATTGAGGCAAGGTGTTCATCATTGCTATTTTTGCATACTGCCGTCTCCGCCCATTAAGCCTACCATTTCCTCTATACGTTCCAACGGAAAGGGCGGTTCACACAGCGGCTTCATAGCAATGCTCATAAGCTTCATCGGGTTATCGTCTGCCGCAACACGGTTAGAAGAAAGAATTCCACATCGGCGGCAACGGTGAATAACCGCCCATTCGCCGCCTTTACGCACCCAAACAGCTACAGGCTCCATAATTCCGCCGCAATCAGATTCGCGATCTCCAGGGTTAATATCTACATGCAAACTTGAAAGGCAGTTGGGGCAGTGGTTACGATGATCACTCCCTGCCCCTGCAGGAAAAACCTGCCGTCCGCAGACTTTACAGGTAAAAACGTCGTTACATGCATGTGTTTTGTAATAGCCTTTTTCATATTGCTTCCGTTTGTTCTCACGGTTCATTGAATATATCCTCCAAAAAGTAAGTTATCTTCCTTTTGGGAGGAATGCGTTATTTATTTTTCGCAACCCTCCCGGATTGCTACTATTTCAAAATAATTAATCTTATTCAAAAGTATTTTCCCCTTTCTTGCACCATTTTTGGGTAATCTCAATCTAGTTTGCTCCACCAAGCGCCGATAATCCTTGGCTGTGCGGTAATTATACCACAAAAAATATCCTATAGTAAAGAGTTTCTTATATTATCGGATTTATGCAAGCTATGTTAAATTCGCATACCATTTGATTTTAGAGCTAGGATTGCCACTTTATGCTTATAATCTACATTCAAGCTGACAATCGCAAGGCTCTTTTTCTACATGCTCCTTGCTATATTCTTCTGCTTCCACACATCCCATTGCACGATAAAACGCCTGACTTTCAATAGCAGAATGTGCTGATATGTATAGCTTTTGTGCACCGTGTTTTTTTGCATAAGCTTTCGCTCTTTGAAACAATTCTTTTCCAATACCTTTTCCTCGCAAATCCTGAGAAACATGAATGTTGGATAAATCCATATATTGATTATGCTTTCCAAATAGCGTTGCTTCAATAGAAGCAAATCCTTTTAATTTTCCATCTACAAATGCACCTACCACCAACCCATTTGTTGTAATTGTATTTTTCAAATACTCATTCAATTCTTCATATTCCTGTTCCGCCCAATCGTCAACAAAAGCAATATCCTTTATAAGCCACTCACCATCTACTTTTCTAAAGCATTTGGTGACATTCTGCCTTCTTTGGAAATTAGAAAACAGTTCTGGGTTAATTTCATCTAAGTATAGTTCTCGGTATATCATCATTTTGTCTAACTCCCATTATATAAATTATCTTACTTCAGTCTAGCACAGAGAAAAGAAAAAGTCATGTACGAGTTCCTTTGGGTACAAGAGACTGGATTTGAACCTAATGGTAATCAAACTGCTAGTACTCAAACAAATTAAGATTTATCATTTTACTGTGTAGTTTCTGTGTAATCAATGCTGTGTTTATATGGTTTTAATGTCCTTTTACTCCATATAAATACAGCGCATAAATATAAGAAAAACCGCTTAGAATAGCTGTTTAAGCCAAATTCTAAGCGGTATCTTTTTGGTGGACGTAATTGTGTCATATCCGAACACGTTGACGTTGTTGTGTTCTTTCATAAAGGATTGCTGGTTATGGTGTCAAAAATATAAATACCAAAAAATCTAGAGAGGCGTTTCAGGCTTAAATTTAATAAGAGTATAATATCAATATAATACGAAACCAACAGATTATTTTTACTCTTATGTTCACTTCTGCAAGAGAGTGATTCAAACTTTTTTAGTATAGCATTTTTGCGTTGTAACCGTTACAATTGACCAATTTTTTATTGTTGATTATTCTATTTTACATTTTACCATTGGTATCTTTCTTTTATGGTTTAGACATTTGCATTAATTTTCTCCTCGACTATTTTTTGGAAATAACTTTGTAACTCAAATAACGCTTTTTCTGTTTCATTGAGTGATCTTAAACTAACCATGTTTGTTCTTCCATGAATGACATCATTTCTAAGAGAATCATTTTTACACATTGCAATTAATCTAACTAACTCTTTTTTTTGAGTATTTGTAATGATCAGTTTTCTAAAGAAGAAATCAATGTGTCCAAACAAAGAGGGCTCCATACCGTTGTACGGCTTTTCTTTTGATTTACTTGAATCATAGAAATTACATGAATCACATTTTGAAATTTTGCTTTTAGAAAAAGCTTCATACTCATCTATACAATCTGTGGTCTTTGCAAGTTCTCCACACCAGTGATAGATTAGCGCTTCTGAACATGAACAAAAAATCAAAAAGCTTTCGGTATAAAGCCCAGCAGAAATATTGTTTTTTGCTTGCTGGAATTGCATAACAAAGTGCTTGCTCCCATATACTTTCACAATTAGCTCATTAAGATGCTGTAAAGCCCCTTGTTGTGTCCAATCAACTTCAGGGGCATTTCCACCAACCCACTGTGCAGAAAAATCTGTAGCAATACATAAATTCAAAATTTCGTTATCGCTCATAAACTGAGTAACATCTATAGACATAATTTGTTCTGCACAAAAAAGCGGTCTAAACTTTCCCGGTGTAGCATTTGCAAGATACAGCAACATTGAATTTAACATAGGTAACGTTCTCAATGCATTTAAGTTCTTCTTGCGATTATCCCATGACGGGCCACTCCAAAACGAGTCTGCTTTTGTGTAACCAGATATTTTAAATTCAAACCAAGTGTATACATCAACATCACGCTTAAAATGTTTTACATCAAGACTAATGTAAGGAGTGCATTGTTTTAAATCAAATTCATACTCAAATGGTAATTCATAGGGGTATAGATACTTTACTTTGAAATAAGGAAACAACCCTTTTTTATAATCTTCATATATCTTTTTTCGTTTTAAGTAAAATTCACTTAACTTGCCATCGAAGTCTTTACATATTTCGATAAATGTAGTAATAATGTTTTCAATGTTTTTTATTATGTCAGTCTCTTGTAGTTTACATTCGTTATTATTAAATAAACAAAAGAGTAAGGAATCCAATGCAGCCTCAGCAATTGCAACACGATCCTGAGGCTGCCAAAATTCATCCATAAACGGTACTTCATTAATTATTTTATTGCACAATTCAAGATAATCAAAGTAATATCCAGCCATATAAGATGCTAACATTGTATACTTTAGCTCTAAAAGTTGAATAGGTGCCTCCTTTTTATGAGGTTTTATTTTTCTTATTTTTACACTATTAAGATATTTTTCCATAATATCATCATATTTTTTGGCGTTATACATTTCAACTATATTCACATTTACACCTCCAAGTTTCTACTCATACGCCTTGGCAGAAGTAGATTGCGTTGTTTTTTTAAGGTTTGGATTACTTGTTATAAATTGCGTTTTATTCTGTCATATTTTCCTCAATTATACATTTTTTCTAATAATTACAATTCTAAAACATTTGCATTATTTACTAAATATTTTAATATAATCTTCCCATAATTATACTATATTTTAAAGATTGGGTCAAAGTATCAACATGCATATATTTTGAAGTGTAAAATACTATGTTAAAATACATTTAGAATATATTAACAAAGGAATAAATAATGACCAAGTATACAGAAACACAAAAACAGGAATTAGTAAAGCACTATGAAAACGGAATAAGTGTGTCAGATATATGCGAAAAGCACAATATTCCCAATAGTACTTTTTACAATTGGATAAAGAAATATAAACAAATATCACTACCAAACAATAGAACCATAACACCACGTCAAGTGTATCTCTTACAAAAGCAACTCAAAAGGTTAACTGATGAAAATGAGATATGGAGAAAATGCAAATGTACTCTCGATTCCCCTCTATCTGAAAAGCTAGGAGCAATCAAAAACCTATATGAAGAATATGGGGTGCACGCTTGTTGCAGAGTATTAGAGGTTCAGCGTTCAACCTTTTATCACTATTTAAAATCACCTGAACAAACCTTATTGCAAAAAGAAGATGAACTACTAAAACCACTGGTTAAACAAATATTTGATAATAGCAAAGGGCGAATTGGTGCCAAGAAAATACGTGCTTGTATGATAACAAAAGGACATAAAGTAAGTGCTGAAAGAATTGTTCGTTTAATGCGTGAAATGAATCTTGTCTGTGTTTCTACAAAGAAACACATTACATATAACTTGCCACCCCAAGGTAGGTATAGAAGAGATAAGTTAAAACGCCAATTCGATCAATCTACCCCTAATACTGTATGGGTAAGCGACATTACACAACTGTACGTAAATTATAAAGTATATTATCTTTGTGTCATCATTGACTTATTTTCAAGAAAGGTGATTGCACATCATATTGCAAATAATCAAAGAACTGAAATTGTAGTTGCTACATTCAAAAGTGCATATAAAAAAAGAGACTATCCAACTGACTTGCTATTTCATAGCTATCAGGGTGGACAGTATAGTTCCTATGAATTTCGTAAGCTTTTGAGGGATAATCGGATCGAACAATCCTTTTCCAACCCAGGTTGTCCTTATGACAATGCAGTTGCTGAATCATTCTTTCGCTCTATAAAAGCAGAAGAAACATCAACAAAATATTACAGGACGCTAAATGAATTACGTGCTTCCGTGGCTGAATATATCAAGTTTTTCAACAATAAACGTCCACATCAAAAATTTACCTACTTAACACCCAATCAAGTAGAACAAAATTATTATAATAATAAATAATAACGACAGTACATTAGACATTCCAATAAAAAGTGTCCAATATACTGCCGTCATATCAAGTGGTGGAGGCGACGGGAATTGAACCCGTGTCCGAAAACCAATCCATACAAGCATCTCCGAGTGCAGTTTATCGTTTCAAATTCCCTCAGCTAGCCGCCGATAAACAGGCTGCAAGCGTGTTGGTAGCCCCTGATACAATCTGTTTTACGAGGCGCTCAAACAGATCGTTCACCACTAATCGACGCCTTATCTGAGACCGTGGTACTTCTCAGTAAGACGGCTGCTTAATTAAGCAGCTACTAATTCGTTAGAGTTAGCGTTTATATTTATTTTACACATTTTAAAGAGGTTGTGTGCCTCTACTCGCTTCTCGTACTTCATAATCCCCGTCGAAACCTTTACGCCCCCATAATAAGCGGCTGTTCGCCGATATTAACCTCTGCTGCGCTCTTTCATGGTGCGGTCGATATCTCGTTTTGCATCTCGTTTCGCAATATCGTCGCGCTTATCGTACTGCTTTTTACCCTTGCAAAGCCCAAGCTGAATTTTAACGCGTGAACCCTTAAAATACATTGAAAGCGGCACCAGTGTATACTGCATCTGCTTAACCTGACCATACAGCTTTGCAATCTCACGATTATGCATCAGCAATTTACGCTCACGCAAAGGATCTTTGTTGAAAATATTGCCTTTTTCGTATGGGCTGATGTGCATACCAATAACAAACAACTCGCCGTTTTTAATGTCACACCAACAATCTTTGAGGTTAATATTGCCTTGTCGGATGGATTTGACCTCAGTACCAAACAATTCAATGCCTGCTTCGTAGCTTTCTATCACAAAATAATCGTGATACGCTTTACGGTTTGCTGCAATTGTTTTTGTGTTATCCTGGCGCATTTCCATCCCTCCTCTCGGATATTTCATTATACGTGAAATCTGCATTTTTGTCAATTCATCGGTTCAGTAACTCTTTTCCATTTGCTAGCCGCGGAATACCCAAAGTTTGCTCAAAACAAAGTTAACAACAATGGTAACGGCAACAACCGGCAATTTTAAGATTATTTTATTGATACCAACAAACCATTGCTGTAAAAAATACATTGCTGCCAATGAAATTAGAAGTGTAATTAAATTTACTATGATAAATTTGATCAATTCACGGCTGAAAAATTTGTTTTTGCTGCGAAAAGTCCAACTGCGGTTAACAATATAGCTGTTGAGTGTTCCGCATGCGTAACCCACAACCTGCGCAGTATAAAGGTTTACTGCAAAAAACGAGACTAAAACGGTATAAACCACAAAGTCAATTGCCGTATTCAATCCGCCTGTTATGCCAAATTTAACAAATTTTTTAATATCTTCCGTATCAAATTTTTTTTGCAAAAAAACGCCCCCTGTCCATGCCATGGTGCAATCCACCCTTATTCTGCCCGTTTATTGGCAGAAATAGTCTTTTGCACTGCAATATCATAGCATTTCGAGGGGCGTCCGTCAACTGTTGATTGAGAATAACCGTTAGTCCAGAATCTGTCCGTCGGTGCTGATGGTGTACACCTGCCACGGAATCATTTTACCGCAGTTTTGCAGTGCTGATTTCGCCGCATGCTCAATACCGCCGCAGCAGGGTACCTCCATGCGTACAATGGTGACGCTTTTAATGTTGTTGTGTTTTAAAATTTCTGTCAGCTTTTCGCTATAGTCGCCTTCGTCCAGTTTGGGGCAGCCGATAAGCGTGATACGATTTTTAATAAAACGGGTATGAAAGTCTCCGTAAGCGTAAGCGGTGCAGTCTGCCGCTATGAGCAGGTTTGCTCCATCAAAATACGATGCGTTTACCGGCACCAACTTAATTTGTACCGGCCACTGGTTCAGCTGCGAAACAGGAGCCTCTATATTCATATCGGGTACCTGCACCGGTTTATGTGCAATTGTCTTTGACTGTGAGCCCGGGCAGCCGCAGGGTAGTTTTTGCTCTTGCTTTTTTGCCTGATTTGCTTTTACCGCAGCCTCGTCGTACTCTGCAGCCTCGCGTTCTTCAAACGTAATTGCACCCGTAGGGCAAGCGGGCAAACAGTTACCCAATCCGTCGCAGTAATCGTCACGTAAAAGCTTCGCTTTACCGTTTACCATACCGATAGCATCTTCATGACAAGCTTCGGCGCAAAGTCCGCATCCGTTGCAGAGGTCTTCGTTAATTTTTATTATTTTACGAATCATATTTAAAATCTCCTTTTATTTATCTTGTAACGTCAGTATACAATACATCCAAAAACTATTCAGTTGCATTTGCAACAAAAAAAGAAACCTCAAATCGGAAATTACTCCAATCTGAGGTTAAACTTATATTTCACTTCTGCCTTCCAGTGCCCTGTACAAGGTAACCTCATCCGCATACTCGAGGTTGCCACCGACAGGGATGCCATAGGCAAGGCGCGTCACCTTTACGCCAAGAGGCTTGAACAAGCGCGACAGGTACATTGCAGTGGCTTCGCCCTCTACCGTGGGGTTGGTTGCCATAATTACTTCCAGCACGCCGCCCTGTCCGATGCGAGCAAGAAGCTCTTTTACATAAAGCTGGTCTGGGCCAATACCGTTCATAGGCGAAATAAGCCCATGCAGTACATGATACACTCCGTTATATTCACGCGTACGTTCGAATGCAAGCACATCCTGCGGTGTTTCTACAACGCAGATGGTGGTTTTATCGCGTGCATCATCACTGCAGATAGGGCACTTTTCGCTGTCGGTGAGGTTTTGGCAAACATTGCAGTGGATAATTTTTTCTCTGGCATCCAAAATGCAGTGTGCAAAATCCTCTGCCTTCTCCCGCGGCATATTCAGTACATAATAGGCAAGGCGCTGTGCACTTTTTCTGCCGATACCCGGTAAACGCTCAAAATGCTCAATCAGCCGCGTCAGCGGCAAAACATTGTATGCCATTTCACTTAAAACATTCCGGGTACATTCAGCCCGCCCGAAATTTTCTCCATCTCTTTGTTCGCTATTTCTTCTACTGTACGAATTGCTTCGTTTACACCTGCCATAATCAAATCCTGCAGCATCTCAATGTCTTCAGGGTCAACCACTTCTGGTTTGATGGTGAGAGATTTGATCACTTTTTTACCTGTAATAACAACCTCTACAGCACCGCCGCCAGAGGTAATGGTGGTTTCCATCTCTTCAAGTTCTTCTGATTTCTTAGCCATATCCTCTTGGATTTTTTGAGCTTGCTTGATCATCTGCTGCATATTGCCGGGGCCGCCGCCGTATCCTTGTGGTAATCTTGCTTTCATGATTATATCCTCCGTAGTTAAGTATCTTTTTCATTTATTTGCAACACGATTTCTCGCGTTGTTTATTTGATTTCAACGGGAAGCCCCGCATCCTGCACCATTTTGGCAAGTTCATCGATCGGGTCTGTTTGCTGTTGAGCCGCAGGCTCATTTGCTTTTTTATACGGCCCCAGACGAAATCTCTTGCCCGTTTGCTCAAAGAGTGCATCACGAAGTGTTGTTTTAGAAACCTCACTTTGACGAATCAGCGTAAAAAAGAGTTGATCGCTGCAGTCAATCAGGCAAATATCGCCTTGAATGTACGCAGACGAACCGCGCAAAGTACCTGTAAGCGCAGGGTTGGTTTTAGCCAGACGCGCCAGCACTTCACTCCACTCCTGCATGGGTACCGCCCCAACAGTTAAACTTTCAATCAGTTGCTTTTCATCATTCGGTTCACTGCTGTTAAAGTCATCTTCTGTATCGGTAACGTTTGGCGCCGATACAATATCATGTTTTTCTTTTGATTCTGTGGGCTTCGTGGGATTACCGGTTTCAGCAGCACTTTTTGCATCTTGCGAACCGCTTTGCCCCGCTTTGATACAAATCGCTCCTGTTTTCACAGCAGTTTCCAACTGTTCCAAACGCACCAAAAGTGATTCGGCAGTTGTATCCAGTTGCGGGTTGCACAGCCGAATAACCGCCATTTCAAGCTCGGTGCGGCGGTTTTGCGAACGGCTCATTCTGCCCAGTGTCTCTTGCAGCACAGTTAGCCCGTTGAGGATTGCTGGCATCTTAATTTGCGCTTGCTGCTCTTTCAGATGTGCAATTTCCTCTGGTAACGCTACAATCAGTTCCTCGGGTTTCGTAGCTGATTTTAAAATCATTAAGTTACGAAAATGTGAAATAAGTTCTTCACAAAGCCGTCCAAGGTCAATGCTTTGTGTGTACAAATCATCAATGATAGCCAGTGCCGAACCCGTGTTGTTGTTTGCAATGGCAGAGGTTAAATCAAACAAATGCTCATGCCCTGCAAGCCCTGCCGCACCGGCAACCACTTGCGTATCAATCTCTTTGCTGTGCGAAGCACACAGGTCAAGCAGCGAAAGTGCATCACGCATACCGCCGTCGGCAAGGCGGGCAATCAGCAAAGCCGCATCGTGGCTGAGCGTCAACCCCTCCTGCGCAGAAACAGCCTCCAGCCTGCCAGCAATGGTATCGCTCGCGATGCGGCGAAAATCGAAACGCTGACAGCGTGAAAGTATGGTGGCAGGTATTTTGTGTACTTCGGTAGTTGCCAATATAAACAATACGTGCTCCGGCGGCTCTTCCATAATTTTTAAAAGCGCATTGAAAGCACCGGTAGAAAGCATGTGGGTTTCATCTATAATATAAACGCGTTTTTTGCACATGGTGGGCAAAAAATAAGCCTCTTCGCGCAGCTGGCGGATGTTATCGACACCGTTATTGCTTGCTGCGTCGATTTCCACTACGTCCATAATCGACCCATCATCAACGCCTCGGCAAATATCGCACTCTCCGCATGGGTTGCCATTACTCTTTGCATTCGGGCAGTTTACCGCTTTTGCCAAAATTTTTGAGCAGGTGGTTTTACCTGTACCGCGCGAACCGGTGAACAGATAGGCATGCGAAGTTTTGCCCGTGGCAACTTCGTTCTTCAAAGTAGTTGTAATATGTTCTTGCCCTACCACATCGTCAAACACCGTTGGGCGGTATTTACGATACAATGCCTGGTACATCTGCTCACCTCCGTTATAGGTTTTATTATAAAAATTTGATACAAAAAATAGACAGGCTGTAGTTGCTCTGTCATGCGGGTAACAGGTTACCTGCGGCGCACAGAAGCTGCCGCTTAATGCTGCTCGGTTCCCCGCCTGACATGGTTCACGGCGCTCTGTCGCACAGGACCCGCATACTCGCATGACAGAACAATTACCTCATCCTGTCTATTCGCGCTTGAATTTATCAAGCCTTATTATTATAGCGCAAAAAGAGGTCTCCGTCAACTATAAACTTGACGGAGACTGCTTAACAGCACATGTTACTTGCCTTCGTGGCGGGTTTTGCCAAGAAAGAAAATAGCAATGGTACCGGGCCCCGAGTGTGCACCGATAGAGGGCGCAACGTAGTTAAAAACAAAGTTTTTGATTTTATATTTCTTTTTAATCTCGTCAGCACAAAAATGAGCTTCTTCTAAGCAATCGCCGTGTGAGATAAACACAACCTGGTTGTCAAATCCCTCCATCTTAGGCCCCATGCGGTTTATAAGCTCAAGCAAAGATTGTTTTCTGCCTCGTACCTTTCCCATTGGCACAAGGTGCCCTTGTTCGTCGACATGCATTACCGGTTTGATACCAAGCATGGTTCCCACCACCGCCGTTGTTTTTGATACCCGCCCGCCGCGGTAAAGGTGGTTTAAATCTTCTACGGTAAAGTAGTGGATAAAGTTCTGCCTGTGCTCCTGAATCCAGGCGGTAACTTCATCGATGGATTTGCCTTCTTTTTTCAGCTTAACTGCATAATAAACCATCAGCCCCTGCCCCAAAGAAGCAGAGAGGGAATCGATTACAATAATTTTTGCATCGGGATATTGTTCGCGTGCCTCTTTTGCACCCATCTCAGCACTGTTGTAACTGCCGCTCAGCCCCGAAGAAAATGCAATATGAAGAACATCTTTGCCTTCGGCGGCAATTTGCTTAAACGCTTTTTCAGCCTGTTCGGGGTTCACCTGCATGGTTGTAGGCATTTTGCCTTTGCGCATCTGCTCGTAAAAATCGTGCTGGTCAATGGTCCTGTCATCGGTAAAACGGGTAACACCGTCCAGCGTGTAGCCAAGTGCTAGCAGGTTGATATTGTTTTCATCTACAAAACTAAACAGCAGGTCAGAGTTGGTGTCCGTACTGATGATGTAATCTCTTGCATTTTCCATAAAGAAAATCCCCCTTGTGCCAATCGCCGCTGAATTGCAGTTTACGCTGCCGGCGTTAACTATCTAAACTTATTATATCGGATAATGGGATTTATTTCAATCAAAATTCGCATTCTGCGCGTCACAATCCCATCTTCAGCATACTGTCTGCAATATCTTTAAAAATCGGTGCAGCATAGGTGCTGCCCGAGTCCATCCCTTGTGCAAGCACAACGATGGTGTAGCGCGGTTGTTCGGCAGGGAAAAAGCCGACAAACCACGCTTCCACAATCTCGTTGGTTTTTTCTTCATCGTAATACTGCCCTGTCTGTGCAGATGCAGTTTTACCGCCTGCTCCGCCGTATTCCGGCTTTGCTTTTTTACCGCTGCCCTCTTCTACAACCGAAACCATCAAATCATGCACTCTTTGCGCGTTTTTTTCGGTTATAATGCGGTTAGCCACATATTCAGGCACAGATTCTTCCATTTTGGTTCCTTTGCCGTCCGAGTATCCTTTTATAAGCTGCGGTGTAACAAGGTAGCCTCCGTTTGCAAACACACTTACCATGCGGGCAATCTGAATCGGCGTTGCCATCAGTACACCCTGCCCAAAACCAAAGTTGGCAACGTCGGCGGGGTTTTGCAATTCATCCATAGCGGGCAGATTACCTGCTGCGCTTTCGTATCCTTCTGCCAGTAAATTTGCCCTGCCAAAACCGAATTTAATCGCAGTGTTCCGCAAATTTTCTGCCCCTACTTTTCGCGCCAGTTGGATAAAATAAGGGTTACACGAAACCTGCAGCGCACGCCGAAGGTCTACCCAGCCATGCCCTGCATGGTTGTTACATTTAAAAATCTGCCCGTTGATATCAATATACCCTTTGCATTCAATCCCCGACGGTTGTATGTTATTCTCTAGCGCAGCAGCCGTAACCACAAGCTTAAAGCTGGAGCCCACGTTAAAGGGTGAAAACGCTTTATTGATAAAGGGTGTGTCTTTTGCGTTAACACTGCGTGCAACATTGTTGGGGTCGAACACAGGCAGGCTTACCGATGCCATGATCTCCCCTGTCCTGCAATCCATTACTACAACGGCACCTTTGCCAATATACCGTTTTGCAGCTTGTTCTGCTATGCGCTGAACACGATGATCCAGTGTGAGCACCAGCCCTTGTTTGGGCTGTGCGGTTGTGTCGATAATTTCAGGGGCTTCTCCGCTTAATGCACGCCCAATCGCGTCAACAGAATAGCGTATTTCAACCTTACTGCCATTGGCTTTAAAAAAATCGTTGTAAGCCTGTTCAATGCCGTATACGCCCTCGCCCTCGCGCAAGTGCCCTATAATATGCACTGCCGGCTGATGTTTGGCATAACGTTTGCCCACTTCAAACACATTCATATCTTTGCTGTAAAACTCTTTGGTATCGGCTTTTAACACAATCGGCTTTCGGTCTTCCAGCGTTTTAATAAATTGCTCTTTATCTTTTATAAGTTTTTTCAGCACGGATGCAGATTGAGGGCTTGGCAAAACAGCCGCGTGGTATTCTTTTTCGATATTTACCAAAGGAGAAAAGTTGCGGTCGTATATCATCCCCCGCTCGTTCGATACCTCCAGCGTATAGGTGCTTTGATTTTTTGCCACTTGTGCCATCGATTGGCCTTCGCTGAGGGAGAATACACGGTAGTAAACACCGGTGAACATCAAAATCATAGCGCAAAACACCGCAATTACCCGTTTTTCCATAACTTTCCTCCCGCTAGACATTTTCTGATATTATCATGGGGAAGATTGCTTTTTTTATACAAAAACGCCGCACTCTTTTTAGAGTACAGCGTTTCTTTTCTTTATTTAACCGCTTGTTTGCCGATATCTTTGCGGTACTGCGCCCCGTTAAAGCGGATGGTTTCTGCTGCCTTATACACTTTTTGAAGTGCAATTTCCAGGCTTGCTGCCGTTGCGGTAATGCCAAGGACGCGCCCGCCCGACGTTTTGTATCCGTCGTCAGAAAGCGCTGTACCCGCATGGTAAACAACAGCATCTGCTATTTGCCCATCGCTGCCCAGCCCTGTAATTTTGCAGCCTGTTTCGTACTTTTGCGGGTAACCGCCGCTTGCCATCACCACACAAGCAGCCGCGCCGTTTCTCCATTCAATGTCAATATCGGCAAGATGACCGTCACAAACCGCCAAAACAATCTCGAGCAAGTCGGTTTTCAGCAGCGGGAGCACCACTTGCGTTTCCGGGTCGCCAAATCGGCAATTGTATTCTATTACAGTAGGCCCTTTGGGGGTAAGCATCAAACCAAAAAACAAGCACCCTTTAAACGGTCTACCCTCTTTACTCATGGCATTTATAGTTGGCAGATAAATTTTCTCCATACATTCCTGCGCAACCGCCCATGTGTAGTGGGGGTTGGGTGCAATTGTGCCCATACCGCCGGTATTCAGCCCTTTGTCACCGTCCAAAGCACGTTTATGGTCCATCGCCGAAACCATAGGGCGGATGCATTTTCCATCGGTAAATGCCAGTACTGATACCTCGGGGCCGGTAAGGTATTCCTCCACCACAATGTGGTTGCCGCTCGCACCGAAGATTTTATCCTCCATAATACTGCGCACGCCGTCGGTTGCCTGCTGTAAATTCTGTGCGATGATAACACCCTTACCAAGTGCAAGCCCGTCCGCCTTGATGACAACCGGAAACTGCCCTTTGCACGTAAGGTATTCGATGGCGTCAGCAGCATTATCGAACTGTTCGTAGGCGGCAGTGGGGATACCATAGTTTTTCATGAGTGCCTTGGAAAAAACCTTGCTGCCCTCGATGATTGCCGCATTGGCACGCGGGCCGAACGCTTTGATGCCTTTTGCCTCAAGGCGATCCACAAGCCCTGCCACCAACGGGTCGTCGGGTGCTACAAAAACAAGGTCAATCGCCTTTTCTACTGCAAAATCGACGATTTCATCGAGGTTGGACGGCAAAATCGGTATACAAACCGCATCTGCAGCAATACCGCCGTTACCGTTTGCACAGTAAAGCTCGGTAACCTTGGGGCTCTCTTTTAATTTGCGTACAATGGCATGCTCACGACCGCCCGAGCCAACTACCAGTATTTTCATAACCTGCCTCCTTTAACGGGGCATTGCCCCAACCTAAGCAAAATAAGTATGCCAACAAGCTATA
This sequence comes from Hydrogenoanaerobacterium saccharovorans, assembly GCF_003814745.1. Lineage (NCBI taxonomy): Bacteria > Bacillati > Bacillota > Clostridia > Eubacteriales > Oscillospiraceae > Hydrogenoanaerobacterium > Hydrogenoanaerobacterium saccharovorans. Next base: position 764,250 of record NZ_RKRD01000001.1, on the reverse strand, counting down.
TTGCTTGCAGATGGGTTATACTAATTAGCCGTGTAAAGCACGACTGCAGCAGTGATTTAAAAAGGTTTTAGAAGCTCTTTAAATGCAAAACAGTATTAATGGTGGAACAAGCGAATGCCAGTAAATGCCATAGCAATGCCGTACTTGTTGCAAGTATCAATCACATGGTCGTCTCGGATAGAACCGCCCGGCTGTGCAATATAGCAAACGCCGCTGCGGTGTGCACGCTCGATATTATCGCCGAACGGGAAAAATGCATCCGAACCCAATGCAACCCCCGTCATGGTAGTAAGCCATGCACGTTTTTCTTCTCGCGTAAGCGGCTCGGGTTTTGTTGTAAAAAACTGCTGCCACATGCCATCTGCCAAAACATCCATATCGTCATCCGAAATATATACATCAATGGTGTTGTCGCGGTCGGGGCGGCGGATGTCCGCTTTAAACGGCAGGTTCAGCACTTTTTGATGCTGGCGCAAGTACCAAATATCCGCCTTATTGCCCGCAAGCCTTGTGCAATGAATGCGGCTCTGCTGCCCCGCTCCCACACCAATGACTGCTCCGTCTTTAGCATAGCACACAGAGTTGGACTGAGTATATTTCAGTGTGATAAGTGTAAGAATTAAGTCACGTTTTGCACTGTCGGGTATATTTTTATTCTCGGTGATGACATTCGTAAGCAGGTCTTCGTCTATCTTGAGTTCATTTCTGCCCTGTTCAAAGGTGATGCCGAAAACGTCTTTATGCTCCACCGGCACGGGAATATAGTTGGCATCAATCTGAACTACGTTATACCCACCCTTGCGCTTTGTTTTTAAAATCTCCAACGCTTTTTCAGTATAGCCTGGTGCAATCACGCCATCTGAAACTTCGCGCGTAATCATCGCCGCGGTTTGCTCGTCACAAGTATCCGAAAGTGCAATCCAGTCGCCGTAGCTGGACATTCTATCTGCCCCGCGTGCTCTTGCGTAGGCGCAGGCAAGCGGAGATAAATCCAAATCATCTACAAAATAGATTTTCTTTTCTACCTCGGTAAGGGGCGTACCAACCGCCGCACCCGCAGGGCTGACATGCTTAAACGAAGTGGCACACGGTAAACCGGTGGCTTCTTTAAGTTCTTTTACCAACTGCCAGCTGTTCAGCGCGTCCAAAAAATTGATATAACCCGGCTTACCGCAAAGCACCTCGATGGGCAGCTCGCCCTGCTGCATAAAAATACGAGATGGCTTTTGGTTGGGGTTGCAGCCATATTTCAGTTCTAATTGTTTTGCCATGCTAAGTGCCCTCCTACTGGTTTTTATTGAGAATGCGGGTTTGTACCGCCCCTGTTTTAACATGGATAAAGCGAGTAAACAGCGATACTTTGTTGTCTGCATTCAAGCTGTTCCACAACATGTCGGTAAATCTGTCGATATCCCCTGTAATTGCAACAGGTACAGGCTCGCCCTTAAACGATGGGATAGGGTTGCCATCGCATTGGTAGGTGTGGATAAAATGCCCCTCGCCCGCAACAGGGTTATTGTACTCAAAGAAAAAACGCTGTGCGCTTTCGGTATTTCCGTTTGCACTTTTAAGGATAGAAAGCTTGTAATCAAACCCTTGAACCATTCCTGATATGCGGGGGGTATAATTGGGTGCGTCCGGCTCAAAGGTACGAGTGCGCAGTGCATCTTCAAAGCTTTTGCCTCGGGTGATAAAATCGTAGATCGTATCGGTTTGGTCGCCGTTTGTTACAATGGTTTTACCTGCATAGATACGTACAGGCGCATAGATAATCAAAGACGGGTCGGTGAGTTTTGAAGGGTCAAACGCCTGTGTGCGAATTCCTCCGTCCTGTTCTGCAAATATGCGGTTACGGCTGTTTTCGCTGCGCCCCATAATAAAATAAGCAATTACCATATGCTCTGCGTCGCTGTTTTTGCCTAGCACAATTCCTCTGCCGGGGTAAGTATTGCACTTTAAAATATCCCATATTTTTTGAATCTCCATTGCTTGCCTCCTAACACATTCTGCATCCATTATAGCATCCCGCAACAGTAAAGAGAAACTGCTTTGGGCAAAATAATCCACTCTGCCTGCTCCATCACACGGCGCTGTAAAAGCTCAGGGGTATCCCCCGGCAGTACTTGTACTGCCTTTTGCAAAATAATCTCGCCGCCGTCGGTAATTTCGTTTACAAAATGCACCGTAGCCCCTGTAATTTTCACCCCTCTGGCAAGCGCTGCTTCGTGCACACGCAGCCCGTAGAAGCCGTCGCCGCAAAATGCGGGAATAAGTGATGGATGAACGTTGATGATACGGCGTTTGTATGCTGTAAGGGTGTTTTCGCCCAGAATGCATAAAAAGCCCGCCAGTACCACCAAATCGATGCTATGATTTTTTAAAGATAGCAGCAGAGCCTCGTCAAACAGCTCTTTCGATGCAAAGCTTTTGCGTGCCACTACCTCGGTTTTGATGTCGGCTTTGCGGGCACGCTCCAACGCATAGGCACCTGAATTGGAGGCAACCACCAAGGTGATTTTACCGTTTGCAATTTCTCCGCGTTGCTGTGCGTCGATTAAAGCTTGGAGGTTGGTTCCGCCGCCCGAAACCAGCACTGCAATATTCAGCATATGGCTACACCTTTTTCACCATTTTTCATTTCGCCTATGATATAAGCGGTTTCACCCGATGCCGTTAGCATCTCTACCGCTTTATCCGCCTGTGTTTTTGGCACCACAATGCACATTCCAACCCCCATGTTAAAGGTGTTGAACATATCACGTTCATCAATACCGCCCACACTTGCAAGCAAATCAAAAATAGGCAAAATGCGCACCGCTGCACGTTCGATTACAGCCTGTTTGCCATCGGGCAGGGCGCGGGGAATATTTTCGTAAAAGCCGCCGCCCGTAATGTGGCATACCGATTTTACCTGTACATGCTTTGCAAGCTCTAATACAGGCTTTACATAAATTTTAGTGGGGGTAAGCAGAGTTTCACCCAGCGGCTTACCCAACTCGGCACTGTAAGCATTCAAATCTTTATGTTCTACATCAAACACCTTGCGCACAAGGCTAAAACCGTTGGAGTGCACCCCGCTGGATGCAAGTGCAATGATAGCATCGCCTGCCTCCATAGCGGTGTTGTCAAAAATTTTATCCTTATCCACTACGCCCACGCTGAAACCTGCAAGGTCATATTCATCCACGGGGTAAAAACCGGGCATCTCTGCGGTTTCACCTCCGACCAATGCACAGCCTGCCTGTACACAGCCCTCTGCCACGCCCGAAACAATCTCTGCAATTTTTTCGGGTACGTTTTTACCGCACGCGATATAATCTAAAAACTGCAATGGCTTTGCACCGCAGCAAATGATGTCGTTGACACACATGGCAACACAGTCAATCCCTACGGTGTCGTGCTTATCCAGTAAAAAAGCAAGTTTCAGCTTGGTTCCTACCCCGTCGGTGCCCGAAACGAGCACAGGCTTTGCCATACCGGTAAGGTCGAGCTCGAACAGCCCGCCAAAACCGCCGATACCTGTAAGTACACCGGGGATATTGGTACGCAAGATATGCTTTTTCATCAATTCCACCGCTTTGTAACCCGCGGTGACGTCAACCCCCGCCGCTTTATAGGAATTGCTATAGCTTTTTTCCATTGTTATTTTCCCTCCGATATCTTATTTTCAAAGCAACTCTTTGGCATTTCAGCAGGCACCTCAATGGGGTATTCACCGTTAAAGCAGCCTACGCAAAAACCGCATTTTGCCCCTTCTGCAATCTTTTTGACATTGTCTACACTGAGGTAACCAATGCTGTCTACCCCAATTTCTTTTGCAATCTCCTCTTGGGACATACGGCAGGCAATCAGCTTATCACGGCTGTCGATATCGGTGCCGAAATAACAGGGGTTCATAAACGGAGGGCTCGAAATGCGCATATGCACCTCGCATGCACCTGCATCGCGCAGCAGGGCAACAATTTTGCCGCTGGTAGTGCCGCGCACAATCGAATCATCAATAAGCACTACGCGCTTACCCTTTACATTTGCGGCAAGTACATTTAGTTTAATGCGCACCGCACGCTCCCGCTGTGCCTGTGTGGGTTGAATAAAAGTTCTGCCTACATAACGGTTTTTAATAAAGCCGATACCGTACGGGATACCCGACTGTCTCGCGTAGCCCATGGCGGCATCCAGCCCCGAATCGGGCACGCCAACCACAATATCTGCCTGAACAGGGTGTTCGAGTGCGAGGTAAGCACCCGCTCTCTGCCTTGCAAGATGTACACTCGCGCCTTCAATCACCGAATCGGGGCGGGCGAAGTAAACAAACTCAAATACGCACATACTGCTTTTTTGCCCGCAATGGGTACGAATGCTGCGAAGACCGCTCTTATCTGCCACGACGATTTCGCCTGCCTCCACATCGCGTACGTAATGGGCACCGAGAGAATCGAGCGCGCAGCTTTCGCTGGCGAAGATAAAACTACCGTTCAGTTCACCGATAACAAGCGGACGAAAGCCCTGCGGGTCACGCGCGGCAATCAGCTTTTTGGGGGACATAATCACCAATGAATACGCACCCTTGATGTCATCCATCGTCTGTTCAACCGCTTCTTCAATGCTGCCCGCCGAAATGCGATTGCGCGTAACCATATAAGCAATCACTTCAGAATCGTTGGTAGTATGGAAGATTGCACCGCTCAGTTCCAGTTTATCACGCAGCTGCTGCGCATTCACAAGGCTGCCGTTGTGTGCAAGCGCCATCGTGCCCTTGATATGCCTTACCACCAAAGGCTGCGCATTGGTTCGGCTGGAACTGCCTGTGGTAGAGTAACGAACATGCCCTACCGCCATCTGCCCTTTGCCCAGCTTGTCCAACACATCGCGGTTAAACACATCCGGCACCAATCCCACATCTTTGTGCGCGGTAATAATTCCGTCATCGTTCACCGCAATGCCGCAGCTTTCTTGCCCGCGGTGCTGCAAAGCGTACAGCGCATAGTAAGCCGAAGCGGCAACATCGGCAGTCTGCGGCTCGTAAATACCAAACACACCGCACTCCTCATGGATGTTATCGAACATAGAATTCATCCTCTCATTTCTGTGGCTTGTGGTTGCGCTTGTAACAAGTAATTACCTGCTACTCCCCCATCAGACGTTTCATAATCTCGTGGTAAGCGTCTTCTACGCCGCCAAGGTCGCGCCGAAAGCGGTCTTTATCCAGTTTTTCATGCGTAATACTGTCCCAAAAGCGGCAGGTGTCAGGCGAAATTTCATCCGCCAAAACAATGGTACCGTCGGTGGTTTTACCAAATTCTAATTTAAAGTCAATCAGCTCAATGTTTAAGTCTTTGAGGTAGTCGGTAAGAATCTCGTTGATTTTGAGCGAATAATCCGCTATGAGGTCAAGTTCCTGCTTAGTGCAGTACTGCATTGCCATAATGTGATATTCATTCACCATAGGGTCGCCGAGTGCGTCGTCTTTGTAGCAATATTCCAGTACTGTTTTTGCCATCTTGGTGCCTTCTGGCAGCCCCAAGCGCTTGCTGAGCGAGCCTGCCGCAATGTTGCGCACAATCACTTCCAACGGAACAATGGTTACTTTTTTTACCAGAGTTTCTCGGTCAGAAAGTTCTTTTACCAGATGGGTGGGGATGCCGTTTTTCTCGAGCAGTTTCATCAGATGATTGGTTACGCGGTTGTTGATAGCACCTTTCCCCAGTATGGTACCCTTTTTCAGCCCGTTAAACGCGGTTGCATCGTCCTTGTAATCTACAATAAAAAGCTCGGGGTCTTGCGTGCTGTAAACCTTTTTTGCTTTGCCTTCATAAACCATATCTCGTTTTTCCATCGTATTATCCTCCTTATTTTGTTTCTATCAGTTCGTTTAATTTTTTATCTTTTTCAATAACCTCTTGCGCCATTTTATTTTTCATATCTTGCAACTGCTGGGCAATGCCTTCATCATATACACCCAATATCTGTGCTGCCAAGATTGCAGCATTTTCTGCACCGTCAATGGCAACGGTTGCTACCGGAATACCCTTGGGCATCTGCACCGTTGAAAGAAGGGCATCCAGCCCATCCAGCGTTGAGCTCTTGATGGGAATACCAATCACCGGTAGTGTTGTGTGGGCTGCCAAAACACCCGCGAGATGTGCCGCCTTGCCTGCCGCCGCGAGCAGAACACCAAAGCCATTTTTACGGGCGGATGCTGCAAACTCACATGCTTGTTTGGGGGTACGGTGGGCACTCATAACATGCGCCTCTACCGCAATACCAAAACCTTTCAGGGTTGTTATTGCGCCTTTTACAACGGGCAGGTCGCTGTCGCTGCCCATAATGACCGCTGCTTTTTTTTGTTCAGCCATAGTGCACTCTCCTTTTCAACTATAAAAAAAGCTGCAAGCGCAACTCGCTTACAGCCGATTATTTACAAAAATCCCTGCACCTATCCCGATGCGGCTATTCACCTGTGACGATACCGAAAACTTGCAAAAACGCATTTTTACGCAGTTAGGTACACAATGCCCATTGCAGCAATCGGGGTACGCTTTTTGCAGCCAAAGCATGATTTTTGCAGCCTCCCTTATCAGAAATCTCTTTCATTGTACCATACCTGTCAGCGATTTCAATTGGTTTTTACGTTTTCAAAATAAATTCGTATACAACGGGCAACCGCAACATTTTCAGCACCTTTAATTTATGCAAAAGCGAGACTGGTCATACGTCTTACTTCATAGGTATCCGCCTAATTTGGTAATGTTTGTACTTTCTTTCTTACGGGTTATCTTTTATAATAGTTAATTAGTGGGTTGCGTTAGATGTTCTAATTGACGCAGCTATATTTTGGAAAACATATTTTTTATTTTGATGCAAAGATTTTGCAAATACGTTGCACTATTTATGTGTAACCCGTAAAGTGTGGTGTAATGATTGAACATTGATTTACAGGTGATTGCTTCGGCAAAAGCGGGAAACGCAGAAAGCTTCTCTCTTTTATACGAACAGGTGCAGGATGAACTTTACAAATATGCACTTTATACGCTCGGCAATACACACGACGCAGAAGATGCTGTTGCCGATACTTTTATAGAAGCATATAAAGGCATTGCCAACCTGCGGGATGACTCGGCGTTTAAGGCGTGGATATTCCGTATTCTGTCCGTTCGAATGAAAAGAAAAGTTGCCGACATCATCAAACGCAAAAACACGCTCAATATTGAGGATTTTATCAGCGACTTTACTGCAGATACTGACATCGAGCGAGAGACATCGGATAAGGTGATTTTATTGGGTGCTTTAAACAAGTTATCCAATCAGGAAAGAATGATTGTTGTTCTTTCCGCCATTCAGGGTTATACAACCAAAGAAATCTCTGAGATGTTAGGCTGCCCGCACGGCACTGTAAGCTCTAAGCTGCACAGGGCCTTAATTAAGATGCGCAAAATGATAGAAATGGGGTGAAACTATGGCTGATTTAAATAAAAAACAAGACAACAATTTGGAATACTTATCACAAAAGTTGGAGGAGCTTGACAGAGGCATTTCCGTACCCGAATCAGTCAAGGCTTCACAATTACTTGAGCGGATGAAAAACCCGCCCCCGCAATTAAAAGTAGTAAAAACGGTAAAATGGCAAAAAGCTGCAGGCATTGCGGCGGCATTTGTTTTGGTTTTGGGCAGTGTGCTATACGGCAATCTGTATGTTAACAAGCAAAGTGACGGTTTTGTTGCCAGTTCGCAGAATACGGAGATGGCTATGGATGCTGCCCCGATAGAAGGCGCACCCGAGGCAGGTACTGCAAAGGCTTTTGCAGCACCTCCGAGCAGTTTGGATGAGGAAAACAGCCAAATTGAAGGAATGAGCGGCTATTTTGCAAAAGATTACGCCCAAATACGTGAAGAACTCAAATCTATCCAAGATAAGCCTCAAATTATGCAGAAAAAACAGCCTGATGAAAAGGTGGATGATGGCGAATCTGAAAAACACCCCGATACAGGCGGCGGTGAAGATTTGTTAACAGGTGGCAATGATGCAGGCGATATTTACACAACGAATGCACAAACACAAAACGTTGATGAAGCCGACATTGTGAAAACCGACGGTAAAAACCTGTATTACCTTTATACCCCTGTACCGCAAAATGATGATGACCAAACACAACCGGTAATAAAAATTATAGATGCTAAAAGCCTTGAAACACGTTCCACCATACACTTTCCGCAAAACACTTATGCTACTGACATGTTCCTTGCAGGCAACAAGCTTGCAGTAATGTACGCGTATGACAGCTTTTACACCGTTCCAATATATCGAGTATACGATACGGGTGTGGAACAGAAGGGTACTCATAGTATCGAAGCAACCACTCTTTCTGTTTACGATGTTTCTGACGCTGAAAAACCTGTAAATGAACGCAAATTCGAGCAACAGGGCAATTATATCAACTCCAGGCTGGTAAACGACACGGTTTATCTTGTTACAGAAAGCTATGTACCTGCAAATGCACACCTTAAAGAAGTAACCGACGAGATGCTGATACCTTCTGTACGTGATACAGCGGTTTCTTCAAATATTCAAAAACTTCCCGCGTCGGATATTTGTATTCCTTCACAGGTTACAGATCGTTCTTACATGATGGTTTCATCTATCAGCCTTACCAATCCCAATTCAAGTTCTACCAAAGCGGTTTTGGGCGGAGGCAGTACTGTATATATGTCCCCTAACAACCTTTATATTGCGGGCAGCATCACCGATGATACCACGCGTGAAGAAACAACCTCCTTGCTGAAATTCAGCATAGAAAACGGTAATATTCAGTTGCTTGCTCAAGGCAATGTTCCTGGTGCAATTGACGGGCAGTTTGCGTTGGATGAAAGTAGCGCGGGCGACCTGCGCATTGCTACCACACGAGAATATTATGTAAACCCCGCTGCAGCCCAAGCAGAGCTGGAAAAAAGGCGGATAAAACGCGAGCAGATACAAGCCGAAAGAAACGCATGGTTTGCCGCTTATAATAAAGCGGTAGAGCAAGGGCGCGGCGAAGAATTTAAAAAAGAAACCCCCAAACCATGGGTTCACGTGGAAGAAAGCCCCGAAGTTAACGCTGATTCAAACAAAAGCAACCCGCTCCAAAGAACAACGAGCAACAATGTGTATGTACTGGATGAATCTTTGCAGCGTATCGGCACACTGGAAGGATTGGCACTCGATGAAAACATCTATTCTGTCCGCTACATCGGTGACATCGCTTATATCGTCACATTTAAACAGGTAGACCCGTTGTTTGCCATCGACTTATCCAATCCGAATGCGCCAAAAGTACTCGGTCAGCTTAAAATCCTCGGATTTTCGGAATATCTGCATCCCATCGGCAGCGATACGCTCTTGGGCTTTGGTTACGATACTGTAACCAATTCAGGTGGTAATACAACGACAACAGGCTTAAAGCTTTCTTTGTTCGATATAAGCAACCCGATGAATTTGAAAGAGACACAAGTTTATCGGATGGGCGGCGCCGGCAGCAGCTCTGAGGCGATATACAGTCACAAAGCCTTTATGTATTACGGCGACAAGAACATAATAGGGGTACCCGTACACCTGTTTAAACAAGAGAAGCCAGATACTAAATTTACATTCGACGGTTTCTATTTGTTTGAGGTTACCTCTGAAAAAATAGAATATCTTGGTTCTGTTAGCCATAGTGAAGGTATTAAGGATGTGGGCACAATTTACAACCAAGGATTGGATGTTCAGCGCGGGGTTTACATTGGTGATACGGTATATACTTTCTCACGCAGCAAAGTTACGGCACACTCGCTGACAACTTTAGATAAAATTGCAGAATGTGCTTTGCAGTAAGGAACTACGAAAGAAGAAGGAACAGATGTACATCTGTTCCTTCTTCTTTCGTAATATTATTACAATTTTTTAGGATGTTTCTTTTTTCACTATCTTTTTATCGAAAAATATTGTATCATAGAGAATGAATTATTATGAGAACTATCGTAAATATGTAGTGTTTAGGTGATGGAAAATGGAACTAAAAGCTTTTTCTGCAGGGATTGAGCCCGGCGGACTTACTCTTGCGCATGAAATTAAAATACTGGTATGTTATCTGCTTCACAACATTTCGCAAAAGCTTACGCTCTCACAAATTAACGAAGCTCTTTTAAAAAAGGGGTTAGTGAATTACTTTGAGCTTGCCGATGCTATGAGCGAATTATTGGAGTCAGGGCACATCATTATTTGTGCTACCAACGAAAAGGACGAAGAGTGCTATGAACTCACGGAACTCGGTGTGCGTACAGCCCAAGAATTTAGTGATACTCTACCTTTGACCGTACGTGAAAAAGCGCTGCATTCGGCGCAGAACCTGTTGGCACGCCAAAAAAGTGCGGCAGAGAATATTGTCACTGTGGACAAGGTTAAGGACGGCTATATGGTGAACCTGATTATCTCTGATATTGGCTCGGACCTGATGAATTTGTCGTTGTTTATGCCTACCGAAAACGAGGCAGATGCGGTAAAACGCCAGTTTATCCGCGACCCACTGCTTATATACAAAGGCATGCTTGCGCTGCTAACAGGTGATTTAAAAACCGTTGGTGAGTTAATCCCCACCGACAATGCAATGTATGACGATTGAGCAAGAAACGAAGGATTAACATATGACTTACATTAAGCAGATTGAAGCATTCACCCCGTACAACCAACAAGAAACCAATGATAAACGTGTGATTCTTGATTATATTAGGCTGTTTCCCCACAATATCTTAACACGAGAAAATGAATTTGCGCATATCACTTCATCTGGGTTGATTCTAAACCCCACCCTGAACCGTGTATTGCTCATTCACCACAACATTTATAACTCGTGGGCATGGACAGGCGGGCACGCCGACGGCGATACCGACCTGCTGGAAATTGCACTAAAAGAGGCAAGAGAAGAAACAGGGCTTTGCCACGTAAAGCCGCTTACCAATCAGCTGCTAACAATTGATATTTTGCCTGTGTACGGGCATATAAAACGCGGCAAATACGTTTGCTCGCACCAACATTTAAACGGCGCCTACATTTTGATTGCTGATGAAGATGAACCGCTGAAGATAAAACCAGATGAAAACAGCGGAGTACAATGGTTTGATGTGGAACAGCTTGAAAAAGTGATAAGTGAACCCTATTTTTTAGATATTTATAAAAAAATAATAAAACGCGCACGTGTTTTGCAATAAAAAAGAGCTGCCATGAGGCAGCTCTTTTTTACATCATTTGGTCAAATGTAATGGCTTTTAGTTTCGATGTAATATCATCGGATAATTCAACGAAAACTTTTTGAAATTTACAAGGGCCTTCCTTCGGCCTGGTACATATAAAATCGGGCAATACACAGCGTGATATGTTCAGCGGACCTTCGATAGTGACAATCACATCATACAAAGAAATTTCGCTTGGCAATTTTGCAATTTCGTACCCCCCTTGGGTACCCTTAAACGATTTGATAATACCCGCCGCAACGAGTTTACGCAAAATTTTAAGTGAAAAGCGCAATGTAACACCTGTGGTTTCAGCAATCGATTTTGCATCGGCACGATGGTCTATCATGGATAAGCAGTGCACAATGCGGATCGCATAGTCTGCTTCCAAGGTGATATGCATCAGAACCCCTCCTCTTTAATCTAAAAAGTCCTTCAGCTTTTTGCTTCTGCTGGGATGACGAAGTTTACGCAGTGCTTTCGCTTCGATTTGTCGAATGCGTTCACGAGTAACGTTGAATTCTTTGCCCACTTCCTCAAGGGTTCTGCTGCGGCCGTCTTCTAGGCCAAAACGCAAACGCAGTACCTTTTCTTCACGCTGTGTAAGCGTTTGCAATACATCGCTCAGCTGCTCCTTAAGCAGGGTGTGGGACGCTGCCTCCGCTGGTGCAGGGGCATCATCATCGGGGATAAAATCTCCAAGGTGACTGTCCTCTTCCTCACCGATTGGGGTTTCCAACGAAACAGGTTCCTGCGCAACACGCATGATCTCTCGCACTTTTTCCACCGGCATATCAAGTTCGACTGAAATTTCTTCTGCGGTAGGTTCGTGGCCATTTTTATGCAGCAGTTGGCTGGAAACTTTTTTTACTTTGTTAATGGTTTCCACCATATGAACGGGGATACGAATCGTTCTTGCCTGGTCGGCAATGGCGCGTGTAATCGCCTGACGAATCCACCATGTTGCATAGGTAGAAAATTTAAAGCCTTTTGTATAGTCAAATTTCTCAACGGCTTTAATCAAGCCCAGGTTGCCCTCCTGAATCAGGTCAAGAAATTGCATGCCTCTGCCCACGTAACGCTTTGCTATGCTTACTACAAGGCGCAGGTTTGCCTCTGAAAGGCGTTTTCTTGCGGCGGGGTCACCTTCTGCCATACGGGTGGCAAGGTCGATTTCCTCCTCGGGGGTAAGAAGCGGTACACGGCCAATCTCTTTTAGGTATACTTTAACAGGGTCATCTATGCTGATGCCCTCAGATGCAAGCGAACTTTCCAATTCCTCGGGTTCACCGGGAATGATGTCAACATCTACCGGTGCGGTAAAGTCTTCAATAATCTCAATATTATGGCTTTCCAACGTATCGTAAAGCTTATCTACCTGCTCTACATCAAAATCAAGCTCTTCAAGTACATCATTAATTTCTTTTGTACTCAATTTGCCTTTGGTCTTGCCGCTTTCTATCAAATCCTTGAGTAATGTTTTTTTATCCTGTACAGCCATGTTTTTGAACTCCCCCTATTTCTTCTTAGCCGCAAGATCAGATATGTATTTGCTCCAATTCTTATCATTCATCTCCGCGACATCCTTGTCGGTTTTTTGCAGTTTGCTTTCCAATATCGTTTGTATGTAGTCGTCAGTCTCCTCTTTGGTATAGTTCTGCCCGTTTGAAGAGGCAATAAAACCAGCAATTCGCCCCATTTGCGCGTCGTCGAATTCACTGCCGAACATGCCGATATCAAGCATTTGATTGTTTTCGATACGCAGACAGATCATTTCAAAAACGCGCCGATTAAACTCAGTTGCAAAATCTTGCAACGTTAGCTTTTGCTTTATATATGCACAATAATCGGGGTTTTTAAACAAAATGGCAATCAGCCTTTCTTCTGCAAGCGCAGCTTTTAAATGCCTCCCCCTCTCTGGGTTTACCTTATCCATCGGAGTTGCCGCAAACACCTTCAGCTCCTTTGCATCTTTCTTTTCTTTTGATTTCGCCTTCCGGCGAATCATATAATTCACCTGAGACAGCACAGCATCTTTTGAAACATCAAGGTCGTTTGCAGTTTTTGCAATGTACACATCGCGCTCAATCGGGTTATTGATACCCGCTATATAGTTTGCAAACTCTTTGAGGTAATTTACTCTGCCATCTGCAGTGGAAATATCATATTTATTTTTAATTTTGGAAAGTTCAAATTCAAGTGCGTTCGAACTGCCCTCAATCAGCATTTTAAAGCGGTCGCGCCCATACTTTTTTATAAATTCGTCAGGGTCTTTTGCCCCCTGCATCGAAAGCACCTTTACCTGAATGCCGATTTCGCCCAGTATATTAATGGCACGTTTGGTGGCTGTCTGCCCCGCGCCGTCGCTGTCGTACGCGATTACAATCTGCTTGGCGTATTGGCTCATCAACCTTGCCTGTTCGTCGGTAAGCGCAGTACCAAGGGTTGCAACCGCATTTTCAAACCCAGCCTGATGCAGCGCAATGACATCCATATAGCCTTCGGCAAGCAATAAGTTTTCTTCTTTAGTTGATTTGGCAATATTAAGCGCAAACAAGTTGCGACTTTTTTTAAAAACCGGTGTATCGGGCGAATTCAAATATTTAGGGCCATCTCCCTGCATAATGCGCCCGCCAAAAGCAATTACATTGCCTCGTATATCAATAATCGGGAACATCACACGTCCCCTAAACTGGTCGTAGATATTGTCTTTTCGCCCTTTGGCTGCAACACAGGCGGTTACTATTTCTTCCTGGGTGAATCTTAAAGAGGTAAGATGTTTGGTTAGTGTATCCCAACTGTCGGGAGAATAACCCAAACCAAACCGCCGAATGGTTTTATCGTTCAGCCCCCTGCTGTGCAAATAATCCAATGCTTGTTTGCCCATGGGGGACATTAAACAGCTGTGAAAAAAGCGTGCGGACTGGCGGTTAATTTCAAGAATACGGCTTTTTAATTTCGCTGTTTTGTCATCAAAACTGTTATCCGGCAGCTGCATTCCCGCTCTGTCGGCAAGCAGCTTGAGTGCATCCATATACTCGATATTCTCAATACGTTTTACAAAGGAAATCACATCGCCGCCTGCCCCGCAGCCAAAGCAGTAAAAAGACTGCGAATCGGTGTAAACCGTAAAAGATGGGGTCTTTTCACTGTGAAACGGGCAAAGCCCAACTAAATTACGTCCGCCGCGTTTTATTTGAATGTAGGATGAGATAACCGATTCGATATCGTTGTTCAGTTTTAGTTCTTGTAAAAATTGCTCCGGTATCAATGTGTCATCTCCTGTCTAAAACTCATTGCTGTTTTGTCCACGAGCGCGGAATAAACAGCTCATCGTACAAACTGATAGCAAAACGGTCGCTCATACCGGAAATATAATCGCAAATAGCACGGTCTGCCCCTTCTTTATCTACAATTAATTTGTATTCTGTGGGAAGTTTATCCGCATGACGTGCAAAATATTCATAAAGCCGTTTCACAAGCTCGGTTGCCTTATCTTCTTCATCTCGCACAATAGGGCTTTTGTATACCTGTGCGAACATAAATTCGCGCAATTCTTTGTAAGCGGCAAGCTCTGGCGCACCCATCACAATGTCTTCTCCGCTGTTGCGCACAATCGAATCTACCAACGAACTGATGCGTTCGGATTTGCTGCGCCCCAGTGTGCATTTTACATGAAACGGCAGCTCCTCTTCGGTAATAATCTGCGCACGTACAGCGTCTTCAATATCATGGTTCATGTAGGCGGTTTTGTCGGCAAAACGGACAATCCTGCCCTCTTGCGTTACTGCATCCTCCCCGTGGCTATGGCATTGGATGCCGTTGCGCACTTCAAAGGTGAGGTTCAGCCCCGCACCGCCATGTTCAAGGTGTTCGACCACACGCACGCTTTGCATATAATGCTTGTACCCGTTGGGGCTAATTTCATCAAGCCCCTTTTCGCCCGCATGCCCAAACGGTGTATGCCCAAGGTCGTGCCCCATAGCAATTGCCTCGGTTAAATCCTCATTTAACCGCAAAGCACGTGCGATGGTGCGCGCAATCTGCGAAACTTCGAGGGTATGTGTCAAACGGGTGCGATAGTGGTCTCCCTCAGGGCAGATGAATACTTGGGTTTTATGCATTAAACGGCGAAACGAGTTGCAATGCAATATGCGGTCTCGGTCGCGCTGAAACGCGGTGCGTATATCGCATTCCGGCTCTTCACGGCCGCGCCCTCTGGTTTGGTCGGCAAATGCAGCATGGCACGAAAGCGTTTGGTGCTCCCAATCCTCACTACGTTTACGAATGGTCAAATTTACACCGCCCTTTCTTCAATCTAACTATACTATACCAAGATAATATAAAAAATCCTGCTTAAAATTATAAATATTTTTTCTTTCTGAATAATTTATCACAATTCAACAAAATAAATTAATTTTATACATTTTTTTGCATTAAAATATGGGGGACATGTTCGTCGGGATATTCTTTGCCAACAGGCATGTAGCCCAATTTTTTATAAAAACCTTTAACGCGCACCTGTGCTGAGAGTTCCAATTTTTTAGCACCCAACTGCAATGCCTTTTTTTCTAGACTTTGCACCACAAGTGCCCCTAAGTGTAACCCACGATACTCTTTTAAAACAGCAATGCGCCCCAAATGGTAGGTTTCTCCGTTTTCAGAAAAGGTTCTGCCTGTTGCCATGGGGCGGTTGCCGTCGTACACCACAACATGGTGTGCTGTTTTATCGGTTTCATCAAACTCGTCGCTGAACCCCTGTTCCCGCATAAAAACAGCCTCGCGGATTGCCGCGGCATCGGGAAGCATCGCCAAACCAAGCGCAAACTTTACCTCATACATATGTATTCTCCTTGAATAATAAAAACAATCGTGTGTTTACCTGTGTGCATTGCCTGCCCAATATTTACGGTCCAAGCTGCGGTATTGCACTGCCTCGGCAATATGGCAAGTATCAATTTTCTGTGCTCGGTCTAAATCGGCAATGGTACGTGCTACTTTTAAAATACGGTCATATCCGCGTGCTGAAAGCCCCATCGTATCAAACGCACGCTTTAAAATATTTTTTGCTGCGGGCGTCATAATACAAAACTCGTCCAGCATGGCAGGGGTAATCTTTGCGTTGCAGGATATGCCGAATTTTTTATATCGTTCTACCTGCAAAGCACGGGCGGCACTCACCCGTGCTCGAATATCTGCAGAGCATTCTGCCTTTTGCCCCGAAGAGAGATGTTCAAACTCAACGGGCATAACCTCGATATGCAAATCGAGCCTGTCGAGCAGAGGCCCCGATATTTTGGAAAGGTATTTTGAAACCGATACAGGCGAGCAACTGCATTGGCGTGTAGGATGCCCAAAGTAACCGCATTTGCACGGGTTCATTGCGCCTACAAGCATAACCGAGCACGGGTATGTATAGGTACCGTTTACACGCGAGATGCTGACGCAGCCATCTTCAATCGGCTGCCGAAGTACCTCCATAGCCGGTCTTGTAAATTCGGGCAGTTCGTCTAAAAACAACACACCATTGTGTGCCAAACTGATTTCGCCTGGCTTGGGGTAGGCACTTCCGCCCGAGAGTGCAACCGCCGAAACAGTATGATGGGGGTGGCGGTATGGGCGTGCGGAGATAAGCGATACTCCGGCAGGGAGTGCACCGGCGATGGAATGTATTTTTGTGGTTTCTATCGCCTCATCAAACGTTAACGGCGGCAAAATGGTTGGCAACCGTTTTGCAAGCATACTTTTACCCGAACCCGGCGGACCGATAAGTAAAACATTATGCCCGCCCGCGGCGGCAATTTCAAGCGCACGTTTTGCGCCTGCCTGCCCCTTTACCTCGCTGTAATCGAGCAAGCTGTCGGCAACTCCCGCCTCAAAAGGTTTTGCCTGAGCCGCGGGAAGAGTTTTAGTACCCTTTAAATGGTCAATCAATTCAGTGATGTTTTTAACGGGGTATACCTCAATACCTTCTACCACCGCGCCTTCGGCACTATTTGCATAGGGTACAAAGATAGAACGAATTCCCTGCGCTTTTGCCTCCATCACCATGGGAAGAATCCCGCTCGCGGGGCATATTTCTCCCGAAAGAGAAAGCTCGCCGATAAACGCACAATCCGATAAATCCCGTTCAATCACGCCGCTTACATATAGCAGACCAATAAATAACGGCAAATCGTACAAAGAACCTATTTTTTTCACATCAGCCGGCGCAAGATTTACCACAACCCTGCCCAAAGGGAACTCGAACCCTCCGTTTTTGATTGCAGAACGTACACGGTCGCGCGATTCTTTTACCGCGGTATCGGGCAGCCCAACAATCTCAAACATCGGTATACCGCGCGAGAGGTCTATCTCCACCGATACCCCGTAGGCATTCATCCCAAACAAACCAAAGCTGTTGATACTCGTAAATATTTCTGTCACCCGCCCCTCAAAAATGTCGCTATCGTAAGCCTTTCAAAACACTCTATTCTAAATCGGCAAATTTTTCTTGTACTACCTTTGGTAAAACCGCAGCAGCGGTTAACTCATTAAGTTCTTTATGAAACGCTGTTACCTTATCGCTTGTCATCATAATTTGCAGCTGTACCAAAACACCAAAATCACTTTGCAGTGTCACCGCATTGTATTTGGGTAAAATATAAGAAATTTTACCGTATAATGAATAATCAAACTCCATTTGCAGGATAGTGCAGGGGTTCATATGCATCACACGTGCAGCATCTACCGCAAGCTTTGCTGCATGTGAATAGGCGCGTACCAAACCGCCGGCGCCCAACAGAGTACCGCCGAAATACCGCGTTACTACCACACACACATCTACAATGCCCTCTTTTTGCAGTACATCCAGCACGGGCACCCCCGCAGTACCCTGGGGTTCTCCGTCATCACTGCAACGTTTTGTAAATCCGTCGCGGAGCACATAAGCAAACACATTGTGCGTTGCATTCCAGTGTTGGGTGCGCTTTTCTGCAATAAACGCAAGTGCCTCCTCTTCGGTGGTAACCGGCTGAATGCAACCGATAAAGCGGGATTTGCGCTCAACAAACTCATCCTCTGCCCGCTCGTAAATCGTTGTGTAACCCTGTTCCATCGGTATTCGGCCTCCAATCCACCAAACACGCGCAGATATCAGTACCTGCTGCATTTATTCATAAACTTCATGCAATTTTCTTAAAATAGACCTTATTATGTATTCCATTTCGGCTTAAAAAGATATTTTTCGCCGCTATATTACAACAAAGGCGGTGCATAGAATGCACCGCCTTAATTGGCAAACAATTATAGAATGCTTATTTTTCGATGTTAAAACGCTTTTTAAATCTGTCAACACGACCGCCGGTATCTACCAGTTTCTGTTTGCCGGTAAAGAACGGATGGCATTTAGAGCAAATTTCAACCTTCAGATCTTTTTTAGTGGAACGTGTTTCGATTACTTCACCGCAAGCACATGTAATTGTGGTGGGCTCATACTTCGGATGAATTCCCTGTTTCATGTATAGTTCACCTCGGTTCAAAGTTGTCTCATCAAATTGAGATGCGACACTAAAATATAGAATATCATAACATTGTCCAAAAATCAAGCCCTAAAAACTAGTTTTAAAAACCCAACATTTTTGTAACATCGGCAACCAAAGCTTTGCTGATGTTTTCTGCCTCGTCATCCGTTGCGGCCTTAACCATATAATAGGCTTTTATTTTTGGCTCGGTGCCCGACGGGCGGATAACCACTTGAATATCCCCTTGCAAACCATATGCCAATACATTGGATTTGGGCAGAGTAATCTTTTCTTCTTTGCCGCTAATCGATTTGACAGAGGTTTGATAATCGGCTACCGAGACAACTTTCATCCCCGCAATCTCTTTGGGCGCATTGGCTCGCAGCCCGCTCATCAGCTCGTTCATGCGCTGCATGCCCGAAGCGCCCTCGCAGTAAAAGTTGGATTGAATATTTTTGTGTACGCCATATTTCTCGTACAATTTGCCAAGTGCATCGACCAATGTCATGCCCTGCTCTTTGTAGTAAGCTGTCATCTCACAAATCAGCATAGATGCAACCACCGCATCTTTATCGCGTACGTAGGTACCCGCAAGATAACCGTAGCTCTCCTCAAAACCAAGCAAAAAGCGGTTTTGCTCACCCTTTTCTTCAAGCAGTGCAATCTGCTCGCCGATATATTTAAAGCCTGTAAGGATGTTCACCACTTCAACACCCAAATCTGCACCCATTGCGTCCACCATAGAAGTGGTAACAATCGTTTTAACCACAATCGGGTTCTTGGGTATTGTGCCAAGCTCGGTGCGTGACGTTGCGATATAATGCGTAAGCAGCACACCAACCTCGTTGCCGGTAAGCAGCACATAGCTGCCGTTGTGGTTCACAGCAATACCAACGCGGTCGCAGTCAGGGTCGGTCGCCAGCAAGATAGACGGGTTTTCTTTTTCGCACAAGTCAAGCCCTTTTTGCAATGCTTCGCGAATTTCGGGGTTTGGGTATGGGCAAGTTGTAAAGTTACCGTCGGGTTTTTCCTGTTCCGGCACTACAACCACATTTTTTACACCAATACGGTCTAAAATTGAGCGTACACAGCGGTTACCGGCACCGTTCAGGGGTGTATATACCACTTTGAGATCTGCACGTTCGCAAATGCCCTTGCGGATAGACTGCGCCTGCACGTTATCGAGGAATTTTTGCACAATGGTTTCGGGTATCATCTCAATCAGCCCCTCTGCCAAAGCCTCGTTGAAATCTGCCAGTTTTACACCATCGAAAAGATCGGTTTGGTTGGCAAACTGCAATACACGCTCGGATTCTTCTGTACCAATCTGACAGCCGTCCGCCCCATAGGCTTTATAACCGTTGTATTTTGCGGGGTTATGGCTTGCGGTAACCATGATGCCTGCACTGCATTTTAGTTCACGTACGGCAAACGAAAGCGCAGGGGTAGGCATCAATTCGGCATAAAGATAAACCTTGACACCGTTGCCTGCAAGCACACGTGCCGCCTCTTTGGCGAAAAGGTCTGCCTTGATACGGCTGTCGTAGCTGATAGCAACCGATGGCTGCTTACAGCTTTCGCAGAGCATAGCGGCAAGCCCTTGTGTTGCTTTGCGAACCGTATAAATATTCATGCGGTTGGTGCCTGCACCGATAACGCCGCGCAAACCTGCTGTTCCAAACTCCAACTCACGGTAAAAACGGTCAAAAATTTCATCATCCTTGCCCGCAATTGCTACAAGTTCCTCATGCAAATCCTTGTCCTCGCAGGCTTTTTCAAGCCATCTTAGGTATAGCGATTTTTCACTCATTGCAATGCCTCCAATATATCATAATATCATACATCAATTGTTCTTTATCCTAAATTATAGCTAGTTTTAACCCGATTAGCAATATAAGATTGTCCCGCATCTATGGAATTTTATGCACCAACACAAAAGCAAGGGCAGTTGCAAACTACCCTTGCTCTTTTTTACAGAAATTTATCGGATGCTCAAAGCAGCTTCTTTGCTGTATGCGGTTGAACAAAGGGGGTTCAGGCATCCGAATAAAAAGTTCAATCGTTATACTAATTCTTTTGTATGGTAAGAGATGTACCGTCATAATCCACAAGCAGTTTTGTGCCGGGAGCTAAATCTTCACCGATTATCATTTTTGCAAGCAATGTCTCCACCTTTTGCTGTAAAAAGCGTTTCAACGGCCTTGCACCGTAAATCGGGTCGTAACCTTCATCCACTACATAATCTTTCGCCCTTTGGGTTACTGTAACTGTAAGTTGCTTGTCACGCAGACGATTTTGCAGGTCATCGATCAGCAAATCCACAATCGACGATATCTCAAGTTTCGTAAGCGGTTTATAGAACACAATCTCATCCAAACGGTTTAAAAACTCGGGGCGGAACTGCTGCTTGAGCAGGCTACTCACTTGGTTTTTCGTCTGTTCGGTGATGCTGCCGTTTTCGTCAATGCCCTCTAAAATATAGCTGCTGCCGAGGTTCGAGGTAAGAATGATAATTGTGTTTTTAAAATCGACTGTTCTGCCCTGCGAATCGGTAATTCTGCCATCGTCGAGCACCTGCAACAGGATGTTAAATACATCGGGATGTGCTTTTTCAATCTCATCGAATAAAATTACCGCATATGGTTTACGGCGAACTGCCTCAGTCAGCTGGCCGCCCTCGTCGTATCCGACATATCCCGGAGGAGCACCAATCAGACGAGACACGGAGAACTTCTCCATGTATTCACTCATATCAATACGAATGATGTTGTGTTCATCGTCGAACAGGCTTTGTGCCAACGCTTTTGCAAGTTCGGTTTTACCAACACCGGTAGGGCCAAGAAACAAGAACGAACCAATAGGGCGATTGGGGTCTTGAATACCTGCACGCGAACGCATAATGGCTTCGCTCACCTTTTCTACCGCCTCATCCTGCCCCACAACACGCTTGTGCAAAATATCCTCAAGGTGCAGCAGCTTTTCGCGTTCTCCCTCCATCAGCTTTGATACAGGAATGCCCGTCCAGCGGCAGATGATACGTGCTATTTCTTCATCGGTAACCTTGTCGCGCAGCAGCGAGGTTTCTTGCTCTGCTTTAGAGGCAATTTCTTCCTCCTCTTTCAGCGCTTTTTGGATGGCGGGCAACTTGCCGTATTTCAGCTCTGCTGCCTTGTTCAGGTCATAGGCACGCTCGACTTTTTCAATATCGGCGTTTATCTGCTCTAATTCTTCACGCAGTTTTTGTACCTTTTGGATTGCGTTCTTTTCGTTTTCCCATTTTGCTTTCATTTCGGCAAAACGAGCGCGCATATCGGCAAGCTCTTTTTGTATTTCTTTCAAATGCTCCTGCGAGAGCTGGTCTTTCTCTTTTTTCAGCGCCGCTTCTTCAATCTCATGCTGCATAATCTTGCGCGAAAGGTCATCCATTTCCGTCGGCATTGAATCAATCTCTGTACGTATCATTGCACATGCTTCGTCCACCAAGTCAATCGCCTTATCCGGCAGAAAACGGTCGGAGATATAGCGATTAGAAAGCGTAGCTGCAGCAATGAGCGCCTGGTCTTGAATCTTAACACCGTGGAACACTTCGTAGCGCTCTTTCAGCCCGCGCAGTATAGAAATGGTATCCTCCACGGTCGGCTCGGTCACGAGTACCGGTTGAAAACGACGCTCCAACGCAGCATCTTTTTCGATATACTGGCGGTACTCGTTGAGCGTGGTGGCACCAATACAATGCAGCTCACCGCGCGCAAGCATTGGTTTTAAGATGTTGCCCGCATCCATTGCACCATCGGTTTTGCCCGCACCAACAATGGTGTGCAGTTCATCGATAAATAAGATGATTTTGCCCTCGCTCTTTTTGATTTCGCCCAATACCGCTTTCAGACGTTCTTCAAATTCGCCGCGGAATTTCGCACCGGCAATCAGTGCACCCATATCTAGCGAGAATATTTTGCGGTTTTTTAATGAGTTGGGCACGTCACCGCGAACAATACGCAACGCCAGCCCTTCGGCAATAGCGGTTTTGCCAACGCCCGGCTCACCAATCAGCACGGGGTTGTTTTTGGTTTTACGCGAAAGAATACGAATAACATTACGGATTTCGCTGTCTCGCCCGATGACAGGGTCAAGTTTATGGTTTTTTGCAAGTTCAACCAAATCCTGCCCGTATTTTGCTAGTACGTCGTAAGTATCTTCGGGGGTATCACTGGTAACTCTGGTGTTACCTCGTACCGTTTGCAATACGGAAAGAAATTTGTTTTTATCCAGATTGTATGCACTGAACACTTTGCGCATCGCATTGTTCGGTTTTTCTAAAACTGCGAGAAAAATATGTTCCACCGAGACAAACTCATCTTTCATCTTATCGGCTGTTTTCTCCGCCGCAACAAGGGCTGTATCCACCTCGTGCGATATATAGATTTCTCCGCTCTTGCGCCCTGAACCGGTTACGCCCGGCAGTTTGTTAATTTCTGCTTTTACCGATTGCGCAAAATTTTGTGCATCTATATTCATCTTTTTCAGCAGCTGCGGAATGAGTCCGCTTTCTTGCTCGACAAGCGCATAGATGAGGTGCTCTTGTTCTATTTGCATATTTTGATTTTCAATTGCCAAATTCTGTGCGTTCTGCAACGCCTCTAAAGATTTTTGCGTAAATTTTTGAGCATTCATGCGACCACTCCTTTTTATAGTCATGAATCATTTTATATAATGTTAGCACTCAATGACATAGAGTGCTAACATTATAATAGCGCAAGATATCAAAAAAAACAAGTATAAATTGTTAATATTTATTAAACCGCATGATTTTCTGGAAAAATGCTAACATTTTTAAGCAGAGCATGTTAAAATAATAATATTATTATTCTTAGAATGGAGATGCTTTTTATGAGCCCTTTTACATGGATTTTAATAATTGGCGCGATTGCAGTAGTTGTTTGGCTGTTTCTACGCAAGAGGGGCGCTAAAGAACAAGTGGCACAAGCGAAAATATTGGATAAA
Organism: Hydrogenoanaerobacterium saccharovorans; assembly: GCF_003814745.1. Taxonomy (NCBI): domain Bacteria; kingdom Bacillati; phylum Bacillota; class Clostridia; order Eubacteriales; family Oscillospiraceae; genus Hydrogenoanaerobacterium; species Hydrogenoanaerobacterium saccharovorans. The sequence continues at coordinate 740,503 of NZ_RKRD01000001.1, read as the reverse complement.
AAAGCCGTTGCCCATCAGCCGCGGGGCAACGATGATGATTCTTTTCACACAGACTGTATCGTAAACTTTCAAGTTGCAAATAAAAATCTTTCTTTAATTGTCAACCGCTCATTTTACGATTCAGTACAGGTTGGAGCAGAAGGAAAACTCACTTTTAAAAAAGATGTTTTTATTGATTTTGAGGACAACAACCCCAGAACCTATCGGTAATACTATTTCGCATTTAAAAAGCTTTACAGCTTTTTAAATCTCAGCAATTCAGTGTGCTGCCAAAGCGGCAGCGCATAGCATCGTACAGCATTTGCACAACCTTTGCTTGTAGCCGCGTTTTACACAGCTAACCAGTACAACGTAAAAAAAGCCTTACATTTCAAAAAGAAATGTAAGGCTTTTTATTTTGCAACTAAGCGGTTCTTCCGGCAACCATGCCCAGAATTACAGTTACAACAATCGCTGCAATCAGCAGTTTGATGATGATATCCAATGTATGCACCGTTACAGGAATTTTATCGTACAATTTTTCTTTTGCATTTTTTTGCTCGGGCTTTGGTTGTGTTACATCATTGTTGTTACTCTGCTTTTCAGGTACAGGGATATTCTCTTGCATATGCCGCTGCCGCCTTTCAGTCTTATTTTTTCGCGAGGTATTTTCTCAAGTCGAGGGCAACCGCAACGATAATAACAAGACCCTGTACAATGTAGGTATAGTCGGTTGGTACACCCAAGAACTGCATGGATATTTTAAGAATCTCGAATACAAGTACACCTACAAGGATACCTGAAACTCTACCAACACCACCATTGGTGGAAACACCACCGATGGTACAACCTGCAATTGCTTCCAACTCGTAGCCCATACCCATGTTAACACTGGTACCGCCCGATTTAGCAGCCAGCAAAAAGCCACCAAGACCGTAAAGCAGTGCAGCGAGTGTATAAATAGCAATTTTGGTTTTACTGGTATTAACACCTGCAACCTCTGCGGCATTTTCGTTACCGCCAATTGCATACATATATTTACCATGACGGGTTTTGTTGTACAAAAACCACATAAACAGGCCGCATCCAAGCGCTACAAACAGCAAGTAAGGTAAAAATTTAATATCAAATAATTTACCATTTGCTACATCGGTAAAACTCTTTTTAAACCCGCCAATCGGTTTGGCTCCCGTATATACCAGACAAATACCATATACCAGAGTTTGCATACCGAGTGTTGCAATAAATGGCGGTACTTTAAGAAACGAAATAACCGAGCCGTTTATGGCGCCAAATATACCGGAAACAATCAGAACAAGTATTAACACCAACCATACCGGCATATCAGGTAAGTTGTGAAAAAACTTATCCGAGTAATCCGGTTTTTGCAACAATGTAGCTGCAATGCAGGCAGCTAAACCTGCAATACGGCCTGCCGAAAGGTCGGTGCCTTTTGTAATAAGGCATCCAGAAACACCCAACGCAATAATAAAACGAGGAGCAACGTTCATAATGAGGTTTACAAAGTTATTTGCCGAAAAGAAATTGTCTTTTCTAAAACCTACATAAAATGCTATGAGCACCATTAAAATAATAATGGCATTGTTTAGCATAAAAGATTTAATACTTTTTGCGGTAATTTTTTTAGTAGCAATTGCTTCCATATCCTTTTATCCTCCTTATGAAAACTTTGTAGCCAAGGCCATTACGTTTTCCTGATTGGCATTATTGCCATCAATAAATCCAGTAACTTTTCCGTCACACATCACCATAATGCGGTCGGACATGCCAATAAGTTCGCTCATTTCGGAGGAGATCATAATGATACTCTTACCCTGTTTAGCAAGCTCCGCTATGATACAGTAAATTTCGTATTTTGCACCCACATCAATGCCGCGAGTGGGTTCATCCAAAATTAGTACATCAGGGTTGTTTGCCAACCAACGGCTAATAAGCACTTTTTGTTGATTACCGCCGGAAAGCGATTGTATGAGTGTTTTACTAGAGGGCGTTTTAATCGATAATTTCGCTACGTTTTCTTGCACAAGCTTTTCAATTTTGTGCTTATTAAGCACAATACCATAATCAAGGTATTTATCCAAAGATGCAATAGCAACATTGTCTGCTACAGATAATACACCCATAATACCGGTTGCACGGCGATCTTCTGTAAGTAAAGCGATGCCTTTTCTGATTGCATCTTGCGGTCGATTAATCGTAACGGTTTGCCCTTTGTAACGAATTGTACCTTGTTCGTGGCATCGAATGCCGAACAAGCCTTCCATTAACTCAGTTCGCTGCGCACCTACCAGGCCGCCTACACCTAGAATTTCGCCTTTACGCAATGTAAAACTGACATTACGGAATGATTTAGGGTTAATAGAGGTATAGTTTTCTACCTCAAACACTACTTCACCGGGTATATTTTCACGAGGTGGGTAAAGATTAGTCAATTCACGCCCCACCATCTTGGTAATTATCATGTCTGTTGTAATACTTTTCGATTCCCATGTTCCTATGTACTGTCCATCACGCATGATGGTAACTTCATCAGAAATTCTAAGAATCTCATCCATTTTATGAGAAATATAAACGATTGATACTCCCTTAGCCTTGAGATTTTCTATAATCTCAAACAGCGCTTCTACTTCGTTTGCTGTAAGGGATGAGGTTGGCTCATCCAAAATCAGCACTCTACAATCTGCTGAAACTGCCTTTGCGATTTCAACCGATTGCATCTGCGAAACAGAAAGAGTGCTCAATTTTGCTTTGGGGTCAAAATTCATTTTAACCTCTTTCAGCAATTTTTCTGTATCTTTATACATTTTGTCGTGGTCAATTACAGGGATTCCGAGAATCCTTTTTATGGGATAACGACCAACAAAAATATTTTCAGCCACACTTCTTTCGGGAATTGGCTGGAGTTCCTGATGTACCATGGCAATTCCGCGGTTCAGAGCATTCATGGGGTCGGTAATAGTGATTTTTTCTCCCTCATAATACAGCTCTCCACTATCCATTTTATAAATACCGAACATACATTTCATCAGGGTGGATTTCCCCGCACCGTTCTCACCCATCAAAGCATGCACTGTACCTGGCTTTAGTTGCAAATTCGCTCCATCCAAAGCCTTTACACCAGGGAAGGTTTTGACGATATTGCGCATTTCCAAACGATACTCCGACATAAACCGGCCCCCTCATCTTTCATCTTAAAAAATTGCGTGTGCGCTAATAACGCACACGCAATCTTCTAAATACCAATTTCAAGCAGCTACGCTATTATTTTGTAACTTTAACATAGTCTACAGTGTAGTTCTTCTCGAGTTTCTCGCCTGCAATTGCTTTAACAGCAACATCAGCAGCAGTGTGAGACTGACCAATATGGTCGTTCAGAACAGTACCAGTCATGCCGCCCTCTTTTACAAGGTTTTGAGCTTCTTCCAAAGCATCTACGCCAACGAGGTAAATGTCTTTGCCAACAGTACGGCCGTTTGCAGCGATAGCTTGTACTGCACCCAGAGCCATAGCATCGTTGTTACAGAAGATAACGTCAACTTTATTGCCAAACTGTGTCAGAGCAGTGTTAGCAAGCTCTTGACCTTTTGCCTGATCCCAGTCGCCGCGCTGTTTGAACAGCTCTTCAGTTTTAATGCCAGCATCTTTAAGTGCTTTCACAGAGAACTCAGTTCTGTACTGAGCATCAACGTTCTCAGGGTCGCCCATAATCATAACATAAGAAACAACGCCATCGCCGTTCATATCGCCTTTGTTTGGTGTTTCAGCAATGATCTCGCCCTGGAATGTACCGGACTGACGAGCATCTGCACCAACGTAAGCAACTTTGTCCCAAGCGCCGAGGTCTTCAGCGGTAGGCTCGCGGTTGATGAAAACAACAGGGATATCGGCTGTTTTTGCTTTTTCAACTACGGTTGAAGCAGAAGAAGACTGAACCAGGTTGCAGATGATAACATCTACTTTGTTAGCAATAAAGGTATCAATCTGGTTGGTTTGCTCAGCTTGGTCACCTTTACCATCAACAATTGTAACATTGTATTTTACACCGTCTTTGCTCAAATCCTCTTTAAAGTATCTCTCAAGTTCTGTACGATACAAGGTCATAAAGTTATCATCAAATTTGTAAATTGCTACACCCACGTTTACTTCTTTTGCAGCCGGAGCAGCCTCAGAAGCATTGTCTGCAGGAGCATCGGAAGATGTTTCAGCAGGAGCAGCGGGAGTTGAAGCACCGCCACCGCAAGCAGCGAGAGACAACATCATTGTCAATGCAAGAATCATTGCCAATACTTTTGTTAACTTTTTCATTGAAAAAACTCTCCTTTACGATTTTATTCTGTCTTTTGTAGTCCCATACAGGTTTAAACTCTGAAACGGGATTTTGACTCTTCCCGAAGCAGTGTAGTTTTAACCTACGTGCCTATTATAACAGCTTGATGAGTCGAAAAGAAGTGAATTTCATTCTCAAAGTGTTAGAAATCATACGATTCTATTTACAAAATAATCAAAAAGCCACTATTTTGTTACTGTTTTTTAACTTTTTGTTTTTTATATAGAAATATTGAATTAATGCATTATCTGTATTTTATTTGACATTGCTGAACGGAAACAGAAGCTTTTGGTTTTCGATATTGTACATGTTTTCGGCAGTGATTACTTTCGTACCCGTATCAATAAAATCTTCATGCTGCTTGTTTTTTTTGTATTCAATCGCCTGCTGGATACCGATATACCCCATAGCAAACGGATTTTGTACAATCAAACCGTCAAAAATACCGCGCTCCAACTGTTCAATCGATTTTAAATTATTGTCAAAACCAATCACCGCAATTTTATCTTTATCTATATCCATTTCTTTCAGTGCTTCGCCCACACCTAAGGTCGTCCACTCATTAAAAGTAGCAATGGCGTTGATTTCAGGGTTTTCTTTGAGCATATCAATTGTGTTTAGCTTTGGGTTTTCTATATTCGAAAGGGTGTAGCGGATATCCACCACTTCCATATTCGGATATTTGAGAATTGCATCAAGGCATCCCCGCTCGCGCTGCATACCGTTTGCACTGCCCTCTTCAAAGTTAATGATACCCACTTTGCCTTTATAATCGGTCAGTTCAGCGAGCTTTTCACCTGCTTGCACACCCGCTAAAATGTTGTCTGTACCAATCATCATGAGCTCTTTGCTTGAATTAATGGGGCTGTCGATGCTGATTACGGGAATACCCGCGTCAATAACACGCTCTGCCGCTTTTACCGATTTGTCAAAATCGCAAGCAGAAAATACCACTGCATCCACACTGTTATCAATTGCCCACTGCAGCATCTCATTTTGTTTGCCGTAATCTTCTTCGGTTTCAGGTGCTTGAATAACAACATTGACGTTATATTCATTCCCGGCAGCGCGTGCCCCTTGAAATGCAGTCTTCCAAAAATTTGACTGGCTTGATTTTGCAATAAACATAATATTCATTTTAGATTTATCACTTTGCGTAAAAGTGGAAAGGGTAAAAATCAGGAAAGAGAGAATCATCACTGCTAAAATAACTCTAATCGTTATCTTCATTACTTTTCCGTTCATTTGCGTCCCCCTCTATTTTTGGAATACGGATATTTACCGTTGTGCCTTCGTCCAGCTCGCTTTGAAAAGATAAACCATACTCTTTGCCAAAGTAGATTTGAATGCGATGATGCACATTTTTAACGCCGATTCCGTAACTGTTGGATGATTCGGATTCGAGTATGTGATTGAGTACCGATTCCGGCATACCCAAGCCGTTGTCAACTACTTGCATCAGTATCGTATCTCCGCAATCTTTAATGCGAATGGTAATCTTCCCTTTATCTACCATACGGTCAATGCCATGGTAAATGGCGTTCTCAATCATAGGCTGCAGGATAATTTTAAGAGATTTACAGTTTTTTATATTTTCGTCCACGTCAATGGAATATTCAAACTGTTCTTTATATCGTACCTTTTGGATAATCAAATAGCTTTCGGCATGCTGCAATTCTTCTTTAATAGTGATAATCTCATTGCCCTTGCTGATGCTGATGCGAAACAAATTGGCAAGTGCTTGCACCATAACAACAGCGCCTTTTCCATCATTGCGCTCGCACATCCAAAGAATAGAACCCAATGTATTGTACAAAAAGTGCGGATTAATCTGCGCTTGCAGAGCCTTGAGCTCGCTTTTGCGCAGTTCCTGTTCCTCCGATTTAATGCGTTCCAGCAGCTCATTGATACGGTCAATCATGTGGTTAAAGCTGTGGCGCAGGCGACTGACCTCATAAAAACCATCCTCATAAGAGTGAATGGTGAGGTCCCCTTTCTCCACTTTATCCATCGTTTCGGTAAGGCGCACCAACGGCTTTGAAATACGCCGTGACATGACAACTGCAATCATTGTAACAAGGATAATTGCAATCATAAACAGCCTGCCAAGGAAGCTGATTACTTCTACACGTGTTGCTTCTGCATCTTTCAAAAAGCTGATGCCAATCAACTTCCAATTCGTTTGGTCTAGCGAGCGAATTACCACTACGCTGTTGTTCTCTGCCTGTACATACTCTCCGTCGGGTTTGCCGCTGATAAAACCGATATCTTCATTCTTAATACTCGAATAAATCATCTGCTGCTGCGGATGATAGATAATATTGTCGTTTTCATCGAGAATAAATACATATCCACGCGACCCAATGGTGACCCTGCTGCAATTTTCTTCAATAGAATTAAAATTCATATCGATAGTAAAAACGGCATTACCCGAAATGCTGCTGTTGTAAAGGTCAAGCTTTCGGCTGAGCGTAACCACCCAATTGTATTTGCCTTTGTAGATGTTTTGCACATGGGGCGGCGAAAAGGTATAAGGAGTATAAGATTGCATCGATGAGCGATACCAATCCTGCTCGGTGATATTCACATTGTTTTTTACCTCAAGCCCAAGCGGTGCAGCAGCAACCACATTGCCTTTTTCATCAAACACAGTCATCGAAACAATATCATCACGCAGCTTATAAGCGGTATTTAAGGTATCAACCACTGCCTGCTTGTCCGAAATAAAATACGTATTCATATCGGTGACAATGCGATCCGATACATCCATGGTATTGTTGATATAGGAGTTGAGCGTCATCATCACCTGATCAACCACCTGCACCGAGTTGGTAATAACGTTTGCTGTAAGGGTATTGTTAAATTTAAGAAACATCACAATAGCAACCGTGATCATAGCAGAAAGCGCAAACAAGCTAATCCAAAAGCTCAAAACAAACTGCACACTGGAAAGACTGTTGGAAAACAGCATTTTAATCTTTTTAAATGACGGTTTCAAAATATCCATCCTTTCTTTGTATACAATCTGTACGTATCATTCTGTGTGCATTGCCTGCTTACGATTATTGGGTTGTATCATGATTCACTTACAGCATCCGATGAATCGTTACCGCTTCCTCTTCGCATTTCGTTGGGAGATACCTGAAAGTATCGTTTAAAGCAGTAGCTGAAATAGTGCTGGTCGGTATATCCCGTCTCTTGGGCAATTTCAAAAATCTTTTTGTTTGTGGTTAAAACCAGCTCTTTCGCCTTCTCCATGCGGATTTTGATTAATATATTGGTAAAAGAATCACCCGTAAATTTTTTGAAAATCGAGCTGAAATAACTGGAACTGATATGCAGTTGATCACTGATCATTTTGAGGGAGAGGTCGGACTGATGATAGTTTTTTTTAATGTACTCGTAGCCCATGTCCGCCAAAATATCGGTACTGTCTTGACGCTGCAGGTTAATGTACTCTATAATGCGGTGGCATAAACGCTCAAACCACTTTTTCACATCATCGATACTCTCATGATTAAATATCTCGGTAATAAAATTAAGGTTATTGCCTACATTAAGGTCAAAATCCGGAATCAGGCTTTTTGCCGTTTTAACCACCACAGAGAACATTTCAATAATATAAATTTGATAGTCGGAAAGGGTTGCCTTTCTAAGACGCATATTTTCGAACATTTTATTCACAAACTGCGTTACTTGCTCTTTTGTGCCGGTTTTTAGAATGGATTTCAAATTAGCTTCGCTGTTCTCATCAAATAAAAAGCGTACCTTGCCATCAGGCTCAATGTCACTGATATGAATAATTTTGTTGTTGTCAAGTATCAGGCGGTATTCCAAAGCAGAAATGGCACTTTCGTATGCCAGCTTGGTTTTGCTGATATCATCAAACTTTTCGCTGACACCTGTCGTTGAGGTAACCCCATAAAAATGCTCGATATTCTGCTGAATTTCCAGCATGAGAATATTACTATTCTCTTCGATGTTTTTGCGTGTATCCGAAAGGATTGTGACGAAATGCTCCAAATGCCAAAAGCTCTCGTTACGCACATAACGGTCTGCGGTTTGCGTAACCAATTTGGATATAGAGGCCATAAGCAAATCGGTATCATCTACGCCGAGAATATTGCTCTCCAGTGAATGTCTGCTTGGTTTTGTTACAAAAACCAAATTGCATTCGCCGTCAAGTTTAAGCCCCAGTTTGGGGATTACGGATTCGATGTATTTTTTCGATACGCCCCCTGCCACCAAAGCGTGCAAAAAGCCCATACGCATAATCTGCCGGTCGGTTTCGTAATTCTTTTTCATCTGTTCAATATTGCGCAACGTATCGCGCTCGCTGTCCAACTTCTGCCGTACAGAAGTCAGCGTTTTACCGAGATTATCTGCTGAAATGGGTTTAAGCAGGTATTCCATTACATTATATTTTATTGCTGACTTTGCGTACTCAAAATCGTTAAATCCCGTTAAAAATATGATTTTTGTGATTGGATTTTCTTCACGAAGTTCTTTTACAAACTCAATACCATCCATAAAAGGCATTTTAATATCGGTAATAATGACGTCGGGGTTTAGGCGCTGCGCAACATCCAGTGCCTCACGGCCATTTTCTGCTTCGCCCACCACTTCAAATCCAAGTTCATTCCAGTTGATTGTCTCAAGAATCGCTTTGCGCACATCGCATTCATCGTCCACAAGCATCAAAGAATACATAGAAACCTCCAATAATTTACTCTCAACCAATAACCATAGAATCAGATAAATCTTACTGTAAGCATTTATGATTGTCAACGGGTTACAATAAAAAAGAGCGGACACCGTTGTCCGCCCCCGATTGTTGCGAGGTATTATTTATAAGGGAAGAATACTATTAACCAACACAATAGTGAGCAGCGCACTGAAAACACCGCAAAGGATCATATACATGCGTCTGCCGCGGCGCGAACCCATATTGCCTGCAAGCAGCCCGTAAAGTACACAGGCAATTACAAGCCCCGCTACATCGATAGAAACATGGAACAGATTACCCGACAACGTGGGGAACCAACTGTCTAAAATGCGCGAAAGCGGGCCGCCAATCAGGTGGAAGAACGGTACCGTTGTAAGCGGAAGTACAGCAACCGCTTGGCCTATCCTACCTGTGCGAAAAATAATAGATGCCATCAGCAGAATAAGTACAATAATTACCCAACATTCCACTACCACTGTGTTCCGCCTCCATTATCCTATACTACTAACATATCAATTATAACATCAACCCAGTTGTTCGTCTACTATCTTCTGTGCAGCCGCAGCGTCATCTGCCACAACCAAAACTACAACACTACCACTTGTCTCTGTAACAGCTTCGGTAATCTTTTTTACCTCAGCAGGAACATAATCCTCGAATTGGAGCTTTAAATCTTCAAGGCGGGTTTCAATTGCTTTTTCGATATCTTTTACACTTTCTGAATCTTTAGCCTGAAACACGGCAATTTCCTCAGCTGTTGCACCAGATGCACCCTTATACATTTTGAAACCATTCAGCGTACTTACATCTATAGTAGGGTAATAGTCGCCCAAACGCGTTTCAGCAATTTCGTTCATTTCATCTTGAAATGTCAGCCCATCGCGAAATGCCTGGGCTACAGCAGATACATCCACTTGTGCAGCCGCGTGCTTACCGCAGCCGGAAAGCACAGCCCCTATTGCCAATAAAACCGCTATAGCGGTGGTAAGTGTTTTTTTCATAAACAAATATCTCCTTATGTCCGCAGCATTAAAGCACCGGTTGTTTTAGTTTTGTATCGTATGAGTTTTCAAGTAGTCAAACCAAATCTGATAGTATTTTGATGAAAAGTGCATTCCGTCGTTGGGGCTTGCCTCATTTGGGAGCGCTCCATTTTCATCTTTAAATGCCTCGGCTACATTCAAATAATGTACGCCTAGTTTTTTTGCAAGTGCGATAATATCCGCATTGTATCGATCTATCTTGCTGTTTGCATAAGCAGCGTCCGAATCAGACTTTGCTTTGGTAACAGGCAGTATTGACTGAATATAAATAATTGCATCTGGGTGCTGTGCTATTACAGAACGCAGAAAATCTTCGTAATACTCTATAAATTGATCCTCTCCTATCCAAGCAAAGCCATTTGAACCCAGCATAATATAAATTTTCTTTTTATCTATATTGCTTTTCATTGCATCCAAAATGGTAACCAATTCACCGGAACTGCTGCGAAAAACCTTTTTGGTTCGTATCGTATCGGGGTTGATGCCGGTATGAGAAATAACGGTTGTATTTTGCATAATTTGGTAGGACAAAATGCCGTTGGTAATAGAATCGCCTACGAACATTGCATCATCAAAATAAGAACTGCTTACGCGCTCACTTTCCGGTACAGCAACCGAAAGATCCAGTTCTACATCTTGCTCGTGCTTTGATGCCTGCTCGCTGCTTGCAGATTCAGACTGACCGCTTGAAGATTGCGTATCATCGGCGGAGGTTTGGGGACTTGAAGCAGATTGGTCTTCTTGGCTACTTGCCTGCGACGAGGCTGTAGATGATGAGGACTGCGTTGATTTTTTTGCTTCCAACTTTGCTTGGTCACCGCTGAGCATCTGCCATACATATGCACCGCTTAAAGCAACTAACAATGATATTGCTATAATTACCAAAGCCGGTGTTGCTGCAGATGGCTTTTTTTTATCTCGATTTACAAATACTTGACGTTTTCTTCGCATGCTTCTTCCCCTTTAATGAGTTCCATAATGCAAATCGGCTTGCATTTTGCATTAACCAATTATTTATTATACTACAACTTCGTATCTTTTACTATTGAATTTTTATTAATTTATCTGCTCAATAAAGATGTTTGTCTTTTCATCGGGTGCACTTTCAACGTGTTATCAACATTTCAACAATTATACGCATAGTAATCAACATTTTCAACCGTTTTTTCCACTCATATCTGTTGATTCCTGTGGAAACGCCTTTTTTATCACGTTTTTTCTGTTGAAAGAACGGTGGAATGTGTTGAAAACACAAAAATGTAAAATCTACCAAATGTAATTTTTCGTTAATTTGTTTTCGTCTGCTAAATTATCTTGACTGCACCTTTGCTTATATGTATAATATATGTTGCGTGCTAATATGGCTCAGTTGGTAGAGCAGCTCATTCGTAATGAGCAGGTCGTCGGTTCGAATCCGACTATTAGCTCCATGTAAAAGCAGAACTTTAAGAAATTTCTTAAAGTTCTGCTTTTTTATATTTGCACTATTTTTATGGTTTTACTTAAAAAAATTTAAAAAGACAGTAAAAAAGACTACATTTTTTTGCTATGCAACGCTGAGTTGACAAAACGAAACGCTAACTTGGTTGCATATGACTGCCTTGCTATTTATAATTAAGGCAGAAAAGAGGATGATTCTATATGACATTTGGTGAAAAATTAAAAAATCTTCGAAAAGAGCAAGGATATTCACAAGAGGAATTTGCACAGTGTTTAGATGTCTCGCGCCAAGCTGTGAGTAAGTGGGAGAGCGACAGAGGTACACCGGAAACAGAAAAATTATTGCAGATTAGTACCATATTTGGTGTAACCTTAGATTATCTTTTAAAAGATGAACAAACAGAAGATAACCAATATAGCAAAGGATATTATGTCAGCCGTGAGATGATTGACGGGTTTCTATCTTACAAACGGCAGGGATCAAAAAGAATTACAGTGGGTGTTGGCCTCATAATCCTTTCCAACATCTTCGGCTGCGTTTCCGATTACAGGCAAGCTGCAATGGTATTCTATTGGGTAGCTACGGCATTGGGGATAGCCATATTAGTATGGCATGTTTTCCAGCCTAAGCATTACCAAGAGATAGAGGAAAAAACACTTCTGTTTGATGACACAACAATCAAAGAGTTCAGAGTGGAGCATGAAAAAAATCGAAAGCGATATGCTGTCATGATAATCATTGGAGTTTTTATTTTAATTTTAAGCCCAGAACTTACCACAATTGTTGAAAATTATTTTGACGCTAATGTAGCAAATGGATTGTCATGGGTGTTAAACACTGCTTGGGTCGCTCTTTTTATTCTCGCAGCTCTTGCACTCCGTGCAGAAAATATGATTGTGCAAAATGCGCAATATATGTCTAGAAAAAACAGCAAAGGGCGGTTTACATGGGTCTATGTGGCTCTGCCTGTTACAGCAATAGCAGTTGTAATCGGAATCATTACAAATGTTTGGAGCCCAGTTGTACCCATCATTGCTTTGTTCTGTATCTTGTTGGTGACAGTATGTAAATTGCTGATTGAGAGGAGAAATCCTAAATGAGCAAAAAAATAATATTTATCATGTCATTGTTACTAATTACTGTTTTAGGCGCTTGTTCCATTGATACAACCAAAAATGATAAAGAATATACCTCTCAGGAATTGCAACGGCTTTGCCGTATAGAAGTCTATTCATCAGAAGATAATTCATTAATCAATACCATTGAAGACAGCGATATACTGTTTAAGTTTAACCAATGGAGCAGTGAAATTACAGGCTTAAGCGGTGAAAAGAACGAAATAAAAGAAAAACTTGAGGATAGCGAATCGCTCTATTGTATTGCGGCTTATAAATCACCTGCGGCACTTCATAAAGATGGAGAATTAGAAAAGAACATTACAGTTACAATATTTAAAGATACAAATATGATTAAGGTAGAAATATCACCTGAAGCAATAAAGTCATTTTCGGTGCCGTCTGAATACCTAACATTTTATGAAGATATTACGGATGAAAAAATGCAATTTCTTATCTCGTTAGCTACTTCTTCCTTAAATGATGATAAATCTGACAGCATACAGGCAGTTAAATAATCATTGTGCTGTAAAAATTGTAGTGTATAAAAAAGAAAGTAAATGATGACTGCAGCAACAGCTTGCGGTCGTCGGTTCGAATCCGACTATCAGCTCCAAATAAAGTCGTATCATTAAGTCATTTTATTAAGGCTTAACGGTACGGCTTTTTTATGTGCATTTATTCGTTAATCATTAATCAAAAAATATATTATTATTAAAAAATGTTTACAATTTTAGCTAATATATGATAAAATAGCTTACAAGATTTGACTATATTTGAAAGAAGTTGGTGGATATAACCTGATTATATTTCACGAGCCAAAATACTCTAATTATCTAAACAGATTTTCAGTGTGTGGATATGCACCAATGGTAGGGTTGGCAAAAATCAAAGTTCCCTAAGCAGCTTACTACCGTAATCATCAATTTAAAAATAGCATCCTTACCATTATACAAAACCGCAATAATTGCAAATTAACTCAAGAAAGGGAATTTTAATACAATGAAAAAAAACAAAAAACAAGAAAAATCAAAAAGTTTAAGTACTCTTATTATGAGGTTAAATGCATACACTGTTGCAATCACAGTTACTATTACTTCTCTCATCGCACTTTTTTTATCCAATAATACAATTCACCAAATTGCTGTGAACGAATCGCTTTCCAACATCAAAGTTCTTCAATCGGAAATTGAATTTAAAAAAGAAAATCTGATTACTTCAGCGAAAGCAATCGCTCTCGATTCTGATATCGTCGGTGCCGTAACTATGAGGGATTCTGCTAAAATCATTGCAGAAATCGGTAAGAAAGCAGAAGCCCTAAAACTGGACGCAATTACAGTAACCGACGGTAAAGGGGTTGTTTTGGGGCGGTCACATGATCCGAATAAAAAAGGGGATGACGTTTCATCGCAACAAAACATTAAGAATGCACTTTCGGGGAAAGACGCATCCGAGATTGAAAGCGGTACCGTAATAAAATACGCAGTAAAAGCAGGGGTGCCAATATGCGATAAATTAGGAAAAATAATCGGTTGTATCTCTGTAGGATATCAGCTTGATAACCCTGAATTCGTAGATAATTTGAAAGCGATGATGGGCGATGAATTTACCATTTTTCAAGGTGATGTGAGAATAAACACCACACTGATCGATAACGGCCAAAGAGCAGTGGAAACAAAATTAGACAGCAAAATTGCCGATATTGTTATTAATCAAAAGAAAGATTATAAAGGCACTGTTGAATTATTTGGTAAAAACTATATAGCTGTTTACAGCCCAATCCTATCTGAGGACGGCAGCAAGGTTACCGGAATTTTATATTCGGGTAATGATTTAACACAATCAGAGCAGACTTTTCTATTTCAATTGACATTACTCGTTTCAACTGCGTTAATCGCTATTTTTATCAGTATATTCTTTGTTACCCGTGTTTTAAAAAGGCGCGTAAAAACCCCGCTTGAAAAAGTAGTAAATGCTGCAAAGGCGATTGAAACGGGCAAGATTGATGAGGCGGTTCATCAAGAGCTGGCATCCATTCACAGCAAAGACGAAATTGGCTCTTTGGCGCGCTCTATGGAAGGCGCAGTCAACTCTGTGCAACAAATTGCAGACGATACTTCTGTGCTTGCAAAAGCTATCACTAATAAAGATTTGACGATAAGCATCGATTCGCAAAGACATAACGGAATCTATAAAACAATCGCAGAGGTTATTAAAAATCTGTTTACAGAAATTAAAATGATACTGGAGCAAATCAAATCAACGGCTGACGGCATTGTTGTGGGTTCCGGCCATGTATCCTCTGCTTCGCAGACTTTGGCACAAGGTGCTACAGAACAGGCAAGTTCAACAGAAGAGCTGGCGGCAACTATTTCTGAAATTGCACAGCAAATAAATGATAATACCGCAAATGCCAGCCAGGCAAGCGTCATGGTGGACGAAACCGGTAATCAGGTATCGGTGAGCAGCGAATATATGATAGACATGCTCACGGCAATGGATGAAATTAGCAAAACCTCTGGTGAAATAGCAAAAATCATAAAAACAATTGATGATATTGCATTTCAAACCAATATTCTGGCTCTGAACGCAGCGGTTGAAGCTGCCAGAGCAGGTGCAGCCGGCAAAGGATTTGCCGTTGTTGCAGAGGAAGTTCGAAACCTTGCAACAAAAAGCGCAGAAGCTGCAAAAAGAACTGCCGATTTGATTGAAAAAGCTTCGTCTGCAGTAACAAAGGGCAGTAAAATTTCAAAAGATACCGAACAGGCATTGAAAAGTGTTGTTGAAAGCACCAATAAAATTAACGAAATTGTACGCGAAATTTACGATGCTGCTCAAAGGCAAAAAGAAGGTATCTATCAAATTAATGCAGGGGTTGACCTGATTTCGAATGTAGTACAGACAAACTCTGCAACCGCAGAAGAAACTGCCGCAGCAAGCGAGGAGCTTGACGGCCAAGCGCAGTTGCTGATGAAAATGGTAGGTAATTATAAGTTTAATAATCAGCTATCCGGCTCGTTCACGCCATCTTCAGAAGAAATTGCAATAGGCGAAGATGAACTGATGCATGAAACAAAAATGATGGAAAAATACTAATCACTCACTAGTTTTATCAATTCAATCAAAGCATCATAGTAATTTGATAAAACATGTGCTTGAAACTCGGTTCAACATTTGCTAAACTATAAGTTATGATAATCTGTCGAATCATGGTTCCATTATCTTTTTGTAATACATAGGCAGCAGCTGCGGCGGCTTAATAAAAAAGACGATCTTCATTTAAAGGTCGTCTTTTTCACGGTTATCAAAAACATTTGGGAGTTAAATCAGTGGACAAAAAAAATGCATTTTTAAAAGGAATAAAAGATGGCGTTCCGATTTGTTTGGGGTATCTTTCGGTGTCGTTTACCTTTGGAATGATGTGTACAGAAAACGGCTTACCGTTTTGGATTGCACTGCTTATTTCGATGACCAACCTTACTTCGGCAGGGCAATTTGCCGGAACAGCATTGATTTTAGCGGGAGGCGGATATTTTGAAATTGCCATCACCACCTTCGTCATCAATATTCGCTACATGTTGATGTCGCTTTCATTATCTCAAAAAGCCGACCCCAAAATGACTTCGCTGCAACGCAGTACACTTTCGTTTGTTGTTACCGATGAAATTTTTGCAGTTGCTATGCAAGAAAAAGGGATGGTTACAGCTACATATCTTGCAGGGTTAGGGTTTACACCTTACTGGGGGTGGGCATTGGGCACTCTACTTGGGGCTACCGCTACCAGTTTGCTGCCCTTGGCGGTGCGCAGTGCTTTGGGCATTGCCATTTACGGTATGTTTATTGCAATCATTGTCCCCCCGGCACGTAAAGTTAAGCCCATTGCTATAGTAATAGGCATTGCGGTTGTTTTAAGCTGTATTCTCAAATGGGTACTTGTGTTCAGCGCACTATCGGGAGGATGGAAAATCATTATCTGTGCGGTGGCTGCATCTGCCTATGCAGCCAAGCGTTACCCGGTGGATATGGATGAGGAGGCATGTGAAAAATGAACTATACCCGTATTTTCACCGCAATTGCAGTTATGGCACTTGTAACGTATATACCACGTATGCTTCCGCTTACTTTTATGAAGCGCAAAATCCAAAACCGCTTTATACAGTCTTTTTTGCAGTATGTGCCTTATGCTGTGCTTGCGGCTATGACATTTCCTGATATCCTCTATTCCACTTCCGCATTGGTTTCGGCAGTGGTTGGCTTGTTTGCTGCACTGGCACTTGCCTATTGGAATAAAAGCCTGATTACCGTTGCATTGGGCTCTACTGCTGCGGTATTTATTACAGAGCAGATAGTAAAAATAATTACTTGAAAAAAGAGATGCAGAGTTTTTTAAACATCTGCATCTCTTTTTTTGATATAATCTTTCCACTTCATGTATTTGCAATGATATAATTAAACTGCTATTCTAAAAACAATTATAAATGTGTGACTGTAATAAGGAGGAATTGCATTGCCTTGGTGCCCAAACTGTAAAACAGAATATCGCGATGGCTTTTTCAAATGTTCCGATTGCGGTGCGGAGTTGGTTGATGAACTTCCACAGGAACCACAGAAGCAAGACGAGAATTTCAATTATTTTTCCGAGTGCAGTCAACCTGTTTTCTTTCTATCATCTAATAATGAGGTTAAAATAAGACAGATTACAGATTTACTACGCCAAAATGAAATTGCATATTTTACGAAAAATCAACCCTACGGTTCTCACCTAAAATTGTATTTTGGACAGCCTAGTTCGACTGCTGATATTTATGTAGATGAAAAAGACATAAACACCGCGACAGAGATTGTTGCCGCTTATTTGACTACTAAAGAAGAAATAAGCAAACCCACCAGTTCTTGGAGCAACACAAGTTATCGTTCATTTGACGTACGAAAAACTATAACAAAAATTCTTATTCGCATCTGGCTGTTCTTTATAATTTTTTCGTTTATAATCTCTGTAATTTATATTTTTATTCAGTTTTTTCTAAATAATTAGTTATTCCTCAATTTTAGTAAAGCGCTTATAAGTTTTTCCGTCGCGTTCTACGGTTTCGTTCCACATGCTTGCAGGGCGCACCCAAATGCCGCCCTCGCCATAAAGTGCTTGATAAACCACATATTCCTCTAAGGTTTCGGAGTGGCGGGCGGTGTAGAGTACACGGTATTGGTTGCCTTTAAAGTGGCGGTAAAGCCCCGGTTTAATCTCATAATTCATATCAATTTTCCTTTTTAAAAAATATCCAGCTCCACAGGGCAATGGTCGCTGCCCATCACCTGTGCATGAATTTTCGCATCTTTTATTTCGTCCTTCAGCTGCTGCGAAACCAAAAAATAATCAATACGCCACCCGGTATTGTTGGCACGGGCGTTAAACATGTACGACCACCACGTATATGCGTCTTTCAAATCGGGGTTGAGGCAGCGGAACGAATCCACAAAGCCCGCATCCAGCAGGTCGGTCATCTTTTCGCGTTCTTCATCTGAAAAACCTGCATTTCCGCGGTTCGATTTTGCATTTTTGATATCGATTTCTTGGTGTGCTACGTTCATATCACCGCAGATAACCACCGGTTTTACCTTGTCCAATTTGCAAACATAAGCTCGGAAGTCATCTTCCCATTGCATACGATAGTCCAAGCGAGTGAGCCCTCTTTGTGCGTTGGGTGTATACACATTGACAAGATAAAAACGTTCAAACTCCAGCGTAATTACCCGCCCTTCTTGCGCATGTTCCTCAATGCCGATGCCATATTCCACCGAAAGCGGAGTGATGCGCGTAAAAACAGCTGTACCCGAATAGCCCTTTTTCACGGCACTGTTCCAATATTGAGTGTATCCGTCAAAAATAAAATCCGCTTGATCTTGCTGCATTTTGGTTTCTTGTACGCAAAACATATCCGCATCTATCTCATTAAAAAAATCTGCAAACCCCTTGTTCATACAGGCGCGCAAACCGTTCACATTCCATGAAATCAGTTTCATACGATTCATCCTTTCATTTTTTTGTCTTAAAATCCTCGTGTTTTGTACCACGAGCTTTATGATTATTATAGTGCATTTCAATTAAAAAATAAAGGACACCTTTTTGGTGTCCTTTATTTTTTAGTCGTGCTTAATCGCTTCTAACGCACTGATTTTAACCGCTCTGTTCGCAGGTGTAAAACCAGAAACCAAACCGATAAATATACCAAACACTACCGCAACCAGTACAAGCCACGGGGGAATAAGCGATACTTTTGAGCCGCCTGCCATACCGCCTATCATACCGCCCATGCCACCCATCATACCGCCGAAGCCGCCCATTTCACCGCCTTGATCGCCTACCATACCCAAAGCCATCTTAATTGTCTCCCAATTATTGATAACCCAGCTGATACCAAAGCTGAAAATGGTGCCTGCAATACCGCCCATTAAACCAATGATTCCTGCTTCGGTAAGGAACATAGTGCGAATATTGGGCACCTCACAGCCCAGTACCTTCATAATACCAATTTCGCGGGTACGCTCGTAGATAGACATTACCATTGTATTGGTAATACCGATTGCTGCAACAACCAGTGAAATCAAACCAAGCCCGCCAAGTACCATGCTTTGCTGCTTAATTTGCTGTTGCATTGGTTTTCGTATGCTCTCCATACTGTTGGTATTAAAACCAAGGGTTTCTGAGATATAGCTTTCAACGCTCTCAACGTATTTAATGTCGCTGGTTTTTACCACAACATTTTGGTAGCCTTTATCACTATTGGGGTTTTCTTTGATTTTATTTAACTTTTTATATTCCGAAACCAAACGCTTCATTTCATCGATTGGCATAAAAACAGAATCTTCTGTTTCCCAACCCTTGCTATAGTCGGCAATCAGCACGCCTTGGGGCTGAACTTCATACTCAACCAGTTTTATTTTTTCTTCATCACTTCTGCCCAAACGAAGAGTGATTTCATCTTTCATAACATTAACCAACGGATCAGGGATTTTGCCGTTAGCATCGGGATACGGATAAACCCAGCCATCTCTTTTTTTTGTATTGTAAAACTGATAAGCAGCCTTTTCGCCCAAAACAATCGGTATCTTTTTGCCGTTGCCCTCGGTAAGGTAGCCGCCTTCTTTCATCTCGTAACCCAGTTTTTCCATTGCCTCGGGGTAGATACCAATCACTTGTGAGCTAAAACGAAATTTATCGCCTATCCAAAATTCCATTGCATCCCAATCGGCCCGTGCCAAAGGGGTAACAATTTCTACACCCTCAAGCTGAGCAATCTGTTTGATTGTTTTATCATCTAAAACAGGGGATTCCTTACCTCCTCCGCCACGGTTGTAAATCTCAATTTTAGTCAAATCTCCCATTTGCGCCAAAGCTTCTTCTTGAATTTTGGTCATACCAAGCCCCAAAGAAACTGTTACGATAATGGCACATGTGCCAATTACTACGCCCAAAACCGTGAGAACCGTACGCATTTTACGACGAAAGAGGTTGCGGAAGCACATTGAAATTAAATCAAATGTCTTCATCTTGTTCGTCTTCCCTCTTCAATTTTACTTTTTTTACAATTACCGTTCCTGTAAGGCCTGCTATCATCAATCCGCCGACAACTGCCATTACAATGGTTGCCGTATTGGGCTTATCTTCAGGCATAGGCTGCGGTACATCTGTAGGTTCTTCCCCCGGCATCATACCACCCATATCCATTACGGTAGTAGAAAATGGGCGTTCAACTGATTTTTCATTCCCCTTGGCATCCTCGTAAGTAACAATGATTTTACCGCTGATATCTCCCGGTTCATTTACTGTAACGGTAAAATCAATGGTACCGGAATCGCCGGGTTTAACGTTACCGACAACCTGACTGTCGCTGATTCCCGGAGCGTCACTTTCAAGCCGAGCCGAAAGGTTGGGAATTTCTGATTTGCCTTTGTTGACATAGTCAATGCTGATATAAGCGTTATCACCCGGCCAAATTTGATCGGGTACGCTCAATTCGCCAACGCTAAAGCGATCGAGCTGTACAATGGGAATTGCCAAAACTTCGGTTCTTTCACCTGTTTTTCTGGTTTTATCCAGTATGTATTCATAAGAGAATTTCACAGTTACCTGCTGTGGTTTAGGCTCAATCGATGAGCTTGCGGTTATCTGCAGCGTTTTTGTTTGAGATTCGCCTTTGCTCAAATTTTCAATATACGCGGAGTTGGAACCGTTTGATATAGAAAGATCGGTGCTTGTTGTCACATCCATAATGATGTTTTCGAGACTAAAATCTTTGCTGGTGTTTGCAAAGTTGATCGTAAGCGGGAAATCGTTGCCTGCCATTACATCGCGCCCGCCGTAATTGTACGAAGTTACAATGATGTTTGGAGTAGCAAGCAGGTAGCTGTCTTCGTCTGTATCATTTGCATCATCATCAAGTACAGCCTCACCCACACGAACGTTAATAGTCCCTTGCGACTGTGACGAACCACCTTTAGTAGCACCGTCTACAGGAACTTTATTATAAGTGTAGCCTATTTCTAAATTCATATTTCTTCCTTTGCCGTTTGACTTAACATAAAACTCAATTGTAAGTTCAGGAGAACCACCTTTGTTACCTTGAGCTAATATTTTAGCATCAGAATCAAAATCATCAGTGTTGATTGTACTAAAGTTTCCTCCAGTGCTTACAACATATATATTGTAATCACCTATTGACCCATCTATATTATCATAAACAACATTCGGATCAATGATTGTCATTTCAACTTTATATACATAACCTTTTTTAACGCTTCTAGCGGGGTCTCCATCTTTGTCAACAACATCACCATGGCTATCGACTTTAAAAAATTTGGGGGTGTTAACTAATCTTAGAGAACCAGAAGATGTGAAACCGTCGTCATCATCCTTGCTGGATGAACTGCTACTGCTGCTGTCACTGCTGCTTTTACTGCTGCTGGTATCACTTTTACTGTCTGTGTTTGCTGCAAAAGCAAGCTGCGAAAACAGCATGCCAAATGTGGTAAGCAGCATAAGAGCTGCAAGAAAGATACAAATAATTCTTGTTGATGTTTTCATGGTTTTACTCCTTTTCCTCCTGTGCTGCCGCCTGTGCTGCATTTTTAGCTGCGAGTTCCTCAGCTGTTGCCTCCTCGGCTGCAGCTGCACGGGCAGCGTGAACACCTTTAAATGCTATGGAATCATTGTATACATCCGACACAACTTTACCGTCAATCAGCGTTAAAATTCTATCGGCATATTCAGCTATTTCAGGGTCATGCGTAACAATAATCAATGTCTGGTTGTTTTCGCGCGACATCTGCACCATCAGCTCCATAACCTCAATCGTTGTCTTTGTGTCAAGGTTTCCTGTAGGCTCGTCCGCAAATACAATTCGTGGCTTACTGACAAATGCACGCGCTATACCAACACGCTGCTGCTGACCGCCCGACATCTGTGAAGGCTTGTGCTCGTACCGATTGCCCAACCCAACATTTTTTAGCATGTGTTTTGCAGCTTTATTGCGTTTACCCTTACTCACACCGCGGAACATCAGCGGCATACTCACGTTTTCTAGTGCGGTAAGCGCAGATAGCAGGTTGTATGACTGAAATACAAACCCCACATATTTTTGCCGAAACTTCGCAAGAGCTGTCTCATCCATCCTGGCAATGTCGTGCTTTCCAATCAACACCTGGCCGCGGGTAGGTTTTTCCAACCCAGCTAGCATATTCAGCAGAGTGGATTTACCCGAACCTGAAGTACCCAGGATACAGCAGATTTCACCTTCTCCAATCGTGATGTTGATATTATCCAGCGCGATGACTTTTTCACTGCCCAACTTATACACCTTACGAAGATTGTTTACCGTAATCATCGCTTTTTTCAATGGTAATCCCTCTTCAATCTTATGATTTGCACTCAATCCTGCAATTTGAGCATCATTTGTGCTGTTAATTATGCTCAACAGGCTTTTCCAAAACAATAGTATGTTTTTATCAGGAAATTATTGCACGAGTGAAAAGAAAAGTTATACTATTCTTTTTCCACTAATCTAAAAAATATCTTACCATATTGAAACAGAGAGTGCAACGAACCCATCGGCGATATTCGCTACATTTAGCCACAGAATTTGTAAACTTTTTTAAAATCTTGGTGTTTATACTTAGTTTGTTCATTATAATTTTACATGTCCTCTTTTGACAAAAAAATTGCTGTTGGGTATAATTACCTTGTTTAGGGCAATTTAAGAAAGCGGTGTATAATTTTATGGAGCAAACAACCAATGCACAAGCAACTTCAGAAACCACCACTATACCAGTTTCAGCGGCTGAAGTATCAAAACCAAAAAAAGTAAAAAAACCGAAAAACAAAAAGAAGAGAAAAAAGGCTATTATTTGGTCCGTTATCTTGCTTTTGATTGCAGGATATATTGGATACAGCATTTATGCAGCGTCCAACTACATACCTTCTGTGAAAGCGGGAGAAGTATCTTACCAGAAAATCAATTCCTATCTAAGTACTACGGCAACCATCAGTTCGCCCGACAGCAAAGCTTATTTTGCACCACCGCAAAGTAAGGCGGTAAAAGTCAACTTTAAAGTTGGTGACACGGTGAAAGCGGGAGATTTGATTGCCACATTTGATTTGACAGACTTGAACAATCAAATTCGTTTAAATCAAATTT